>NZ_JBHSBL010000019.1:491479-589511 GCF_042650585.1 Actinoplanes subglobosus
GGGTGCTCCTCGACGGCGCCGGCCAGCCGGCCGAGGAAGCCGCGGGTCACGACGCCCCCGGTGACCGCCGGCACCTCCACTCCGGACCGGCGCAACCCCTCCACCACGTACCCCCAGAAGGTGGGGAGCTGTTCGTCGCCGTTCTCCAGGGTGATCCAGGCCACCGGCCAGTCCACCGCGGCGGCCCGGGCCCAGGAGGCCAGCAGCTGCGTCTTGCCGCTGCCGGCCAGCCCGGTGATCACGGTCACCGGCCCGCGCACCCCCTCGGTCACCCGGTCGAGCAGGCCCGGCCGGGTGACCATGAAGGGCGGCGCCTCCGGGACGGCGAACTTGGAGGTGAGAAGGGAACTGTCCGAGTCAGTGATCATGTCGATGGACACGTTGGCTACCTCCGATGGCCGCCTGTTCGATCTCCTCGTTCAGACTCGTCGTGCCATCGGGGCCGCACATCGTCCGGATCGGATAGTCCGATGACCCTGAGTGTCTTTGGTGTTAACGGAACGTCACTACATGCGTCCCCCAGGGCGAAAGATCGATGTAGAGACCACTGCCCGCCAGCTCGTCTCCGTCCCGCTCGAAGACCTGCCCGTCCAGCTGATCGGTGAGCCGCCACGACCGGCCCGCCAGCCCCGGCCAGGGCAGCTCGATCCGGGCCTGCGCCGGGCGGTCACTGAAGTTGACCACCACCAGGCTGCCGGGCGTCTCGTCGTGCCACGCCCAGGCCAGCAGCTCCCGATGGCTCTGGTTGTCCGGCCAGCCCCGGGTCTCCAGCATCCGCCACTCCCCCGCGCGGAGCCCGTCGGCCACCGACAGCAGCCGGTGGTGGAAGGACACCAGATCCTCGTCGACCGGCTCGTCCGGGAAACGGGCCAGGAAGACCGGCAGACGCGTACGCCGCCCGGAGAACTGCCCGTCGTGCCACAGCGTGGCCCCCGGCAGCGTGGCGATCGCCACCGCCGCGGCCCGGCCCCGCCCGCCCGGCAGGGTCGCCGCCGCCCTCGGCTCGTCGTGGTTCTCCAGGAACCGGATCAGCCCGTCCTGATAGTCCCGGTCGGCGGCCAGGTGCTTGCGCAGCGCCTCGGCGTCCTCACCGGCCAGCCGGTCGTAGAGCCGCTTGTCGTAGCAGAAGTCGAACCCCTGCCGCTGCAGCGTCCACTCCATGTCCCAGTAGGCCTCGGCGATCATCACCAGATCCGGGTGCCGTTCCCGCACCTTCCCCAGCACGAGGGGCCAGAACTCCTCGGCCGGCGCCGGACCCGCGTGCGGGCCCCAGGTCCGGGCGAACACCTCGTTGGTCAGCAGCATCGCCATGTCGCAGCGGACACCGTCGCACTGGTCGCCGATGTCGGCCAGCACCGCCGCCGTCACCTCGCGCAGCCCCGGATCGAACGCGTTGAGCTGGGCCACGTCCGGCCACGGCGGGAAGTACGGGTCACGGCCGTGCGCCAGCACCCGCCCGCCGACGGTGAACCAGCCCCGCGGATCACGCCGCAGATCCTCCTCGGTCCCCTGGACGAACCACTCCGGGTGATCGGCGGTCGCCGGATGGTCCGGGGCCACGTGGTTGGGCACATAGTCGAGGACCAGCCGCACCCCACGGGCCCGCAACTGGGAGCGGGCCTCGGCCAGCCCGGACGGGCCGCCCAGCCGGGCGTCCACCCGGTAGCGGCGCACACAGTACGGCGAACCCACCACGTCGGCGTGCCGCACGTCCGGCAGCGCCTGGCGGAACGACCGCTGCAGCTCCTCGTTCGTCCGGGCCAGCGCCAGACCGGCCGGGCTGCGTTCCCAGACACCCATCAACCAGACCGCGTCCACCCCCGGTACGGCGATCTCGTCCCACACCTCCGCGGGCACGTCGCCGAGCGTCACGTCCCGGCCGAACCGCGCGCCCAGACCGGTCAGCCACGGCCAGGCGAAGATCTCGTAGACCGACGGCGCCGACGGCCAGCCACTGCTCATCCCTGCTCCTCCTCGGTCACGGTCGCCCGCAGGACCCCGGTCATGCCGTGGTCGAGCAGGTGCATGCCGGTCAGGCCGGCGAACACGTTGGGGAAGACGGCGACCAGGCCGGTCCAGCCGGTCTGGTGGGCGGCACCCAGGCCGGCCCCGTTGTCGCCGTGGAAGTACTCACTGAACGTGATCAGGTCACGCCAGTGCTCGGAGGCGAAGACGTCCTGGCCGCCGTGGACCGGGCGGCCACCACCCGGGCCGGGCAGGAAGATCCGGGTGAGCCGGTCGGAGATCTCCCGGGCCACCTCGAAGAGCGTCATCTTCACCCCGGAGCCGGTCGGGCACTCCACCGTGAAATCGTCGCCGTATCCCACGTACAGATTCATCAGGGCCCGGATGACCAGCACGTTCGCCGGGAACCAGACGGGCCCGCGCCAGTTGGAGTTGCCACCGAACATCGCACTGTCCGACTCGGCCGGCTGGTAGCCGACCGAGAACGTGCTCCCGCCGACCCGGAACTCGAACGGATGGTCCCGGTGGTACCGGGACAGCGAGCGGATGCCGTACGGGCTGAGGAACTCCTCCTCGTCCAGCAGCCGGGTCAGGATGCGCCGCAACCGGGTCTCGTCGAAGAGCGCCAGCAGGTGCTCACCGTGCCGCCCGGTGACACGGCCGCGCGACAGCACCGAACTGACGCTCGGGTGCCGGTTCACGAAATCCTGGACGCCCTCGATCAACTGCGGATGGCGGGAGGTCAGCGCGGTCTCGTACACCGTCACCGCCGCCAGCGGCAGCAGGCCCACCAGGGACCGGACCGGAAGTCGTTGCGCGCTGCCGTCCGGCAGCCGCAGCAGGTCGTAGAAGAAGCCGTCCTCCTCGTCCCACATAGCCGCCCCGCCGGCCTCCCGGTTGACCGCCACCGCGATCCAGGCGAAATGCTCGAAGTACGCCTGCGCCTGCTCCAGATAGACCGGGTCCTGCTGGGACAGTTCCAGCGCGATCGACAGCATGCTCTGGCAGTACAGCGCCATCCACGCCGTCCCGTCGGCCTGATCCAGGTAACCGCCGGTGGGCAGCGGCGCGCTCCGGTCGAAGACGCCGATGTTGTCCAGCCCGAGGAACCCGCCCTGGAACACGTTGTTGCCGTCGTGGTCCTTGCGGTTGACCCACCAGGTGAAGTTCTTCGCCAGCTTGTGGAAGATCGACTCCAGCCAGGCCTGGTCACCGGCGCCGTTGCGGGACTTGTCGAGCTCGTAGACCAGATAGGTGGCCCAGGCGTGCACCGGCGGGTTCACGTCGGAGAAGTTCCACTCGTACGCCGGGATCTGCCCGCTGGGATGCAGATAGCGCCGGCCCAGCAGCAGGTTCAGCTGGTCCTTGGCGAACCCCACGTCGACCAGCGCCAGCGCGATCGACTGGAACGCCAGATCCCACGCGGCGAACCAGGGGTACTCCCACTTGTCCGGCATCGAGATGACGTCGTTGCAGATCATGTGGAACCACTCGCCGTTACGGGTGCCCCGCGAGGCCAGCGGATCCCGGCCGTGCCCGGTCAGCCAGCGCTCCACGTCGTAACCGAAGTACTGCTTGCTCCACAGCATCCCGGCCAGCGCCTGCCGTACCACCTGACGCTCGTCGTCGCCCAGCTGCGGGGCCAGCAGCTCCCGGTAGAAGTCGTCGGCCTCGGCCCGCCGCTGGTCCACCACCCGGTCGAAAGCCTCCGGATCGGTGTCCGCGGGCGGCGCCTCGGCCAGCCGGAACCGGACCACCGCCGATCCGCCGGCCGGGATGTCCAGCGTCACCAGCGCGGCGGCCTTCGTGCCCACGCCGTCCGGGTTCACCGCCGCGGTGTCGCCCTGCACCACGTACCGGTCGAAGGCATCCTTGACGTACCGGCCGGTCCCGGCCGACTCGTTCTCGGTGAACAGCAGCGGCCCGTCGTTCAGCACGGTGAACCAGCGCGCGCCGAGACGATGATGGACGGCCTCGACGCCCTCGGGCCGGGCCCGGATCACCGGTTTCGGCTCGGGCCGGTCCCACGACCACGTGTTGCGGAACCACATCGTCGGCAGCAGCCGCAGCGACGCCGCCTCCGGCCCGCGGTTGTGCACGGTGATCCGGCCCAGCAGGTTCTCCGGCCCCGCCTTCGCGTACTCGATCTCCACGTCGAAGTACCGGTCCCCGGCGAAGATCCCGGTGTCGAGCAGCTCGTACTCGAAGTCCTCCCGCCCCCGGGACCGGTTGGTAGCGACCAGGTCCTCGTACGGGAACGCGGCGTGCGGGTACTTGTAGACCATCCGCTGGTAGGAATGGGTGGGCGTGGCGTCGACGTAGAACCAGTACTCCTTGGCGTCCTCGCCGTGGTTGCCCTCCTGATTGGTCAGGCCGAAGAACCGCTCCTTGAGGATCGGGTCCCGGCCGTTCCACAGCGCCACCGCCAGGCACAGCGCCTGCTGGTCGTCGCTGAACCCGCCGATGCCGTCCTCACCCCACCGGTACGCCCGGGAGCGGGCGGCATCGTGACTCAGGTGGTCCCAGGCGTCCCCGCCCGGGCTGTAGTCCTCACGGACCGTCCCCCACTGCCGTTCACTGAGGTACGGTCCCCAGCGCCGCCAGGGCACGGCGGCACTGTCGGCGTCACGCAGACGCCTCTGCTCGGCGCTCGCTTCGTTGATGGCCATGCGGTCAGGCTCGGCCCGGCGCCCTCCGGCTACGTCCTCCGGCGCGGATGAAAAGCGGCTACCGCGTCCTCGATCGTGGGATAGAAGTGTGCCGGATCGATGGTGCGGGTCAGCTTGTACCGGTCGATCTTCGTCCGCACCGGCGTCTTCATCTCCGCGAAGACCAGCGAGATCCCCTTCGCGTTCAGCTCCTCGTCGAGATCCTCCAGCATGTCTGCGGCCGTGGTGTCGATGTCGGTGATCGGCTCGGCCGCCACCACGATCCACTCCGGCGCCGGCTCGGTGCGGGCCAGGTGCCGGATCTCGTCCCGGAACGTCCGTGCGTTCGCGAAGATGAGCGGCGCGTCGAACCGGAACAGCACCAGCCCCGGCGTCAGCGCGGCATCCGGATAGGACCGCACGTCATGGAAGCCGGCGACACCGTCGGCCCGCCCGAGCACCGTGTGGTAAGGCCACCACGCCCGGCGGAACACGTTCAGCACCGACAGACCCACCGCCACCGCGATGCCCGGCAGCACACCGAACAGCGCCACCCCGAGGAACGCCGCCGTCGCGAGTGCGAACTCCACCCGCCGCTGCCGCCACAACCGCCGCATCCCGGCCGCGTCGGCCAGCGACAGCGACGCCGCGATCACCACCGCGGCCAGCATCGGCTGCGGCAGATCCTTCAACAGCCCCGGCACCAGGACCAGCAGCAGCGTGATCGCCGCCGCCCCGACCACCCCGGTCACCTGGCTACGCGCCCCCGCGCTCTCGGCCACCGCGGTCCGCGACCCGCTGGTGCTGACCGGGAAGCCCTGGAACAGGCCCGCCGCCAGGTTCGCCGCCCCGATACCGATCATCTCCTGGTTGCCCCGCACCTCCTGCCCGGTCCGGGCGGCGAACGTCGACGCCGTCGAGATCGTGTCGGTCACCGAGACCAGCGTGATACCCAGCGCCCCGGCCGCCAGCAGCCCCAGCTCCGACCACTCGACGCTCGGGACGGTGAACGGCGGGAACCCCTGCGGCAGCGGCCCGACCACACTCACGCCCCGGCCCTCCAGGCCCAGCCACACCGTCGCCGCGATCGCGCCCAGCACCGCCACCAGGATGCCCGGCACCTTCGGCGCCCACCTGCGCAGCGCCAGGATCACCACCAGCCCGCTCACGCCGATCGCCAGCGCCGCCGGGACGGTCTCGCCGGCGGCCACCCCGCGCACGAACGCCACGGTCTCACCGATCAGGCCCTCGCCGTCGGTGGAGAACCCGAACAGCTTGGGCAACTGCCCGATCAGGATCGTCAGCGCCAGCCCGTTGACATAGCCGAGCTGGGTCGGCCGTGACAGCAGATCGGCCACGAAACCCAGCTTCGCCACCGCCGCGACGGTCAGCATCGCCCCGACCATCAGCGCCAGCACCGACGCCAGCGCCACCGCCTTGGCCGGATCACCGTCGGCCACGACCAGCGGCAGCAGCACCGCCGCGATCATCGGGCCCAGCGACGAGTCCGGGCCGAGCACCAGGATCCGGGACGGGCCGAAGACCGCGTACGCCAGCAGGCACAGCACCGACGTGTACAGGCCGGTGATCGCCGGCAGCCCGGCCAGCTCCGCGTACGCCATCCCCTGCGGCACCAGCAACGTGGTCAGCACGACACCGGCCACCACGTCCTTCGGGAGCCACTCGCGCCGGTAACCGGCGAGCACCCGTACCCCCGGGATCAGGTCGGCGACCGCCATGTTCACCTCCACCAGACGAGGGACGCCGCCCGGGGCTCCCGGGCGGCGTCCAGAACGTACCGCGGACGTTACTTCTGCTCGCCGCCGTGCAGCGCGTCCTGCAGCTCCGCCTCGGTCTCCTTCGGCAGCGACGACTTCAGGACGGTGCCGCCGAACTGCGCGAGCGCCGCGACGGCCTTGTCCGGCGTGACCGCTTCGACGACCAGGAACAGCGCCGACGTACCGGGCTGCAGCTCGTCCCGGATCCGCTCCTGGAACTCCTTGTTGATCGCGCCCTTGGCCAGCTTGCCGGTGAGCGCGCCGAGACCCGCACCGACCGCCATGCCGAGGATCGGGATGAAGAACAACATCCCGAACAGCAGGCCCCAGAACATGCCCCACGTCGTGCCGCCGGCCACGGCGTGATGGTTCGTGGTGACGTGGAACTTGCCCTCGCGGTCCCGGATGATCACAGCGATCGCGTCCGGCTGGATGATCAGGTCCTTGGCCAGGCGGTTCGCCTCCAGTGAGGCGGCCGTGGCCGTGGTCTCGTCGGGGTACCCGATGGCGACCAGTGTTGCCATGTCACATCTCCTTCCGTGCCCTTCGAAGTCCCGATCAGTCAGCCACGGGAGAGCATCGGTGGTCCTCATCCCTGTGGGAGGAGGTATACGGACCGGCCGCCCGCGAGTCTCGACGCAGACGAGAGGAGAGCCGCCATGTACGAGCGCTACGAGATCCGGATCCGGGGGTTTCTCGGGCCACTGCTCCGCCGGGCGCTCGGCGACCTGCGCTGCCGGGCACTACCACTGCAGAGCACCATCCGCGGACGGCTCTCCGACGCCGATCTGGAGCGGTTGCTGACCCGGCTGGACCGGTCCGGAGTCGAGGTGGTGTGCGTTTCATCCGTCACGGATGGCGTGCCCGCCCACCGCCCGGCCACATGATCGACCCGCAACGACCGACCCCTGACTAGGGAGAAAACCATGACCGACACCGAGGCGCGGAAGTCCTACGAGGACCCGTACGTGCCGCCGAGCCCTCGTCAGCCCTCCGGCTGGGTGGGGATGGTGGTGTTCGCCGGCGTCATGCTGCTGATGCTCGGCTCGTTCCAGGCGGTCGAGGGAGTGATCGCCCTGTTCCGCGACGAGTTCTACCTGACCACGAAGAGCGGTCTGGTGGTTCCGGTCGACTTCGACACCTACGGCTGGACGCACCTGACCATCGGCCTGATCGCGATCGCCACCGGCCTCGGCATCCTGGCCGGCCAGATGTGGGCCCGGGTGGTCGGCATCATCGTCGCCGTCTTCAGCGCGCTGGTGAACCTGGCGTTCCTGCCGGCGTACCCGATCTGGTCCGTCATCGTGATCGCCATGGACGTCCTGATCATCTACGCCCTCACCGCCCACGGCCGTGAGGTCAAGGCCTGACGAAGGAACCGGCCCGGCCATGCTGCCACGCGGTGTGCTGGTCCTGCTCGGCACGGCCTGCCTGGTCGTGGTCGTGGGCGGGATGCGCGCCGTCGCGGAGCTGGTCGGGCCGGTGTTCCTTGCGCTGATGCTGACGGTGACGGTCAGCCCGCTCACGGGCTGGCTGCGCCGTCGCGGCGCGCCGGTCTGGCTGGCCGCGACGGTCACCATCGTCACCGTCTACCTGGGTCTGTTCGCGCTCGGCGGCGCGTTGGCGGTGTCGCTGGGCCGGCTGATCGACCTGCTGCCGGAGTACCAGGACAAGTTCGCGAACCTGCGCGACGACCTGGCCACCGGTCTCGGCGGGCTCGGCGTCGACGTGGAGCAGATGCGGTCGGCGATGTCCGGGCTGGAGCCGGGCACGTTCGCCCGGTTCGTCGAGGCCCTCTTCGGCGGGCTGGCCGGCGCCGTCGGCAACTCGCTGTTCCTGCTCGCGGTCCTGCTGTTCATGTGCCTGGACGCTGTCGATTTCCCGGCCCGGATGGCGGCCGCGGTGACCGACCGGCCGCAGGTCGTCACCGCTCTGCACACGTTCGCCGCCGGCACCCGCCGCTACCTGCTGATCACGACCGTGTTCGGGCTGATCGTCGCGGCGTTCGACACGGCGCTGCTGTGGTGGCTGGGCATCCCGTTGCCGCTGTTGTGGGGGCTGCTGTCGTTCATCACCAACTACATCCCGAACATCGGCTTCATCATCGGCGTGATCCCGCCGGCCCTGCTCGGCCTGCTGGAGGGCGGACCGGAACTGATGCTGTGGGTGATCGCCCTCTACTGTGTCGTCAACTTCATCATCCAGTCGGTGATCCAGCCGAAGATCGTCGGCGACGAGGTGGGCCTGTCGGCGACGGTCACCTTCCTCTCCCTGATCTTCTGGGGCTGGGTGCTGGGCGCGCTCGGCGCGCTGCTGGCGATCCCGCTGACCCTGTTCGCCAAGGGCCTGCTCATCGACATCGACCCGTCGACCCGGTGGGTGAACAGCCTGCTGGGCGGTGCCGCGCCGGAGCCGCCCTCGCCCGCCGGGGATGAGGCGCCGCCCTCGCCCCCGGCCGACGATGACGGCCATGACCACGTTCACGGTATGGAAGTTCGACGAAGTTGAGCGGGCGGAACGTGCCGCCTACATCATCAAGCAGGCCGAGGCCGAGGGCCTGGTGAAGGTCGTGGACTACGCGGTGGTCACCTGGCCGCACGGCGCCGCGAAGCCCGAGACCCACCACGAGCACGAAGCGGGACACCGGTACACCGGCTGGGGTGCCTTCTGGGGCATCGTCATCGGTGGACTGTTCCTGGTGCCGGTCGCCGGTGCCGCGGTCGGTGCCGGCATCGGCGCCCTGGTCAAGGCGACCGAGGGCACCGGCATCGACCGCGACCAGCTGGAGACGATCCGGGCCGAGGTCACCGAGGGCACCTCCGCGCTGTTCCTGGTCACCGACCACGGCAACCTGGACCGCCTCGGTGAACGGTTCCACGGGCTGCACAAGAAACTGATCGCCACCAACCTGACCGACGGGGAGCGGGAGATCCTGCTCGACACGTTCAGTGGCGGCAACCCGTGACGAGCGCGACCCCGCGCGACCCGGCCGCGCGCGCCGCGGCCGGGAAGGCGGCCCGCGACCGGATGCCCCTGGACGGGCACGCCGAGTTCACCCCGGCCGTCGACCGGCCCGACCCGGTCGCCCTGCTCCGCGAGCAGGAGCAGGGCCGGGTGCCGGAACTGCTGCCGCTGCGGCACGAACGGATGTCCGTCTCACCGTTCACGTTCTACCGCGCCGCCGCCGTGACGATGGCCGCCGACCTGGCGGCCGCACCGTCGACCGGACTGCTCAGCCGCCTCTGCGGTGACGCCCACCTGCTCAACTTCGGGGTGTACGCGTCACCGGAACGCCGGCTGGTCTTCGACCTCAACGACTTCGACGAGTCCTATCCGGGCCCGTGGGAGTGGGACCTCAAACGCCTCGTCGCCAGCCTGGCGCTGGCCGGGCGGGAGAACGGCTTCAAACGACGTCAGCGGGCGGTGGTCGTGCAGGCCGCGGCCCGCCGATACCGGGAGGCGATGCGCGAGTTCGCCGCCATGCGCGAGCTGGACGTCTGGTACGCCCGCGCCGACGTCGACGAACTGCGGGGACGACTGACCGGGCAGCGCGGCCGGCGTTTCGACGCGGCCGGGGCGAAGGCACGCACCCGTGACAGCCTGCAGGCGTACCACAAGCTGACCGTCCTCGACGGCGACCGCCGGCGGCTGGCCAGCGACCCGCCGCTACTGGTGCCGATCGCCGAACTGATGCCCGGGGTCGCCCGCAAGCTGCTGGAGGACCAGATCCGTGAGCTGCTGGCCGGGTACCGGCAGAGCCTCGCCGACGACCGGCGGCACCTGTTCGACGCGTTCGAGTTCGTCGACCTGGCCCGCAAGGTCGTCGGCGTCGGCAGTGTCGGCACCCGCTGCTGGGTGGTCCTGCTGACCGGCCGCGACGACGGCGACCCGCTGCTGCTGCAGGTCAAGGAGGCCGGGCCGTCGGTCCTGGCGGGCCGGGTCGGCCCGGTGCCGGTACCGGACTGGGACAGCGACGGCCGCCGGGTCGTCTCCGGCCAGCGGATCCTCCAGGCGGCCAGCGACATCTTCCTGGGCTGGCACAGCGCCGAGGGCATCGACGGGCAGCACCGCGACTTCTACGTACGCCAGCTGCGCGACTGGAAGGGCGGCGCCGACATCGCCTCGATGGATCCGGAAGGGCTGGACACCTACGGCCGGCTGTGCGGGTGGACGCTCGCCCGGGCCCACGCCCGAGGCGGCGACCGCATCGCGATCGCCGCCTATCTGGGGTCCGGTGAACGGTTCGAGAAGGCTCTGGTGCCGTTCGCCGAGGCGTACGCCGATCAGACCGAGGCCGATCACGCCGCCTTCGCCGCCGCGTCGCCCGGACGCGCGATCAGCGTCACCGCGACCTCGTAGGCCGCCAGCAGCACCGCGATCACCAGCAGTGAGATCCAGGACGACAGGATCAGGGCGAGGACCGCCGCGACGACCAGCCCGCCGATCCGGACCGCGTCGAGGTGCCCGGTGATGAAGCCGGGCGCCCGCCGCACCCCCACCGCGGCCCTGCCCCACAGGTACACCGCACCCCGCCGGACCGCGCCGCGCAACCACACCGGGAACCGTCCCGGCCCGACCAGCCAGGCCAGCGCCGCGATCGCCGCGCCGATCCAGATCAACTGCTCTCCCCGGGTACGCAGCAGACTGAACACCGTGGTCATCGCCGCGTCCACCCCGTCGCGATAGGTACCGGCCGGCACCTCGGCGAGGATCTGCCCGCGCACCGCCCGCAGCAGCGCGGTGATCGCCACCGATGCCACCACCAGCCAGATCCCGAACTGCACGGCTGTTCTGCGCCGGCGCGGCGACACCACGAACGCGGCGATCAGCAACAGGATCGTGCCGCCGGTGAACAGCAGCAGATTGCGTTTGGCCGCGGCGACCGCCTGCTGAGCCTGCCACAGCTGCCCCGAGTCGTAGACGGTGAACTGCGCGAAATTCGCCGGCAGGCTGACCCCGACGGCCTCCTCGACCCGCAGCCGCAGGTTCTCCGGGATGGCGCCACTGCTCAGGTCGGGCAGCGACACCTGCTTGCCGAACAGCGTCGGCAACTGGTCGCTCAGCTCCCGCAACACCTGGTTGATCAGCGGCAGCAGGTCGATCCGGATGTGGTCCTCACCGGCGATGACGACCGTGCTGGTGCCCTCGATGACGGCCAGGACCCGCTGGTGGACCCGCCGGTTGACCTCCACCCAGATGGCCTGGAAACGGTCACTGTCCATGATCTTCACGACGGTGGCGCGGACCTGCTCACGTAGCTGCCCGGCGATCGGCCCGGCGGCGAACGCCGCCTGCTGCGGCAGCACGTCGCGCAGCCGCTGCTCCACGTTCAGCACGCGGAACACCTCGGCCGTCGCGTACTGCGCCACCGCCGCGTTCACCCGCGGATCCTGCGGCAGCGGCGCGACGGTCGCCACCCACCGGTCGGTGTTCAGCGTCGTCCGCGCCGCCCACAGCCCCACCACACTGGTGACCAGGGCGAACGCGGCCAGGGCGGCGAGCACGGCGGCCAGCGCGCTCCGGACCGCGACACTTCCCGGCCGCCTCCGGCGCCGCACTTCCAGCTGCTCCCGCAATGCGGCCACTTCCGCTCGCAGCCGCTCCACCTCCTCATCAGGGACGGACCCATCGGGTACGGACGTCGTGTCCACCGGCGGCGCGGTCTCCTCCACGGGGCCGGGGGCCGTCTCCAAGGGCGCTCCGGGCCCGGCGGTCGACTGACTCGTCATCGATCCTCCTAGCTGGGCGGATTCCTCGTCGACGCTCCCGGAACCGGCCGGTGGCAGCCTCATCCGGTGCGGATGAACGCCCGCCGGCGCCCGCCGAGACTCATCCGCGGCGGATGACGTTCCGGCCGCCGCCGCCCAGCAGGCTGGTCGCATGGCATTGGGGCCGCTCGAACTGATGGTGTTGTCGTTTCCCGCGGACCGGCTCGGTGAGGGTGTCCGCGCGACGCTCGCCCTGCTGGCCACAGCGGGCGAGATGCGCGTCGTCGACGCGCTGGTGATCCGCACCGATGCGGCCGGTGGTGCGTGCACGGTGGAGCTGACCGAGCTCCCCTGCCTGCGCGGCGACCGGCAGATGGCCCGGCTGGCCAGCGGGCTCATCACCGAATCGGACATCGACGAGGTGGCGGGGATGGTCGACGAACAGACCGACGCCCTCGCCGTTCTGCTGGAGCACCGCTGGGTCCAGGACCTGGCCGGGCCGGTGGCCGCCTCCAGCGGAAGCATCCTGGCCCTCACCCACATCCCGGGAGCGCCGTGGCACAGCCGTGTCATGGCGACTTCGCTGACCTAGGGAGATCGCATGGAACTGCAAGAGATGGGGCCGGTCGACTACCTGTGCGTGGAGTTCCCCGACGGGAGCCTCAACGGGAGCGCGTTCCCGCTGCTGGTCGATCTCGTCGATCGGGGGATCATCCGGATCCTGGACATCCTGTTCGTGCGGAAGGAGCGCGACGGGACGGTGACGGTGCTGGATGCGCGCGACGTCGAGCTGGCCGGGCTCGGGGTCTTCCACGGCGCGGCGTCGGGGATCCTCGGCGGTGACGACGTGCGCCAGGCCGGGACGGTGCTGGAGACCGGGTCGGCGGCGGTGGTGATGGTCTACGAGAACGCGTGGGCGGCGCCGCTGGCCATCCGGTTGCGGCGCAACGGCGCCCATCTGGTGGCGGGCGGGCGGATTCCCGTACAAGCGCTGATTCAGGCTCTGGACGAGACCGAGACCGAGGCCGAGATCGCCTCGGCCGCGGGTGGGAGGTGATCGGGGATGGGACTTCTTCGTGGGGTGGCCCGCACCGCGGTGATCGCCGGCACGGCGACCGCGGTGTCCAACCGGGTGTCGCGCCGGCAGGCGGGCCGCTGGTCGCGGCAGGCCGAGCAGCAGTACGCCGAACAGCAGTACTACGCCGGGCCGGAGGGCGCGGAGCAGGAGGCGGTGCCGCAGCCCGATCCGACGACGGCGAAACTCGACCAGCTGAAGCAGCTGGGTGAGCTGAAGGCACAGGGTGTTCTCACCGAAGCCGAGTTCGAGCAGCAGAAGGCGAAGATCCTGGCCTCCTGACCCGGACTCCCCCGACCCGCGCCGGTCACCGTTGTGCATGCCCGCCACGGTGGCCGGTGCGCCGTGTCCGGGGTCAGATCCGGGCGGGAACCGTCTCGGCGGCGAGCGCGCCGATGAATCCGCTGGTCGGGCCGTACTTCTGCCAGAGCTGGCGCTGACGTTGCGCGCCGGTTCCCTCGCGGCGGAGCCGTTCGATGCCGGCGAGCACCGCACCGGTGTCGCCGGCCGCGTCGAGCCGCGGGATGATCTTCTGGAGGAGCCGGGCGGTCTGTCCGGTGCCGCTGCGGGCCGCCGCGAGTAGTTGCTCGCTGACCCGGTGGCCGGGCGCGGGCATCACCTTGGCCCGCTGGCGGATGTCGTCGATCAGGGTCGCGACCAGGGCCCGGGTGACGCCGGCGAACAGCACGGTGTCCTCGACGCTGAGACCGGTGTCGGCGACCCGGACCTCGATCGTCGGGTACCGGGCCGACAGCCGGGCCAGGAAGTAGATGCCGGAGACGTCGACGGCGGTGCCCGCGTCGACGAGGGAGCGGACCTCCCGGTCGTAGCTCTCGGCGCTGGGCCACACCCCCGGCGGCCGGAAGGTCGGCCAGTACAGCTGGTTCTGATAGCGGAAACTGGCCCAGCCGGTGTCGCCGTCGGACACCGGCGAGTTCACGGTGAGGGCGAGCAGGGTGGGCAGCCACGGCCGGATCCGGGAGAGGACGGCGGTGGCGAGTTCCCGGTCGGGGATGCCGATGTGGACGTGGCAGCCGCAGGTGCCGCCGGCCGCCGTCGCCGCGGGGAAACGGGCGGCGAGTTCGCGGTAACGGTCCTCGCTGCTGAGCGCGTCCAGCGGGCCGGCCCGGAACGGCGGGGCACCGCTGGCGACCAGGTAGACCCCGGCGTTCTCGGCGGCTTCGGCAGCCGTCAGCCGCAGCCGGGTCAGCTCCTGGCGCAGTTCGTCGAGCCCGGTGCAGACGGAGGTGGCCGTCTCCAGCTGGTAGGCCATGTACTCGGGTTTGATGCGGTCGTCGTGGCCGATGCGGCGCATGACGTCCGGGGCGGCCGGTGCGACCGCCCCGTCCGGATCAAGTAGTAGGAACTCTTCCTCGACTCCCATGGTCAGCACCCTCTGACGGTGCGACGAGAGAGGTTCCGGAGGCGTCATCCCCGCGGGGTGAGCTCCGGACGACGGTGGTGCGGGCCAGCTTGTCGTGCAGTCCCTGATGCCTGCGGTCGAAGAGCAGCCACAACGCGACGACCGGCAGGTACGCCAGCAGCAGCGCCCGGATCAGCCCGGCGATCAGGCGTGGCGGCCGGCCGTCACGGTTCACCACCCGCAGCCCGAACACCAGCTGGCCCGGGGTGCGGCCGGCCAGGATCCAGAAGCCCGCGCAGTACAGCGCCATGAACGTGGGCAGGAACACCACATAGGTCGAGAGCACGATGCGAGCCAGCTCCCGGCCCTCACTGCCGAGGACCGAGGCGACGAGCGCGAAGGTCAGCGTCGCCACCCCGGCCACCACGGCCACGATCAGGCCGTCGAGCACGTACGCCGCCGACCGGCTGACCAGTCCGGCGTACGGGTTCACGTCGGTGTCTCGGTGTTCCCGTTGCGGGTCCAGCGCAGGGTCAGCCGGTCCACGGCGTCGTCGCCCGCGGCGGCACCGGCCCGGACCCGGCCGACGACCTCGCCGACCATGTTGTCGCGCTGGCCGCGAACCAGGGCGCGGATCCGCTCCGGTTCGCGTTCCAGCAGTTCCAGCACCCGGTCGAGCTGGATCTCGACGACCCTTTCGACCAGCGGTGACGTCGCGATCGCGGTGATCAGCGAGTCCATCATGCGGTTGCGGCGGGCGGCGCCACGCTCGGCCAGTTCCTTCTGGTCGGCCAGCGCCTCGGCGGCGCGGGACAGCGCTCCGATCGCCACGTCCCCCCACTGGAGCAGACCGGGGAAGCTCATTTCCGCCCCCGCAGCATGATCTTGCGGATCTCCGTGGGCACCACCACGAGGGTGCCGGCGAGCAGGCAGATCAGCCACTGGCCGGTGTCCAGGCTGACGGTCGCCAGGATCTTCTGGAACAGCCCGAACTCGGTGGCCAGCACGATCGCGGCCGCCGACATGCCGGTGGTGATCAGGAACCGCTTGTCGCCGAAGGTCTCCAGACTGAACACCGAGCGGATGTCGCTGCGCACGGTCAGGGAGAAGGCCAGGTTGGCGATGGAGAACGCGGTCAGGCCCATGGTGCGGCCGGTGTCCAGGTCGTACTCGCCGTCGGCCCACCAGATGACCACCAGTGTGATCACGCCCATCACCAGGCCGAGGAAGCCGAGCCAGCCGAGTGCGCCCCGGGTCAGCAGCGGCTCGTCGGACTTGCGGGGCTTGTGCGACATGATGTCCGACTCGGCCTTGCCGTAGCCGATACCGACGGACTGGAAGACCTGGGTGGTGAAGTTCAGCCACAGGCTCTGCAGCGGCAGGAACGGCACGCCCGCGGCGATGTTGAAGACACTCGACCCCAGGAACGTGATGATCATGCCGACCAGCACGCCCATCTGGAAGAAGATGTACTTCTTCAGGTTCGCGTAGAGGCCCCGGCCCAGCTCGACGGCCTTGACGATGGTGGCGAAGTCGTCGTCGGTCAGGATCATCGCGGCGGCCTCTTTGCTCACCTCGGTTCCGGTGATCCCCATCGCGATGCCGATGTCGGCCTTCTTCAGGGCGGGCGCGTCGTTCACGCCGTCGCCGGTCATCGCGACGATGTGGCCCTTGCGTTTGAGGACCTCGACGAGGCGTACCTTGTGCTCCGGGGTGACCCGGGCGATGACACCGATGCCGTCGATCTCCCGGTCGGCCTCCTCGTCGCTCATCGCGCCGAACTCGGCACCGGTGATCGCCCGCCCGCGGATGCCGAGCTTGCCGGCGATCGCCGCGGCGGTGACCGCGTGGTCACCGGTGATCATGCGGACCTCGATGCCGGCGGAGTGCGCCTCCTTGATCGCCTTCAGTGCCTGCGGGCGGGGCGGGTCGACGATCCCGACCAGGGCCAGCGGCTCCAGACCGGCCAGCAGGGGCAGCAGATCGGCTCCCGGGTCGAAGTCGTCCGGGTCGAAGTCCTTGCGGGCCGTCGCCAGCACCCGGAGGCCCTGCTGGGCGAGCCGGGTGTTCTCGGCCAGGTACTTCACCGCGTCCTCGTCGGCGACGTCGCAGCGGGCCAGCAGCTGGTCCGGGGCGCCCTTGACGAAACAGCGGACCACCTCGCGTCCGTCGTCGGTGGTCATCCGGTGGAACGTCGCCATCAGCTTGTAGGCGGCGTCGAACGGCAGTTCCGCCAGGCGCGGGAAGCGTTCCCGGGACGCCTCGGAGTCCAGGCCGCCCTTCTCGGCGAGAACGACCAGCGCGCCCTCGGTCGGGTCGCCGATCATCGTCCCGTCCCGGACCACCGCGTCCGAGCAGAGGATCATCGGCAGCAGGTACTCCTCCAGCGGTACCTCGGGATCACCGGCGACCTTCTTGATCACGCCGTCGGTCGAGTAGCCGCCGCCGGAGATCGTGTACCGCCGTCCCGGGATCGTCAGCTCGACCGCGGTCATCTGGTTGAGCGTCAGCGTGCCGGTCTTGTCGGAGTTGATCGCCGACGTGGAACCGAGGGTCTCGGTCGACCGCAGCCGCTTCACGATCGCGTTCGACTTCGCCAGCATCTGGGTGCCCAGCGACAGGATCGTGGTGACCACGGCCGGCAGACCGGTCGGGATCGCCGACACCGCGAACGCGACGGCGGCGGTGAAGACCACGCCGAACTCGTTGCCCCGGGCCAGGTTGATGATCACCGAGGCGAGCAGGGCGAACCCGGCGATCAGCAGGATCTGGTTGGTGAGCTTGCTGAGCTGCCGGGTCAGCGGGGTGTCGGCGTCCTTCTCCGTCTGCAGCATGCCGGAGATCCGGCCCACCTCGGTGTTCATACCGGTCGCGGTGACCAGCAGCTCTCCCGCGCCGCGGGTCACGTTGGTGTTCATGTAGGCCATGTCGGAGCGGTCACCGAGCGCGGTGTCGGCCGAGGCGACGGCGGCCACGTCCTTGGCCACCGGCAGGCTCTCACCGGTCAGCGCCGACTCGTCGATCTCCAGGGTGGCCGCGCGCAGCAGCCGCCCGTCGGCCGGGACCACGTCGCCGGCCTCCATCGTGACCACGTCGCCGGGCACCAGCTCCTCGGCGGGGATCTCGATCAGGGTGCCGTCACGCCGTACCCTCGCCTTGATGATCATCATCTTTTGAAGTGCGTCGATCGCCGCGGCGGCCTTGCCCTCCTGGTGCAGGCCCAGGGCCGCGTTGAGCAGGGTCAACGCGATCAGCAGGATGCCGGTGCCGTACTGCTTGAGCGGGTACAGGCTGCCGATACCGGCGGCCAGCAGCACGATCTGCATCGGGTCGGCGTACTGCCGGACGAAGGACCGCCACCAGGGCTCCTTCTTCGCCTCGGCGAAGCGGTTCGGGCCGAACTTCTCCCGGCGTCTGCCGACCTCCTCCTGGCTGAGGCCGCGATGCCGGTCGACGTTCTCGGCCTCGAGCGCCTCCGGGACGGACAGCACATGGAAAGCGGGCGCCTCCGGCGGCTCGGTCATCGTGGCCAT
This sequence comes from Actinoplanes subglobosus, assembly GCF_042650585.1. Taxonomy (NCBI): domain Bacteria; kingdom Bacillati; phylum Actinomycetota; class Actinomycetes; order Micromonosporales; family Micromonosporaceae; genus Actinoplanes; species Actinoplanes subglobosus. The sequence goes on from NZ_JBHSBL010000019.1 coordinate 509,550, forward strand.
CGGTTCTCCTTACCGGTACGGGCGGGGGTAGGGCCGCGGCGCGGGACGCGGGGCCACCGGGACGATCGAGGTCTTCGCCGTGCCCGCGACCAGCGAGCCGATCGCGACGCCGAGCACGAAGTTCAGGCCGGCCGTGTACATCCGCACGCCCAGGGCGGCCTCGGTCACGAACGGCGCCAGCATCGCCACCACCGTGGCCAGCGCCATCACCCAGCCGAAGAACCGCATCGGGCGCGGTGTCGTCAGGATCAGCACGTGGATCAGCCCGGTGGCGGCCAGCGCGGACAGGGCGGCACCGAGGGCGTACCAGCCGGTCGAGGCGTCACCCCAGACACCCTGCCCCTTCGGCGCCAGCACCTCGATGCCGAACAGGCCGCGGCCGAGCAGGATGCCGGCGATCGCGATCAGTGCCGCGACGGCCGCGGTCGCCGCGCCGCCGGCCCACAGTTTCCCGCCGTTGATGGTCGGGCTCGGCCGGGGATCACCGGGCGTGTTCATACCGGACATGAGTCCTCCTCGGGAGACACGGTTTGCCGGTCCCGAGCGTCGCCGCGCCCGGGGTCACAGCGCCTCATCCGGCGTGGATGAACCCATCCGGCCGTCGCCGGGCCACACCCGCGAGAAGATCGGCGATCTGGATCCGCGGGTCGTCACGGGAGTCCGCCACCACCAGCCCGGCCAGCGCCGACAGGCCGTCACCGATGGTCAGCGCCCGCTGCAGGCGAAGCAGCCGGGCGGCGGTCAGAGCGCTCTGCTCGTCGTGGATCACCAGGACCTGACGGCGCCCGCCGCTCCAGTGCCGGACCGTCGCGGCCAGCGCCGGGATCATCGGCTCCAGCGGCGGCGGAATGCCGCGGTCACCGTCGTCGAGCCGTGCCACGATCGCCGCCACCCGGGCATCGGAGATCCGGCCCAGCACCCCGGCGGCCGGGCCACCGACACCCGCCAGGGCGTCGCGGGCCCGCAGGAACCGGGCCGCGCCCGGATGCCCGGGACCGCGGCGCCGGGTCCGCACCATCTCGGCGAACGCACCCAGGAACTCATCCCAGTCGCCGCCCGCCGACCGTGCCACGAACAGGTCGTGGGCCTCCGGCCGCGGCTCCCGCGTCAGCGACCGGTAGGACGGATCGCCCAGCAGCAACTCGACGACCCGCTCGACCAGGAAGAACTCCTTGTCGATCCGGTGCACGTGGCACCGGCCGCGCAACGCCGCCAGCAGCGGGGCCAGGGCCTCGGGTGCGTCCGGCCGGCGCAGGAACTGGCCCGACTTCAGCTCGAACGGCGACAGCCGCAACTCCGCGATCAACTCGACGGCCTCGGCCACCGACAGGTCCACACTCGCGTGCGTGATCACCGGTTCGGTGGAGTGCAACAGGTTCGCGCCGGAGAATCCGGACTCGTCGCAGGCGATCTCCACGACCACACCGGCCGGAGTGCCGATCGGTGCCAGGCCGCCCTGCATCCGCCCATGGTCGGCGGTCCGCCCGCCCCCGACAACCGAGATTCGGGGTCATACCGTTTGTATCGAACGGCTCCGGGGGATCGCGGAATCGGCGCCGGCGTTGCACGATGTCGTGAGCGGACGTCATCCGGCCACCATGGTGGCCGCCACCCGGCCACAACGTCAGTGGCCGTCCGAGGAGGGCACATGCGGATCGGCGACGCCGCTGCGGCGGCCGGGACCACACCGCGGGCGCTGCGTTTCTACGAGGCGAACGGGCTGCTCCCGCCGCCGCAGCGCACTGTCACCGGGCAACGTGTCTACGGCCCGCGCGACGTGACCCGGGTGCGGATCATCCGCCAGCTGCTCGGCCTGGGCCTGACCGTCGCCGATCTGCGCGAGCGCGCCGACCGCCTGCACCTCCTGGAGAGCACACCCCCTTCCGCGTACGGGCAGACGGGCCCCCGCCCCCGACCGGCCGGAGTCGCGTCCCGCCGGATAGCCGCCCTCGACGCCGAGATCGGCCGCCTGACCGCCCTCCGCAACCAGCTGGCCGCCCGCACCCGCTGACCCCCGCCCCGCCGCCCCGCCCCGCCCCGCCCCGCCTCCCCCGCCCCAGCCTCCGCCGGGCCGCCCCGGCCGATCTCGACCGTTTCACCACCGGAGACGGTGGTGAAACGGTCAAGATCCGGCAGGACGGCCCGGGTGAGCGCTCGCGCGGGTGTGGAGCGTCAGCGGGCGGCTCGCTTGTTGTACTTGCGCTTGGCCCACAGGTAGGACAGCAGCGAGATCGCGGCGCACCAGCCCAGGGCGATCACCGCGCTGGCCCCGATCCCGGTACCGAGCAGCAGACCACGGAGCGTCTCGATGATCGGGGTGAACGGCTGGTACTCGGCGAACACCCGCAGGCCGCTCGGCATCGTCTCGGTGGGGACGAAACCGCTGCCCAGGAACGGCAGCAGGCTCAGGAACATCGGGGTGTTGCTGGCCGTCTCCACACTGTCGGCGACGATGCCCAGCGCCACCGCGAACCAGGTCAGCGCGAACGCCGTGGCGGTCAGCATCCCGGCTACGGCGAGCCATTCGAGCGGGGTGGCGTTCGGGCGGAAGCCGATCAGCAGGGCCACGCCCAGCACCGCGAACAGGGCGATGAAGATCTGCACCATGCTGCCGAGCACGTGCCCGGTCAGCACCGACGCCCGGGCGATGGCCATGCTGCGGAACCGGTCGACGATGCCCTCGGTCATGTCCATGGCCACCGAGATCGCGGTTCCGGCGACCGCACCGGCCACCGTGAACAGCAGGATGCCGGGGGTCAGGTAGTCGACGTAGGCGTCCCGGCCACCGCCGAGCCCGGCACCGACCGCGCCACCGAACACGTAGACGAACAGCAGCAGGAAGATCACCGGCAGGCCGATCAGCATGACGGTCAGCGACGGGTAGCGCCGCAGGTGCAGCAACTGCCGCCGGAACATGGTCCCGGAGTCGGTCAGCGTGTGTGCCAGGGTGGTCATCGGGTCTCCTCGAGGGCGCTGCCGGCCGGGTTGCCGGTGAAGGCGAAGAACACGTCGTCCAGGTCGGGCGTGTGGATGGTCAGGTGGTCGGGCGCCACGTGGACGCCGTCGAGTGTGGACAGCACGGCCCGCAGCGAGGCGATGTCGCCGTCGCTCGGCACCTGGAGGGTCAGGGCGCTGTCGTCACGGCTGGTGACATTCAAGACCGCGGCGGCGGTACGCAGAGCGCCCGGCTCGGCGAACCGGAGCACCAGGTGGCCGCCCGGGATCTGACGTTTGAGCTCGTCGGGTGTGCCCTCGGCGACGATCCGGCCGTGGTCGAGAACGGCGATCCGGTCGGCGAGCTGGTCGGCCTCCTCCAGGTACTGGGTGGTGAGGAAGACGGTCACCCCCTCGGCGACGAGTTCCCGGACGATCTGCCACATCTCGTAGCGGCTGCGCGGGTCGAGCCCGGTGGTCGGCTCGTCCAGGAAGATCAGCCGCGGGTTGCCGACCAGGGTCATCGCCAGGTCGACGCGGCGCTGCTGACCGCCGGAGAGCAGGGACACCGGCTTCGACGCCGACTCGGTGAGGTCGAACCGCTCGATCAGCCGGTCGACCCTTCGTCTGCCCTCGGTACGGCCCAGCCTGTTCAGGTCGGCCATCAGGCGCAGGTTCTCCCGTACCGTCAGAAGCTTGTCGACCGCCGCGAACTGGCCGGTGAGGCCGATCGCCGCACGCACCGCCTCCGCCTCGCGGACCAGGTCGTGCCCGGCGACCCGGACCGATCCGCCGTCCGCGTCGAGGAGGGTCGCGAGGATCCGGACCATGGTGGTCTTGCCGGCGCCGTTCGGTCCGAGCAGCGCGAACACGGTGCCCTCGGTGACGCTCAGATCGATGCCGTCGAGGACGGTCTTGGTGCCGAAGGTCTTGCGCAGGCCGGCCACCGAGACGGCGGGCCGGGTGGTGACGGTCGTGGACATCTGTGCCTCCAGGCGTTTCCGGGCAGGGGTCATCGCCGGCGGTGCCCGTTGCGGCACGGCCGGGGTTGTTGGGTAGGGGTCACCGCCGGCGGTGCCCGTTGCGGCACGGCCGGGGTTGATGGGTAGGGGTCACCGCCGGCGGTGCCCGTTGCGGCACGGCCGGGGTCGTCAGGGGTGGATCAGGACCGGCGGATCACGATGTCGCCGAAGGCGGTGCGGGCGCGCACCTCGGCCTGCTCGTCGGTCTCGACCGGGCCGTCGGTGGCGGTCATCTCGTTGCGGACCCGGCCGTAGTGGGTGTGCACGTCGAGGCGCGCGGCGGTGCCCTGCCGGATGCCGATCTCGATGCGGCCGGCCGCGGTCCGCAGCGTCGTCGTGCCGCGCACCAGCTCACGCACGCGGATGTCACCGTTGGCAGTGTTGGCGGTCAGCGGACCGGCCGCGTGGTCGGCGACGATGTCACCGTTGGCCGAGTGGATCCGCAGCTCGCTGCCGGCGTGACCGACCCAGCTCTCGCCGTTGCCGTTCTTCAGGACCGCCGGGCCGGTGACCGAACGCACCCGCAGTTTGCCGGAGCCGGTGGTCAACTTGGCGTCGCCGGTCACGTTCTCCACGGCGACCAGGCCGTAGCCGGTGGTCAGGTCGGCACTGCCGACGTGCTCGGCCTGCACGTCGCCGGCGCCACTGCGCAGCCGGCAGTCACCGAGCTCGCCGGAGGCGCGGATGCCGCCGGCGCCGGCCTTGGCCTCGACCTCCGAGCCGATCGGCAGCTCGACGAGCACGTCGATGACGCCGACCTTGCCGAAGACGCCGAACGTCGGGTGGCGTGGGCCGCGGATCGTCAGGGTGCCGGAGACCAGCTCGACGCGGGTCTGCTCGGCGGCGCGCCGGTCGCGGTCCTCGCTCTCCTCGGCCGGGCGCACGTGCACGATCGTGTCGGACCGGTCGGTCGCCACGAGGCGCAGCTCGCCGGCGAGGATGTCGATGTTCGCGGTGATCGGGCCGGGGGTGTCGAAGGTGGGCATGCGAAGTCTCCGTTCGGTCGAGGGGTTGACCGGGTCTGGGCGGCTCGCCGCGGCCGGCGGGTTCATCGGACCCAGCCGGTGAATCGCTGGCCGCTGCTGGTCGCGGTCACGGTCGTGGTGGTGACGGGCGGCTTCTCGCCGTCGGCCACGGCGGCCGCGGCGCGGATCAGCCACGTGTTGATCGAGACCCCGTCGCGGGCGGCGGCCTGCTCGATCCGGTTCTTCAGGTGCTCGGGGAGGCGCAGACTGATCCGGACGGTCGCCTCGTCCTCGCCGGGCGCGGGCACCGGGGCCGGCGGCGGAGCCGGGACGGGGTCGGCCGGCGGTGGCGCCGGGGTGCTGTCGGTCCACTGGTCGGCCGGTGCCGGCGTCACGACGAAACTCGGCTCCCGGTTGCGCAACCGCAGGTCGACCGAGCCGGGCGCCAGATCGCGGGTGATCTCCGCGGCCGCCTCGGACAGGGCGTCGAGCAGGGCCAGGCGGGTCGCCGACTCGAGCGGCGCGGTGAGCCGCTCGGCCAGCTCACGGGCATCGTCACCGCCGGCGGCGGCCGCGAGCGCGAGCTCGTGGCGCAGCGCGTCGATGTAGGGGCGCAATTCCATGGCACCACTATGGCATCACCGTGATGCCATGCGCAACCCCATGGCATCACGGTGGCATCAGGATCGGAGAAGTGACACCAGACGGTGGCATCGCAGCGGATCCTCGGTCAGTCCCGCACCGAGACCCCACAGCCAGTAGTCGACCGCCCTGAACAGCACCCAGTCCCGGCCATGGTCCCGATCCACACCAGCGGCACGCACCACGATGTCGAAACAGCGCATGACTTCACCGGGTACGGCCATCTCGTCGAGCCGCGTCCACAGCACCCGGCCGAGATCGAAGGCCATGTCACCACGCATCAGCACCGGATCGACCACCAGCCACGGCTCCCGGTCCGCCCGCAGCACCTGCTCCGAGTGCAGATCACCGTTGACGGCCGTGGCCGCGGTACTCCGGGCCAGACGATCGCCGATCGTCAAAGCCTGATGCAGGACCCCCTCGTCGAAGGGCCGCCGGTGGCGATGCCACTCCTCCCCCAACGTGGCCATCCGCGCGGCGACGGCAGCGCCGGTCCCCGGCACGTGAACCGGAACGGGAACCGCCAGCCGGCGCATCAGCCCGCCCAGCACATGCATCGCCTCGTCGACCGGCACGTCACGCAACGACGTCGTCCCAAGGCGTTCCAGCAGCATGACACCGGCCTCGGCGTCGCCGTCGACCAGTCGCACGGTGCCCCGGCCGCCCCAGAACCGCAGCGCACCGATCTGTCCCCCGACATCGCCACCCGGCGGGGCAAGCCGCAGAACGAGTTGTTCACCATCCCGGATCACCGGCACCACCAGGGCGTTCGACCCGTGCATGGGCTCGCCGTCAATGGTCAGACGCCGGCGCGCGCACTGCTCCGCCACCAGTTCGGGTAGCCCGGCCAGCCACTCGGCACCACCACGCCACCACCGAGGCGACTCCAGGAACGCCCGCGGAATCGTGACGCCCGCTCCCCCATCCATCCCGCGAACCTACGCACCCCGGCCGATCAAGGACATCTCATTCCCACCGCTCCCTCGCACTCCCGCGATACAGCTGCGCGGCAGCGTGCGGCGGGGCGCGGCGCGGCGGGGCGGAGCGCGGCGGAGCGCGGCGGGGTGCGGCGGGGTGCGGCGGGGTGCGGTGAGGACCAGCTGCGCGGGAGCTTGCGGTGGGGTGTCAGGGGTAGGGGGCAGCGGCTGTGACGATGGCTCGGAAGTGGTCGGCGGCCGGGCTCAAGGGGCGGTCGGTGCGCCAGGTCAGGCCGACGACGCGCTCGGCTCCGGGGGCCGTCAGAGGGAGGCCGACGGTACCGGTTGCGCCGGCGAAGGCCTCCGGTACCAGGGCGACGCCGAGGCCCGCGCCGACCAGGCCCTCGATGGTGGCCAGGTCGCCGATCTCGAGGGCGATGCGCGGGGCGACGCCGGCCGCCGCGAACAGCCCGTCGACCAGGGCGCGGAACCCGAAACCGGGCGGCACGGTGACGAAATCCTCGCCGGCGGCGTCGGCCAGCCGGGCCCGGCGGCGAGAGGCGAGGCGGTGGCCGGGCGGCACGATCAGGGCCAGGTTCTGCGTCTGGAGAGCCAGCCAGCCGTACGGTCCCCGCGGCTCCGGTGAGATCAGTGCCAGCTCGGCTGCTCCCGACGAAAGGTCCGGCAGGATCACGTGGCCCGGCTCCTGGCGCAGCTCCACCCGCAGACCCGGCGCCTGCTCGCGCACGTCGTGCAGGATCCGCGGCACCAGTGACGTGGCCATCGAGTCGAGGAACGCCAGCCGCACCGTGCCCGAGTCGGGGTCGAGCAGCCCGGCCAGGTCACGGCGCAGCCGGTCATAGCGGCCGACCAGATCACGGGCCGCCGCCAGGGTGAGGTCGCCGAGCGGGTTGGGGTGCACCCCGCGGGCGTCCCGCTCGAACAGGCGCACCCCCAGCTCGGCCTCGACCCGGGCGAGCAGGCGGGACAGGCTGGGCTGGGTGGTGCCGAGAGCGGCGGCCGCCTCGGTCACGTGTTGATGATCACCGAGTGCGAGCAGGGCGCGGAGATCTTCCAGCTGCATCGCGCTCAGCATACGCCGTACGCATGAGGTTGATGATTTTCATGCATTGGACGTATGCGGTGGGGGTGCCCAACAGTGAGATCGTGAGCAGATATCACCGGGCCTGCCTCGCCCTGTTCGCCGCCGGCGTGGCCACGTTCGCCCTGCTGTACAGCACGCAGGCGCTGCTGCCGGAACTGTCCGCGGCATTCGGTGTGACACCGGCGCAGAGCTCCTGGTCGCTGTCGCTGGCGACGTTCGGGCTCGGGGTGGCGCTGCTGATCACCGGCCCGCTGTCGGAGAAGATCGGCCGGACCCCGCTGATCCACCTGTCGCTCACCCTGTCCGCGCTCGTCGGGCTGGCCTGCGCGTTCGCACCGACCTGGCACACGCTGCTCGGCCTGCGGCTGGCACAGGGCGTCACGCTCGCCGGGCTGCCCGCCGTCGCCACCGCCTACCTGCGCGAGGAACTTCCCGCCGACCGGCAGGGGCGCGCCGCCGGGCTGTACATCGGGGGCACAGCGCTGGGCGGGATGGCCGGACGGCTGATCAGTTCGGCGGTCGGGGAGGCGTACGGCTGGAGATTGTCGCTCGCGGCCGTGGCCCTCGTCGGCCTGGTGTGCGCCGTGATCGTCGCGTCGCTGCTGCCCGCGTCGCGGAACTTCGCCGCCGGACCGCACGTGGCGCTGTCCCGGCGGGCGTTCACCGACCCGGCACTGCTCGCCCTCTACGGCATCGGGGCGGTGGCGATGGGCGCGTTCGTGGCCGTCTACAACGCGATGGGCTTCCGGCTGACCAGCGCGCCTTTCGCGCTCGGGGCGGCCGCCGCCGGAGCGGTGTTCCTGGTCTACCCGGCGGGCACGCTCAGCTCGGCGATCTCCGGGCGGCTCGCCGACCGGTACGGCCGTCGCGCCGTCATGCCGTTCGGATGCCTGCTCACCGCCGCCGGTCTGCTGCTCACCGTGCCCGACGACCTGCCGCTCACCGTCGCCGGACTCGCCGTGATGACCGCCGGATTCTTCTGCGTGCACGGCGTGGCCAGCGGTTGGGTGCCGGTGCGGGCCCACGCCGGCGGGATCCCGGCCGGTCAGGCGGCGTCGCTCTACCTGTTCGCCTATTACGCCGGCTCGTCGGTCTTCGGCAATCTGGCCGGCACCGCCTGGTCCTACGGCGCCTGGCCGGCCGTGGTCCTGCTGGCGTCGGCCTGCCTGGTGGTGAGCGGCCTGCTGGCGACCTCGCTGCGCCGGGTCCCGTCGCTGGTTCCGGCGCCCTGAGGCACCTACCCTGCACGACGTGGGTGATCACTACGACCTGTTCCTGTCCGTCAGACTCCAGCCAGGGCTGTCCGACGAGGTGATGTACGAGATCCGATGGCACCTCGGGGTGGAGGACGAGCCGCCCGCCCGGTTCGAGTCGCTGCCCGACGACGAGGAGTGGTTCCACGGCGAGCCGGTGCCGCTGTTCGGGCGTCTGGCGCCGAACTACGCGGACGACGGCGTCGACATGGCGGAGATGATGCCGTCGCCGGACCGCTACGCCGACGGGCAGCAGCGCTGGCTGCTCACCCTGCGGCAGAGCGTGCACGAGGACGAGATCGGCTGGGCCATGGACGTGGCCGGCTGGATCGTGTCGAAGGCGGAGACGACCGGCTGGGTCGGCTTCCTGCACTACGGCCAGGAGCCGGTGCCCGACCTGCTGCACCACGTCGACGGGCGCCTACAGATCGGCCGGCCGGGATAGCGTTCGGGAATGAAGGCCATCATCTACCGCGACAACGGCGGCACCGATGTTCTGGAACTCGTCGACCGGGAGGTGCCCGCACCCGGCCCGGGCGAGGTGCGGGTCCGGGTCGCCGTGTCGGGCGTCAACCCGACGGACTGGAAGACCCGGTCCGGCGCGACCAACCCGAAGCAGTTCGCCGAGGTGATCCCCCACCTCGACGGCGCCGGCCGGATCGACGCGGTCGGTGACGGCGTCGATCCGGGGCGGGTCGGCCAGCGGGTCTGGCTGTTCATGGCGACAGCCGGACGGCCCACCGGGACGGCCGCCGAGTTCACCGTCGTCCCGGCCGCGCAGGCCGTGCCGCTGCCCGACGGGGCCGGGTTCGACCTCGGGGCGGCGCTCGGTGTGCCCGCTCTCACCGCCCACCGGGCGCTGACCGTGGGCGAGGACGGCCCGGCGCGGCTGGGCCCGGGCGCGCTGGACGGCAGGGTCGTGCTGGTCGCGGGTGGTGCCGGGGCGGTCGGGCACGCGGCGATCCAGCTCGCCCGCTGGGCCGGTGCCACGGTGATCAGCACGATCAGCGGCCCGGAGAAGGCCCGCCTGGCCACCGCGGCCGGCGCCCACCACACGGTCAACTACCGCGAGGACGGTGCCGCCGAGCGGATCCGCGCGATCGCCCCGGACGGTGTCGACATCGTCGTCGAGGTGGCGCTCGGTACGAACCTCGCCCTCGACCTGGCTGTCCTGCGGACCCGGGGCACGATCGCGATCTACGCCAACGACGGCGCGAAGCCGGTCGAGCTGGACGTGCGGCAGAACATGATGTTGAACACGCGGTTCCAGTTCCTGGTGCTGTACACGGTCGGCGAGGCCGCCCTGACCGCCGGTGCCGAGGACGTCGCCGCCGCAGTCTCGGCCGGAGCGATGCCGGTCGGTGAGGAACACGGTCTGCCACTGGTCCGGTTCCCGCTCGCGCAGACCGCCGACGCCCACAAGGCGGTCGAGAACGGCGCCGTCGGCAAGGTCCTGGTCGACATCTGAGCGTCCGGAGGCCGAGGTCAGGCGAAATGAACCGGTCAGGCGAAGAGCGCCGGGCCGTAGCGGCTGACGACGATCAGGGCCAGGAGCAGCAGCCACACCGTGACGGCCATCGCATCCCAGTCCGCCTCGATCGCCCGCCGGGCGAAGGTGCGCCACGGCGAGGGCAGGGGCAGGTGGCCGTCACGGATGTTGACGTGGGTCAGTGACACCCACACCAGCGTGGTCGAGACGGTGACGAGCAGGCACCACGGGCACAGCGCGCCGATGTCGATCAGGGCCTGGTGGAACAGCCAGTACGCGAAGATCAGGCCCAGGGTGTAGACGGACTGCGCCGCGATCATGAACCAGCGCGGGAAGCGGACCCCGCCGAGCGCCGCCACCGCGAGGGTGATGACGACCGGTTCGGCGATCAGGCCGAGGAACGCGTTGGGGAAGCCGAACAGCTGGGCCTGCCAGGAGACCCCGACCACGCCGCAGCTGACCACCGAGTTGATGTTGCAGGACAGGTCGGCGGCCGGGTTCCGGGCGAGTTCCACCGCGTCGATCGAGAGCACGAGGGACGCGGTCAGGCTGATCAGCGCCGAGACGAGCATCGTGCCGTAGATCCACTTGTCGCCGTGACGGATGCGGCGTACCCGGAGAAGGAGGGTGGTCACAACGCGGCCCGCAAGGAGCCAGCGGTGTAGAGGTCGGCATCGGTCTTGACGCCGTTGATCTTGACGGTGGGTGTGCCGGTGACGCCGTCGTCGAACGCGGTCTGCGTGGCCTGCTCGATCCACGGGACGAAGGTCCGGTCGGCGAACGTGCTGATCACCGACTCCGGCACCCCGGCTCCGGCGGCGAGTGCGGCGATCCTGGCGTCGTCGAGGCCGGTGGTGCCCTCGGCGGGCTGGTTCTCGAACAGCGCGCTGTTGAAGGCGAGCAGGTGCGCGGCGTCGCGGTCGGCGACGGTGACGATCGCGTTCGCGGCGCGGGTGGAGTACCCGGCGCCGTTGGACGCCCGGTCGAGGAACGACATCGGGTGCAGCTCCAGCGTGATGTCCCCGGCGGCGACCAGGTCACCGAGGTCGGTGCTGTTGGCTCGCTCGAACCGCCCGCAGTAGGGGCACATGTAGTCCAGGTAGACGGCGACGGTGGTGCCCCCGGAGCCGACCCGGATCGCACCGTCGGCGGTGGCCGCGGCCGGTGCGACGATCGGCCCGCCGGTCGAGCGGGACGCGGTGATCACCGCGACGGCGATGGCCACGACCAGCGCGACGATGACCGCCCCGCCGATGCCCATGACGATCCGGTTGGCGTCCTGTCCGCTTCGTGCGGCGGCGACGGCGTTCCTGGTTTTCGTGCTCATGCCAACAAGGTCGCGCGAAATCCGGGTATCCGGCAGCGGTGAGAGCCAGGTCAGGACCGGCGGCGGGCGGACTCGGGCCCTCCGGCCCGGATGCGCGCAGGCCGTTGGTCCCGTCGAACGAAGTTGCCGGAAAGGCTCATGCCCGGATGACCCGTGCCGATGCGCAGGATGTCGTTTCCCTCAGCGGCGAGCGGGGCGAGGTGGTGGGTGTGACGGCCTCTCATGTGCCGGTGCCGTGGGATGCCGCCGCCCGCCTGGCGGCACGCCTGGTCGGCACGCCCATGGCGGTGATCAGCGCGGGCGAGGCGTTGCTGGGCACGTTCGGGTTTCCGGCGGCCTGCCCGGTGCGGCGGTTCGGGTCGGGCGGCCCGGTCTCGGTCGGCGACCTGCTCACCGAGCCCGGCTTCGCCGGACACCCCTTGATAACAGATCTGGGGGTACGGTCGATGGCCGCCGTTCCGGTGCCGGCCGGGCCCGACCGTCCCCGGCGGACGGTCACGGTGCTGGACACGTCCGCCCGCACCTGGGTCGACCACGATCTGGCCGCGCTCGCCGAGGTGGCCGCGATGCTCGGCTCCGGCGACGGGGTCACCGACTCGCCGCTGGCCGGGCTGGTCGGCCCGGCCGGTGACGAGACGCGGGTGGCGTACGCCCAGCGGGGTTTCATCAGTGCCCTGCTCGACAGCCTGCAGGTGGGTGTCCTGGCGGTGGGGATCGACCGGCGGCCGGTGCTGTTCAACCGGATGTTGCGCCGGTTCTGCGGACTGGACGAGACGATGCCGCCGATGGAGGCGATGACCACCGTCGGCGCGCGGCTGCACCATCTGGACGGGCGCCCGTACCGGCCGGAGGAGATGGCCGTCGTCTGCGCGCTCGACGGGCACAGCGTCCGCGACGTGGAGGCGGTGCTGCGGACCCCGGGCGCCCCCGACCGGTACGCGCTGACCAACGCCGAACCGGTCTACGGCGCCGCCGGTGAGCTGCTCGGGGCGGTGTCGACGGTCCGGGACGTCACCGAGCGGCGGCGCCGAGAACACTTCCGGGACTGCGAGCTGGAGATGACCCGTCTGCTCGCCGCCTCGGACGGGCTGGAGCAGGCCGCGCCGCCGCTGCTGAAGGCGATCGGTGAGGCCCTCGACTGGCCGCACGTGGCGCTGTTCGTGGTCGACGACGTGGCCGACGTGCTGCGATCGGCCGGCTACTGGAGCGCGCCCGGCGTCTACGTCGACGATCTGGTGCCGGACCGGATCCCGCGCGGCGACGCCGGCCCCGGCCTGGTGTGGACGACCGGACAGCCGCTGTGGATCCCGGACCTGACCGATCCCCCGTACACCGCCACGCCGGAGGCGCACGCATTCGCCCGGGCCGCCGCCGACCGCGGGCTGCGGGCCAGCCTCACCGTGCCGGTCTGCGACGGTGACGAGGTCCTCGGGGTGCTGGTGGCGCTCTGCTCGACCACCGAGTACGACGAGTTCCTGCTCACCGGCCTGCTGGACGGTGTGGCCGGTCAGCTCGGACAGTTCCTCACCCGGATGCACAGCCGCGAGCTGACCATGCAGCTGAACCGGGCCCGCGACGACTTCCTGACCCTGGCCGGGCACGAGTTGCGGACCCCGCTCACGTCGATCATCAGCTACACCACACTGCTCACCGAAGAGCTGGACGACCCGGAGCAGCAGCAGATGATCGGCGCGGTCCGCCGCAACGTCGGCCACCTCCAGCGCATCATCGACGAACTGATCGAACTCACCGCCCTGGAATCCGGCCACCACCGGATCCGGGCCCGGCCCGTCGACCTGACCCGCGTCGTCGAGGCGGCGGTCGGGGAACTGCGGCCACCCGCCGCCGTCCGGATCCACACCGCGCTGCCGGAGACGCTGGTCCTCGACGCCGACAAGGAGCGGCTGCGCCAGATCGTCGACCAGCTGCTGTCCAATGCGGTCAAATACTGCCCGGACGGCGGCGACGTGCGGATCAGCGCGGCCGAGGACGGCCCGGACGTGGTGGAACTGGCCGTCACCGACCGTGGCATCGGCATACCTGATGGTGACCGGGAACTGTTGTTCACCCGGTTCCACCGCGCCACCAACGCCCGGCACACCGCCATCCCCGGAAACGGGCTGGGCCTGCCGCTGGTCCGCGGGCTTGTCGAGGCGCACGGCGGGACCGTCCACCTCGACCCGGCACACCATCCGGGCACCCGGATCGTGGTCCGGCTGCCCCGCCATTCTCGCGGGTGACACGGGTTTGAAAGCCTTTCCGGCGGGCAACGGGTGGGACCAGCAGTCAAGCAGCGGCTGCCGCCCCCGTACGCGACCTCCGAAGGCGAGGACGACATGACTGCCGTAGCCACCACCGACCGGGCCGGCGAACTGATCAACGATTTCGCGGCGATGCCCGCCGATCACCCGTCGCGGCCGATGCTGCGGGACCGGGTGATCGAGGCGTGGATGCCGCTGGCCAAGCACCTGGCCGGTCGCTACGCCGGCCGCGGCGAGCCGGTCGACGACCTGCACCAGGTGGCCGTGATGGGGTTGATCAAGGCGGTCGACCGGTTCGACGCCGAGCGGGGCATCGAGTTCGCCGGGTTCGCCATCCCGACGATCGTCGGCGAGCTGAAGCGGCACTTCCGGGACCGCACCTGGTCGATCCGGGTGCCGCGGCGCCTCCAGGAGCTGCGGCTGGCCATCACGGGCGCCAACAACGACCTGACGCACACGCTGGGCCGCTCCCCCACGGTCGCCGACATCGCCGCGCACCTGAACCTCAGCGAGGAGGAGGTCCTCGAGGGCCTCGAAGGTGCCCGTGCCTACAACTCGACGAGCCTGTCCACTCCGGCCAACGCCGAGGGCACCATGTCGCTGGGCGACACTCTCGGCGGCGAGGACACCGGTTTCGAGCTGGCCGAGCTGCGGATCGCCCTGGGCCCGGCGATGGCCGCCCTCGACGAGCGCGAGCAGAAGATCATCAGCCTGCGCTTCTACGGCAACCTCACCCAGTCGGAGATCGCCGAGCAGGTCGGGGTCTCCCAGATGCACGTGTCCCGGCTGCTGGCCCGGGCGCTGGCCAAGCTGCGCACCCGGCTCGACGGCTGCGCGGCCTGACCCGTCAGCTCGCGGGCGGGCTGATCACCGACAGTTCAAGGATCGGCGGCACCGGTGCGACACCGGGGCCGCCGGCGTGCACCCAGGCGGTCAGGTCGCCGAGCACCGCGTCGTCGAGGACAAGACCGAACCAGACCGGCCGCGCGCCGTCACGCCGGGCCGCCGGCGCCGGCTGGACCACGACGACGTTGGACTGGTCGCAGACGTCCAGGCAGAGGCTGGTCCGCACCCGGTGATCGGGCTCCAGGGTCGCCCGCAGTGCGGTGAGCTGGGCATCGTGATCGACCGACGGATGTTTGCCGATGCTGCCGCAGCAGCAGTCCCGGCACACCGTCACCGTGCAGCCCAACCCGCTCCCCCTCCGTCCCGCCCACCCTATGCGGACGGCCGCCGTGCCTTCCGGCCACCTCCACGGGCCGTGACGCAGGCCTCGCAACCAGTTCGACCGACCTTGGCCCGGCGGGGATAGCCTGCCTTCATGTTCGACCACTTTCTCGTCTCGGTCGTCGTGGTGCCGCCCGTGCTGCTGGTGCTGGTCAGGCTGCTCGCCGACCGGCTGTCGCCCCGGGTGGCGGCGCCCGTGGTGGCCTGGTCGGCGGCCGGAGCGGCGGCGGCCAGCCTGATCAACCTGCTGGTGTTCGCGCTGAAGGCGGCTGCCGAGCTGCCCGTGGTGGCGCACCTGTTCGGCTGGTCGGCGCAGTTCGTGGTGGACGACACGGCGCACTACCCATGGGTGTCGTCGGTGAGTGCGCTGCTGCTGACCGGGGCGGCGGTGTCGATGGCGGTGACGTGGCGGCGGCAGCGGCGACTGCTCCGTCTGGCGGCGGCCGGCACGACACAGGCGGGGCCTCTCGTGGTGGTGGCCGACCCGGCGCCGCACGCCTTCGCCGTACCGGGAAGGCCTGGTCATGTGGTCGTGACCACCGGCATGCGGGACGCCCTGTCGCCCGCGCAGTTCGTCGCGCTGCTGGCGCACGAGCGGGCCCATCTGGCGGCGCGGCACCATCGCCTGATCCGGGTCAGTGAGCTCGCCGCGGCCGCTCACCCGGCACTGTGGTGGGTGTCCCGGCACGTCGACTATCTGGTCGAGCGGGCCGCCGACGAGCTGGCGGCGACCGAGGTGGGTTCGCGGCGGACGGTGGCGCAGGCGATCGGGGCGGCGGCGCTGGCCGCGGCGGTCCCGATGGCGCCGGCCGGGTTGCACGCGGCGTCGCCGGGCGGTGTCGTGCCGCGGCGGGTGGCGAGCCTGCTGAAACCGCGGGCCAGGGTCGCCGCGGTGGTCGGCCTGGTGCCGCTGGCGCTGACGGCGTTCTCCCTGGCCTGGACCGCGGAGGCGGCCTGGGACCTGGGCGAGCTGCTCGTGGCCGGTCTGGCCCGCTGAAAGTGCCGGGCGGTCCGGCCATGGACCACCCACCGTCACGGAGGACGCCATGCCGGTCGACCTGCCCACACCGTTCGTGACCGTGGACGCCGACGTGCTCGACCGCAACCTGCGGGCCATGGCCGCGACCGCGGCCGAGCGGGGCCTGGCGCTGCGCCCGCACGCCAAGACCCACAAGTGCCTGGAGATCGGCCGTCGCCAGGTCGGTCTGGGCGCGAGCGGTCTGTCGGTGGCGACCGTGCGTGAGGCCGAGGTGTTCGCCGACGGTGGTCTCGACGACCTGTTCATCGCCTACCCGGTCTGGCCGTCGCCGCACCGGGCGACCCGGCTGCGGGAGCTGGCCGGCCGGGTGTCGCTGCGGGTCGGTGTCGACTCGGCGGAGAGCGCCGAGGCGCTCGGCACGGCGATCCCCGGCCTGGAGGTGCTGGTCGAGATCGACAGCGGGCATCGGCGCAGCGGTGTGACGCCCGGCTGCGCCGGCGCGATCGCGGTGGCGGCCGATGCGGCCAGGCTGCGGGTCCGCGGTGTCTTCACGTTCCCCGGGCATGGGTACGGGCCATCGCGACAACGGTCCGCGCAAGAGGAGGAGGTGGCCGCCCTGGCCGTGGCGGCCACGTCGGTGACCGCCGCGGGCCTGGACGCCGGGGTGGTCAGCGGCGGTTCCACACCGACGGCCGCGCTGACGACCGCCGGCCCGATGACCGAGATGCGTCCCGGCGTCTACGCCTTCGGCGACGCCCAGCAGCTCGAACTGGGCACCTGCGACTGGACGGACATCGCCCTGACCGTCACGGCCACGGTCGTCAGCCGTCAGGGGTCACGGGTCCTCGTCGACGCCGGGGGCAAGGCGCTCGGCGCCGACCGGCAGCCGTGGGCCACCGGCCACGGCCGGCTGCTCGACCACCCGGAGGCCCGGATCGTCGCCCTCTCCGAGCACCACGCCACCGTCACGATGCCCGACGGCGCACCCCTGCCGTCCCTCGGTGACACGCTGCGGATCGTGCCGAACCACGTGTGCGCGGCGGTCAACCTGGCCGACGAGCTGATCGTGCTCTCCGGCGGCGACCAGGTGGACGTCTGGCCGGTCGCCGCCCGGGGAGCGAACACCTAGACCGAGCTCTCCAGGATGGAGATCAGCTCGTCCTCGGTGGGCACGTCGATGCGGTCGGCCCAGCGCAGTGTGCCGACCACCGTGTCGAAGAGCAGGCACACCGCGGTCAGCACGTCGCTCTCCAGGTCACCGTCGGTCAGCACGGTGTAGGTGAGCAGCGCCCACACCCCGGCCACCTCCGGGTGCGCCACGTAGTAGCTGACCTTCAGCGACGGCGCCTTCCGCCCGACCGGGTCGCCACCGATGACCTCGGTGATCCGGGCGGCCGGGCCGCCACCGAGCTCCAGGCGGGCGCCGTCCGGGCCGGCCTCCTGCAGCAGGGCCCCGATCAGCGCCTTCGGGTCGGGGGCGTCCTCGTCCGGTTCCTCGAGCACGGTGATGAGGAGCGAGCCGGGCACCCGCCAGCCGTCCCGGTACTCGGTCAGCGGCAGCACCACGGCACGGGCGCCGTTGCGGGCCGCGTCGTCGGTGGCCTCGGTCAGCTGGGCGCGCAGCATCTTGCGGAACGGGGCCGCCTTGTCGCGCGGCAGTGAGTCGGGCAGGCGGGCCTTGACCAGCGCGTCGATGGTCCGGGCCCGCAGTCGGGCGGACTCCGGCGTGGTCGGGATGTGCACCCAGCCGTCGGGCATGATCAGTTCGAAGTCGATCACTGGACGGGCTCCCCGGTCACGTTGACACCGTTGTCGGCGATGGTGGTCATCAGCTGCTCGACACCGGCGCCGATCACCGCCATCTGGTCCATCTGGAACACCCGGGTCCGCAGCACCACGTCGATGCCGGAGTCCAGCCGCATCGCCGCGTCGAGCCGGCCGTAGGCGGTGCCCTGCGGGCTGCGGCAGATCGCGAAGATGCGTACGCCGTCCGCTCCTGGCACGCTCACGTAGTGCAGCACCGGCTCCCGGGCGTCCTCCGGCAGCCCCGAGGCCCCGACGGTCTCCATCAGATAGCCGGGGTCGTCACCCATCGGCCGGTGGTACTCGACCACCAGCGGGATCGGCGACCACAGCACCTGCTCCTCGTGGAACGCGGTGCCCCAGGCGAGCCGGGCGTAGTCGGGCAGTTCGTCGGCCTTGGCCATCAGCAGCGCGGCGGTCTCCCGGCCGACGTTCTCCGCGGTGAACGGGAACTCACCGGCCGTCCACGCCGACTCCGCGGCGGCCAGGTGACGGCCCGCCCACTTGCCGAAGAACTCGACCATGTGGGCGGTCCAGTACTCACGCTGCTCGGCGCCGCCGTCGGCGGGCGGCACGAACTCCCAGTGGAACGGGATGTCGGTGAGAGTGCTCAGGTCGGCGTCAGTTGACATCGGGGATCCATTCCTCGAGGCGCCCACCGGTGTAGATCAGCCCGGAGCCGAAGGTGAACACGGCGTTGAACCCGCCGAACACGAACCACGCCGGCGACAGGGTGCCACCGATGGCGCTCATCACGTTGTTCAGGTTCCGGAAGCCGTCGAGGCCGCCGATGACCCCGGACCAGTCGCGGGCGAACTGCGCCGGGTTGCGGAACAGGTTGCCCCACATGCCGAGCGCGCCCCGGCCCTGGATCATGAACGACTGCCAGAATCCGATCTCCGGGGTGATCTGCCCCATCCGGCCGAGCAGCCCGTTGATGCCCGGCAGGTTGAACCAGTCGGAGGTGTTCTGCCAGCCGCTGACCGCGTTGGTCGGGATGCGGAAGTCAGCCGGGCTGAGCTGCTGCACGACCGACACGTTCGGCCCGTGCGCACCGGGACCGAGATTGTTCAGCGGGATGTTGTTGCCGTTCCAGTTGTTGTTGAGCTCCAGCCGCGGCGGGCGGCCGGGGATCCGGTTCATCCCGCCGGTGATGTTGTTCAGGGTGCGCGCCGAGTTGGCCATGCCCTTGCCGATCAGTGAGATCGCCGCGCCGACACCGGCCAGGCCCAGTCCGACGGCGCCGAGCACGACGTCCACCACGCTGCCCTCGCCGTTGGCTAACAGCACGCTGTCCGCGACCAGCGTGATGACGCCGGCGACCACCGTTCCGAGGATCAGGAGATTGACACCCGGGAAGATCAGGCAGAGTACGGCCAGCACCATGCCGATGATCGCGAAGATCTTGCTGATCTGCTTGAAGAACGCGTTGACCTTGTCCTTCCAGGTGTCGGTGAGGCCGTCGTCGTACCGGCGGGCGCTCACGTTGTCACCCAGCCGCTTGCCGGCCACGTCCAGGGCGTCCAGTGCGGCGGTCAGCTTGTTCTTCGCCGCGGTCAGCTTCGCGTTGGCCTCCTCGACGGCCCGCTGCTTGTCGGTGTCCTTCTGCTGCTCCTCGGGGGTGAGCAGGCCGTCGGCGCCCTTCACCCCGTCCGGCTTGCCCTTGGCCGAGCTGACCTCACCGTTGGCGGTCTCCTCGGCGGACTTGGCGGCGGCCGTCTCGGTCTTCGCCTCCTCCAGCTCGGGGATGTAGATGCCGATCTCGGTGGCCGCGTCGTGGTAGCGGACCGACGCCTTGTCCAGGTCGTCCTTGATGGACTGGGCGTCCTTCTTGAGCGGCTCGACGTACTGGCCCTTGAGACCCTCACTACCGGTGTCGACGATCCGGGCGAGTTTCGCGATCGTGTCCGAGAGCGTGGTCGCGATGTTCTCGTAGTCGCGTTTGGCCTGGTGGATCCGGTCCACGGAGGCCCGGTTCAGGGTGCTGAGGCGGGAGTCGTCGCTCACTTCTTCTCCCCGAGCGTCTCGTGCAGCTGGCGGTCGGCGTCGGTCCAGGCCTGGTTGACCTGCTCGACCCGCTTCACGAACTTCTTCATCTCCTCGACCATCTTCTCGCGGTGGATCTTCCAGTTGTCGGCGAAGTCGCCCATGGACGAGTTGGCGTTCTGCTGTCCCCAGTTGCCGCCGTCGGTGTCCTGCAGGTGCCCGGCACCCTCGAAGGCGCTGATCAACGAGTTCAGGTCGTTGACCAGTTCGCCCAGGTCCTGGACTACGAGGTCGGCCATCACATCTCCGGTTTCGGGTTGAGCAGCGGGATCTGGAGGTTCTGCAGCGAGCCGTCACCGAGGTGGGCCTTGGCCGCGCCGGCGACCACCCGCTCGGCCAGGTGCGCCCGCGACAGCCGGACGCCGACCAGGTCGCCGGCGCTGAGGGTGGGCGGCGACAGCAGGATGCCGCGCCGGTTCTTCTTCACCTCGACCTGCCAGCCGGAGAAACCCATCGCCACCGACGAGATCTCGCCGGCGATGACGACCGCCCGGTTGGTGCCGGACGCCTGCCGGATCAGCTGGCGCACGTAGTCGCGGGCCAGCATGTCGCGCCAGCTCTCGGCGTCGTCGATGAGCAGCACCACCGGGCCGTCGCCGGGTTCCATCAGGTCGGCGAAGTCCGGGTCGCGCGGGTTCTCGTCGGTGATCACCCCGCGCACGCCGGGCCGGCCGGCCAGGTCGCGCAACGGTGACCGCAGCGGGGCGCCGATGACGATCTCCGCGCCACCGCGCAGCAGCGACTCGGCCATCACGCCGAGGGCCGTGCTGCGCCCGGACCGGGCCGGGCCGGCGATCAGGAACGTCGGCAGGTCGTTGACCAGGTCCATGCCGATCGGCTCCAGCTCGTCGCCGCCGACACCGACCAGGGCCCAGCCCGGCGCCGGGTTCGGGATGGTCTCCCACACCTGCTCGAAGGTGAGCTGGGTGGGCATCACCGCGATCCGGCTCGGGCGCAGCGCCCGGTCGACGCCCGCCTCCCGCTCGGTGAGCCGGGTGGCCAGCGCGTTCATCGCGGCGACCTGCGCGGGGCCGGACGGGTCCGGTGCGATCAGCGCGACCTGCATCTCGATGGCGCTGCCGGCCCGGTAGCCGCGGCCCGCCGGCATGTGCTCGGGGATCTTGCGGGGGTTGAGGCCGGCCATGCTCGCGTCGGTCCGGTCCGACAGCCGCAGCACCACCTTCTCCTCGGTGAGCGAGCTGATCCGCCCGCTGAGCAGCGAGTGGTCACCCGTGATGATCAGGTGCACACCGGCGCTGGCGCCCTCGCGCAGCAGCGTGTAGATCAGGTCGGTCAGCGCGCCGCCGTCGTGCTCGCTCAGGGTGCCCATGAAGCCCTCCCAGCGGTCCAGCAGCAGGATGATGTGCGGCAGCCGGTCCTGCGGGGCACTGGTCGAGCGCTGCTCGGTGAGGTCGGCGAAACCGCCCTCGCCGAGGATCCGCTGGCGGCGCTGCACCTCCTGCTGCAGGCGGTTGAGCAGGCGTACCGCCCGTTCGGTGTCGGACCGCTGCACCACCGCGCCGCAGTGCGGGAGCTTGGTCATCGGCAGCAGCGCGCCGTTGCCGCAGTCCAGGCCGTAGAGGTGCAGGTCGGTGACGGACGAGGCGCTGGCCGCGGCCGCCGCGATGGTCCGGAGCGCCTGCGAGCGGCCGGAGCGGGGCGCCCCGGCGAGGTGCAGGTGCCCGAAGGTCGACAGGTCGATCCGCATCGGTTTCTGCTGCTGGTTGCGGGGCAGGTCCTGGAGCGCCCAGGCGAACGTGGGCTCGCCGCGCTCGTCGCGTTCGGGCTGGTGGGGCAGGTCCGCGACGTGCAGGGTCGGCAGGGCGGGCAGCCACGGACGGCGCTGCTCGGGGAAGCCTGCCATGTCGTTGGCCAGCCGGATCGCCGAGACCAGCACCGACAGGTCGGTCGCCTCCTCGGACTCGGTCACGCCGCGCGGCCGCTGCGGGACCGGGCGGCCCAGGTGCTGCCAGTCGACCGGGTAGAGGAACGGGGCGACCACGGTGGCCTGGCTCTGCCGGCCGGGGCGGCGTCCGCCGACGCGTCCGGTCTGGAACGGGATGAGCGAGCTGTGGCCGAGCCGGGCGTAGCCGCGCCCCGGACTGGACGCGGCGATGGTGGCCGCCTCCCGGGCGTCGATGACGTCGGTGCTCTCCCCGGCGTCGGTGACGCGCAGCGCGACCCGCAGGTTGGTGTTGGCGCGGATCTCGGCCGACACCACACCGGACGGGCGCTGGGTGGCCAGGATCAGGTGGATGCCGAGCGACCGGCCCCGCTGGGCGATGTTGACCAGGCCGGTGACGAAGTCGGGCAGTTCCCGGGCCATCGACGCGAACTCGTCGATGACGATGAGCAGCCGCGGGATCGGGGGCAGCCCGCCGCGCCGCTCGGCGTAGTCGATGTAGTCCTCGATGTCCTTGGCGCCGGCCGCGGCGAGCTGGTGCTCCCGGTGGGTCAGTTCGGCGCCGAGCGACGTGAGGGCCCGCTCGACCAGGTGGGTGTCGAGGTCGGTGACCATGCCGACGGTGTGCGGCAGGTCCACGCAGTCCTTGAAGGCCGCGCCGCCCTTGTAGTCGACGAGCACGAAGTTCATCGCGTCCGGGGTGTTGGCCACGGCGAGCGACGCGACCACGGTCTGCAGGAACTCGGACTTGCCGGAGCCGGTGGTGCCGGCGACCAGGCCGTGCGGTCCGTGGTGCACCAGGTCCAGCGCGAACGGCCCGTCCAGGGTGTAGCCGATGATCGCGCGGGTGTTGCGGCCGGACGCCGTCCAACGGGCGTTGATCGCGGCCGGCGACGGGTCCTCCAGCTTGATGACCTCGAGCAGCCGCGCCGAGGCGGGCAGTGCCGACTCGCTCTGGTTGTCGCTGACGTCGCGGATCGGGGCGAGCCGGCGGCCGGTGGTGCTGAACCAGTCGTCGACGACCTCGTCGACGCGGACGCCCTCGATCCGGGCGGCGCGCTGCTGGTCCAGCGTGGTCGGCAGGCCCGCGCCGCCGGCCACGACCGTGGTGCACTCCTCGGGCAGGGTGCGCTGATCACTGTCCACACAGATGCTGTAGACGCCGACGGCCGGGCCGGTGAGCAGGATGTTCACCACGCCGGGCAGCGAGCGCAGCCGGCGGGCGCCGTCGAGGACGACGACGATGTCCGGGTCGGTGATCACCGCGTTGGAGCCGGCGTTGAGGCGGGCCTGGCGGCGGCCCTCGATCAGCTCGATCAGCTCGGCGACGCGGCGGGCGATGGTCTCCGCGTCGGTACCGAGCAGGGTCAGGGTGCTCTGGCCGAGCAGCGGGCGGGTGTGCGGGAGCCAGGCCGCCCAGTCCCAGAGTTTGCCGCCGGCCGGGTCGGTGAGGATGTAGAGCTGCACGTCGCGGGGGCTCTGCAGGACGGCGAGCTGGCCGGTCATCCAGCGGGCGATCCGGCGGGGCCAGTCGTCGCGGCCGGCGACGCCGACGACACCGGCCTGCGCGATCGAGAAGGCGACGGGTACGTCGGTGACGGTGCGGACGTCCAGGCGCGGGGTGGCCTCGCCGTCGAGTTCGATCTGGATGTCGCTGCGCAGGTCGGCGGTGCCGACGCGGACCATCAGGTGGTCGGGGTCGGTCCGGCGGCGTTCCCACAGACGCGAGCGGGGGCCGGCCGCGATGACCAGCAGTTCGGCCGGGTCGGGGCTGGCCACGCGGCGGTCCCGGCGCTCCAGCTCCAGGGCGGCCTCGATGTCGGCGTCGATCCGGTCGCGGATCACCTTGTAGTCGCCGACCTTGCTGCGGTGGCTGCGTTTGCCCTGGCGGCGGCCGGTGAACCAGTTGGCGACGACCATCACCGGCGACATCGCGGCCATCATCAGGTACAGCGCGTTGCTCATCGCGACGGCCATGACCACGCCGAAGACGGCGGGCAGTGCGGCAGCCAGCCACGGCATCGGGTTGACGTCCGGGGTCTTCGGCTCGGCCGGGATCCGGAACTTGCCGGGCCGCTGCGGGGGCAGCAGGCGGGGCGGGCGGTTGTAGTCCAGGTACTCGCTGTCCGGGGACGGCTCGACCATGGCGTCGGGGCGCAGCACCGGGTGCGCCTCGAAGACGGTGTCACCCACGAAGAGCTGGACGGTCTCGCGCCACGCCGACTCGCCGTCGGGCAGCGGCTCGCCGTCCAGGCGCACCCCGTCGGCGGCGCCGCGGATGCGGACCGTCGCGTCGAAGGCGATCCAGACTGTGGCGACCACCGGTGGCTGGTCGGGGCCCAGCCCGACGGTGCAGCCGGGCGCGGAACCGATGCGATGCTCACCGGCGCCGAGGCTCCAGATGCGGCCCGCGCCGGAGCCGGCGACCGCCCGGAGGGTGACGAGGCCGCCGATGACGGCCGGGCCGGGGGCCGGGCGGTGCAGCGAGAGGACGGTGCCGTCGTGGATCCCGCTCTGCGCCAGCGGCAGGTCGAGGTCCAGCTGACTGCCGTCGCGGTAGACCCGGTCGTTGTCCAGGGCCGGGGTCTGGGCCAGATAGGACGGATCGAGCCCGTCCAGCAGCGCCTTGACGACGTCGCGCACCGGTGTGGTGGGTTCGGCGTCCACCAGCACGTCGACTGACCACGCCGACGGATACACCAGGGTGATCAGCGCCCGCACGTTTCTCGCTCACCTTTCGACAGAGGGGACGACACACGGCCGCGCCGGCCCGGGCGGGCCGGCGCGGCGCGGGATCACTTGTTGAGCGACTGCGCGAGCTGGGTGTCCATGTCGCGCATCGCGTCGACGGCCTTGTCCAGCCAGGAGGAGAGCTGCTCGAGGGTCTCCATCACCTGGTTGGCCGAGGTGACGAACTCGGTGTGCACTTCGTCGAACTTGCCGGACGCCTGGTCGGTGACGAAACCGGACGCGGTCAGGTTGTCGACGATGGACTTGCACTCGGTCAGCCGCGCGTCGATGTCGTTCTTGTTGTTGCGCATGCGGGTCGCGCTGTCCGACATCTCGGTGTACGTGATGTTGAGGTTCGCCATCGGAGGTCCCTTCGAGTGGTGCCGGGTGATGGCGCGCACCATCCCGACGATCAGTAACGCGACCAAAGTAGGGCGATAAGGCTTTCATGTCTATGTAGGTTTGGACACTCCGGACGTACCCCCTTTACCTCGACGCCCTAAGATTCGGCGATCATGGGCCACCGTCATGGCGAATAAAGTGGCTCTCATCGATGAATGACGCGCCTAGGCTCGAGGAGAAACGATGAACTGGCTGGGCCGATCGGCTCGCGCCGCCCTGCGCTACGCGATGACCGGGCTCACCGCGGCCGCAGCCGCGGCCGTCCTTCTGACCGGGCCCGCCCTCGCGGAGCCATTGCCGGCGCCGACCGACAAAGGTCAGTCCGCGCCGTATTACATTGTCACTGACGGTTACCAAGGCGAACCTGAATATCTGTACGAGATCGCCGAGCGCTTCCTCGGAACCGGCGACCGTGCAATGGAGATCTTCACACTGAACAAGGGCCGCTGGCAGCCCGGCGGCCTCCAGGTCACCAAGCCCGAGGTGCTGTCGCCCGGGTGGGTGCTGCGCCTGCCGGCCGACGCCAAGGGCAAGGAGATCAAGGTCGGTGTCCTGCCGTTCTACGACGCCCCCGGCGCCGTGGTCCCGTCGGCGGCCGCCCCGACCCCGGCTCCGGAGAAGCCGGCCGTCACCTCGGCGGCGCCGGCCCCGCAGCCGGCCCAGCAGGCCGCACCCACCGGCGAGGGCACGACCTGGCTGGTCCCGGTGCTCCTCGGGGTGGCCGGGGTGCTCGTCGTGGCCGGTCTCGTCTGGCTGGTGCTGTTCCTGCTCAAGCGGCGCAAGGCGCGGAAGCCGGCCCCGGCCGCGCTCGCGGTGATGGGTGACTCCGACGCGTGGGCCGTCGACCGGGCCGTGCGCGCCCTGGCCACGGCCTGCGCCGAGCAGGGCCGCGGGGTGCCGGACGCGATCGCCGTGGTCCTCGGCCCGGAGATCGTCACGGTCCGGCTGTCCACCCCCGACGAGGCGGCCCCGGCCGGCTGGTCCGTCGGTGACGCCGGGCGTACCTGGTCGTCGACGGTGGCCCAGGTCCAGCGGTCGGTCGTCGACAACAGCCTGCCGGCGCCGTACCCGCGGCTCGTGCCGGTCGGTCTGACCGCCTCCGGTCAGGTGCTGCTCAACCTGGCCCAGTCCGGTGGCGTGATCAGCCTCGACGGCGACGCCGACCGGGCCGCCGAACTGGCCCGCGCCTGGTCGGTCCGGCTGCTGCGCAGCCCGTGGGCGTCCGGCCTGCAGGTCATCCGGGTCGGTTTCGACCACGAACCGGCCGAGCGGTTCGCCGGGGTGGACGCCCCGGCCGTCACCGACGTGGCCCGGATCGCCGAGGCCGCACCGGGCGGTGTGCTGTTCCTGGCCACGCCGCCGCGCGGGCACGACCTCGTCTACGTCAACGTGCTGCTCAACGAGCCGCGGCGGCTGTGGTCGGCGGTCGTGGTAAAGGCCGACGACGCCCAGTGGCGGATCACCGTCGACGCGAAGGGCGCCGTCCAGACCGGCCTGCTCCCCGAGCGGGCCAGCCTGCGGGTCTGACCCCCTCCGGGCGCCCGGAGGAACCCTCCGGGCGCCCGGTCCCGGCCCCTGACCGCGCCCGGCCCCGGGCCCTGACCGCGCCCGGCCCCGGCCCGTCTGACCGATACCCTGTGTCGGGTGATCGACACCCCGCCCTGGGACCGGCTGACCGCGAATGATCTCGACCCGAAGGCGGCCTCCTCCTGGCTCGCCGGCCTCGGGTTCAACCGGGCGGCGCCAGCGAACGTCCTGCTCAGCCTCCTGGACATCGGCCAGACCGGCTTCCTCGCGCGCGGTGACCTGCCGCCCGCGATCCTGGACACCGCGGTCGTCCACGAGGACAGCGAGGTCCGCGCCGCCGCCGCCGAGTCCGGCCTCCTCACCGACGCACAGTGGGACAGGCTCATCGCCGCCACGTCGGATAGCCGACACCGGGAACTCTTCACGGAAGAACAGCGGGACACCCGCCAACGGGTCCCCGGTCGCCGGGGCGTCGGCAGGCCCCCGCACCCCGGCGCGACACCGCCCGCAACGCCGGAGGAGATCGCGGCGATGGCAGCCGCGGCACCGGACATCGACCCGCGCGACCGGACGACGGCGCTCTGGTGGATCGGCGCCCTGCACGACGACGCCGAGGCCATGCGCCTGTTGGCCACCTCATCGAACCTACTGATCCGGCGCAGCGTCGCCCGCGCACAGCACCTGCCCGCCGACGTGGTCGCGGTACTCGCCGGCGCCCCGGACCGCGTCGTACGCCTCTTCCTCGCCGAGTCCTGCGACGACGCCCCGCCCGAGATGCTGCTCGAGGTGGCCTCCTGGTGGCACGGGAGTCTCTCCTTCCCTGGCCGGCCCCGGAACCACCCGAACTTTCCCCGCGACGGACTCGTGCGGTACGCGACGGACCCGAACCCGCTGCTGCGGGCCCTCGCCCTCGACGACCCGGCCGCCACCGCCGCGATCGCCGAGCAGCTCGGCCTCGACCCGCACTGGCACGTGCGTCAGGCCGCCGCCGGGGACCCCCGGCTGTCGCCCGCGTCGATCCGGCGGCTGGCGGCCGACCCCAGGCCGAGGATCCGCCGGCTCGCCTGCACCAACCCCTCGATCCACGCCGACGACCTGGTGACACTGCTTCTCGACTCGGGGAGTGCCGGCCATGCGGTCCGCAACCCGGCTGTTCCGGTCCCGGTCATGGCCTGGATGGTCGCGGTTGGCGATAAGTTGATGTATCCGCGGACATCGCGGTAGAGATCTCAACCGCTGGGAACCCAGGCCGAAACGAGAGCCGTGACCGCGACACCCCCGGGCCAGCCGGCGATACGTGACCAACTGATCACGCATCTCCAGGAGCTGGAGCTGCTCACACCGAAGAACTTCGAGGCGGTGTCGGCTCCGGCCGCGGTCGTGGAGCTGCAAGCCCGCCACCACGGGTTCGACGATCTGGTCCAGCGGGCGCAGCTGATCCTCGCCGACGTGGCCGGACGGCGCGGGGACATCGCCGAGCAGGGCCGGGTCGCCAAGGCGGTCACCCTCTGGGCCGAGCAGCACGGCGACGACGTCCTGCTGGCACGCGGTCACCGGCTCCAGGCGATCTTCTACCGCCGGCTGGGTGACGGCGCGCAGGCCCTCGCCCACGCGGTCACCGGGTTCCAGCACGCCGAGCACCTGCCCGAACGGCTCCGGTGCAGCCAGCTGATCACGCTGGCGCTGCTGCTCGACCTCAACGGGCAGTACCAGGAGGCCGAACGCCGGTTCGGTGAGGCGCTGCTGATCGCCGAGAAGAACGACGACCCCGACCAGGCACTGACGGTCATCAACAACATGGCGTTCACCGCCTACGAGAACGAGGACGTCGGCACCGCCAACGACCTGGCCCGGCAGATGCGGACCATCGCCGCCGACCACGGCATCCGCCTGGACGGCCTCTACCTGGACACGCTGGCCCGGATCGCGATCATGCAGGAGCGGTACGCGGACGCCGAGGCCACCTTGCAGCCGGTGCTCGACGACCCGGAGGGGCCGCTGCTGAGCGAGGGCGACAGTCTGCCCGAGTGCCTGCTCACGCTGGTCGAGGTCTATCAGGGCACCGGCCGACCCGACCTGGCCGGGCAGACCCTCGACTGGGCCGGTGAGGTCTGCGACCAGCGGGGCCTCGCCGGGATCGCGGCACGGGTGCACCGGGCCCGCGCCGAGTGGTACGCGGGGGCCGGGCGGTTCCAGGAGGCGTACGAGGAGTATCGGCTGTTCCACGCCCGGTCCGAGGCTCTGCACTCGGCGGAACGGGAGGCCCGCGCCTACGCCATGCAGGCCGTCTTCGAGGCGGAGGAGGCGCGCCGGGAGTCCGAACGGTTCGAGGCGCTCGCCTACCAGGACGCGCTGACCGGCCTCTTCAACCGCAGGTACGCCGACGAGCGCCTGGCCGCCGCGGTCGCCGCCGCCCGCCGCAGCGGTGAGCCGCTGTCCGTGGCGGTGATCGACGCGGACCACTTCAAACGGATCAACGACCAGCTCACCCACGCCGCCGGGGACGCGGTGCTGCGGGAGCTGGGTGCGCTGCTCAACCGGTTCGTCACCGGGTCGGAGATCGCCGCGCGGCTCGGTGGTGAGGAGTTCCTGCTGCTCCTGCCGGGCGTCGGGGTGACCGCGGCCCAGCATCGGTGCGAGACGCTGGTGACGATGGTCCGGACCACGGACTGGAGCCCGCTGACCGGCACGCTGCCGGTGACGGTGAGCGTGGGTGTCGCCACCCACGTCGACGGGACGGTCACCCCGGACACGTTGATCGCCCGTGCCGACCGGAGCCTCTACGCGGCCAAGCACGCCGGCCGCGACCGGGTGATGGCCGAGGCGACCCTCGCCGGCTGAGAGAGCCCCTCTTCCGCTGCCGGAGGGCACGTTCGCCCGTACCGCCGAAAACTAGCAACGCGGCCGCAACCCCGCCGGAAACGTCTCGCACCGCGTTGTCGGGACCGTCTTCGGTATGACCGTGACGCCGCATGCCAGCAATGACAGCGACTACGCCGCGCTGGGGGTCGTTCCGCGCTGGACCGACGCCTTCGGGATCGACCGCGGGGTCGCGGACCGGACCGGTGAGGCGCTCGCCGAGCGTTTCCGGCGCGACGCCACGGATACCGAGGTCGTGATCGCGACACCCGGCCGATGGCATCCCCGGCTGTACGGCAAGGTCGAACTCGAGGACGGCGGCGTGATCCGCGCCGACGGTGTCGTCGACCGTCCCGGCTACCACCGCCTGACCACCGACGACGGCTCCACGCACCTGCTGCTGGCCGCGCCGGAGCAGCTCCCCCAGCCCGCCCGCACCGGTGGCCTGGCCGTGCAGCTCTACGCCGCCCGCAGCCGCGACTCGTGGGGCATCGGCGACTTCCGCGATCTGGCGCTGATCGCCCGGACCACCGCCGCCCGGGAGGCCGGTGTGCTGATGGTGAGCCCGGTGCACGCGATGGCCCCGGTCACCCCGGCGATGAACTCGCCCTACAGCCCGGCCAGCCGCCAGTGGCTGAACGTCCTGCACGTGGCACCGGGTGACGCGCCCGGCGCCGAGCGGATCGACCTGTCCGACCTGGCCACCGCCGGCCGGGCCCTGAACGCACAGCGCCACATCGACCGGGACGCCGTCGCCAGGATCAAGGTCGCGGCGCTGGAGCGGGTCTGGACGGTGACCCGGCGCGACGAGCCGGCCGAGTTCCAGGCATGGGCCGACGAGCAGGGCACCGACCTGCTCGCCTTCGCCACCTGGTCGGTGCTGGCCGAACTGTACGGCGGCGACTGGCGCAAGTGGCCGGACCGCTACCGGCACCCGCAGAGCCAGGCGGTCACCGTCTTCACCGCCGCGCACGCCGACCGGATCCGCTTCCACATGTGGTGCCAGTGGGTGGCCGACCGGCAGTTCGCTGTCGCCTGCCGCAGCGGCGTCACCGTCTGCGTGGACGTCGCCGTCGGCTTCGACTTCGGGTCCGCCGATGCCTGGCAGCACCAGGACCTGCTGGCCTTCGACTTCGAGGTGGGCTGCCCGGCCGACCCGTGGAACCGGGAGGGCCAGCGCTGGTCGCTGCCCCCGTTCGACCCGTTCCGTCTCACCGGCGCCGGCTTCGCGCCGTTCGTGGCACTGGTCCGGGCCGGGCTGCGGCACGCCGGCGCCCTGCGGATCGACCACGTGATGCAGCTGTGGCAGCTGTTCTGGATCCCGGTCGACGGCACCGTGGCCGACGGCGCCTACGTGCGCTACCCCGTCGACGCCCTGCTGGCCGTGCTCCGCATCGAGGCGTGCCGGGCCGGTGCGTGGATCGTCGGCGAGGACATCGGGACGGTCGCGCCGGAGGTCCGGGAGACGATGGCCGCGATCGGGATGCTCGGCTACCGCACCGAGATGGGCGTGCGGTCCCGGCTCAACCCGGAGAACTCGATGGGCGCCGCGAGCACCCACGACCAGGCCACCATCGCCGGCATCGTCACCGGCTCCGACGAGTCCGACATGCAGCGGATCGGCAAGGCGTTCGACGCGGTGTTCGTCGCCGGTACCCGGCGCGAGCTGTGCGAACAGGCCGGCGTCGACCCGGCCGGGCCGGTCGGTCCCGGCCAGGTGCGAGCCGCGGTCCTCGCCGAATACCGGGAACTGGCCGCCAGCCCGTCCCGGGTCGTGGTGGCCACGCTCGACGACGCGGCCGGCGTCAGCGAGCGGCCCAACATGCCCGGCACCGTCGACGAATACCCGAACTGGCGCATCGGCCTGCCCGCACCCGTCGAGGAGCTGCTGGCCGCGCCGCTGGCCCGGGACGTGCTGGCCACCCTCGCCGACCGCCCGTCAGCCTAGGGTCGCGGCGCGTTCCTCCGCCTTCGTCATCAGGTCGCGGACCAGGGACTCCGAACCGTCGCTGTTCTCCCAGCCCAGGTCCGCGACCACGACGACCGCGTCGTTCACCCGCGACAGCGCCGCGTAGTGGTTGACGGTCGCCGGCTCCTCGTCCGCGTAGGCGAACCGCTGACCGATCCGGACCAGCACCGAATCCGCGTCCTCCTCGACGACCTCCCACTTACGCTGCCCCTCACCGAGACCACCCGGACAGCGATCCAGCGCGGCTCCGACATCCTTGAACTGCTCCGCCGCTCCCCCGGCCTCGTGCCGGCCGACGAACTGCACCACGACGCTCGGCGTGCTGCCCTGCTCGGCACCGGGCACCGCGAACCGCACGGCCACCGCGTCGGTGCGGGAGGCGTCACTGGGATACCGCTCGTCACCGCACGGGCGCAACGGGCGGACGTGCGCGAAGTCGCCCTGCTCCAGCGGTTCGGCCCGCACGCCGCCGACGTCGGCCGGCTGCAGCAGCGCGGCCGCCGGGATGCCGTCGGCAGTCGACGTGGACACGCTGCTCGACGCCGGCTCCGGCACGGTGTCCGCGGCCGGGCTGGTCGTGACCACCGGGTCAGCCGCCGTGCACGCGGTCAGCGAGGCGCACAGCAGGCCGGCGGTTGCGGCGATCCGTATCGATTTGTTCTCCATGCCCGATCACTGCCCGCTGGGACGCGCCGTCACACCCCGGCCTGGCAGGATGAGCCGATGGCCGCTTCCCTCGATGACGTCCGCCGCCAGATCGACACCCTCGACGCCCAGGTGGTCGGCCTGCTCGCCGCCCGCGAGCGGCTCGTCCGCACGGCCGCGACCTTCAAGAAGGACGACCAGGGGGTACGAGCACCCGCGCGCGTGGAACAGGTGATCGCCAAGGTGCGCGCCCTGGCCGCCGAGCACGACGCCTCGCCGGAGGTGGTGGAGCGCGTGTACCGGGCGATGATCGCCGCCTTCATCGACCTGGAACTGGCCGAGCACCACAGCCGTACCGCCGGGCCGCTCTGATCCCCGCGGCCCGTCCCGGCCACCGGACCTCCTTGCGCGGGTCTCACTCGGACGAGAGCGACGGCGATCACATTTGCCGTTTTTGGTCCATTTTGAAGCAAGAGCCGCCGATAGATTTGGTGTCCGGAAGCCGTTCAGGAAAGAGAAAGTCGTCCCGTTGTTCCAGTCGCTCCTCCAGTCCACCGATCCGCTCACCGTCGTCGCTGTCGGCCTGACCCTCTGCGCGGTCGTCGCCGCGGTTCTGCGCCGCAAGGTCAAGCCCGCCGTCGAGATCACCTGCCGTGCTCTGATCGCCCGGCTCGTACCGCACCTGCCCGGGCCGCTGCGCCGATCCGCCCGCCGCTGCCGCAACCGCATCGAGGGGGAGACCGCACGAGCGGTCCTGGTCACTGCGGCGGCCGCGGGCATCGCCTGGCTGGCGGCGGACACCCTGCACCTGGTCGCCCCGGTGCTGGCGGCGATCTCGGCGACGCTGTCGGTGCAGATGAGCTCGCACGCCTCGGTCCGTGAGGGCGCGCAGCGGCTGGTCGGCACGCTCGCCGGCATCGCGGTGGCGGTCGTCGTGTGGGGCGCGTTCGGCGTGAGCGAGTGGGCGATCGCGGTCATCGCCGGCTGTGGTCTGGCACTGGGCCGGCTGCTGCGGCTGGGTGAGGGCTCGGCCACGGTGCCGCTCACGTCACTGGGCATCCTGGTCGGCGGCACGGCCGTCACCGAGGCGTTCGTCTGGCAGCGGGTGGCCGCCACGGTCCTCGGCATCGTCGTCGGCGTGATCCTGTCCCCACTGGTCAGTGGCATGACCCCGCTGGAGCGGGCGCGCCGCAAGCTGGCCCACCTGTCCACCGAGATCGCCACTCTGCTGGGGCGGCTGGGTGCCGGGGTCCGCGACGGCTACGACCGTGACCAGGCCACCGGCTGGCTGGCCCGGTCCCGCGAGCTGGACGAGGACCTGCAGGACGCGGTCGCCGCCGTCGCCGAGCTGACGAAGCAGGCCCGCTGGTCACTGACCACATCGGTGGCCCGGGTGACACCGCTCGACGAGACGTTGCGCGCCCTCGAACACGGCGTGCACCAGGTCAACTCGGTGGCCCGGTCGATGTTCGACGCCACCGCCACACCGGGCGCCCCCGGCGTCCCGGCACAGATCGGCCAGGTCCTGGCCACCGCCGCCGACGCGTTCGCGGTGCACGCGGCACTGGTCGCCGACTCGCGCGCCGATGCCGTCCACGACACCGGAAACCTGCACGACCTGCTCAACGGCCTGCGGGAGGAGCGCCGCCGCACGCTGCGCGAGGTCCGCACGAAGGTCGACGACACCGGCGTCCTGGTCCTGACCGGTTCGATCATCACCGACATCGACCGGATGGCGGGCTCCCTGGAGCGTTCCGCCCCGGCCCTGGCCGTCGGCGTCCGCGAGCCCGGCCCCGGTATCCCGGCGGTGTCCGAGGTCCTGCCCGCCGTCCGCCTGATCTGGGAGAAGGCTCTCAGCCGCTGAACAGCCCGGCCCGGGCGCCGATTCCGGCCGATCTTGATCGATCGACCACCGGAAGCGGTGGGCTGACGGGTCGAGATCCGGCTGTGTCAGGGCTTGCGGCCGACGGCGGTCCACACGTTGATGTCGGAGCGGTCCGGGATCTCCGCGCCCGGGGCGGGACGCCACTCGCTCGCCGGAACCACACCCGGGTCGACCAGGTCGAGGTCGCTGAACAGGGCGGCGAACTCGTCGTGCGGGCGGGTCCAGACGTCGGACCTCCCCTGTTCGACCAGCTGCTGGTAGAGGGCCTGCTGCTCGGGCGTGCCGAAATCGGAGGTGGCGTGCGTGGCGACCAGGAAGCTGCCGGACGGCAGGGCGTCGAGCAGCCGGCCGACGATCGGCTTGGCGGCGCCGTGCCCGTGGATGAAGTGCAGGACGGCGATCAGCATCAGCCCGACCGGCTGCTTCAGGTCGAGGGTGTCGTGCAGGACCGGGTTCGCGAGGATCGCGTCGGGGTCGTTGAGGTCGGCCTCGATGTAGGCGGTCCGGCCAGCCGGGCTGCTGTTGAGCAGCGCCCGGGCGTGCACCATGACCAGCGGGTCGTTGTCGACATACACGATCCGGCTGTCCGGGGCGTAGCGCTGCGCGACCTCGTGGGTGTTGTCGGCGGTCGGCAGGCCGGTGCCGATGTCGAGGAACTGCCGGATGCCGGCCTCCTCGGCGAGGAACCGGGTGGCCCGCTGCAGCAACGCCCGGTTGGCGAGCGCACCCAGCCGTACCTTGGGGAAATGCCTTTGCAGCTCGTCGCCGGAGGCCCGGTCGGCGGCGAAGTTGTCCTTGCCGCCGAGCCAGTAGTTGTAACGCCGGGCCGGGTGCGGCTGGTTGGGGTCGATCCCGCGGGCGGCGGCGGTCCTGTCATCCACGCCGCTATTCAACACGCACAGTGAACCTCGCGCTAGATCCACTATGGTCGGGATCGTGGAACTGTTCGACGGATTCAGCGGTGTGGCCCGGATCGGGCTGGGGCTGGCCGCGGTGGGCCGCCCCGGTTACATCACTCTCGGCCGGGAGCGCGACCTGCCCTTGCGGACGGTCGAGGCGATGCGGGAGAGGGCACATCAACTTCTCGATCAGGCGTACGCCGCGGGCGTGCGCTATTTCGACGTGGCCAGGTCGTACGGCCGGGCGGAGGAGTTCCTGGCCGGCTGGCTCCCGGGGCACGACGACGCGATCGTGGGCAGCAAGTGGGGCTACACCTACACCGCTGACTGGCAGGTCACGGCGGACGTGCACGAGGTCAAGGACCACAGCGTCGGTACGTTCGAACGCCAGCTCGCCGAGACCAGGGCGTTGTTCGGCGACCGGCTGGCGCTCTACCAGGTCCACTCGGTGACCCCGGACAGTCCGGTGCTGACCGACCGGGAGCTGCACCGCCGGCTGGCCGGGCAGGGCGCCGTGGTCGGCCTGTCGACGAGCGGTCCACGCCAGGCCGACGCGATCCGGGCCGCGTGCGGGATCGAGGTCGACGGGCTGCCGCTGTTCCGGAGTGTGCAGGCCACCTGGAACCTCCTCGAACCGAGCGCCGGACCGGCCCTGGCCGAGGCACACGCGTCCGGCCGGGTGGTGATCGTCAAGGAGGCGCTGGCCAACGGTCGTCTCGCCGACCGGGACGAGGCGGCGCTGGCCACCGCGCTGCGCCGGCCGTGGGCGACGATCGTGCTGTCCGGGGCGGCGACCGGCGAGCAGTTGGCGTCGAACCTGCGGGCGGCCGCCTCGGAGCGGGACAGCCCGCTGGCCGCCGAGCCGGCCCAGGACTATTGGACGACCCGGTCGCGCCTGCCGTGGACCTGATGGCGGAGAGCACGTAGCCGTATCAGATCCGGGGTTTGCGCAGCCGCCGGACCCGGTGGCGCGGCAGCCGCGGTGACCAACCGACCTTGCAGCGCTGCAAAAACCACCGGGCCGGTCACGTTCCACCTGTTGGCGTGCGGTATGACATGACCATGACTGATACGGATGCACGGCCGCCGGCCGGGGTGCGCGAAGCGATCGACGAGGGCCGGACGGCTCTCGGGATCGAGTTGGGGTCGACGCGGATCAAGGCCGTGCTGACCGGACCGGATCATGAGGCGATCGCGGTCGGCAGCCACGACTGGGAGAACCAGTTCGTCGACCGGACCTGGACCTACTCCCTCGAAGCGGTGTGGGAGGGCCTGCAGGGCTGTTTCGCCGCCCTGGCCGCCGATGTCCGCGGCCGGTACGGCACGGAGCTGCGGTCGGTCGGCGCGCTCGGCGTCTCCGCGATGATGCACGGCTATCTCGCCTTCGACGCCGAGGGCGAGCTGCTCACCCCGTTCCGCACCTGGCGCAACACCAACACCGGCGACGCGTCCGAGCAGCTCAGCGACCTTTTCGGGTACAACATCCCGCACCGCTGGAGCATCGCCCACCTGTTCCAGGCCGTCCTCAACGGCGAGGAACACCTGGGCCGGCTCGCACACCTGACCACGCTCGCCGGCTACGTGCACTGGAAGCTCAGCGGCCGCCAGGTCCTCGGTGTCGGCGACGCGAGCGGCGTGTTCCCGATCGACGTGACCACCGGTGGGTACGACGCGCGGATGCTGAGCCAGTTCGACGAGCTGGCCGCCGGCCGGGTGCCGCTGAAGCTCGCCGACCTGCTGCCGGCGGTGCTGCCGGCCGGTGAGGCCGCGGGCACGCTGACCGAGGCCGGGGCGCGTCTGCTCGACCCGGGTGGCACGCTCCAGCCGGGTGCGACGCTGTGCCCGCCGGAGGGCGACGCCGGCACGGGCATGGTGGCGACCAACTCGATCGCCCGCCGCACCGGCAACATCAGCGCCGGCACCAGCATCTTCGCGATGATCGTGCTGGACGGTCCGCTGAGCCGGATGCACCCCGAGATCGACCTGGTCACCACGCCGGCCGGTGACCTGGTGGCGATGGTGCACTGCAACAACGGCGCCAGCGAGCTCAACTCGTGGGCGGGCCTGTTCGCCGAGTTCGCGGCGGCGCTCGGTGCTCCCGCTTCCAGTGGGCAGGTCTTCGAGACGCTGTTCAAGGCGGCGCTGACCGGCGCGCCCGACGGCGGCGGGCTGATGGCGTTCAACTACCTGTCCGGTGAGCCGATCACCAAGCTGCACGAGGGCCGCCCGCTCTTCCTGCGGGAGCCGGGCAGCGCGCTCACGCTCGGCAGTTTCATGCGGACCCAGCTCTACTCGGCCCTGGCCACGCTGCGGATCGGCATGGACGTGCTGCAGAAGGCCGAGTCGGTGCAGCTGGACAGCATGTTCGCGCACGGCGGCCTGTTCAAGACCGAGGGTGTGGCGCAGAAGCTGCTGGCAGCCGCGATCAACACGCCGGTGTCGGTCGGCAACCTGGCCGCCGAGGGCGGCGCGTGGGGCATCGCGGTGCTGGCCGGGTTCGTGACCGCGCGGCAGCCGGGTCAGAGTCTCGCCGACTTCCTCAACACGTCGGTGTTCGCCGGCGCCCAGCTCGACACGGCGGAGCCGGAGGCCGAGGACGTGGCCGGTTTCAACGCGTTCATGCAGCGGTACGTGGCGGCGCTCCCGGTCGAGCAGGCGGCGGTCGACAACAGCTGAGCCGGTGGGTGGCCCTCCGCACCGGGGGCCACCCCCGCCCGCCCTCAGTCGTAGATCTTCCAGGTGGCGCGCAGGGCGGCCTCACGGATCTCCTCGGCCGCGGCCAGGTCGACGCCGCCGGCCATGGTCACCTGGATGTCGGAGATCACCTCGCGGTAGAGGGTGACACCTCGCAGCCGTGGCGGGCGGTCCTGGTAGACGATGCCGCCGACGTGCATGTCGGTGGAGATCGACGGGGCCTCGGCGACGCCGTCCGCGCACTCCCTGACCCGGCGGCTCATCGCGCCGGTGAGGCCGTACCCGTCGGTACCCGGCCCGACCGCCAAGGAGACGGTGGCGTCCCCCTTGGCGTAGGTGCGGCGGGCCACGAGCTGGTCGTCGCCGTACTCCTCGATCTTGCCGTCGCAGTCGCGCTCGGTGAAGACCTCGCGGCCCTCGACGGTGTCGTCGGCGACGATCCGGAACCCGTCCGGAAGGTCCGCGAGGGTGAGCAGGCCGCGCCGCAGATCCTCGACCGAGGGGCCGGCGGCGATCTCGCGTACCTGGCGGGCCGCCGATCCGACGATCTCCACGAACCGGTCCTGCCGGCTCTCGCTGGTGTTCGTCTCCTCGACGGTCAGGACCACCGCGCCCCAGCCCACCGACGCCGAGTGCCGCCGGGTCGCCGTCGGTCCGGTCCCACCGATCCTGATCATGCCGGCCGCCGGCTCAGCGACACCGGGCAGCGGGAGCCGGCTGTTCCGGATCGTGTACCCGTCCTCGGTCACCACCGGGCATTTCGTCGGCGGATCGGCGGTGTAGGCGACCCAGCCGGCGACCGCATCGGGGCCGACGGCGAGCAGCTGGAAGGCGAGGGTGCTGCCGTCCTCGGCGCGGAAGGCCCGGCGCACGGCAGTGGTCTGGATCGCGCTCGCGCCGTTCAGCTCGCTGTATCCGACGACGGAGCAGGCGTCGGTGTCCAGCACGCCGGGATAGCCGGCCGCGGCGCCGTCGAGCCGGGTGTAGCCGGCCGGCAGGTCCGCCGCGTCGAACAGGCCACGATTCAGCTCGGTGGGCGTGTAGTACTCGTCGCCGAGCGGCGGTGACGCGGCCGGTTCGGGAACGCGTCCACCGGTGGCGGCGGCCCCGCCGGTGAGGGCAGCGGCGGCCGCCAGCAGCGGGACGGCGCAGGTCAGCACGATGATGCGTCTCATCGGGTCACGGTAGACACTCCTATTGACGATATCCGGCGGTTCCGGCTGATTCATCCCGGGTGAGGGGTCGGAGCAGGGCTATTGCGGCCAGCGCCGACAGGACCCCCTGTCGTCGAGGCGGAGGGTACGCCCGGTGGCGGCCGCCGTGCCGGTGCGGGCGACGGCGACCGCCATCACGGTCAGTGCTGGTGGGCGGCCACGATCAGCGGCCAGGACCTCGGCTGCGCCGGGGCGGCCAGGGAGCGCACGCCCAGGTCGGGGCGGCCCGGGGTGTAGAGCCAGGTCTGCAGGAACGCGTCCAGGTCGACGCCGGAGATCCGCTCGGCCAGCGCCTGGAACTCCGGGGTGGTGCCGTCGCCGAACCGCTGGGAGTCGGTCCAGGCGCGCAGGATCGCGGAGAAGTCGTCGTCGCCGACCAGTTCGCGCAGGTGGTGCAGGGTCAGTGCGCCCCGGTCGTAGACGGCGCTGTCGAACAGGTCACCCGGGCCCGGATCGCCCGGCAGCACCTGCCAGAACGCGCTGTCCGCCGGATACACCGTGCCGTAGACGTAGTCGGCGATCTCGTCGGCGGTCCCCTCGCCCTGCTCCTCCGACCAGAGCCATTGGGCGTACGTCGCGAAGCCCTCGTTGAGCCAGATGTCCTTCCACTGGCCGACCGAGACGGAGTCGCCGAACCACTGATGTGCCAGCTCGTGGACGATCAGCGAGTTGTTGGAGCCTCGGATGAAGCTGCGTCCGTCGTACACCGGCCGGGTCTGGGTCTCCAGGGCGAAGCCCTGATCATTGGCGCCGGTGACCACGCCGCCGCGCGCGCCGAACGGGTAGGGACCGAAGAGCCCGGCCAGCCAGTCGGTGATCTCGTCGGTGCGCTCGACGCTGGCCTTCGCCGCCGCGGCGGTGGCCGCGTCGAGCCGGGTGTTGTAGGCGGTGACGATCGGACTGCCGTCCGCCGACGTGTCCTGGTAGGTGTCGAAATCGCCGATCGCCAGGAACGTCAGGTAGGTGGCCTGCGGCTTGTCCTGCCGCCACGACCAGCGGCTCCAGCCGTCGAACGCCGGCGTCGCCCAGCGGGTCGGCACACCGTTGGAGATCGCCTCCACGCCGTCCGGCACGAGCACCGAGACGTCGAAGGAGGCCTTGTCGGTCGGGTGGTCGTTGCTCGGGTACCACCACCAGGCGATCTCCGGCTCGTTGACGGCCAGCGCACCGTCCGGGGTCCGGTTCCACGAGGTGAAGCCGGAGGCCACGACGTTCGACGGGATGTCGTCGTACTCGACGACGATCGTCAGCGGCGCGCCCTTCGCCACCGTGCGGGCCGGGGTCACGACCAGCTCGTGGTCACTCTGCTTGACGAACGACGCGGCCCGGTTGTTGACCCGCACCGACTTCGTGGCCAGCGCGAAGTCGAGGTTGAAACGGGACAGGTCCTGGGTGGCCGACGCCAGGATCGTGGTCGTCCCGGTCAGCCGGTCGGTGTCGGGGTAGTAACGCAGGCGTATGTCGTAGTGCGCGACGTCGTATCCCCCGTTGCCGTATTCGGGGTAGTAGACGTCGCCGGCGCCGGGGCTACCGGGCGCGGGTGCGGCCGGGGAGCCGGTCTGGACGCCGAGGACGACGGCGAGGACGGCCGCCGTCACGGTGACGGTTCTGCGGAGCAAGGGTGTCTCCCTTCACGGAGAATTCCGATCACGGGAAACGTACCAATACATCTAAAAGAATCTATTAACTCATCGGTACGGGGCGGGCCGCCGATTAGTTCGGCAGGGCTCGCCGGTCTCTACCGGTACCCAACGTGAGTAAGGATTCGATCATGACTGTCGCCGATAGCGCGCCCACCGTTCCCGCCGTCCGCTTCCACCGCACCCTCTGGGCGTTCCAGGGGCTGCTCGGTGTCTTCCTCATCGTCGCGTCGGCGGCACCCAAGCTCGTCGGCGAGGCCTACGCGGTCCAGACCTTCGAGGACATGGGCGCGCCGACCTGGTTCCGCTACTTCATCGGCGTCGTCGAACTCGCCGGCGGCATCGGGCTGCTCGTGCCCCGGCTCGCCGGGCTCGCCGCGATCGGGCTCGCCCTGCTGATGATCGGCGCCACCATCACCCAGCTGTTCATCCTGCACAACGGCGCACAAGCGCTCACGCCCGTGATCATCTTCGCGATGTGCGTCTTCATCGCCTGGGGACGCCGGTCGTCGATCAGCCGACTTCGGCGTCGCTGATCGGCGCCGGCCACGGGACGCCGGTGACGGCGTCCCAGCGGCGGATCGTCCCGTAGTCGACGCTGAACAATGTGGGACGCCCACCGATCACCGCCGCCCGGACGGCGATGACCTCGCGACGGTGCCCGAGCATCGGCGGGCCGGCCTCCGCACCCGTCCGGGCGTCGAAGCGGAGGATCCGCCGGCCGGAGGCGACCGCCAGCATCGGACGGTCACCCTGGCGGTAGACACAGGCACTCTCCCGCCAGGCAGTGAAACGGGGAACCTCGATCGGATCACCAGCACCCTCGCCCGACTCGGCATCGACCCGCAACATCGCACCGTCGGCGGCGAACACCAGCACGGTACGGCCGTCCAGCTCGAACGATGTCAGGAAGCGTCCGGGGTTGACCAGTGGCGGGCCGTCGACGACACCCTCGTCCAAGTCGATCCGCAGGGCTTTCTCGTTGTGGTTCAGGCCGACCAGCACGAACCGCCGGCCGCCCGATCGATACGGGTGCCAGGACTGGGTGTGGACCTCCCTCCCCCACGGCAGGGGGACCTCCGGTCCGATCCGGGCGCCGGTACGGGCGTCGAGCCGGGCGAGGACATTCCTGGCGTACCGGATCAGGATCTCGCCGTCGTCGACGGCAACCACAGTGAGGCTCCGGAGGGGGTGCCCGAGATACCTCGCGGACCAGGCGCCGTCGCGGTGCCGCCACACCCGGCGGGGCTTACCGGTGACCAGCATGGGGCCGGCCGGATCGTCGAGGGGCCACACGGTGCTCTCCCGCCACCACTCCGGGGAGGACACCACGACGGTGCCGGTGCCCGGGTCGTGGAAGTCGGTGGCGCCGTAGGTGTGCAGGCCCACCACCAGCGGACGACCGGCATCGACCAGGCCGACGTCGGTGGCGTGACTCGCCGCGAAGGGACGGGCGACGCCACGCCACCGCGGTTCGTAGGCGCCGGCGCCGGCCTCGGCGATCAGACGGTCCACCACCGGCCGGAACTCGGGCAGACGGCGGGCCGCCTCCCGCAACGCCGCCCGGTTGTCCAGCAGCGCCGACCGGATCGCGTCGACGTGCGCGTCCACATCCTCATCGGTCGCGCCGACCGGTTCGATCGGCGTGTTGACCAGGTTCTCGATCCACTCGATGCAGGTGGTCGTCGTGTGGTCGTCGGTGTGCGAGGCGGCGATCCGGGCCAGAAAGCCGACCACCGCCGGAGCGGCCCGGCCGTAACCGAAATCCTGCCCCCACTCGCTGTAGCGGAAGTCGGCATCGGGCGTGAGCATGTCGCCGATCCGCTCACAGTTGCCGTAGACCTCGTCCCCGGCCGCGATCGCGGTCAGCGCGCGGATCATCTCGATCCCGTTCGCGGTCGCATCCTCCGAGCCGGCGAGCAACTCCTCCCACGGCACCTGCGCGACGCCGTCCAGCGGCCGATCCCACGTCCCCGTTCCCACGACGATCATCGTTCCAGACCGGCACCCGCCCCGGCGCCCCACCCGCCACCGCGCCCGCCGCCCACCCGCCACCGCGCCGCCACCGCGCCCGGCGTCCACCACCGCGCCCGCCACCGCGCCCGGCGTCCGCCACCGCGCCCGGCGTCCACCACCGCGCCCGGCGTCCACCACCGCGTCCGCCACCGCGCCCGGCGTCCGCCACCGCGCCCGGCCTCCGCCACCGCGCCCGGCGTCCGCCCGCCGCCCGCCACCGCGCCCGCCGCCCGCCACCGCCCGGCGTCCGGGCCACGCGGCGCCCGCTCGCCCTCCGCCGGCCTCCGGCCCATGCCCGATCTTGACCGTTTACGACTGCTTCCGGTTGCAACCCGCTCAAGATCGGCCAGGCCGTGCCGCACCCTGCCGCACGCCCTGCCACGCCCTGCCGCACGCCCTGCCGCACGCCCTGCCACGCCCCGCCACGCCCTGCCGCACGCCCCGCCACGCCCTGCCGCACGCCCCGCCACGCCCTGCCGCACGCCCCGCCACGCCCTGCCGCACGCCCCGCCACGCCCTGCCGCACGCCCTGCCACGCCGGATCTTGACCTGCTTACCACCGCTTTCGGTGGTAAGTCGGTCAAGATCGGCCAAGTAGCTCGGCACCGTGCAGCTCGGCACCGTGCAGCGCCAACCCAATCCGGATCTTGACCGGGTTTACACCGCTTTCGGTGTGTCATGTCCCGAGACATGTGTCAACAAGGAGTCCCGGTAGATGTGTCAGTAGTTGTTGACCATGCGGGCCGGGCGCGTTGATGCAGTTCGGTCACGGCGTCGTGGATGAAGCTGGCGCCGTTGTCCGGGGCGAGGTCGGTACGCAGTTTGCAGATCCAGGTATCCAGTTCCGGCGGCGTGAGGCGTGGACTGGACCGGGGCCGCCGCGAACGTTCCCGCCACTGGCCCTCGGCCCGGATCCGGGCCTGATGCCGGTACACCGTCCGCGCCGACACGCCATGCTCCCGCGCGAACTCAGCCGCGTTCACCCAGACCCCAGCAGCCAGCTGGGCATCGAGCAGATTCATGACACACCGCCGGGAAGCCATGCCCGGCAGCACACACCAGCACACCCATGATTCACACCAGATGACACATGTACCGGGACTTCACCACTGACACATCTCATGGGACTAGACACACCGCTTTCGGTGGTAAGTCGGTCAAGATCGGCCAAGTAGCTCGGCACCGTGCAGCTCGGCACCGTGCAGCTCGGCACCGTGCAGCGCCAACCCAATCCGGATCTTGACCGGGTTTACACCGCATGCGGTGGTATGCCGGTCAAGATCGGCCGTGCCGCCGTGCCGCCGTGCCGCCGTGCCGTTGTGCCGTGCCGCCGTGCCGCCGCGCCGCCGCGCCGGGCCGTGCCGCCGTGCCGCGCCGTGCCGCAGCGCCGTGCCGCCGTGCCGCCGTGCCGCCGTGCCGCCGTG
This sequence comes from Actinoplanes subglobosus, assembly GCF_042650585.1. Classification (NCBI taxonomy): domain Bacteria; kingdom Bacillati; phylum Actinomycetota; class Actinomycetes; order Micromonosporales; family Micromonosporaceae; genus Actinoplanes; species Actinoplanes subglobosus. Next base: position 553,327 of record NZ_JBHSBL010000019.1, read on the forward strand.
CCGCGCCGCCGTGCGCAGTGCCAGATCTTGAGCGGGTTACCACCGAAGGCGGTGGTAAGCCGGTCAAGATTGGGCGGATGCTGGCCTTCGGGCCGCGGCAGCGCGGGTGTACTGGTCGTCCCAGCGGCGTGGGAACGGGAGCATCAGGTGTTTCGAGCGCCAGGGGCGCGTCTGGCGGACGGCGTTGAAACCGGCCGCCGTGATCACCCGGGCGGCTTCGGCGAACAACGGCCATGCCGGGTACGGGTCGATGTGCGCGACGTCCTCCGGCAGGTCGTGCGGGGCTGACGGAGCGGCCAGGAGCAGCCGTGGACGGATGCCTTCGGCGGTGGCGCAGTCTCTGGCGTACCCGATGAGCTCGTGGATCTCCGGCGCAGGGCCGGAGTGCACGATCAACCAGGACCCTTCGGCGGCGCCGCGTGGTGTCGACTCCGGCGGGTCGGTCAGGGTGAGCGGGGCCGCCGCCGGGAAATGGGCGCGGTGCTCGGGTGTCAGGTCCTCCAGCAGCCACGTTTCGTCGAAACGCACCGGGTCGGCGGGAAGCAGCGGCAGGTAGGCGTCCCAGCGCAGCAGCCGCGCCAGGTGCACGGTCCGTGTGCCGCGCGGGATGGAGGCCGCCGACAGTTCGCCGTCGAGGCCGGCGGGGAAGGCGTCGACCACCAGTGTCGACGGGTGGAGTGACGGCAGGGCCACGGCGGGCAGCAGCCGGTGCGGGCCGAGGACCCGCGGGTCGGCGGTGAACGGCGACGTCGTCAGGATCGTCGCCGTCTCACCGGGATGGCAGGTGTGCAGGTACGCGCGGATCCGGGTGAGATGCCCGAGACCACCGCCCCGCACATAACAGGCGATCACGCCAGGCCCCGATGAACCGGACAGCAACCGATCATGCCGGGCCCCGATCAAACGGACGGCGAGCGGTCATGTCGGGCCGCGGCGAAGCCGAGCGGCTGGCGATCATGACGGGTCTCGATGAAGGGGACGCAGGCGAGGATGCCGGCGCCGGATTACCGGGGCGGCGGGTGATCACCGGACGGATTCCAGCACCTTCAGGTAGCCGTCGGTCTCGCCGGCGATGCCGAACCGGTCGCGGACCCGCCGGGCTCCGGCCTCGCCCAGGGCGGTCAGGTCGGCCTCGGTTGCGGTGGCGGCACGGTGGACGGCGGCGCGGCAGGCGTGTGGGTCGCCGGCCGGGAACCGGAAACCGATCTCGTCGTCCACCAGGTCGGCCAGGCCGCCGGCGTCCGACGTGAGCAGTGGGATCCCGAGGGCCGCGGCTTCCAGGGCGACGTTCGGCAGGCCGTCGTAGAACGACGGCAGTGCCACCAGATCGCACGACGCGTAGACCGACAGCAGCTGGTAGCGGTCCTGGAACGGCAGGACCGTGTGCGCGACCGCCGGATGTGCGGCCAGCCATTCACCGATGCCGGGCTCCAGGTCTCCGGCCAGGATCAGGTGGAAACGGCCGGCGGGAAGGGCATCGAGCAGCAGCCGTACGCCCTTCTTGTTCTTGAGCTGCCCGATCACACCGATCGTGCGATGTCCGGGGGCGACGTTGGCGGCACGCCAGGCCGCGGCGGCGCGCTGTTCGGACGGCAGGATCCGCCATTCGGTGGTGTCGATGCTGTTGGCGACCCACGTGACCGGCGTGTCCGGGGCGAGGGCACTGACCTGCGGCGCCGTGGAGGCGGCGACGACGCAGACGTGGGCCGACGAGCGTAGCGCCTCCAGGACGACCGGCTGACGGCGCAGCGAGAACATGCCGGTGTCGAAGTCGTTGCCGCGCAGCAGCGTGACCAGTGGCAGGCCACCCCACCGGGCGTAGACGGGCGCGGCCAGCATCGGATAGGTACCACCGAACGCGACGACGTGGGTGTAGTCGCCGATCCCCGGTTCGAGAACGGTCCACAGCCGGCGCAGCGCGTGCTCCGGGTCGTCACCGAGCGGCACCACCCGCAGCCCTTCCTCCCGGTGGTGGCCGGTGCGTCGGCTCAGGTGCACGACGTCGACCCGCACGCCGGCGCCGCGCAGCCCGCGGACGATCCGGTCGCAGGAGTTGGCCATGCCGCCGGGGCTGGGCGGATGGTTCTCGGTGACCCAGAGCAGCCGCATCAACTGTCCACCAGGGCGCCGTCGCCGTCGTCGAGGTAGTCCTGCCGGGCTCCGGCGTCCGGGTCGAAGGCGGCCCGGTCGAACGTGTCGAAACTCGTGTACCAGACGGTGTCGGCGTACTGCTCGGACGAACGCTGCCGGTAGGAGCGGCGACGGCGGGCGGCGACCGCGGCCGGGTGGCTGAGCTGGTTGCGGGCGGCCGCGCACTCGGGGCACAGGCCGCCGTCGGCGATGTGGTCGGCGCAGATCGCCCGGCCGCAGGAGGAGCAGCCGGCCACCGCCATCTGCCCGCACTTGCCGAGGGTGAAGAAGCCGGTGGTGACCGCGCAGGGCGTCATCGTGCACTCCAGCGGAACGGTTCGGTGGCGACGGCGAGGATCCAGTCGACCTGCTCGTGGGGGGACTGTGGTTTGCGGGTCACCTTGGCGGCGGCTGTCACGCTGCGGCGCGGGCCGTCGCGGACCACGGTCTGGATCCAGCGTGGCGGGGCGGAGGCGGGCCGTTGACCGGGGATGCCGGGTGGCAGCTTCCGCCGTACCTTGATGATCTGCACCTGCTTGGTCTTGCGTTTGATCTTGGTCTTGCCGCGCGGGTTGCGTTTGGTGACCCGGCGGGTTCGCACGCGGTCGACGACCAGCACCTCCAGGACGCTGCCGTCGCGCAGGTCGGCGCGCAGCCGCAGCCACGGGTCGATGCTCCAGGTGTCGGTGGCCGACTTCACCGGCGGGCGGACCGGCAGGTCACGGGGCGGATGGCTCTTGCCGGGCGCTTCGTGGCCGCGCAGGTCGGCGGTGATCGTCAGGGTGCCCTTGCGTCCGAGGTCGGTGCAGATCTCGTCGATCAGCGGCACGATGACGTCCAGCATCCGCGGCGGCAGCGCCCATTTCGAGCGGCTGACCAGACCGGCATGCCGGTGGAGGCTGGTGGTGAGCGCGACCCAGCCAGCCGCCGGCTGCGTCGCGGAGAACCCGCGCTCGTGGATGAGCGCCTGGTGCAGCGGATGGAATCCGGCGATCGCGGCCTTCTGCTTGCGCCAGAAGAACATGACCGGAACCTATCAGTGGCCTGCTACCAGGTCATAGACGTCGGACAGCCGGGATCGCGCGTGTTTCCAGGTGAATCCGTCGATGATCTTCTGGCGGGAGCGTTCGCCCAGGTCACGGCGGAGTTCCGGGTATTCCAGGAGGACCCGGATCGCGCGGGCCAGCTCGGCTGGGCGCCCCGGCGGCACGAACCGGCCCAGATCGCCCAGAACCTCACGGATCACCGGAAGGTCGGAGGCGACGACGGCGGTCCCGGCGGCCATCGACTCCCACACCTTGATCGGGCTGCACCCCTGCTCCAGGTTGCGCGGCGTGGCGATCAGCGGCGCCACCGACAGCTCGGCGTGCGCGAACCAGCCGGCGACCTCCTCGTGTGGCAACTGGAAACGCCAGGTCACCCGCACTCCCAGCCGTTCGGCGAGCCGGACCAGCGGGCGGGACCGCGACGGCGTCACCGACGAGCACACCACGAGCGACAGATCGGTCAGATCGGCCAGCCGCGCGAACGCCCGCAACAGCACGTCGACACCCTGCCACGGTTGCAGCACACCGACATAGACCACATATCGGCCCGGCGCGTCCGGTGGGCGCGGCACGTCGGCCGCCACCGGATCGGCGCCGTTCGGCACCAGATGCACACGGTCCGGCGCCACACCGCGATCGGTCACGGCATTCCGGATGACGTACGACGGAACGACCACCGCCGACGCATGACGCAGACAGTGCTCCTCGATCTCACGGACCTTGGCCAGCGTCGACGGGGCGGCCATCGGCCACGCGTAGGGCAGTTCGATCGACGGCAGCCCGTTCGCCTCGAAGATCAACGGCGCGCCGGTCCCGAGGGCGGGCAGCGCACTCCACGGGTCACGCACATGGCAGAGTTCCAGGGTGTCGTGGTGGGGTTCGAGCCGGTCGGCCACCCACGCGGAGAAGGCCTGCGCCCGGTCCAGCAGGTTCGGCACCACATCGGTGAAGCGGACGATCTCCACGGCGCCCTCACGCTGGTAGGCGGGCAGGTCACCGCCGCCCAGCACGCACAGCAGGCCGCCGCCGTACCGCTCGAACAGCTCGGCGGCCATGTGCCGGATGTGCACCGCCGAGCCCTTCGCCGACGGGAACCGGTCGAACGCCACATAGGCGGCACGGTGCCTGTCATCCACGGCGTCTCCTCCGATGCCACGCGATCTGCTGGGCCAAGCCGTCGTCCAGCCCGGTCGTGGCGTTCCATCCGAGCAGGTGGGAGGCGCGTGCGGTGCCGGCCCAGGTGCGGGTCACGTCGCCGGGGGCACGGTCCTTGGTGACCGTCGGAGGTGGGGCGCCGAGGAGCGTACCGATGCGATCGAGGGCGTCTCGCACACGGACGGTGACCGGATGGCCGACGTTGATGATCGTGCCCGGCGGCACCGGGACGCTCGCCGCGCGGATGGTCGCGCCGACGACGTCGCCGACGAACGTGAATGACCGGCTCTGGCCACCGTCGCCGTAGAGCGGTGCCGGTGAGCCGTCGAGAGCGGCCTCGATGAACCGGTGGAAGGCCATGTCCGGGCGCTGCCGCGGTCCGTAGACCGAGAAGTACCGCAGCACGACCGCGGGCAGACCGGATCCCCGCACGAGGGTCTCGGCGTCCGATTTCGATCTCGCATACGGGCTGCGCGGGTCGATCCTGTCGTCCTCGTCGCAAGGCCGGTCGGCGTCCCCGTAGACCGACGAACTGGAAGCGAACACGAACCGTGGCCGTGTGGCCGCGCACGCCGCGACCAGCCGCTCGGTGGCCACCACGTTGTCCCGATGGGTGTCGGCCGCACCCGCCCCGAACGAGGTCCGCACCCCCGGCCGCCCCGCGAGATGCAGGACGATGTCGACGTCCGCCAGGTCCGCCAGATCATCGGTGACCAGGTCGCGATCGATGATCGTGAGGCCGGCCCGGGCGAGCTCGGCGATGTTGGCCGTCGATGCGCCCCGCTTTCGCGAGTCGACCGCGAGCACGTCGCGCCCCGCGGCCGCCAGGGCCTGCGCGAGATGGCTGCCGATGAAGCCCGCCGCCCCCGTGACCACAACCCGCACAGACGCACTGTAGTAGCCGCCGGAAGCGGCACGTTCACGCCCTGTCCAGGCTCGCCGCGACGATTGCCGGGTTGCGTCATCCTTGGAGACGCAGACCGAGCAGGGGTGGTGGTGACGGCGGTGAGGTTGTGGCTGACCGCGGGTGGGTTCGTGGTGGCGTTCGTGCTGGCCGGGATCTTCTTCGGGACAAGGGAGTCGCTGGGCGACGCCGACCAGTATGCGAGTGTCGGCAGTTTCCTGCTGGCCCTGGTCATCGCCGGGGTGACAGCGGTCGCGGCGCTACGGCGCCGCTCCCAGGAGGACACCCCGGCGGGCGGGAGCCGGATCACCATCAAGGGTTTCCGCAGCAGCGGGAATGTGCAGATCGGCGACGGTACGAGCGCCACGATGACCAACAACTACTACACGAAACCCGACGACGACTGACCGTTACCGCCGGTTCCGGGGATGGTTCTTCGCGGTCCGCTCGTTGCCGTGCCGGTAGTTGCCGGTCAGCCGGGCCATCAGCTCCTGCGGGTCCTCGTTGTCGACGTCGGCCAGGAAGCGGGCCGCCTTGGCGCCGCGCAGCACACCGGCCGGCCGCCCGTGGTGCAGCATCTCGACCTCGCCGTTCTTGCGTATCCGGTAGGTGAATCCCTCAGGAGTGTTCGTCACCGCCGGATCCTCGCCCACCGCACGCGCACGGCACCATCGATTTAGCCGTCCCGCCTGCGAGGATGTCCGGATGCGTGCCGTGGTGTTCGATGCGTTCGAGGGTCAGCCCGAGGTTCGGGAGGTGCCGGAGCCGTCAGCCCCGCCCGGCGGTGTGGTGGTGCGGGTGATGGCGACGGGCCTGTGCCGCAGCGACTGGCACGGCTGGGCCGGCCACGACGAGATCACCCTGCCGCACGTGCCCGGTCACGAGCTGGCCGGCGTGGTCGCGTCGACCGGTGCCGGCGTCGAGCGGTGGGCGGCCGGCGACCGGGTGACCGTCCCGTTCGTGTGCGGGTGCGGGCGCTGCGAGTGGTGCCGGGCCGGGCAGGCGCAGGTGTGCCCCGGTCAGGAGCAGCCCGGGTTCACCCACTGGGGTTCGTTCGCCGAGCTCGTGGCCCTGCACGCCGCCGACACCAACCTGGTGGCCATCCCCGGTGACGTCGGTTTCGAGGCGGCCGCCGGGCTGGGCTGCCGATTCGCCACGGCGTACCGGGCGCTGGCCGGCCGCGCGCGGGTGACCGAGGGCGAGTGGGTGACCGTGATCGGCGCCGGTGGTGTCGGCCTGAGCGCCGTGATGATCGCCCGCGCCCTGGGCGGCCGGGTCGTCGCCGTCGACCGCAATCCGGCGGCACTCGCGGCCGCCGCCGAACTGGGCGCCGAGCACACGCTTCTCACCGGCGGCGACGTCCCGGCCGCCGTCGCCGAGCTGACCGGAGGTGGCAGCCATGTCGCCGTCGACGCGGTCGGCGCCGAGCAGGCCTGCTCCGACGCGATCCTGAGCCTCCGGCGGCGCGGCCGGCACGTGCAGGTCGGGTTGCTGCCGCCGGTCGGCGGACACCCGCGGGTGCCGATGGCCCGGGTCATCGGCTGGGAACTCGACGTCCTCGGCAGCCACGGCATGGCGGCTGTGGACTATCCGGAGATGATGGCGCTGATCGCGCGGGGACGGCTGGATCCGCGGCGGCTGATCGAGCGCACCATCGGACTGACCGAGGCGGCGTCGCTGCTACCGGTCTTCGACACCACCACCGTCGCCGGGATGACGATGATCGACCCCCGGCTCATTTGAAGGCCACTCCCCCGTACATGTAGACGGCGGCGTCGTCGACGCCCTTGTCGAGGTCGACCGGCTTCCAGTGGTGGACCGGGACGACACCCGGCTCCACCAGCTCGAACCCGCCGAACAGCGCCTCCACCCCCGCCCGGGTCCGGGCGACGACCGGCACACCGTTCTGGTTGTACGTCCGCACCGTACCGGCGCCGTTCGGGTCGTTCTCGACCGTCACCGCGGACAGCGCCAGCGCGCTCCCGGCCGGCAGTGGTGCCATCAGCCGCCCGATGATCTCGCGGGCCTGCTCGTCGTCGATCACGTGCTGGAGCACCGCGATCATGGTGAGGGCGACCGGCCGGGACAGGTCGAAGCCTTTCGCGACCGCGTCGGCCGCCAGGATCGTCTCCGGCTGCCGCAGGTCGGCGTCGAGGTAGGAGACAGAGCCGGTGCCGACCGGGGTGAGCAGGGCCCGGGCGTGGGTGAGCACGAGAGGATCGTTGTCGACGTAGACGACGGTCGCCTCAGGGGCGATCCGCTGGACGACCTCGTGCAGGTTGGGCGACGTGGGCAGGCCGGTGCCGACGTCGAGGAACTGGCGGATCCCGCGGTCGGCGAGGAACCCGACGACCTTGGCCATGAACCGGCGGTTGGCCCGCATCGAGATCGGCAGCCCGGGCGTGTGCTGGAGCATCTGCTCGGCGGCCCGCCGGTCGGCCTCGAAGTTGTCCTTCCCGCCCAGCAGGTAGTCGTAGATCCGCGCGGAGTGCGGACGGTCGGTCTGGAGGTCGCCGGGCGGCATGGAAGCTCCTCGAAAACGTTCAGCGGGGCCTCAACTTGACATACCGGGCACGGTCCGCGCCACCCCGTCCCGCCGGCCGCACCGGTTACCGATCCGCAACCATCGATAGATGACGGTGTGACCCACCGGCGGCAGGGTCGGGTCATGGGTGACGGGGAGCTCACACGGCGGAGGTTTCTCACCTCGGTGGGTGTCACCGGCGGGGCTGGTGCACTCTTCGCGACGATGGGTGCGCTCGGGTACGCGCCGGTGCGCACCACGACGCCGGATTTCGCACCGCCGCGGCCGGCTGATTTCCACCTGACCGGCCGCGCCGCCCGCAAGGTCGTCATCCTGGGCGGCGGCATCGCCGGGCTCACCGCGGCCTACGAGCTCGGCAAGGCCGGTTACGACTGCACGGTCCTGGAGGCACGTGACGTCGCCGGCGGCCGCAACCTGACGGTCCGCGGCGGGCGTGCGGAAACCGATCTGGACGGCCACACCCAACGCGCCGCCTTCTCCCCCGGCACCTATCTCAACGCCGGTCCGGCCCGGATCGCCCAGTGGATGGTCACCCTCGACTACTGCCGTGAGCTGGGCGTGCCCATCGAGCCGTTCGTCAATGCCAACGCCGACACCCTCATCCACAGCCAGGCGGGCGGGTCACCGGTGCGATTCCGGACCGCAAAAGCCGACCTCTACGGGTACGTGTCGGAGCTGCTCGCCAAGGCCACCGACCAGGGCGCGCTCGACGCTGTGCTGACCTCCGAGGACAAGGAGCGGCTGCTGGCCTTCCTGGAGGACTTCGGTGACATCGGGAGCGAGCACCGCTACACCGGGTCGAGCCGGCGGGGCTTCACGTCGTACCCCGGCGCCGGCGAGGATCGCGGCACACCGCTGCCCGGGCCGCCGTCGCTGTCGGACGTGTTCGCCAGCGGGGTCGGCCGCTATCTGAGCTTCGAGTCCGGCTACGACCAGGCGATGATGATGTTCCAGCCGGTCGGTGGCATGGACCGGATCGCCGCCGCGCTCACCGGCCGGGTCGGAGCACAGCGGGTCCGTCCCGGCGCCGAGGTCCTGCGGGTCACCGGCCGGGACGCGGACGTGACCGTGACCTTCCGGCAGGGCGGCCGGGAGCGGGAGATCACCGCGGACTTCTGCGTCGCCGCGCTGCCGCCGAACCTGATGGCCCGGATCCCGCACAACCTGGGCCCGGACGTCACGGCGGCACTCGGCGCGTTCCTCCCGTTCGCCGCCGGGAAGATCGGCCTGGAGTACCGCAGCCGCTGGTGGGAGCGGGACCTGCGCATCTACGGCGGCAGCACCCAGACCGACCTGGACATCGGCCAGGTGTGGTACCCGTCGCACGACTTCCACGCCCCGCGCGGCCTGCTGGTGGGTTACTACCACTTCGCCGACGCCGCCGAGGCCTACGGGGCCCTTCCACCGGCCGAGCGCACCGCCCGGGCCGTCGAGCGGGGCGAGCGGATCCACGGCCCGAAGTACCGCACCGAACTCGACTCGGCCTTCTCCGTCGCCTGGCATCGCACGCCCCATCTGGAGGCCGCCTGGAACTACGCCCCGTGGGACGACAACACCGCCTTCCGCCTGCTGCTCCAGCCGGCCGGGCGGGTCTACTTCGCCGGTGACTGGCTGAGCCAGGCCGTCGCGTGGCAGCACGGCGCGTTCCTGTCGGCCCGCGCCGCGGTCACCGCCCTGCACCGCCGGGTCCTCACCGGCTGACCGCCGCCCGCACCCCGGCGGCCGACGCGAACACTCCGGTCACATCCCACCCGCTGTCCGGCTCAACGGCGGTACGCCGACCCCGTCAGGAAAGCGCCTCAGGAGTTGAAGCACTGCCGTAGTGTGGCGCCGATGCATGAGGATGATATCCGGGACAAACTGGCGGAAAACCTGTCGATCATCGAGGCTGGGCTCACGCTGGTGAAAACCAACTTCCAGCTACCGAACGCGGTCGGTTCCAGCGGACGAGTCGACATCCTCGCAAAGGATCTCACCGGGGCCTACGTCATCATCGAGCTGAAACGCTCGGACAACGCCGCCCGGGAAGGGCTGCATGAACTGCACAAGTATGTCGAGCTGATGCGCCAGCAGATGAGGCTGGGGGCCGCCGACGTCCGGGTCGCCCTGGTCTCCACGCACTGGCGGGAACTGCTCGCCCCGTTCAGCCAGGCGGTGCGTGAATGGTCGGTTGATCTCCGCGGCTATCAACTGGGCCTCGAACCTGACGGCCCGACCCCGGTCTCTTCGACCGAAGTCCACGCTCTTCCGCCGACAGCACTTGTCGGTCCTACACCGCTCCAACTCTCGATACAGCCCTGGGACCAGGATCTGGGGCGGCTGTGGGAGTGGGTGAACTCCCGGCTCGACACGGTCGACGTGGAGAATTTGATCGGCTTCGAGTTCACGCATCCGGTCAACCCCCCGTTGCTCTACCTCGTGTTCGGCAATGTCGACCCGGGGAGTACCGCCGAGATGAAACTGTCGAAAGTCGCCGACGATCAGGAGTACGACCTCTCGGATGCCCCAGCGGACTTCCCCACCGAGTACCTCGCGCTGTACTTCCTCTGCCAGCAATCGATCACCGGATCGGTGGAGACCGGCAGGCCCGAGGTCCTCCAGAGCCTGCTGCAGAGTCCGGACTGGACGATGGGCACGACCCGGCGGCGCGGAGTGTTCCGCAGTGAGATGATCTTCCCTAGCCAGGACCTGGCCCGGGAAGCCGCGACGGGCGGCGGCCTCTCCGCCATCCGGTATACGGGTATCGCCCGCTCCGACCACGAACAGCGATGGGACCGATTCGTCGGCAGGATCGCCTACGCCGCCTCGGCGAACCCCCGATGGATGAGTGTCACCGATCGCTGGCTCCGGGAGGTCGCGGAACTGCCGTACGCGATGGACGTCGCCGCTCTGGTGTTCAATCCGTGCGACTTCGTCTCGGCGTTCGCCCATGGATGGCCAGATGAGCTGGCGAACTATCTGCCGGGACTGGAGGTCATGGCGATACGGGACCAGCGAGTCGAAAGGCGGCTAAAGGGCTGCCTTGTCCACAGCGGCACGTACACCGGAATCATCGATGCGTTCGAGACGGTCTACGGCGACACCATCAGCTGGGCGCTGGGCGGCCGCCTCGGCGATCCGATCGTCTCGGATGAGATGATGCTGGAACTGGTCGGCCTCGAGTACGCGGTCTTCGAATGGAGCCCGGACAACGCCGACGGCGTTCTCCTCGAACTGGTCGACGGGTCCCTGGTACGCAGACCGCCCGATGAAATCGAAGGCGGCACTCCGCTCTGGCACGATCGCCGGCCGCTGCCGGATCTCATCACAGCCCACCAGGACGAATTCGCGGCACTCGCAGCGAGACTACGGAAGGACATCACCCGGGCCTAGCTCTGCCAGGCGGGTGGGCCGGCGGGGCGTACCGATGTCACACCGGCAGGCGGCCGCCGGTCCGGGTCTTCTCCAGCCAGGTCAGGAACTCCAGCGGCGGGATCGGCTTGGAGATCAGGTATCCCTGGATGGCGTCGCAGCCGTGCTCGCGGAGGTAGTCGAGTTCGTCCTGCTCCTCGACGCCCTCTGCCACGACGGTCAGGTCGAGGGCGCGGGCCAGCTGCAGCGCGGCGTCGGTCACCGCGCGCCGGGTGCGGTCGGTGACGATGTGCCGTACGAAACTCTTGTCGATCTTGACCTCGTGGATCGGCAGGTGGGCCAGCCGCCCCAGCGACGAGTGCCCGGTGCCGAAGTCGTCGATGGAGAGCTTCACGCCCAGGCCGTGCAGGGCGTCGAGGGTGCGCCGGGCGCCGGTCGGGTCGGCCATGATCGCGTTCTCGGTGATCTCCAGGGTGAGCGCTCCGGCCGGCAGGTCGTGACGGTGCAGGGCCTGCTCGATCCGGCCGGTCAGACCGGGGTCGGTCAGCATGTCGGGGGACAGGTTGACCGCCACCGACAGCGGGTGGCCGAGGCCGCGCCAGGTCGCGCACTCGCCGAGCGCGGTGTCCAGGACGTGCCAGGTCAGCGGTCCGATCAGGCGGGCCCGCTCGGCGAGCGGGATGAACTCGTCCGGCGGCACCGGCCGGCCGTCGTGCTGCCAGCGCACCAGCGCCTCGGCGCCCAGCGGGCGGCCGGTGGCCGGGTCGACCTTCGGCTGGTAGACGACGGTGAGTGTGCCCGACTCGACGGCGACGCGCAGGCCGGCCATCAGAGCGAGACGGCGGGCCGTGTCGTGGTCGTCCTCGGGCTGGTAGACGCGGACACCGCAGCGGGTGTCCTTGGCCGCATACATCGCCAGGTCGGCCCGGCGCAGCAGCAGATCGGCGTCGTCGCCGTGCTCCGGGGCCACGCACACCCCGATGCTGACCTGCACGTCCAGCTCCAGGTCGCCGACGGGTGCGGGCAGCTCGACGGTACGCCGTACGTCCTCGGCGAGCGCCGCGATCACCTCCTGGTCGCCGCCGTCCCGGATGATCAGCGCGAACTCGTCGCCGCCGAACCGGGACACGGTGCCGCGCCGGCCGTACCGTTCCTCGAGACGCCGGCCGATCTGCCGCAGCAGGTCGTCGCCGGTGTCGTGGCCGAGCCCGTCGTTGACGTCCTTGAAACGATCCAGGTCCAGCAGCAGCACCCCGACCGTCCCGCCCGTGGCGACCGCCGCGTCGGTGGCCTCCTGCAGGTCGGCGAGGTACCGCTGGCGGTTGGGCAGCCCGGTCAGCGGGTCGTGCGCGGCCGTGTGGCGCAGCCGCTCCAGCAGCCGCACCTCGGACAGGGCGGCCCCGGCGTGCGAGGCCATCGCCTGCAGCAGGCGATGGTGGTCGTCGGTGAAGGCGGGCGTGTCGGCCATGCATCCGGTCACGAGCAGCACCCCGGTCTGCTCCCCGAGGCGGACCGGCACCGCGATCCGGTCCTCCCCGAGCACCGGTGTGCCGGTAGCGGCCGGCTGCCACCAGTCGTCCGCGTCACCGGCGAGCGGCGAGACGGCGAACTGTTCCCGGCCGTGCAGGAGCATCCGGACGGTCCGGCCGTCCTGCGGGACGACGAGCGCGGCCTCCTCGGTACGGACGATGTCGCGGGCCTGGCCGAGCACGGTACGGGTCACCTCCCGCGCGTCGGTCAGCCCGTCCAGCGATCGCGTGAAGCGGTAGAGGTCCTCCACCTGCTGGTGGGTACGGGTCTGCTGGGCGTACCGGTCGAACACCCGGTAGGCACAGAAGACCAGCACCCCGAGCAGCAGCGCCGCCCAGATCTGCTGCCGGACCAGCATGGCGGTGACCAGCGCAAGGGTGGTGGAGACCGCGACCAGCGGCATCTGCAGCAGCTCTTTGACGTCGGCACTGAGCAGCCGCCGCCACTCCTGGCTGTCGTCGTGCAGGGCGATGACCGCGCTGATCAGCACGATCGACACCAGGTCGGCGGCGAACGTCGCGGCGAACGCGGCCGCCCAGCCGACCGGCCCGTACGGGTCGGCGGTGCCGCGCAGCAGGTGGAACACCACGGCGGCGGTGGTCGCCTGGGTCAGGTAGAGCGTCGTGTTGAAGACGAGTTTGCCGCCCCGCTGGCCGCGCAGCACGATCAGCCCGGCGAGTGCCCCGGCCAGACGGACCAGCAGCAGCAACGCCGGGTGGATCATGACGAGGCCGAGGACCAGCGGGATCTCGCTCAGGCTCATCGTGTGCGCGCCCCGGCGCACCGGGAACTTGACGGTGAACCGCTCGGCCAGGGCGAACAGCAGAGCCAGGGTGCCGAGCAGCAGCAGGCTCGCGCTGTGCGGCGGGGGTGGACCGAGGAGCTGCCCCATCCCCGCCTGCACGAGCACGACCGCGATCGCGAGCGCCGCCGAGAGGGCGAGGACCCGTGCGCCGGGCGTGCGGGCTCCTCCGCGTCCCATGGTCCTCCCCTCCCGGCTGTACGTTCTCCCTGTCGGCGGCAGCGCGCCGGGGTTGAGTGAACGCGCGTGGCGGTGCCCCGATCAGCCCCAGCTTCGGCCCGCCCAGGACCGTCCGGCCCAGGTTCCGCTGTTCCAGGATCGCCCGGTCCAGGTCGCGCCGTTCCAGGATCGCCCGGCCCAGCTGTCGCCGTTCCAGGACCGCCCGGCCCAGGATCTGCCGGTCCAGGACACGACCGCCCACGTGGCCGACGCCCAGGACGTGCCGGTGAAGGCCTGCCCGGACCAGACCGAGCCGTTCCACGTGCCGCCGTTCCACGCCTTGCCGTTCCGGGCGACCGCCGCCCACGTGAGCGGGATCCACGGCATGCCGAAGATGTCGCGTTCCCCGGTCAGTTCGGCCCCGGTGACGCCGTCGGCGACGTGGCTGGTGCCGCGGGCGGCCTCCAGCGACCCGAGTCCGGTCGCCGGCGCCCACACCTGGGTGGCGTTGAGCGGCGCGATCAGGGCGGAGGCCTCGGCGATGTCCAGCTGTCCGGCGCCGGAGCCGATCGGGTCCGGCTTGGGGAGCGGGTCGGCGGTCTTGATCAGGAGCTGTTTGACCTGGTCCGGGCTGAGTCCGGGGCGCTGCTGGAGCAGCAGGGCCACCGAGCCGGAGACGACGGCCGCGGCCTGCGAGGTGCCGCTGCCACGGAACAGCCGGTCACCGACACGGGCCGCCGGATACGTCGTGTCGATGTACGAACCCGGGACCCGCAGCGACACCAGCGACCGGCCGGCGGCGATCAGGTCCGGGTGCCGGACCGCGTTGCCACGGTTGCTGAACGCGGCGACCGTGTCGTCGGCGCGGGCGGCGGTGCCGTTCGGGTCGGCCGCGCCGACCGCGAGGACGTACGGGTTGGAGGCCGGATTCGTGACCCGGGCGGCACCGTCGTTGCCGGTGCTGGCGACCACCACGATGCCCTTGCGCCAGGCCGTCTCCACCGCGAAGGAGAGCGGGTCGATCAGGGACGGCTGGATCGAGTCGGTGCCGAACGACAGGTTCAGCACCCGGATGTTGAGTCCCGGGTCGTTGCGGTGCGCGACCACCCAGTCGATCGCCGCGATGATCTGCGAGACGTCGACCGCACCGTCGTAGGCGGCCGTCTTCAGGCTGATCAGGTGCGCGCCGGGGGCGATGCCCTCGAAGCCGTTCGCCGGATCGGAACCGGCGATGATGCCGGCCATGTGCGTGCCGTGCCCGTAGGTGTCGATGTTCTGCAGGCCGGGAGTCTGCGACTCGAACGACAGGTCCGGGCCGTTGATCACCTTTCCGGGCTGGTTCAGGCCGGCGACCGGGGCGACACCCGAGTCGATCAGAGCGACACCGATGCCCGCCCCGGTCAGCGACGCCGTGTCGACCGTCCCGTTCGTCACCTTGCCGCCGGCCGCGTTCTTCACCACGCCGACGGCGGCGTTGGCCCCACCGAGGTCGAGCCAGTCGCTACCGGCCAGCTCCACCGCCGGTTCCGCCGCGTGAGCCGGGCCGGCACCGAACGGTGTCGTCGCGAGCAACGCCGCCACGACACCGAGTCCTGTTCGCCGGACCCATCGTCTCGTCTCCACCATCCGCTCCCCTTCCCTGACGCAGGAGGCGGGCATCGGCAGGGCGGCCGGGAACCTGAGGACTTCGGCCCGGGATTTCCGCCGCCTAGAGGTACCGCACCAGGCGGTCGGTGAGCGTGCCGGGCCGGCTCAGTGCCGGCGTGTGGCCGCCGTCGATCTCGTCGGGGACGACCCCGAGACGCTGCCGGGCGACGCGGTGCAGATAGCCGGGCGGCAACAGGCGGTCGTCGCGACAGATCAACACCCTTGTCGGTACGGACGGCCAGGCGCCCATCGGTGTCGGCTCCCCCAGGCGCGTCTCCGACTGTGCCCGGCCCCGGGCCCGGGCCTCGGCGGCGAGTCCCGGCGCCACATCCTGATAGAAGACGTCGTCGTGCTCCTCGCGCGGCTCGGTGTCCCAGCCGGTGTTCGCCCAGTACTCGGTGACCGCCTCGCCGGGCGCCGGGATCATCGGCGCGACCAGCACCATCAGGCGGGCCGGCACCCGCTCGCAGACCAGCGGCGCGGTGAACCCGCCGAGCGAATGCCCGACGACGACCAGGTCCTCGCGGTCACCGGCGGCCGCGATCACCGCGTCCGCGTACTCGGGGAGCCCCGCCGTGTCGTCGTCGCAGGGCAGGTCGGGCGCCACGGTGTGGTGGCCGCGTGACCGCAGTTCGGCCTCCACGAGATGCCAGTACCAGCCGACGTCGCCGGCACCGTGGATCAGAACGAACGTGGCCACGACACGCCTCCTCAGGGACGGGACTGGGAGCCGGTGCTGTGCAGGCGGGCGGCCTGCCTGGTCAGGTGATTGCGCTCGGCCAGGTTGGACGATCGGCGGGCGGCTACGGCGTACAACTCGGCGGCTTTGATCCGGTCTCCTGCCTTTTCGTGCAGGTAGGCGGCGGCCGCCGTGTGGCGCGGCAACGACGGGTCCACCTCGGCCAGGGCCGCCAGGCCGGCATGCGGGCCGTCGGCCTCGCCGACCGCGACCGCCCGGTTGAGGCGCACCACCGGATTGCCGGTGAGCCGGACGAGTTCGTCGTACCACTCGACGATCTGTACCCAATCCGTCTCGGCGGCAGTCCGCGCGTCGGCATGCAGTGCCGCGACCGCCGCCTGGGCCTGGAACTCGCCGAGCCGGTCCCGGGAGAGCGCCAGCTGGAGGATCGCGACACCCTCGGCGATCATCGCGGTGTCCCAGCGTTCCCGGTCCTGGTCGGCGAGCGGGACGAGGCTGCCGTCGGAGGTGGTACGGGCGGCGCGCCGGGCGTGGTGCAGCAGCATCAGCGCGAGCAGCCCGGCCACCTCGGGATGATCGACGGCGGCGGCGAGCTGACGGGTCAGCCGGATCGCCTCGGTGGCCAGGTCCACGTCGCCGGTGTAGCCCTCGTTGAACACCAGGTAGAGCACCCGCAGCACGGTCGCGACGTCACCGGGCTGGTCCAGGCGCACGCCGGAGACGGTGCGTTTGGCCCGGCTGATGCGCTGCGCCATGGTCGCCTCGGGCACCAGGTAGGCGTCGGCGATCTGCCGGGTGGTGAGCCCGCCGACCGCACGCAGCGTGAGCGCGACCGCCGACGCCGGGGTCAGCGACGGATGGGCGCACAGGAAGTGGAGCCACAGCGTGTCGTCGGCGGAGGCGGCCGGGCCGGACGGCGGTTCCCGGTCGACGAGGTCCTCACGCCGTCGCCGGGCGGTGTCGGCACGGGCCGCGTCGAGGAACCGCCGCCACGCGACCGTGATCAGCCAGCCCTTCGGGTCGCGGGGCGGTTCGTCCGCCCACACCCGCAGGGCCTCGACCAGGGCGTCCTGGACGGCGTCCTCGGCAGCCGCGAAGTCGGCTCCGCGGCGGACGAGGATCGCCAGCACCCCGGGGGTGAGCCCCCGGAGCGCGGCGAGAGACTCGGTCATTCGGTCACGGTCGGCGGCATGTGCAGGAACGGGCGCAGCTCCAGCCACTCGTGGATCGGCCGGCCGCCGGCACCGGGTGCGGCCGACAGCTCCCCGGCGAGCTCGACGGCCCGCTCGCGACTGTCCACATCGATGATCATCCAGCCGGCGATGAGGTCCTTGGTCTCGGCGAACGGCCCGTCGGTGACCGGCGGCCGCCCCTCCCCGTCGTAGCGGACCCACTCGCCCTCCGGCGCCAGCGCGTCACCGCCGACGAACTCGCCGCTTTCCTCGAGCCGGGCGGCGAAGTCGTTCATGTACTTGATGTGGGCCGAGATCTCGTCCGGCGTCCACTTCTCCATCGGCACGTCGTTGACCGCGGACGGCGCGCCACGGTAGTGCTTGAGCAGAAGGTACTTCGCCATGATGTCTCTCCTCGGTGCGGTCTGCGACCCATTCTGGTCGCGCTTCGTCCCGGGGACGGAGCCGCACACGCGGTCTCGACATCACTCGGCGGAATTCTCCCGGGAACTTCTCCGGGAGCCTCGCCGTGACCGCAGCAGCTCGAAGGCGACGATCACCGCGACGATGATGCCCAGCCGCGTGTACCACTGCCCCAGCACGGTCCCCTCGAACCGCTCCAGGCGGTCTATACCCCAGGTGGTAGACGCCCCCGATGGACGACGGATCAGCCCGGGTCCAGGGTCCACAGGTGGACGGCGTCGCGAGTGGTGGTCGCCCAGATGCCCGGACCCGCCGGGAGCGCGGGGCCGGACGCTGGGGCCGGGTAGGTGATCGGGCCACCCACGGTCATCGTGTCCAGGTCGAGCAGCCGGTGCTCGTCCTCGGTACCGACCACGGCGACCGACTCCCAGGGGAAGGCGGCCTGGATGTCCCAGACGGTGTCGCCGGTGCGATGGGTCCGCAGCTCGGTGGGGTCGCCGGTGCGGTACAGGTTGAGCCCGCGGAGGTCGAGGTCGGCGGTGAGGAAGTGGTCGCCGGAGGGGCTGACGTCGAGCAGGATGTTCTCGACCAGCTCCTGGACGGTCAGCTTCTCGCCGTCCCACTGTCCCCACAGCACCGGCGAGTGCTCCTCGCCCTCGCCGACGGTCAGGCCCATGCGCGCCGGATCGGGGTGCGGGAAGTGGACCGAGATCGAGGCCACCGTGCCGGTCGGGGCACGGCCCAGCACGGTGCCGTCGGCGGCGTCGAGGACCAGCCACTCCTCTTCGTCGCCGGTGCGCACGTGGGCCCAGACCAGGCGGCCGTCCGGGGAGAACGCGGCCGAGCCCTCGCCCGCGTGGAGGTGGTCGTGGTCTCCGGCGTACTCGTCGAACGTCTCGTGGGCCACCTCGCACATCGCGTCGGACCAGCAGCCGTGCCGCACCTCCCAGCCGTCGGCGCCGACGGCCCGCAGCGCGTGCACTCCGGCGAAGACGACGACGTCACCGGCGGGTGCGACCGCCAGCGAGCCGTAACCCCGCGGCCAGGGTGCGGGGAAGCGACGGTCCCCGACGGCCACCTCGGTGTCGCCGCGCTGGACGAGCAGGGTGCGTCCGGCCAGGTAGCGGACCTCGGGCGGGTCGGACGACGCCGGATCGAGGGGTGCGGTGAGCGTGGCGACGAGACGGGCGGAAGGCACGCCCCACCATAGATGAGCAAAAGCGTAACCAGTAGGTTACGCTTTCCGGGTGGACGAGGTGGCGGGCGCGATCGCGGATCCGGTGCGGCGGGAGATCCTGCTGATGCTGCGTGACGAGCCGCTGTCGGCCGGGCAGATCGCCGGCCGGTTCGCGATCAGCCGGCCCGCGGTCAGCCGGCACCTGCGGGTGCTGCGTGACGCCGGGCTGGTCCGCGACGCCGCCGACGGCCGCCGTCGCGTCTACACGCTGGTCACCGGCCCTCTCGACGAGCTGGCCGGCTGGCTGGGGCGGCTGACCCGGCCGTCCGGCTGGCAGCAGCGGTTCGACGCGCTGGAGACCGAGGTCCACCGCACCCGCCGCGAGCGGCGCGCCGCCGCCCCGGCCCCCGAGACCCATGAGGAGATCGCGTGAGCCCGACACCGACCGGACGCCTCTTCGGCGACGACCTGGTCCTGACCCGCACCTTCCGCGCCCCCATCGACGACGTCTGGGCGAGCATCTCCGAGCCGGAGCGGACGGCACGCTGGTTCGGTACGTGGAAGGGTGACGCCGCACCCGGCAACTCGGTGCAGGTGCAGATGGCGCTGGAGGAGGGCGCGCCGTGGATGGACATGACGGTCGACGCGTGCGAGCCGCCACGACGGCTGGCCCTGTCGGCGGTCGACGACTACGGCGCGTGGCATCTCGACCTGACGCTGACCGAGACCGGTGGGGTCACCGAGCTGCGGTTCACCCAGCACCTGACCGGTCAGGAGAATGTCGCCGAGGTCGGTCCCGGCTGGGAGTTCTACCTGGATGCCCTGGTCGCGGCGCGGGAGGACCGGCCACTTCCGGAGTTCGGCGACTACTTCCCGGCGATGAAGGAGTATTACGAGGCACAACGCGGTCAGTGAGACGGGTGCGCCGGGTCACTGCCGGATGTCCGCAGTTCGGCGGTTGACCGGCCGACTGTTCGTTCATGACGACAGGCAGGATCTGGGTGTTTCTCGGCGGGGCGACGTCCGCCGTCACCGGCCTGGTGATGACATATGACACGCCCGTGGGCAACGTGCTGTACGTCGTCACCTATCTGACGATGTGTGTGATGGCCTGGATGGCCGTCGCCCGTGTCGGCGCCGGACCGGACCGCCTCCCCTGGGTGCTGGTGGCCACCGCGCAGACGATGTGGCTGATCGGCGACAGCATCGAGCTCGCCTACTACTACCTGGCCGCGGGCGTGCCGCCGGTGGGCCTGGCCGACGCGTTCTGGCTGGGCGGCTATCCGCTGCTGGCGGTGGCGCTGACGATGATGGCCCGCCGCCGTGCTCCGGGTCAGCTGGGCGGCGCGGTGCTCGACGGCCTGACCCTGACGGTGGCCGCCGGGCTGGCCAGCTGGCAGTTCCTGATCATGCCGGTACTGGGTGCCGGGTACGGGCTGGCCGAGACGATCGTGCCCCCGCTCTACCCGATCGCCGACGTCGCGCTGCTGGCCGGCGTGCTGTTCATCGCGCTGTCGCCGGGCGGCCGGGGCACGCCGACCCGCCTGCTGCTCGGCGCCGTCGGCCTCTACCTGGCGATCGACGTGGCCTACAACGTGCTGCCGCTGTTCCTCGACTACTCGATCGTGGCCCGGATCGGCCCGCTGATCATGCTGGGCAACGCGCTGCTCATCGCGGCGTGCCTGCACCCGGAGCGGGCCGAGCTGACCCGTCCCGGCCAGCGGGTGAACGTGCTGCACCCGTCCCGTGTGCTCTTCCTGGGGCTGGCGTTCCTGACCGCGCCGACGCTGAGCCTGCTGCGGTCTGGCGTCGACAGCCACGCGGTCGTCGCCCTGTTCGCCACGGCGCTGAGCACCACGTTCGTGCTGTCCCGGTTCACCATCGCGGTGCGGGAGCAGGAGCGGGTCCAGGCGCAGCTGGCCTACCAGGCCCGGCACGACCCGCTGACCGGGCTCGCCAACCGCAGCGTGCTCACCGACGAGCTGGACCGGCCCGGCCCGGTCGCCGTGCTCTACCTGGACCTGGACGGGTTCAAGGAGGTCAACGACACGCACGGCCACGAGGCCGGTGACCTGGTGCTGTCGACGGTGGCGCAGCGCCTGTCGTCGGCGGTCCGGGCCACCGACCTGGTGGTCCGGCTCGGTGGCGACGAGTTCGTGCTGCTCTGCCCGAACCTGCCGGAGGCGGAGGCGATCCGGCTGGCCGACCGTGTCCTGGGCGACGTGGCGCAGCTGATCGAGTTCCGCGGTGAGCCGCTCGACATCGGCGCGAGCATCGGCATCGCCGCCTACGGCGACCACGCCCCGGAGCGTGACGTGCTGCGCAGTGCCGACATGGCGATGTACGAGGCGAAGAAGCAGGGCCGCGGCCGCTGGGTGCTGGCCGCGTGAGGGTCACAACTTCGTGCAGACGGAGCTGACGTCCAGGTAGTCGAGTCTCCCGGCCGCGACATCCCGCACCTCCTCGGCGGTCAGACCTCTCGTGAGCTGGGAGAACTTCGGTCGCAGCTTCAGGACCATCACGGTGCAGGTGAACCCGTCGATGTCGGCGTTGCTCTTCAGCAGCCACTCGTAGTCCGTGGTGTCCGGGAAGCCGGTCGGCGCCGGTTGTGGTGCCCAGTCACGGGCGGACACCACCTCCCGCAGATCGGCTCCCGGAGGACCGACGAAGTAGTACGAGGTGGTGTCGGCCTTCCGGTACTCGTCGACCTTGCGGAACCCGTCGACGGTCACGGTCTCGGCGAGGTCGGCGCTGCTGGCCGCGCCTGACGTGCCGCAGCCGGCGATCAGCGACAGGCTCACCGCGAGGAAGCTCCACCGGCGTCTCGTTCCAGGCATCGATGGGGTTCCTCGGAGTCCGTAGTGGATCAAGCGACGGCCCGATCGTAGTGCTCGCGCCGAGATCGCGCCGCCCCCTCGGAGCGGCTCAGGCGAGCAGGGCCTGGAGGCGCTCGAGCACCGCGTTCTGGATCTCCCGGAAGGTGCGCCGCTCGCCCTCGGCGACCCACAGCGCGAACGACGTGCGGAACACCGTCACGCCCGTCTCACCGGCCAGGGCCGCGCTGGCCGCGTCGACGCCGCGGGCGGTCAGCGCCCGGGTCAACGAGACCGCCAGTGACGACAGTTTGAGCAGCTCACGCTCCTGGAGAGCCTCGTTCGCGGCGATCACCGACTGGCGGGCGCGCGACCACGGCCGGCGCTCCTCGGGGAAGAGGGTGGCCGCGCCGGCGAGGACGCCGGCGATCATCGTCATCGGGTCGTCGTCGCCACCGCCGTCGGGCAGGCCGGCCAGGAACGCGCGCTCGAACTCACGCTGGTCGACGAAGAGCACCTCACGCTTGTCGGCGAAGTGGCGGAAGAAGGTCCGCTCGGTGAGCCCGGCGGCGGCCGCGATCTCGGCGACGGTCGTGCCGTCGTAACCCTGGGTGAGGAAAAGGCCGAGTGCCGCATCCCTGAGGCGCTCGGAACCGCCGCTCTGCCATCTCCCCATGACTCTCATCATAGTGATGTCAGAAGCTGACATCACGGTGTAGCGTCATGTCAGTCACTGACATCACTGGGAGGAGGCACGCCATGCGCGTGTTCGTCACCGGAGCCACCGGATGGATCGGCTCACACACCGTCGACGAGCTGCTCGCCGCCGGCCACCAGGTCCTCGGCCTCGCCCGCACCGACGCCGCCGAGGCGTCACTGCAGGCCAAGGGCGCGCAGGCACTGCGCGGCGACCTCGACGACCTGGCGGCGCTGCGCCGCGGGACCGAGGGCGCGGACGCCGTCGTCCACCTGGCCAACAAGCACGACTGGGCCGACCCGGCGGAGTCCAACCGGGCCGAGCGCGCCGCCGTCGAGACCCTCGCCGACGCGCTCACCGGCTCGGACCGGCCGTTCGTCTTCGCCTCCGGCCTGGCGGCGCTCGCCCAGGGCCGGCCGTCGACCGAGAGTGATCCGTCACCGTTCAGCGGCCCCGACGCGCCGCGAGGCGGCGCCGAGAGCCTCGCTTTCGAGTACGCCGCCCGCGGCGTCCGCTCCATCGCGGCCCGCTTCTCCCCCACCGTGCACGGCACCGGCGACCACGGTTTCATCGCCCTGCTGGTCGCGACCGCCCGCCGCACCGGTGTCGCCGCCTACGTCGGAGACGGCACGTCGGCGTGGTCGGCGGTGCACGTGCACGACGCGGCCCGCCTGGTGCGCCTCGGCCTGGAGCAGGCCCCGGCCGGCACCCGACTGCACGTGGTCGCCGAGGAGTCGGTGACCAGCCGGGAGATCGCCGAGGCCATCGGCGGCTACCTGAACCTGCCGGTCAAGCCGGTCGCGCCGGAGGACGCGGTGGACCACTTCGGCTTCCTCGGCCGGTTCTTCGCCACCGACATGGCGGCGTCGAGCGCCGTCACACGCGCCACCTTCGACTGGAACCCGACCGGCCCCACCCTGGCCGAGGACCTGGCCGCGGGCGCCTACGCCGGCGCCGGCCTCAGCTAGCCGCCTTTCGGGGTCCCGTTCCCTGGGTGATCGGCGCGGACCGGTGCGGGGAACGGGATCCGGGTCACCCTCCAGCGGTACCGGACGGCAGACCGGCGGCCGCGCGACGGGGTCCCCCGTTCCGGGGGTTGGCCGACCCGGCGGACCGGCTGTGCGACAGGCGACGGATCGACGCTCGCAACATCGACGGTCGGCACGTCACAAGGAGTCACATGCTGCTGCTGATCGCGGTGCTGGGGTTGGTTCTGCTGGTGGCTCTGGTCACTCCCGGCCCCGGCAACCGGGCCGGGCGGCGCTACCCGTGGGCCGGGTTCGCGGTGCCGTTCGTGGTGCTGGCCGGTTCGGTGCTGATGCCGTTGCCGATCGTGCCGCTGCTCGCCGGCGCGCAGCCGTGGCAGTGGGTGTTGCTTCTGGCCGGGCCACTCGCCGCGCACGGACTGGCCTGGCGGGTGAGCCCGCCCTGGTGGCGGCGCTGGCACGGCTGGATCGCCGGCCGCGCGGCGCTGCTGGTGTTCCTCGTCGCGGGCGTCGAGCTGACCCTGGTGAGCCGGTCGCTGTCCGCGCCCGAGCAGGCCGGCCGGATCTGGATCGTGTCACTGATCGTGACGGCCGGCTATCTGGCGTGCTGGCGGGTCGTCGACACCGGCTACTGGCCGCTGCTGCTGATCCGGGACTCGGCGTTCCTGCTGGCCGTCGCCGGCGCGGGCGCCTGGTGGCAGCGGCGTTACGACCTGGACGGCCCGGCGACCACACTGCTGATCGCCGCGGTCGCCGCGGTCGGCGTATCGGCGCTGGTCGCCGGGCTGTGGCGGCTGGCCCGCTGGATGCGCAACGGCCCGCCGTCCTGGCCACGGCCGCCCGGCCTGGCCACCTGGCCGCCACTGCCCGGCCAGGTGTGGAACGCGACCGTCGGGCGCGAGGACCGGCCGGTCGTGGTGTGGGAGCTGAAACGGTACTGCGCCTACGTACTCCCGGTGACGTCGGTGGACGGGCCGCGCGAACACCTGCGGCTGCCGCTGGCCGAATGGCACCGGGTGCTCAGCGACGACGCGTGGCTGTCGCTGCAGATCACGCCGGTGCCGTACACCGGTTTCCGCAGCGTGCGCGGCCGCTGCCCGGACCGTTTCTGGGAGCGGATGGGCCGTCGCGCGCTCGGCGACCCCGCCGAACTGGAAGCGCCCACGCTCCGGTCGGCCGCGAACCTCAGTCAGCGACCCCGGTGAACCCGCTGACCTGCTCCAGCCGCAGCCGGACCAGCAGCTCACCCTCGACGGCGTTGCGTGCGCCGTAGCTGTCGGCCAGGTCCGGGCCCATGTAACGCCCGGCGATGCGGGTCGCCCAGATCCGCATGTCCGGCAGGTCGGTCGAGATCGTCACCGGGCCGCGGACCGTCACGTAGGCGTAGGGCGCCACCTCCTCGTCGACGCACAGGGCGGCCCGGCCGTCGCGGGCCAGCGCGCGGCCCTTGACCGTGTCGGCGCCGGTGTTGAAGACCAGGTCGTCGCCGTCGAGCACGAACCAGATCGGCACGACGTGCGGGGACCCGTCCGCCCGTACCGTCGCCAGCTTTCCGGTCCGCGTGCCGGCCGAGAGGAAATCACGGACCTCGGCCGTCGTCATCTTCTTCGCCATGAGGCGATTCTGCCGCCACTCGTGACCGCCGGAAGCGGCGAGAGGCGAACGGGCCGGGTTGCCTCTCGGATACGCGATCCGGTGAGTTCAGCACCGGGTCGTGACCTGCCGATGAGAACGGTGCAGAGGCCCGTGGGGGTCGTCGGCGGGAGGTTGGACGCATGACGTACCGCTCGTCCCTGGCGCGAACGGCACTGTTCGCCACGGCGTACGTGCTGGCCACGGTGGCCGGACGGATGACGGTGATGGACGGCACCAACCTCAGCATGGTGTGGCCGGCCGCCGGGGTCCTCGTCCTGTGGTTCTGCGCCCAGCGGCACTCCCGGACCCGATGGGCCGACGTCGTCGCCCTGGTCGCGATCACAGCCGTGGTCAACCTGTCCACCGGCGCGAGCCCCCGGCTCACCCTGGTCTTCGTGATCGCGAACCTGAGCCAGATCACCCTGTTCATGTACCTGTTCCACCGCTGGCAGCCGCATCTGTGGGGCGCCGGCGGACGGCAGGAACTGACCAGACTGCGTGACCTGTGGGTGCTGCTCGGCGCCGCCGCGACCAGCACCACTCTCGGTGCCGCCCTGGGCACCACCGGCATGTGGCTGATCAACGGCAACCTCGCCTGGTCCTCGGGCGCGGTGTGGCTGGCCCGCAACACCGCCAGCGTCCTGCTGATCGGTGCGGCCGGGCTGCGGCTCAGCTACAGCTGGCACCACCGCCCCATCGGCTGGACCTGGGGCACCTCGTGGCGCTGGGCCGCCGAACTGTGGCGGGCCACCCGCTGGTGGCGCGCCGCCGAGTACACCGCCCTGATCGCCTGCTCGGCCCTGGCCTACTGGTTCGCCTTCGCCGCCACCCAGGGGCTGCCGGTGGCGTTCTCGCTGATCGCCGTCACAGTGTGGGCCGCCTTGCGGATGCCGACCACCTTCGTCGTCTGTCACGACCTCGCCGTCGGCACCGTCGCGGTGATGTTCACCCTCCACGGTTCCGGATCGTTCGCCGAGATCTCCGATCACGCCACCCGTGCCCTGATCGCCCAGCTGTTCGTCGGCATGGTCGCCGTGATCGGGCTGGCCCTGGCCCTGGGACGCGACGAGCGTGCGGCCCTGCTGTTCCAGCTGAGCGCCGACAAGGCCGACCTGGCCGCCCAGAAGAATCAGGCCCAGCAGCACGGGAAGCTGCTGACCGCCATCATCGACTCGATGGCCGACGGTCTCTCCGTCATCGACGCCGACGGGCAGGTACTGCTGCGCAACGCCGCCACCACACGTCTGCTGGGCGGGCGCACCAGCCCCGGCGACAAGGTGGCCAGCAGCGACTACTACGGCCTGTTCCACCTCGACGGCCGGCCGATGGCCGGGGACGAGACCGTCTACGCCCAGGTGATCGCCGGAGCCGAGCACGCCTGCGGCGAGATGCTGGTACGCAACCCCGACGTGCCCGAGGGCCGCATCGTCACCGTCACCGGAACCCGGCTCGTCGACGCCGACGGCGTGCCGCGGGCCGTCGTCGTCGTGCACGACATCACCGCCGAACGGCGTCACCGCGACGAACTCACCGCATTCGCCGGCGTCGTCGCCCATGACCTGCAGAATCCGCTGACCGCCATGCGCGGGTGGACCGAGGCCGCCGCCGACGCGCTGCAGGACGTCCCGCCGCACCCGTCCGTCACCGAGGCCGAGAGCAGCCTGCTGCGCGCCCAGCGGGCCGGCACCCGGATGCGGACGCTCATCACCGACCTGCTGGACTACACCACGTCCCGCGACGCCGGTCTGCGCCCGGACGTGCTCGACCTGACCCGCATCGTCACCGACATCGCCGCGGCCCGCGCCGACGCCATGATCGCCGCCACCGGCAAGGCGCCCCGCTTCGACATCGGCGGTCTGCTGCCCGTCCACGCCGACCCGACACTGGTCCGGCAGCTACTGGACAACCTGATCGGCAACTCCATCAAGTACACCGCGCCGGACGTCACACCGGCGATCAGTGTCCGCACCGCGATGACCGGGAACGACCGTGTCGAGGTGACGATCGTCGACAACGGCATCGGCATCCCCGCCGGTCAGCACGAAGCCATCTTCGGCAACTTCCACCGCGCCCACGCCGCGTCCGGGTACGCCGGAACCGGTCTGGGCCTGAGCATCTGCCAGCGGATCGTGAACCGCCACGGCGGCAGCATCACCGCGGCCGACGACCCGGGCGGCGGTTCACGATTCGTCTTCACCCTGCCGTCCACCGGCCCTACCGCCAGCAGCGCGACCGCGGCGTCGCCGGGCCGGACGGCCGTGACATCCGGGTGACGGCGCGGCCCGCCGGGATAATCGGGCGATGCCCACACAGGACGACGTACTCGGGTACTTCCGTTCGCTGTCGACCTGGGGACGCTGGGGCGACGAGCTCGGCACCCTGAACCACATCACCGACGACGTCCGGCGAGCCGCCGCCCGGGCCGTGCGCTGGTCGACGCCACGACCGGCTCCGGCAGCCCGGTCAACCCGATCGCCACGTTCTGAGCACGGCCGGTGACACCGTCACGCGACAATGACGGGATGAGCACACGGTGGCTGTTCGCCGACCAGCTCGGACCACATTTCCTCGACGATCCGGGGCAGCGGGTCCTGCTGGTCGAGTCGAAGGCCGTCTTCCGTCGGCGCGTCTTCCACCGGCAGAAGGCGCACCTCGTGCTGTCGGCGCTGCGGCACCGGGCGCAGGATCCCGGCGTGGAACTGGTGCGCGCGGAGACGTACACCGAAGGGGTCCGGCAACCGGTGACCGTCTGCCATCCGACCTCCCGTGCCGCCCGCGGTCTGGTCCGGCGGATGCCGGGCGTCGAGATGCTGCCGCCGCGCGGCTTCGTCACCAGTCCGCAGGACTTCGTGACCTGGGCGCACGGCCGCAACCGCCTGCGGTTGGAGGATTTCTACCGGCACGCCCGGCAGCGGCACGGCGTGCTGATGGACGGCGGCGAGCCGGCCGGCGGCCGGTGGAACCTCGACAGCGACAACCGCGAGCCCCCGCCGCGAGGCGCCCGGCGGCTCGGTGCGCCGCAGCCGCCGCCGATCGTCGAGGACGAGATCGATGCCGGGGTACGGGCGGAGCTGGACCGCTGGCAGCACGACGACGGCATCGTGTTCGTCGGCAACGACGGCCCCCGCCTGTTCCCGGTCACCCGCCGGGAGGCGCTGGACCGGCTGCGGCACTTCGTGGACCACCGGCTGCCGATGTTCGGCCCGCACGAGGACGCCATGCTCGCCGGCGACCCGTGGATGGCCCACAGCATGCTCAGCCCGGCGATCAATCTCGGACTCCTCGACCCGATGGAGGTGATCGAGGAGGCCGAGCGGGCATACCGTTGCGGGGCGGCACCGCTGGCCGGGGTGGAGGGTTTCATCCGGCAGATCCTCGGCTGGCGCGACTTCGTCTGGCACCTCTACTGGTATTTCGAGCCGCGCTACCGGGCCTCCAACGAGCTGCGCGCCGGCGCGGACCTGCCGAAGTGGTTCGCCGACCTCGACGCCGACGCGGTCGGGGCACGATGCCTGTCCGACGTGCTGGCCGGGGTCCGCGACCGTGGCTGGGTGCACCACATTCCACGGCTGATGGTGCTGGGCAACTACGCCATGCAACGCGGCTGGCGGCCCGGGGCGGTCGCCGACTGGTTCCACCGATGTTTCGTCGACGGCTACGAGTGGGTGATGACGGCCAACGTCGTCGGGATGAGCCAGTACGCCGACGGCGGCCGGATGAGCAGCAAACCCTATGCCGCCGGTGGTGCCTACGTGCACCGGATGAGCGACTACTGCGGTGGCTGCCGCTACGACCCGAAGGTCCGGGCCGGTGCGGACGCCTGCCCGTACACGGCCGGCTACTGGAGCTTCCTGGCCCGCCACGAACGGGACCTCTCCGGTAACCACCGGATGGCCCAGCCGCTGCGCGGGCTGCGGCGGCTCAGCGATCTGGAGGCCCTGCTGGAGCAGGAACGGGCCCGCGGCTCCCACGCCCCGTGACCGCACTCGTGCAGTGAGATGAATCGCTGCCGCGGCCGGGACGGCACGGTAGGTTGACGGTCAGGTGTGCCGGGAAGTCTGGTCGGCGTTCGATTCGCCGTGTCCTGCCGAAGGAGCCCCGTGCCCGAGACCCCGTCGCGCCCGCTGCGATTCCTGTTCGGCCGTGGCACATGGCCGGAGGCCCGCCGCATCGCCGACGTGCTGCGCACCGAGACCGTCGGCGGCGCCTTGCTGCTGGGCGCGGCGGTGCTGGCGCTGCTGTGGGCGAACTCGCCGTGGGCCCCGGCCTACCAGGAGCTGGGTTCGATCACGGTCGGGCCGGCCGCATGGCACCTGGACCTGACCCTCGCCCAGTGGGCGTCCGACGGCCTGCTGGCGATCTTCTTCTTCGTCGCCGGGCTGGAGCTCAAACGGGAGTTCGTCGCCGGCGACCTGCGCGACCCCCGGCGGGCGATCATGCCGGTCGCCGCGGCGGTCGGCGGCATGGCCGCGCCGGCACTGATCTACACGGCGATCAATGCCACGGCGGCCGGTGGCGCACTGTCCGGATGGGCCGTGCCGACCGCCACCGACATCGCCTTCGCGCTGGCCGTCCTCGGGGTGATCGGCACCCATCTGCCGGTGGCGTTGCGCACGTTCCTGCTGACGCTCGCCGTGGTCGACGACCTGCTCGCCATCGTCATCATCGCCGTGTTCTACACCAGCTCCCTGCACGTGCTGCCGCTGCTGGCCGCGCTCGTTCCGCTGGGTCTGTTCGCGGTGCTGGTGCAACGCCGGGTGCGGTCGTGGTGGCTGCTGCTGCCGCTGGCGGTGGCCACCTGGGCGCTGGTGCACGCCTCCGGGATCCACGCCACGGTCGCCGGCGTACTGCTCGGGTTCATGGTCCCGGTCCTGCGCCGCTCCGAAGGGCCCGGGCCCGGCCTGGCGGAACAGTTCGAACACCGCTGGCGGCCGCTGTCGACCGGGCTGGCGGTACCGGTGTTCGCGTTCTTCGCCGCCGGAGTGTCACTGTCCGGCGCCGGCGGCCTCGGCGCGGTCCTGCGCGACCCGGTGACCGCCGGCATCATCGCCGGCCTGGTGCTCGGCAAGTGCGTCGGCGTGCTCGGCGCGACCTGGCTGGTCCAGCGGGCCACCCGGGCGTCGCTCGGCGACGGGGTGAGCTGGTGGGACGTTCTCGGGCTGTCGCTGCTGGCCGGGATCGGCTTCACCGTCTCGCTGCTGATCGGCGAGCTCGCCTTCGGCACCGGCGGCGAGCGGGGCGACCACGCCCGGATCGGCATCCTGGCCGGATCGGTGATCGCCGCACTGCTGGCCACCGTCGTCCTGCGCATCCGCAACCGCCACTACCGGCTGCTGTGCGCCGACGAGGAGCGTGACACCGACGCCGACGGCGTACCCGACGTCTACCAGCGGGATTCCCCGCCACCGAGCTGACCGGCGGGACCTGCCGCACCGCGCTCCGGCCACATCAGACATCATCGACGCGTGGGCGACCTCCTGATCAATCTGCTGGCCAGCATCATCGCCGGTACGGCCGTCTGGCTCGCCGGTTTCCTGCTGCGCCGCCGCAAGCTGGGCCGCGAACGTGCCTTCTTCGGTCTCACCGACGGGACCAGCTGCCTGATGGTGGTGTCGCGGCACGCGTCGTCGCCCAGCGAGTTCAGCGTCCACCGTCGCGACGTGGCCGCGCTGGTGGAGCTGGCGACCATCGCCCGAGAGTGCGGGGCACACGCGGACCGGGTCGGTGACAGCCAGCCGACCGGGGAGATCGGGCGGCTGACCGAGTTCTGTGTCGGCGGCCCCGGCGAGGCCAACCCGCGCGCCGCCACCCACCTGCGCACGATCCTGCGCGGTGTCCGCTACGAGGTCTTCGACGAGGGCAAGCGCCGCCTGTCGTTCACCGTCGGCGACACCGAGTACACCCTCACCCCGGAGACGAGCTACGTCCTGCTCGCCAGGTTCTGGGGCCCGGCCGGTGGGCACCCGGTGTTCTTCCTCGGCGGTCTGAGCGCCGGCAGCAATCTCGCCGCGGCCCGCTACCTGGCCGTGCACCACATCGCGCTCCACCAGAAGTACGGTGCCGACCGGCCGTTCGCGCTGGTCCTGCGTATCGTGGAGCCGGCCGCCTACGGCACCGACTTCACCGAGCTGGTCGCCGACGTGACCGGCATCGCCTTCCAGCCGGGGGCTTCCGGCACTCCCGCGCCGGTCCCGGGCGCAGAACAGAGGAAAGAGATACCAGGCGGGTGACAGTCCCGCGCGGAACGTCGGATCAGGCGTAAGGTCGGCAGGATATGCCGCACTACGTCGGGGTTGCTGGCCTTCCCAGGGTTCGTCCTCTCGGCTGCACAACGCAGATTCGCGATGACCCGTCAACCGAAGGTTCCCTCGGTGTCTTTCCCTGTGGATACATCATCAGAGTCCCGTTTCACCCTGGCGGTCGACGATCGTACGCCCGAGGTGGTCGTCATGCGGCTCACCGGCGAGATCGACCGTGACGCGGTCACCGACCTGCAGACGACGTTCGCCGAAATCCTCGATCGTCACCGCCCCGAGCGGGTGGCCCTCGACATGAGCCGGGTGACGTTCCTCGACTCGGCCGGCCTGCGCACCCTGCTCACCTGCCGCAGGATGGCGGCGACGGCGAACAGCAGGGTGGAGGTGGCCCTGGCGCACGACATCGTGCGCCAGGTCCTGACTATCACCGGGCTCCTCGACGTCCTCAACGTGGCGCCCGCCGACGGGCTATGAGGCGAAGATCGAGTACTTGGCGGTCCAGCGCGACGAGGGGCCGAAAGTGGACGGCCAGGTGCCGAACGTGGTCGGTGCGCTCCACGCGCCCTGATCGGCGCTGCCGGTGTCGTAGCTCAGGTTGTTGTCGCCGTTGGTGTTGTACACCAGCCAGTAGGCCGTGTTCGCGGCCAGGGTCGCGGTGATCGGACGGCTGTTCCAGGTGCCGGCGGTCAGCGTGCCCGACGTGCTCGACGCCACCAGCGCGCCCGGGGAGCCGCCGGCGTCGGCGTAGATCGCGACCTGGAACTGGTCGGCCGGTGCGGCCTGCACCGCAGCGAGATACACCGAGATCTGGCTGATCGGGAGCGCGGTGGCGCCGTTGACGAACCGCGAGCCGTTCAGGTAATTCATGTCGCCGACGTCGAGCAGGCTGCCGGTCTGGTCGTAGCCGAACCGCGGGGTGCTCGCCCCGGCCGTGGTGAACGAGAACTGGTGATCGGCGGCGAGGGCGTTGCCCGCCGCGTCGGTCACGCCGGTCCGGATGGTCACCGTGTACACGGTGGAGAGGGCCAATGCGGTGGCCGGCGTGATCGTCGCCGTCTGGGTGGCGGCGTCATAGGCGACGGTACGGGCGACCGCCGCACCACCGGGCCCACGCAACTCCAGGTTCGCCGCCGTGACGGTGCTCGCCGTCACGGGCTCACTGAACCGCACCGTGACCGGAGCGTTCACGGCCACACCGGTGGCGCCGCCGGCCGGGCTGGTCGAGGTCACCGCCGGTGCGGTGGTGTCCGCCCCGGTGGTGGCGTAGAGCGAGAACCTGGCGTTCCACCGGGTGGACGTGCCGAAGGCCGCCGGCCAGGTGCCGAACGTGGTCGGTGCGCTCCACGCGCCCTGGTTGGCGCTGCCGGCGTCGTAGCTCAGGTTGTTGTCACCGTTGGTGTTGTACATCAGCCAGTACGCGGTGTCCGGGGCCAGTGCCGCGCTGACCGGCCGGGTGTTCCACGCGCCGGCGGTCAGCGTCCCGGACGTGCTGGTGGCGATCCGTGCGCCGGGTGATCCGTTGGCGTCGGCGTAGACGGCGAGCTGGTACTGGTTGTTCGGCGCGGCCTGCACCGACCTCATGTAGACCGACATGGACGTGACGGTGGCCGGCTCGGCGCCGGTGACGAAGCGGGAGCCGTTCATGTGGTTGAAGTCGCCGGAGTCCAGCGAGGCCCCGGCCGAGGTGTAGCCGATGCGTTGCGGTGCCGGGGCGGTCGTGTAGGTGGCGGTGTACGTGGTCGCGGCCGTCGGTGCGGTGACGACGTGGGTGGCCGCTCCCCCGTCGGACCACGAGCTGAAGGTGGACGTGTTCTGGGGCGACGGGGCGGAGACCGAGTTGGTGGAGCCCTGGATGACCGTACGCGCGAAGGGTGTCGTCCCGGCGGAGGAGCCGACGGTGAGCTGGAGGCCGGACGGCACGGTGGCGAAGGTCAGGTCCACGGTCTTCGGGTCGAGGCGGCGCGTGACGGCGTGGGTGAGGCCCTCCTGGTCGGTGGCCAGGAGCTTGAGTTCCAGGTAGGACGGGTACTCGTGGTCGGGGGCCTCGAACGAGCCGGACGCCGCACCGGTCCAGCTGCGGATCGCGTGCTCGTGGCAGTTGTCCGGCGCCGAGCAGTGGTGCATGACCAGGTCCCAGTTGAGCCGGGACGCGGCGAGGGTGCCCTGCTGGGGGTCGGTGGCGTGACCGGTGAAGGCGATCGTGTCGCCGACCTTCCAGGTGGTGCCGACGGTCGGCGTGTCGATGAACGCGGTCGGCGCCTCGTTGCCGGGCGTGATGCCGATCGTGCTGGTGTGGGTCGCGTCGAGCGTGTCGGTGACGGTCAGCCGCGCGGTGTACGAGCCGGCCGTCGTGTACGTGTAGGTGGCCGTCGCGGCGGTCGAGTCGGTGACGCCGTCGCCGGTGAAGTCCCAGGCGTAGCGCAGGCGGCCGTCGTCGGCGGGGTCCGGGTCGGTGGAGCCGGTGCCGTTGAAGGTGACGGTCAGTGGTGCCGGGCCCTGGGTCGGTGACGCGTCGATGACGGCGGTCGGCGGCTGGTTGCCGGGGAAGTAGCGGATCCGGCGGATGGTCCCGCCCAGGTCGGCGTAGTACAGCTCGCCGCCGGGGCCGACCTCCAGGTCGACCGGGCCGGCCGCGTCGGAGACGAAGGTCTGCAGGTTGGCCGCGCTGGGCAGGCCGCCCGGGGTGGACGGCAGCGCCGCCCAGATGCAGCGGCGGGAATAGTCGGCGAAGAAGATCGCGCCGCGGTAGGCCGCCGGGTAGGGACCACCGGCCACCGGGTAGAACGCCACACCGGTCGACGAGGAGCTGCCGGTCGGGCACGCCTCGCCGGCGACCAGCTTGCTCGCGTGGTTCCACGCCACGAACGGCTGGGTGTGGGTGGCCGCGTCGGTGTAGAGGGTCTCGCAGATCGGCAGGTTGGCGCTGTCGTACCCGGACTGGCGGGCGTTGCCCTCCCAGCAGGGCCAGCCGAAGTTGGTCACGCCCGCGGTCGGGTCGACGACCCGGTTGACCTCTTCCCAGGTGGTCCAGCCGGTGTCGGAGATCCAGGTCTCGTTGGTGCCGGGCCGCACGGTGATCCGGTACGGGTTGCGCAGGCCGTTCGCGACGATGCGGCGGGTGTCGGGGTCGGCGGCGCCGATGTTGGGGTTGCCGGGGGCGGCGTCGCCGGTGGCCGGGTCGAGCCGGAGCAACGTACCGTCCAGTTGGGTTTCGTCGCCGGCGGTGCGGATGTCCTGGGCCCGCAGCGCGCCGCCCTCTCCGGCCGGGTCGGCGCACGGGTTGGTCGGCGCGCCGGCCGGATACTGGCCGTAGTCGACGGCGTTGAAGCTGGCGCCGTCACCGGCGGAGACGTAGAGCATGCCGTCGGCGCCGAAGGCGAGGTCGCCGATCGAGTGGCTGGGGAACTGCTGGCACCAGTCGTGCAGCAGCACCTGCTCGGTCCCGGTCATGGTGTTCCCGGCGGCCCGCAGGCGGGAGAGCCGGCCGGTGACGACGCAGCGGCCGTCGCTGGCGTTGGTGCAGACGTCGTTCCAGACCGGGGCGGTCTGCCCGGGCGGCGCGTCGTAGGTGTAGAGGACGTAGACGTACGGGTCGGCCGGGAAGTTCGGGGCCAGTGCCATGCCGAGCAGGCCGCGGTCCCACTGGTTGTGGACGTTGGCCGACAGGTCGGCGAAGACGGTCGGGGTGGTGTCGGCCAGATCGTCGAAGATCTTGATCCGGCCGCCCTTCTCGGCGACCAGCACCCGCCCGTCGGACGCGAACTCCAGATCGACCGGCGAGCTGAGCCCACTGAAGACGATCTGCTCCTGGAATCCGGTCGGCAGTGCGACAGCGGTGGCCGGCTGCGAACCGGCGAAGGACGTCATCGTGATCACGGCCGTCACGGCGACCAACCCAGCGAGCGCACGCCGAAGCACGGGCATTCCCCTCCCCCGATTTATCGATGAATCCTATGTAGATCCTGTGAGCGCGATGCGTCGGCTGTCCGACTCGACTGGTCGCCGACCGGGCAGAAGTGGTCGTACGTCCGGTGGATGCCCGTCGATCGATGGGCGGCGCCCGTGTTTCGATGTCGCGGTGATGTTGGCTTCGCTCGGCCGCTGGTGCGTCCACCGCCGGTGGCAGGTCCTCGGCGCCTGGCTGGTTCTCGTCCTGGCCGGGCTGGTGTTCGGCGGGCAGGTCTTCGACCGGCTGGCCGTCACCGGCAGCCTGCGGGCCGACGCCGAGTCACAGCTGGCGGAACGGCGGATCGACCAGGTACGGCCCGAGGGGCCGATGATCGTCGCCGTGGTCGGCGGGCGCGAGGTCTTCGATCCGACGCTGGTCGCCTCCGTCACCGCGGTCACCGCGCAGATTCGCGGTCTCGGCGGTGTGGTGGCGGTCGATGATCTGTACGGGGCACCCGGCGGCCGGATCGGTGCCGGCAACCGCAGTTCGCTGATCCGGGTCGAACTGGACCGGACCCTGCCCGATGACCGCCGGGAGCGGGTCGAGGACACGGTCGTGGCGGCACTGCACCGCATCGACGCGCCCGAGGTGCTGGTCAGCGGCGAGAAGCTGGCCGAGCGGGCGTTCGCCGGCCAGGCCCTGGCCGATGCGGCGTTCGGCGAGTCGGTGGCGATCGTCGTGCTGGCGGTGGTGCTGGTGCTGGTTCTCGGCGGGTTCGTGGCCGGGGCGATCCCGCTCGCCGCCGCGCTGGCGACCGTGTCGGTGACCCTGCTCGGCCTGTTCGGGCTGACCGTGGTCACCGGGGTCAGCCAGTTCACCGTCAACGTGGTGACCCTGCTCGGCATCGGGCTGGCCGTCGACTACGCGCTGCTGGTGGTGGCCCGGTTCCGCGACGAACGGGACGCCGACCCCGGTGCCCCGGTCGGCGCACTGGTCGCCCGCACCACGGCGACGGCCGGCCGGACCGTGCTGATCTCGGGGCTCGCCGTCGCCACGACCATGACCGGGCTGACCGCGTTCGCCGAACCGCTGCTCGGGGCCATGGCGCTCGGCGGGGCGACCGCGGTGCTGCTGGCCACGGCGGCGGGGCTGACGGCCGTACCCTCG
>NZ_JBHSBL010000019.1:589545-659272 GCF_042650585.1 Actinoplanes subglobosus
CCGTCGCCGTGCCCCGGATCGCCGCGGCCCGCGCCGCCGCCCGGACCCCGGGGATGCTCGCGCGGCTCGCCGCGGTCGCCCGGCGCCGGCCGGGGCCGGTCGCGGCCGGTGTCGCGTTCGGGCTGCTCGGGCTGTCGGCGCCGTTCGTGTTCGGGGTCGACCTGGCGAACTCCGACGCCCGCGCCCTGCCCGCCTCGGCCGAGGCACACCGGCTGCAGGCGGCGGTGCAGCGGGACTTCAACGGCGGGCAGGCCGATCCGGTGGTGGTCGTCGTCGACACCGACCCGTCCGGCGCCGAGGTACGGGACTTCATGAACACGCTCAACACCCTCGACGGGGTCCTGCGGGTGGCGCCACGACCGGAGGTCGCCGGGCCGGTGGCCATCGTCGATGTCACACCGGAAGCCGGTCCCGTCTCTCGTGACGTGGTGCGGGCGGTCCGGGCGCTGGAGGTGCCGTTCCCGGTGCTCGTCGGTGGTGCGGCGGCCGAACTCGTCGACTACCGGGACTCGGTGGCCGGGCGGTTCCCACTCGCGTTGCTGGTCGTGGTGCTGTCCACGGTGGTGCTGCTGTTCGTGCTCACCGGGTCGCTGGTGATCCCGGTCAAGGCACTGCTGATGAACGCGCTGACCCTGCTCGCGACACTCGGCGCGCTGGTCGTGGTGTTCCAGTGGGGTGCCGGTGACACGCTGCTGGGGTTCTCGTCGTGGGGCGCGATCGACGTCACCACGCCGGTCCTGCTGTTCGTGTTCGTGTTCGGGCTGTCGATGGACTACGAGGTGTTCCTGCTCGCCCGGATCCAGGAGGAACGCGACGTGCACGCCGGGATCGTGAAGTCGGGGCCGGTGGTCACCGCCGCCGCCCTCTGCATCGGCGTGGTGTTCGCCGGCTTCCTGCTCGGCGACCTGATCGCGGTCAAGGAGATCGGCTTCGCGATGGTGGTGGCGCTGCTGATCGACGTCACGGTGGTCCGTGGCCTGCTGTTGCCCGCGGCGATGACCCTGCTCGGCGACTGGAACTGGTGGTCCCCGGCACCACTGCGCCGGCTGCACGACCGCTGGTTCGCGCCGCCGGTGCGCGGTGCCGTGGAGCCACTGGTCAGCGCGTCTGGTCGATGACCAGCGGCCACCAGGCGTCGGCCTCGAACGCCTGCGGGTCGATGGCGCGCAACTCGCCGCTCAACCGCAACGCGCGCTCGCGGCGGCCCTGCTTGCCCTCGTCGGCCTCGACGAACAGCGCGAATTTCCACAGGAACTCGACGAACTGCCGGAAACTGGAGTTGACCGCCTGGATGTCCTGCTCCTCCAGGTCGAACTGGAGGACCTCACCGGTGCGCTGATCGAGGACGTAGAGCAGATTGTGGTTCTCCGCGACCGCGCCGACGACCGTCAGCTTGATGTCGAGATCGCTGTCCTCGCCGGTCAGGTGCAGGATGTCGAACATCCCGATCTCGCCGTCGAGGAAGGCGGTGTAGACGACGGTGACCTCCAGCGGGATCTCGTCGCCGTCGGGCAGCGCGGCCGCCGGGACACCGTCCGCGATCCACTTGTCACGGGGGTAGGCGAACAGCTCATCCGGCCCCCAGACGGCCGGGAAACGTGGATCGACCGCCATCAGGCCTGCCCCTCCGGCAGCTCGGAGACCACGCCGGCGGCCAGCAGCAACCGCAGCCAGGTGTCGCTCAGCTCGCCCTTGTCCGGGCCCTTGGCGACCCGGTGGGTCAGCGACCCGGCACCGAGCACCGTCGTCACCAGCTCGGGATAACGCGGCCCGAAAACAAATTCATTGAAGAATGTGGGTACGTCAGGCGCGAACTCGTGCGGCTCGAAATCATCGTCGGGTGACTCGTCGACCTGCATCCACGCGTCCGCATCGGCGAAATAGACGTCACCGCGGACGATGTCCATCACGATGGGCTCGCCCTCGAACTTGTCCTGGAATCGAGTCTGGTACTGCGACTGCCACAACTCGGCACCGATCGCGATGACCTCGTTGATCGGCCGGTGCTCGTAGACCGGGATGGCCAGCCACGCCTGCTCGTCGAGGATCTCCGGCGGCACGGCGAAGCGGAAGAACGACCCCTCCACCAGGCTGAACAGGCTGAAAGCGTCGCGGACGCCCGGCGGGCAGTCGTCGATGACGGGCAGCGGCACCGGCTCCTCGATGCGGACGTCCAGCCCGCGCTCGGTGGCGAGCCGGCGGAACGCGTCGACTTTCGGGCGGAGCTCGTCAAGGGCAGTCATCAATCTTCGATTTCTATTCGTATTCGGGTACCGAATGGGACGTCACGAAGCGCATTTTGAATTTCCGAGCCCATGGTCCTATTCGTATAGGCATCCATGAGGCGCAGGTTAGTATACTCGTCACCCCCGTCGAGCTGCAGCTCGTGAATGTGGTCGGGATCGAGGCCGCCGTCACCCGGTTGGGGCGCATATCCCTTACGCAGTGGCAGCAGGATTCCGGCGCGCGTCCTGGCGGCCGAGGCCTTCCGCTCGGGGCTCTTGTCGATCTGCCGGATCATGCGCCACCGATGGGTGTTCGGCTTCGTGCGGCTGATCTTGTATTTGGGGTCCCACACCTTCCCCCGCTCGGCGGGGGTGGCCTTCTTCAGCTTGCCGGCGTCGGCGAGCTTCTTGAGGTCCCGGGCCTTGCGATCGAAGTCGGCGGCATGGAAGCCGGTGCCCCGCCGAAGGACCAGGACCGCCTCGGGCGCCTTGTCCGGGTCGACTGTCGTCTTCCCCTTGCCGGTCTTGAAGACGTTCGCGTTCTTCAGGATCGCGGAGACGATCTTCGCACCGCCGTCGGCGGGCGGCTGCCGGGCCGGCCGGTCCCGTGTCCTACCCGCCATTGAGGACCGCGTCCACTGCCATACCGATCAACTGGTCGATGATCATCCCGCTGATGATTTTGAAGATCGGGATCTCCAGCAGCGAGGCACCGAACGTGACCGCCGCCGTCGCGATCGCCTGCGCGATCTGGATGGCCAGCAGGATCAGCTGCACGATCACCTGGATCTTCAGCACCAGCACGATCCCGGCCGACACCATCAGGCCGATCCCGATGATGTTCGCCGGCATCACCGCGTCACCGATGTTGCGCGGCGCCGACTCCTCGTCGTTCCACTCGGTGGCGAACGCGGCGAAACCGTCACCGGAGTTGTTCTCCAGCACCGTGCGGGCCGCCGCGTTCAGCTGCTCCACCGAGGAGTTGATCTGATCGGCCATCCCGGTCCACACACCGGCCAGCTCGAACAGCTTCGTCTCGTCGGACTCCGGCCAGTCGTAGCCGAGCAGCGACAGCAACGAAGCCAGCTCGCCGGGAATCTCCAGACCCATACCCCGCCCCCGTCAGCCGAGCCGGCCGATGATCGCCGTGAACAGGTCCGCACCGGCCTGCTCCGCGGCCCGCAGATTCTCCGCCATCTGATGCAGCGACGCCGAGTAGTCCTCCAGGTCGATGATGTTGGTGGTCATGCACTCGGCGACCGCGTCGAGGCAGGCCTGGTGCGCGATCCCCAGCAGCATCCCGATGTCGTCGCCGCCGAACGCCTCGGCGTGCGCGGTCACCTCCGACGAGAACCTCTCGAACACCGCGCGAACGTTGCCGGTGGCGGCGAGCAACTGGTCCGCGCCGGCCGACACGGTCTCCGGATCGGTGTCCAGCGGGCCACTCACCGGCCACCCCTGTGCAGCCGGCGCATGGTGTCGGTGACGCCCTGGGTGATCTCGCGCATCTGCCGCAGGCTCTCGTCCTGCAGGCGCTCGACGACGGCGGTCATCGCGTCGAGATCGGGCATCGGCTCGGCCGTCGCGGTCGACGCGGCCCGCTGCTCGAGCACGTCGTTGACGGCCGCCCGCACCTGATCGGCCAGCTCCTCGCTGCCCAGACGCAACGCCCGCGGGTCGATGGACAGCTCGGTGACCAGACCGGCGCCACCCAGCGTCACCTGGACCAGGCCCTCGGCCGCCTCAGCGGTCACATCGGCCGGAGCCTCCGGCCGCACGGCATCCCGGACCTGCACCAAAGACGCGCGCGCCTGCTGTAGCTGCTGCTCGAGCTGCACCTCGTTGAACACCGGCCCCTGTTCCCCCGTCACCAGATCGGATCCACGCCGGATGATTCTAACGATCCGGCGCCCCCGGATAGGAACCCGTCGATCGTCGGCGTGGGCCGGTTGCGGCGCTGAAGGACAATCCGCTGGTGGATCTACGGGTGGCGCTCGCGGTGGCCGGGACGGCCGGGCCGGCGGCGGAACTGGTGCTGCGACGGCGACGGCCGCGGACCGCCCACGGGCGTTACGCGGACTGGGTTCATCCCGGTGGTCCGCTGGCCCGGCCGGTTCAGGCGCTCGCCAACAGCCGGGCCGTCCGCGCCGCGTGCGAGGTGCTGCCCGTCCCGCCCATGGTCAGTGACATCACCGACGTCGTATACGTCAACTACCTCGTCCCCGCCACGCGGCTGTTCCCCCTCGTACCACCGGGTCTGGAATTGCAGCGTGTCGGACCGGACGCGGACCTGGCCGTCTTCAGCTTCCTCGCCTACCGGCACGGGCATCTCGGTCCGCCGGCGCTCGGACGGTTGCGCCGGCTGCTGCCGTCACCCGTGCAGACGAACTGGCGGATCTACGTCCACGACCCGCGCACCGGCCACGCGGGAGTGCATTTCGTCACCACCGCCGTCGATCATCCGGCGCACGCGCTCGGCGGGCGGCTGCTCTGCGAGGCCCTGCCCA
Source organism: Actinoplanes subglobosus (assembly GCF_042650585.1). Lineage (NCBI taxonomy): Bacteria > Bacillati > Actinomycetota > Actinomycetes > Micromonosporales > Micromonosporaceae > Actinoplanes > Actinoplanes subglobosus. Next base: position 594,278 of record NZ_JBHSBL010000019.1, read on the forward strand.
TGCACCTGCTGCGCGAGGCCGCGGTGGAGACACCCGATGACACCACGGTCACGGTCCGGCTCGACCCCGGGCGAGGCAGCGCCCCCGACGTCTCCGCGCGGTTGACGGTCGCCCCGGACCCGGCCGACGGCCCGTGGGATGCCGCTTTCACCAGCTTCAAGGACATGCTGGCGTACGTCGTACGCCAGGACCGTGCCCTGTCGGTCCAGGAGTGGCACCACCACACGACCCGGCAGGAGATCCGCCTCGACATCGCCCTCGACGACTGCCGCCCGCTGACCGGCCCGGTCCGTTCGGCGGCGGCCCGAGCCCTCGTCGGCGACGCCGAACCGTTCAGCTTCCACGTCCCGGCCGTGCGGTTCCGCTTCGACTCGGAAACCCACGAGCCGCACTGACCTGCACGCCAGGCCGGTCACATCGCACTCCCCGGGTACAGACCCCGGAGGAGGAACCACCCGTGACCGTCGAGCCCGACCGTGACCGCGAGACCGAGAAGGTCGTCAACCTCATCGCCACCACGTTGCCCGGCGCCTACCTGCTGTCCGGTTCCCTGGCCGTGACCGCTTTGACCGCCGCCGTCGTGCTCGCCGTGGTGGCTTCTCGCCGTCCCTGACAGAAATCCCCACCGGCGATTGCACGCCCGCCCCCGCTGCCCGCACCTTTACTGCAAAACCACTCGATGGCGTGGAAGGGAGAGGGCAGCAGCGCCATCCGACGGCAACCGGATGTCGCTGTCAAGCCAAAAGCGCCACTGCCACACCCCGCACAACACCGAAATCAGGGAGGGCAACCCCGATGAGCAGATCCCCACCGATGTTGAGGAGAACGCCATGGGTTCGCCGTCTGGAAAGCCCGCCACCTTCGACGCCTACTACCTGGCCGACTTCCGGTCACTGACCTGGTTCGCCATCCGGATCGGAGCGTCGTCCGTGGACGAGGCCGAGGATCTGGTTCAGGACGTCATGCGTACCGTGCTGAACCAGTGGGCGCAGATCGAAGCACCGCACGCGTACGCCAGAGCGGCCGTGCGCCGGGAGATCTGCCGGGTCAGGACCCGGACGACCCGCCGGCATGACGCCGAGGTACGCGCCGCGGCGCAGACTCTCCAGCAGCGCAGCCCGTTCGACGAGGACACCACCACCGTTCTGGCGATGCTCCGCACCTTGCCGCCCGCACAGCGAGCAGTGCTCGCACTGACGACTGACGGCTACGAACCCGGTGAGATCGCGGAGATCACCGGACAGAACACTGCCACGGTCCGGTCCAACCTCCGTCACGCCCGCCAGAACCTGAAACGCCTGATGGCCGACACGGCAGGAAGGGAGTTCGATGGACCTTGACGACACCATGGACGCCGAACTGGACCGGTTCCTGGCCCGTGCGACCGCGTCCGCCCTGACCACCCTGACCGCCGGGATCGACGTGGCCCAGCGCCTCCGGGAACTGCACGCCGACCCGGCGCCGACAACGCCGGACGACGAACCACGATAAGCCGCTCACCGCCACCGGTAGCGGGTCTGTGACGACTCGCTACCGGTGGCGAAGGCGCCTACCCGGTCGCGGGCGTGTTCTCCTCGACGATCGCGATCGTTGACAGGGCGGTGTCGAAGTGCGGGGTGAGCCGCGTCTTCGTCAGGGCGAAGGCGATCCCGCGTACCGGATCGGCGTAGGCGTAGCTTCCGCCGCCGCCGGGCCATCCGATCGCCGCCGACCGCTCCTCGGCGGCGGCACCGATCCGGCCGATCGGAAAGCCCAGGGCCATCCGCACCGGCGTTCCGAAGATCACATCATCTCCCTCGTACGCGACAGCCGACATCCCCGCGAACCGGACGGGGTCCGCCAGCGCCCGGTCGAACACCGTGGCCAGCGCGTACGCCGTGCCGGTGGCGACTGACGGGATGTCAGCCCGCAGGATCTCGGCGCTGTTACCGAACCCGGCGCTCGGCGCGCTCTCCCACGGCCCGGGGATCCCGTCCCGCTCCTCCTCGTCAAGAGGGGGCAGACCAGGAAGCGACTCCTCCGGTACACCGTAGAAGAGCTGCCCGTCGAGACCCAGCGGTTCGGTGATCCACTCCCGGAGCAACTCACGCACCGGGTGACCGGTCGCGCGCCGGGCGATCTCGCCGACGAGATAGCCGAAGGTGTAGGGGTGGTAGCCCATGGCCTCGCCCGCCGGCCAGCGTGGTCCGGCGGCGGCCAGCGCGTCACAGACCGTTGCCCAGTCCGGCAGCTCGGCCGGCCCGATCCCCTGCGGCATGGCCGGGAGCCCTGCCGTGTGGGTCAGCACGTGCCGCAGTGTCACAGCGGTCTTGCCGCCCGCACCGAACTCCGGCCACAGATCGGCCACCGGGTCGTCGAAGCCGGTGAACCCCCGGGCGACGAGCTCGTGGGCCAGGACGGCCGTGACGTTCTTACCGGTGGAGAAGCTGAAGATCGGCGTCCGGGCGGTGACCGGCCCGGCGGCCGCGTCGACGATCAGTTCACCGTCACGGTAGGCGGCCGCCTGTACCGCGCTCTCCGCACCGGAGTCGACCAGCGTGTCGAGGTGGCGCTGGATCCGGTTCTGGAGTTCGGTCGTCGCCATGCCCACGACATGCCCCGTCAGACGCCGGAATCACACCTGCCGCCGGTGAGAACCGGCTCGGGTCGCGTATCTCGTCCCGGCAGGGCATAGTGGCCCGCGGCGTCATCGACCGATGTCGCCCGCCCCCGGAGAAGGTGGATGGACGTGACCGCGCACCGCTGGGCCCGAGCCGCCGCAATGATCGTGCTGACCACGGGGACGCTCGCGGTGTTCGCACCACCCGTGGCAGCCGCGCCGGCACCGGTCCGCATCCTGAGTGTGTCGGCGGAGAACGTCGCGCCCGGCGAGACGGTGCGGGTGAAGTTCCGGGTCACCAACACCGGATCCGCGACCGAGACGGCGATCGTCGTGGTCGGCGGCGGCCTGCGGTGCACCAGCGGCTGCCGGGCCGAGCCGAGTCTCGGCGCGGGCAAGAGCAAGGATCTCGCGGCCACCGTCGTCGCGCCCAGCGTCGCCCCGGGTGAGAGCAGCGGTCTCAACATCTCGGTCGGTGTGCGGCTGGGTGGGCAGAACAGCTACGACTTCAAGATGGTCAACGTCTCCGGGGCGGAGAAGCCGGCGGCCGGGGTGGACCGGGTCACCGGCCGGGTCCGGGACACCGGGGGCAAGGCCGTCGGCGGTACGACGGTGACCGTCCGGGACAGTGCGGGGCACGAATACCGTACGACGAGTGGCCCCACCGGCCGGTTCTCGATCAGGTCGAGTGCCGCCGAGCCGATCGCCGCCGGGTCGATCAGGGTCGTCGCGACCCGCAACGGCTACCGGACCGCCCGCGCCACCGTCCAGGGCACCGCCGGCGACACGGCGACCGTGCAGATGACACTGGCCGCCCTGGTCGAACCCGTCCGGACGTCGTCCTCACCCCGCGTGTCACCGAGCCCGCTCGCCGCCGGGGACGACGACACCCCCGGCCAGAAGCCGACCATCATCGCCGAGGCCGCCCCCAACCTCGACCCGGTCAGCGACGAGGGCAGCGGCCCGTTGCCGTTCGTCTTCGGCGGCCTGCTGGTGGTGGCGGGCCTGGCCGCCCTCGCACTGCTGCTGGTCCGCCGCCGCAACGCCCGCGTTTAGACGGCTCGTCCCCCGCCGGGCACGCGCGCCCTGCCCGGCCGTCGGCAACCTCAGCGGACGCGCCCGCAGCATCAGCCGACACGTCGCCGCGAGAGCAGCCCGTCAGCAGCGTCAGCGGTCGCGTCACCCAGCCAGAGCACCCCGTCGGCAGCGTCAGCGGTCGCGTCACCAGCCAGAGCACCCCGTCGGCAGCGTGGTTCAGCGCATACGATCGGCGATCGTGTGCGTCGGGCGTCGCGATGGCGCGGATGAACGATCACGATGAGTGGATCGTGATCGTTCATCCGCGTGATAGCGATGGTGAGGTCACACGTGCCCCGTTGTGTGTGCTCTCATCGCCGCCGGATGAGAACCTCCGACCGGTCGCGACGTGGTTCAGCGGAACGGCTGCAGGGTGGCCCGGATCGTCTCGGCGGCGCCCCAGTCGTCGTCGAACTGGGCCACGACCGCCAAGTGCTGCCGCAACTGGATGATCGGCATGCGGGAACGCCAGCCGTCGTCCAGGCCGGTCAGTTCGGCGTAGATGTCGAAGAACCGGCGCGACTCCGGCGGCGGTGCCGTGGTCCAGAGATGGGCCAGGTCCACCTCGGCCCACATGTACGACACCGCCGGGTCGATCACCGCCGGTTGTCCATCCAGGGTGGCCAGCACGTTCTGAGCCCACAGGTCGCCGTGTGTCAGGCAGGCCGGCCGGTCCGGAAGGAGTTCGGGGAGCCGGTCACACAATCGGTGCATCGCGGCCCGGTCGGCCGGATCGAGCGCGGCCTCGACGCGGGGCTCGGACAGCCAGCGGAGCAACCGGTGCTCGGCGAAGAAGGCGAACCCGTCGCCGGCCCAGGTGTTGACCTGCCGGCGACGGCCGAGCCAGTTGTCGCGGTGCCATCCGAAGCGGGGATGAACAGTGCTCGTGTGCAGGTGGGCGAGCCCATGGGCGAACCGCTCCCAGAATCCTGCGCTGACCGGCCGCGGCTGCAGGAGCGATAACACGAGCAGCTCCCGGTTGGCGAGGATCACCTCGGGCGTCGCCAGCCCGCCGACCTCGCGCAGGGCCGCCAGCCCTTCGGCCTCAGCTTCGAAGGCGCCGCTGTCCAAGGCGCCGCCGTCGGATTCTGCGGCGAAGGCCTTGACGAACATGGAGGAAGCGTTCGTCCGGTGGGCGATCCCGGCGACCGCGGCGAGTCCACCGCTCACCGACTCGACGGAGATGACGTCGTTCATCCCCGCCCGCGACAACCCAGCAGCAAGGAAGTTCATCGGCCGACGATACTGGCGGCCTGCCGGCCCACGCCGGCAGACCCTTGGCCCGCACGAGGGACACGGTGTCCGGAGCGGACAACACGGCCAGGGCACGCGCCCGCCGCCCGTGCTGACGCAGATCGGGCACCGCCCGTTCGATCTCCTCGTATCCGGCCCGGGCCGCACCCTGCTGCCGCAGCATCCGGCCGAGTGCCAGCCCGAGTTCGTCACGGACGCCGGGTTCCAGGCGACGGTCTGCGAACAGGTCACGCCGCACCGGGATGGCCGAGGTCTGCGCGACGCTCTCGATGGCGGACCGCTGCGTGACGGCGTAGCGCCGCACCAACCGGCGACCGGTCGCTTCCCATCCCGTCATGGGCCGCACGATAGGCGTACCCCCGACAGCTTTTCGCCGCTCGGCGGCGAGCGCGCCGGATCCGGTTTGTCCGAAGTGGATGATGTGGTGCGTCCAGTTCTGCGGGACCGCCTGATCGGACCATTCCTGCCTCCGGAAAAGGCGGGTTACGGTCCGGGCGATCGCGCTTCACCGGAAACATGAGCATCGATTGATCTATCTGTCCGGGGGGATCATGCGCACCAGTCTCCGCAGGGGCCTCGCCGCCGCCGTCTCGGTGGCCACGACCGCGGCCCTGCTCCTCGCCCAGCCGGTACCGGCCTCGGCGACCTCACTCGACGACGTGTTCGCCAAGATCCTGGTCAAGCAGGTGACCGGGGCGAACGCCAGGAAGCACCTCAACGCGCTGCAGGCGATCGCCGACGCCAACGGCGGGACCCGTGCGGCCGGGACGCCCGGCTACCAGGCGTCCCGTGACTACGTCGCCGACAAGTTACGGCGTGCCGGTTACAAGGTCACGCTCGATCCGATCAACTTCGTGCAGGGCTGGGTCGAGAACAACCCGCCCACGCTGGAACTGACCGCGCCGACCGGCAAGGCCTGGGTGCCCGGTCAGGACTTCGTCACGTTCACGCCCTCCCCGCCCGGCGACGTGACCGCACAGGTGCAGGCTGTCGACCTCACCCTGCCGCCGACGCCGACGCCCACGTCGACCAGTGGCTGCGAGACCTCCGACTTCGACGGTTTCGTCGCCGGCCGGATCGCGCTCATCCAGCGTGGCACCTGCCCGTTCGTCACCAAGATCCGCAACGCGGGTTTCGCCGGCGCGTCCGGGATCATCGTGTTCAACGAGGGGCAGCCCGGCCGTACCGACCCGTTCCCGCTCGACATCGGCGAATGGCGGGCCGGAGTGCCGATGGTCTTCGCGGGTTTCGCCGTCGGCAACGAACTCGCCGGCACGCCGGGCGCCACCGTCCGGCTCAAGGTCGACGCCACCCTGACGCTGGGCACCGACCACAACGTGATCGCCGAGACCCGGACCGGCAACCCGAAGAACGTCGTGATGGTCGGCGCCCACCTGGACAGCGTTCCCGAGGGCCCGGGCATCAACGACAACGGCTCCGGCAGCGCCGCGATCCTCGAGACGGCCCTCCAGATGAAGCACTTCCCGGTGAGGAACAAGGTCCGCTTCGCGTTCTGGGCGGCCGAGGAGCCCGGTCTGCTCGGCTCCGACCAGTACGTCGAGGGCCTGTCCGCCGCCGAGAAGGACAGGATCAGGCTGTACCTGAACTTCGACATGGTGGCCTCGCCGAACTACGCCTACAAGCTGTACGACGGTGACGACTCCGACGCGGAGGGCTCGCCGGCCGGGCCGCCCGGTTCGGCGCAGATCGAGAAGCAGCTCGAGGCGTTCTTCGACCGTCGCGGGCTCGGTCATGTCGGCACCGACTTCGACGGCCGGTCGGACTACGGCCCGTTCATCGCCGTGGGCATTCCGGCCGGCGGCATCTTCACCGGCGCCGAGGGCGTCAAGACGCCCGAGGAGCAGGCCCTGTTCGGCGGTACGGCCGGTGTCGCCTACGACGTCTGCTACCACCAGGCCTGCGACACGATCACGAACATCGACATGACGGCACTCGACGTCAACGCCGACGCCATCGCCGACTCGGTGGCCCGGTTCGCCTTCAACACCAGCGCCATCCCGTAACGGCAACGTGGCCTCCGGTCGTTCCACGGCCGGAGGCCCCCGGGGAACATCAACCACGCACCCAGGACGCCATGCCATCGGCCAGGTGCAGCTCACGATCACACAGCGCCGCGGCCTCCGGATCGTGGGTCGCCAGCACCACTACCGCGCCCCGCGCCGCCTCGCCCCGCAACAGCTCCAGCACCCGTTGACGGTTCGCCGCGTCCAGCTCACTGGTCACCTCGTCGGCGAGCAGCACCGCACCCCGCAACGCCAGGCCACGAGCGATCGCGGTCCGCTGCTGCTGCCCGCCGGACAGCTCGTCGACCAGCTGATCCGTCTGACCGGACAATCCCAGCGAGGCCAGCATCTCCGTCGAGTAGCGGCGTGCCTCCGCCGACGTCCCACCGGTCGCCAGCACCGCCACCGCCACGTTCTCGACAGCCGTCAGAATCGCCGCCAGACCGTTGTCCTGCGGCACCAGGACCACGCCCAGGCCCACCGCATGATCACGGTTGACCAACGGCACACCGTCCACCGACACCGCACCCGACCGGGGCACCAGCAACCCCGCCATCGCGTTCAGCAACGTCGACTTTCCCGCACCCGACGTGCCGGTCACCGCCAGCAGTTCGCCGGGCCGGGCCTCGGCCGTCACGCCGCGCAGCACCGGGGCGGCGTCCCCGTACGCCAGGTCCGCCGCGTCCACCGTCAGCGTTCTCATCGCACTCCCCGTGTCACAGCGTTCCCCGGCGCGTCACACGCCGGCGCAGATCGCGTCCCGTGGCGAGGGCCACGGCCGTGAGCACCAGCAGGACCACCGCACCCACCGCGAGCAGCACGGTCACCCGCGGCCAGCCGGGCAGCGGGAGGTCCGGCGGGTACGGGCCGGCGAGCGGCAGGGCCCAGCCGGTGACCAGCCACGCGATCGCCGCGACCGGCAGTCCGACCACCACGGCGGCGGCGACCAGCGCCGGGTACGTCAAGAGCATCGCCTGTCCGGCCGGTCCGGGACGCAGCCCCTGGTTCCGCAGCGCGGAGAGGTCCTCGACCCGGCGGCGCCGGTCCACCGCTGCCGACAGCACCAGCGCTCCCGCCCCCAGCAGTACGGCCAGGGCGCCGGCCAGCACATGGAACCCGAGCGCCAGCGCCGGTCCCTGCTGTTCGAGGCGGCGGCGGATCTGGTCGGAGCGGACGTCGTCGACGACGGTGAGACCCTGTGCCGAGACCCGGTCCAGGATGTCCGGCGGGGCCGCGGCGTTGAGCCAGATCTGTGGCGCGTTGCCGAGGCCGGCGTTCATGGTCATCCGGTCCGCGTACTCCAGGTCGACCACGACGGCCCGGCGGCCCAGCTGGGGCACGACCGGCAGGGTCGCGGCGTCGGTGATGAGCATGGGCCTGCCGTCCAGGCCGTTGATGACGCCGCCGGCGGGGCGGCCACCGGCGGCGGCGACCGGGATCGGGTCAAGGGTGCTGGCCGGCTTGATCCAGACGAGCGGGGACACGCTGATCGATTCGGCGAATTCGACCCGCAGGCCGTCCGGCGCCGACGCGACCCGCACCTCCGGGCTCGCCCGCCAGCTGTCCGGGTCGGCCAGCCGGGCCACGGGCAACACCTCCCGGTCCGGGCCGGTGGCGCGCACGCCCCGGAGCACCACCTCGGCGGTGATGCGGGCCGTGCCGGTCCGGGCGAACCCGATGCCGTCGATCCGGCATCCCTCCTGGCAGACCTCGATCTTCTGCCGGTACGTGGCCGGCCCGTTCTGCAGCTCGCCGAGCTCGATCACCGCGTCACCGATCCCGTTCAGGGACGAGACCGACACCTGGAGTCGCAGGCCTCTCGTGCCCGGTGCCAGGCCGGACGCCGACACGTCGACGGCGATGTCCGGGCCGGGGAACTCCGGTGGGGCCGGCAACTCCGGGCGTAGCCGGCCGGCGACCTCGGCCGGGCCGGGTCCGTCGTCCGGCCACGCCGCGACGGCCGCCAGCCGGGTGGAGTCCACGGCCAGGCCGGGCGGGTCGGCCGAGGAGGCGCCCGGGGGCAGCCGGGTGACCGCCATGGCGAAGGCACCGTCCGGGTCGATCCGGCGCACCGCGGCCAGTAGCTGCTGGGGTTGTGCCGTCTGCACGGTGAGGACCCGGTCCGCACCGATGCCGAGGGTGGCCTCGACGGTGCGGCCGGCGGCGGCGGTGTCCACCGCGCTGGTCGCGTAGCCGGCCACCGCCACGGTGGCCACCAGCAGGGCGAAGAGCCGGCCGGCGCCGGGTCGGCGGGCGAGCTGCAGACCGGCCAGGGCGACACCGAGGCGGCCGCGGTGCAGGGCGCGCACCGCGTACCGGCTGATCAGGGGAAGCAGGACGCGGGCGGCGAGCAGGCCGAGGGCGAGCATCAGGATGGCGGGTGCGAACAGGCCCACCCCGGTCAGTGACCCTTGGGAGAGGACGAGCTGGACCGAGGCGACGACGGCGAGGAGTACGGCGAGCGCCTCCGCCGCGATCGCCCACCGGCCGTTGCCGGTGGTGGGGTGCCGGCGCAGCAGTGCGGCGACCGGTCCGACGAACTGGCGGCGCTGGGCCACCATCACGGACAGCAGCGCCACCCCGGCGGCCAGCGGTGCGTAACGCAGTGAACTCCAGCCGGCGGGGATGCCGACGTCCGGGAAGACGATCGCCGCGACCGCGTTGACCAGCAGTTGCCCGATCAGACAGCCGAACAGGGCGCCGGCCAGGACCGCGACGAGGCTCTCGCCGGCCGCCAGCCACCACCGTGTCCACCATCGCGAGCCACGCAGCGCGACGACCGCCAGCTCGCTCTGCCGGCCTTCGAGGCCGTAGCCGACGGTGAGGAAGATGGTGAAGCAGGCGAGCAGGATCAGTGGTACGGCCAGCACCGGCACGAGCAGCCGGGTCGACGACTGTCCGATGTCGATGCGGTCCAGCAGTGCCGGCATGCCGGTGTCGATCTGCACCGCCATGCCGATGTCGGCGGTGTTCTGATTCAGATTCCGCAGGTCGGTCCGGAGCTGGCCGAGACGGTCGGGATGCAACGCGGCCGGTCCGGCCCGGCCGTCCATCACCAGCGTGATCCGGCCGTGGTCCATCGTCTGCTGGGTCACCGCGGTGGTGAAGATCGGTTCACCCGGGCCGGTCTCCGGTGTCGAGGTGAAGTAGCCGCGGCCGCCCCAGTAGCCGGCGCCCGGCTCGGTCGTCCGGTAGGTGCCGGCGATCAGGAGGCGCCGCGGCTTGCCGTCCGGTAGCCAGATCTTCCGCTTCGGATCCGGACTCGGTACTGCCGACCGCAGCTCGACCGAGTCGCCCGCCTTGAGGTTCAGCCGCTGCGCCGTGTGCTCCCCGAGCAGTACGTCGCCTTCGGCGGCCAGGCAGCGGCCGGTCAGGATCCGCAGGTGGGCGCAGACGTCCTGGCGGTAGACGAAGCGCCCGGCGTTCGCCGGATTCGGGTCGATGCCGATGACCCAGTACTCCGCCGAGTAGACGTAGGTGAAGCCGGGCAGAGCGACCAGAGCGGTGGCCACGTCACCGAACTGCAATCCCTGCTCCGCCTGGCCCGGGGTCCCGGTGCCGTCGCCGGTGTCCACGCGCTCGTCCTGCACCGTGCTCGCCACCAGCCCTAGCTCGTTCGGCGCGGCGGTGGCGATCTGCCCGACGGCGACCGCACGGTCGACCGCGATCAGATAGGCCGGCGCAGCGACCGCCGAGGTGACCGCCAGCAGGCCGAGCAGTGCCAGGGTGACGGCCTGCCCGCGGCGGTTCCAGAGCATGACGAAGACCAGCGAGATCATCGGCCGTCCTCTTTCGGATCGGCTCCGCGACCGGCCGAGGTGCCGGTCGGCAGACCGCCGCTATCTCGGTCGGGCGGTGCCGGGGGCGGCACCGAGCCGGGCGCCCGCAGGCTGCGAAGGAGCGGCAGCACCGACAGCCACCCGGTCACCCCGAGCACGACGAGGGCGACCAGCGCGGACAGGGCGAGCGCGGCGCCGCTGAGCGTGCCCGGCGGGGGCAGCACCGCCCAGCCGTCGGTGAACGGTGGCACCACGATCCGGGTGAGCGGCCCGACCAGCGCGGCGGCGAACACACCGACCGACAGACCGGCCAGTACGAGGGCGGCCGTCCCGGCATGACCGGTGGTGACCGCGACCGGGGCGGGTAGTCCCTGCTGGCGCAGCGCCTCGAGTTGCCTGCGCAGCGTGGGCCGGTCGACGGCGACAGCGACGGCTGTGGTGGCCGCGGCGAGCAGCAGCGCCGCCACGCCGGCCAGCAAACCGAACCGCGCGACGGCCGCCGGTCCCTGGCGGCCGAGGACGGCGGATCGCTGCGCGACGCTGTCGTCCGTCGTCACGGTGAGCCCGGCCGCGGTCAGGTCGGCCACCAGGCCCGGGCGGGCGCCGGCGGAGAGCCAGACCTGGAACTCCCCGGGCGGATCGCTCCCACCCGCGACACGGCTGGTGGCGTCCAGGTCGACGAGGATCCCGGCCCTGCCCAGCCCGGGCAGGGCCGGCACGGAGCCGGCGACCCGCGCCGGGGCCCGGCCGAACGAGGTCAGCAGCGGGTCGGTGAGCCGCCACTCGGCCGGAGCTTCGCCGGCCAGCACCACCGGCAGGGGCATCGAGGTGTCGGATGCCCAGACCTCGGTGCCAATCACCGGCACTGCCAGCTCGTTGCGGTCGACGGACAGCCGCAGGCCGTCGCCGGTCGTGGCGATGTCGATGGCGACGCCCCCGACGGCCGGCCGCCACCAGCCGATGTTGCCGAACCCGGCGGGGTCCAGGACCTCCGCCGCCGGGCCGTCCTGCCGGAGGCTGCGCAGCGTCACCACGGTGTCCGGCGGGAGCGGGCTCGACCTGCTCGTCCAGCCCGGCGCGGTCAGCCCCCAGCGGACCAGGCGACAACCGGGCGCGGCGGCGCATCCGGGCGCCGGAGCGGAGACCGCGCCCTCCCCCGCGCTCAGGACACCGAAGTCGACCTGCACCGGCAAGCCGGTGCCCTCGTGCTGGAGCAGCAGCTCGACGGCGACCGGGGCCGTGCCCTCGCGCCGTGTCCGCAGGGTCAACCGGTCGCCGGTGACCACCGGCAGCGGTTGCACGCTTCCGGCCGCCGTGGCGTCCGGGAGCAGGCCGACCGGCCCGAACTCGGGGCGCCACTCGGCGACCGCGGCGAGCCGCGTGGTGTCCACGGCCAGCACCCGCGGGATGGTCGTGGTGTCGGTGACCACCGCCATCGCCTCCCGGCCGCCCGGATCGGCCCGCCGGACCGCCGCGAGCAGGGCCGTACGGTTCGGTGCCTCCACCGTGAGCACCCGGGCTGCGCCGAGCTCCGCGGCGCTGCGATCGGCCCGCACGGTACGGTCGGCGGCCAGCCCGCCGGCCGCCGTGGCGAAACTGGCGACCGCCACCACGATCAGGGCGAACACCCGGTCGGCGCCGCGTTGCCGGGAGACGTGGACGGCGGTGAGGCCGAGCCGGAGCCGCCCGGCACGCAACGCCGCGCCGCCGATCCGGTCGGCGACGCGTACCAGCAACCGCGCGGCCAGCAGCGCGATGGCGAGCGCGGCGAGGGCCGGCGCGGCGGTCTTGAGTCCGTCCTCCGACCCGCCCGACCGGGCCTGGTAGACCGCGGCGGCCGCGAGCGCGGCGAGCACCTGGTCGACCAGGGTGGAGCGCCAGTCGGCGCGTCCCGCCGCCGAGCGCTGCAATAGCACCGCGACCGGCTGCCGCAGCACCAGCACCTCACCGATGATCAGCACGAGCAGGCCGCCGAGCAGTACGGCGGCGACGGCGGCTCCGACGAGGGACAGCGCGACGACCCGGTCGCTCGGGGGTACCGGCCCGGCGAGGCCGGCGGCGAGCAGAAGCCCGGCGGGCGCGCCGGCCAGCACACCGAACAGCAGCGGCACCAGGTGTTGTCCCCAGGCCAGCCGCAGGATGCCGCCCCGGCTCACGCCGCGCAGTTTGAGCAGCGCCAGGTCGGTGCGCCGGTCCCGGCCGGTGCAGCGCCCGGCGATCCCGATCGCGAACCAGGTGAGGATCAGCATCTGCAGGCCCGCGGTCAGGACGCCGCGGCGTATCGTGGCCCGGTCCGCGGCGATGCGTTCCAGCACCGTGTCGATGCCGGTGATCATCCGCAGCCGGTCCAGGCTCAGCCGGTCCTCGTCGGCGGCCAGCGCGGCACCGAGGCGCTGCGCGCCGTCGCCGCGGATCAGCTCCGGCGGGACCTGGGCGTCGTAGGTGAGCGTCGGGTCCGGGAACCCGGCGGAACCGAACGTCTCGACCGGTGTGAAGACCGGGTCCAGGCCGGGGACCTCGGCCCGGAACAGCGGATTGCTCCAGTACGGGTCCGCCGGATCACGCATCGAGTAGCGGGCGACGACGGTGAACCGGAACGGGGCGCTCAGCTGGCCGAGCAGGGTCAGTTCGTCGCCGGTCTCCAGCCCCAGGTTCTGGGCGGTGGCGTTGCTGACCGCGATCTGGAAGGGGGTGGACGGGCAGGGTCCGTCGAGGCGGACGTGCTGACAGAAGTCGTCCCGGTAGGCGGCGGCCATGACCGCTTCTCCGTCGACCCGGGTGACGCTCAGCCGCAGCTGGATCCCGCGCACCGGCTGGTCCAGTGAGCTGGACAGCCCACCGGCGGCGAGGTCGGCGAACCGGCGGAGCGCACCGGCCGCGTCGTTCTGGGTACTGGTCTCGGTCTGGATCGAGACGTTGCGCTGGGCCGCCGTTGCGGCGCTCAGCTGCGCCTCGGCGGCGCGGGTCGCCGAGGCGTAGGCATACCAGGGTCCGGCGGCGGCGACGCCGGCGGCGAGCGCGGTCAGCACGAAGATCGCCAGTACCTGCGCGGTTCGCGCCCGCACCGCGTCGAAAACGAGCGCGAACAAGCTTCACCCTCCCCCGATCAACGGGCAGGCTACGCGATAGCCACCGGATGTGGGGGGCACTGTGCGGTTGCCGCGTGCCGTGGGCCGACGCAGCTGTCCGCGACCATCCCGGCCCGCCACGGCCGTCCTGCGGGGATGGGAAGCACACACCGTAGGACGTCGGCCGAGGGGCGGCGGCCGTGCCGCGGGAGATGGAGGTCGGTACGGCGGGTGGGTTCACCACGGGAGAGTGACGTCCTGGCTGGGTGGGGCGCCGGACTGGCGGCGGTACTCGCGGCTGAGGTGTTCCGCGACGAGGGCGTCGCGTACGCCGCGCGGATGGATGACGGCGCGGGACGTCGAGGTCCCCGGCGGTTACGACCTGTGACGGCGGGCGGGGGTCACTGGACGCCCAGGACCCGGTGGCCGACGGCGATGGACTCGCCGGAGATCGCCGCGGCCTGCGCCGACGCCAGGAACGTGACCAGGGCGGCCACCTGCTCCGGGGTGGAGTCGCCGGGGGCCGCCGCCTGCGGCACCGGGTTCGGCGTGGCCGTGACGAGACCGGGGTTGACGACGTTGACCGTCACCCCGGTCCCGGCGACCGAGTCGGCCAGTGCCTTGGAGCCGACGATCACGGCGGCGTTGCGGATGGAACCGGTCACCGACCGGCTCAGGAACGCGTTCTGCCCGCTGATGTTGACGATCCGGCCGAACCCGGCCCGCCGCATGTGCGGGAGTACCGCGTCGACGACCCGCAGGTAGCCGACCGTCTTGGCGTCGAAGGCGTCCCGTACCTGATCAGGGTCTTGATCTTTGGCCGGGTCGAGGGTGTTGGCCGGTGGCGCCGCCGCGTTGACCAGGATGTCGATCGCGCCCTCGTCGGCGATCACCCGCTCGACCGCGGCGGCCACCGAGGCGGTGTCGCGGGTGTCGACGACGACCGTCCCGGTCTGGCCGCCGAACTCCCCGGCGGCCAGATCGAGCCGGTCCGCCGACCGGGCGGCCAGCACGACCCGCACCTTCTCGCGGATCAGCGCGGCGGCGACCGCCCGGCCGATCAAACCGCTTCCACCGACGATCAGCGCGGTACGCCCCGCGAGCCCGAGATCCATGATCCAGGTATAGCGCACCACCCGGCCGGGGCAGCCTCCCGCCGCACGTCACATGTGTGAACCGACCGCCACCGGCTTCTGCTCGTCGTCGACGCCGGCGGGGGCGGTGACCGCGGCGTGCACCGTCATCGTCGCGCCGTCCCGGGCGATGCCGGTGACGGCGACGTGGGTGGCGCGCCCCGAGTGGGAGTCGGAGCTCGGCGTGGACTCCCCGTCGAAACGGGTGTTCTCCGACCGCCCGGGGTACGGGTCACCGGCGTCACCACGGTTGCGGTTGGCCTCCAGGTCGCGCCGCCCGTCGGCCTGGACGAGCCCGACCATGTAGCGGCGCTCGTCCTGGTTGTTCTCCCGGGTCTCGTCGACGTGCCAGATCAGGAGGCCGTCGCCCGGCAGGGACGCGTCGTAGCCGGTTCGCTGACGGTTCTCCATCAGGAAGTACTCCGGCCCGGTCCGGCCGTCGGTCCACATCCGGTGAACCGTGTTGCTGTCCTTGACGTCCGGCAGCGTCAGCGGGCCGGGCGTGGTCACGTTGACCGCCGTCGCCCACCCCTGGTTGACCTTGCACCATGCGGAGGGGTGGACCGGCACGTCGCCGCCACCGCCCCACGAGCCGCCGGCCATCAGGCACCAGTCGCCGAGGCCCTCGGACGTGTCGTCGGCGTCGTACAGGTCGGGGAAACCGAACAGCAGGTGACCCAGTTCGTGGGCGCAGACGCCGATCTTCGAGTCCTCGGGGATCGTCAGGTAGGCGAAGATGCTGGTCGCGTCGGCCCGGTGAACGGACGGCAGGACCCACTTGTGCGACCAGATGTCCCCGGGCCTGCGTGTCTCCTCGCCACCGCGCCCGGCGTGGACGATCACGAACGCGTCGACGAATCCGTTGCCGTCGTTGTCGTACGACGTGAAGTCGACGATCCCGTCGGCGGCCCGGGCCGCGTCCTGGGCCATGATGTTGGCCCGGGGAGCACCGCTCGGCCGGCCGATACCGAAGTTGCCGTTGGCGTACCAGGACAGCGGGCGCGGGAGCCGCAGCGGCCCGACGGTCTTCCCGACGAGGTCGATCAGGCCGCCGCTCACCTCGCGGTAGTACTCCCGCACGCTGCCGTTGGGCAGGACGCCGGTGGAGAAGAACAGGTCGTCGAACTCCTCGGCCGGCCGTTCCATGGCCCGGTCGGGGAAGTCCACCAGCACGACGATGACACGGACGGCGCCTCGGAGTGGCGTCCTGGTGAGCGCGGTGCTCCGCAGGACCGCCTCCGGGGTGCCGGGCGGGAACTCCGTAGGCGGGATGATCATGCCGTCGTTGTAGCCCAGTGGCCGGGGCGGCGGCGCGACGCTCTCGGCGAGGGCGGCCGCGGCCGGATTCAGGTCGCGTTCGGCGCGGATGAGGGCGGCCGCCTCCGGGCTCGGTGCGACGGCGCAGAACCCGTACCGGTGGTGGATGGGTGTCTCGGTCATGATCGTCTCCGTTTTTCGGTGCCGGCTGATGCGGTCGATGGTGTCGTCGCGACGACGTCGCGGTCATCCGACAGCTGCCGGTGATGTAGAGATACCGCAGAAAAGGTACGAAGCCGACATCGCCACATCGCGTTTCACCTGGCGGGCGGAGCTTTTCAATCCTGAGACGGTACGACGCGGCGACGCCCGCATCCGGGCGCCGTGGACGCTGGACCATTACGCCAGGGTGCTGGGCTGACGCTCGCGGAGCCAGGTGACCAGACGGTCGGCCGGCTGGGGGCGGCTCAGGTGGTAACCCTGCACCAGGTCGCAGCCCCACTCACGCAACCGGTCGAGGGCGGCCTCGTTCTCGACGCCCTCGGCGATCATCCGCATGCCCAGGTTGTGGGCCAGTTCGACGGTGCTCTTCACGATCGCGGCACTGCGCGGGTCGGTGTCACAGTGGGTGACGAACGCACGGTCGAGTTTCAGGTCGTCCACCGGCAGCGCGTGCAGGTAGGCGAGACTGGAGTAACCGGTGCCGTAATCGTCGACGGCCAGCCGTACCCCCATGGCTCTCAGCTCGGCCAGGACCTCGGTGGCGCGGGCCGCGTCGCGCATCAGGATCTCCTCGGTGACCTCCAGGTGGAGCGCGCCCGGCGGCACACCGTGGCGGGCCAGACCGTCCGCGACGTGCCCGGGCAGGCTGGTGTCCTGCAGGTTCGAGGCGGACAGGTTCACCGCCACCACCAGGTACAGGCCCTCGTCGCGCCACTCCCGGCACTGGGCGAGGGCGATGTCGAGGACCTGCAGGGTGAGCCGGCCCATCAGCCCGGCGTGCTCGGCCAGCGGCAGGAACACGTCCGGGAACACCAGGCCGCGGCGTGGGTGCTCCCAGCGCACGAGCGCCTCCACGCCGGTCGTCTCGCCGGTGCCGACCTCCATCTGCGGTTGGTAGTGCAGCGTCAGCTCGCCCCGGTCGAGTCCGGTGCGC
Organism: Actinoplanes subglobosus; assembly: GCF_042650585.1. Taxonomy (NCBI): domain Bacteria; kingdom Bacillati; phylum Actinomycetota; class Actinomycetes; order Micromonosporales; family Micromonosporaceae; genus Actinoplanes; species Actinoplanes subglobosus. The sequence goes on from NZ_JBHSBL010000019.1 coordinate 611,625, forward strand.
AGTTCCTCCAGCGTGGTGAGGCGCTGCCGGCCGGCGTCGTCCGCGGCCGCCCCGGTGGCCACCGCCACCCCACGGTGATCATTCTTGGCCAGGTACATGGCGCTGTCGGCCTGGCGCAGCAGCACACAGTGATCGGTACCGTGATCGGGGAACACCGCCACACCGATACTCGCGTCGACGTGCAGCGCGATCTGGTCCAGGTCGAACGGGTGCCGCAGAGCGGGCAGAAGACCGAGAGCGATCTTCTGCGCGCGTACGGCGTCCGCGTCCGGCATGACCACGCCGAACTCGTCGCCGCCGAGCCGGGCCAGCACCCCATCGCTGCCGATCGCCTCGGTCAGGCGTTCCGACACCATCTGCAGCAACTGGTCGCCGAGGTGGTGACCGAAGCTGTCGTTGATCTCCTTGAACCGGTCCAGGTCGACGACGGCCACCGCCATCGGCGACCGTGGGTCACGTTGGTCCAGGTCACGGGCGAGGATCTCGAGGAACCGGCGCCGGTTGGGCAGCCCGGTCAGGTCGTCGGTGCGGGCCTGCCGGCGGGCGGCCGCGAGGTTCTCCACCGCCCGCACGGTCAGCAGCATCCGCACGATCGCGCCGGTGATCGCGACGGCGGCCAGGGAACTGCTGGCCAGTGGCAGCCCGTTGTGGCGCCAGCCGTCGCTCAGCAGCAGGACCATCGACGCGAACGCCAGCAGCGCCGGCAGCGTCATGCCGACCAGTGCCCGGGCCGGCCGCCGTTCCGCGCTGGGCTGCGGGCTCTGCCAGGCGGCGGCGACGATCAAGGCGAGGGCGACGGTCCAGAGTACGTCCGTCCAGCCGCCCGGTACGTAGATGCCGCTGTTGGTCTCCAGCATCCGCAGCGCGTTGGCCAGGGTGTTGATGCCCATCCCGGTCAGCAGCAACGTCCAGACCCGTTCGAGACGCCAGTTGCTCAGCGCCCACGATCCGAGCAGCACACCGGCCAGCACGATGTCGGCGACCGGGTAGGCCACGCTGACCAGCATCGGCAGCCCGGGCTCGAACGAGTCGACGGTGACGCCGTTGAGGAACACCACCGACGCGAACGCCGCCGCACAGGACGCCGCGATCAGTCCGTCCAGCCATGAGGAGACACTGATCCGGGACCGCCGTGCCCGGAGCAGACGAACCACCGCGGTGTACGCGAACGGGTAGTACGCCAGCCACATGAGGTCGGAGACCGACGGATACGGCATCGGGTCCTGCTTGACGACGACGGCGATCCACCAGACCGTGCCGGCCGCGTAGAAGCCCAGTCCACCGGCCATCACCAGCCACGCGCCGCGATCCTTGCGGACGATCAGCGCCCGGGCCAGGACCAGCGCCGCGGCCAGCAGGTAGACCGCGTCCTGCAGCACGTCCCGGGCCCACGAATGCCCGTCCAGCCAGCCACGGACCGCCGGGACAGCAGCCAGGAACTGGGCGATCACCATCACGACACCGAGCCCGAAAGCGGCACGCAGCCACCACCGGTCGCGAGCCGACACCACCGTCAGGGACGCCACCACCCCATGATCGGCCGTACGGGCGTCCCTGGTGAGCCAATCGGCTTCACGTGGCTACGATCGCCCAGGTGAAGAAGTACATCCTCTTCGATCATGACGGCGTCCTGGTGGACACCGAGCACTGGTACTACAAGGCCAGCGAACGGGCGCTGGCCGACATCGGTCTGACCTTGGACAAGGATCGCTATCTGCGGGACATGGGCCGCGGCTGGGGTGCCTGGGAGCAGGCCCGTGCGGCCGGTGCCGACGAGCAGACCGTCATCGCCCGGCGTGCCGTCCGCGACGCCTACTACCAGGAGTATCTGCGCACCGAGGACATCGAGATCGACGGCGTCGCCGACGTCCTCGCCGAACTGTCGAAGTACGTCCGGATGGCGATCGTCACGACGGCGAAACGCGCGGACTTCGACATCATCCACGAACGGCGGCGGATCAGGCCGTTCATGGATTTCGTCCTGGTCCGGGAGGACTACGACCGGGCCAAACCACACCCGGAGCCCTATCTGACCGCCTTGCGGCGCTTCGGTGCCACCCGCCAGGAGGCCCTGGTCGTGGAGGACTCCGCCCGGGGACTGAACGCGGCCGTGGCGGCCGGCATCGACTGCGCCGTCGTGCACAACGCCTTCACCCAGGGACACGACTTCTCCTCGGCCAGCCACCGGATCGCGACCCTGGCCGAGCTCAAGGCCATCATTCTGGGCACGGCAGAAGTTTCCGAAAAAACTTCGGTCGATGTGCATCCGCCGCGCATCCCGCCGGCCGTCTAGTTCTCGGACAGACAGGAGCCCCGGCTGGTGAACAGTGATGAAGAGACGAACTACCGAAGTTTCGTCGACGCGCAGGCGCACTCGCTGCGCTCACTCGCCTACCTCACCTGCGGCGACTGGCAGCTCGCCGAGGACGCGGTCTTCACCGCCCTGGCCAAGCTCTACACCAGGTGGCGCCGGGTCGACCGGCCGGAGAGCTACGCCCGCACGATGGTGGTCCGCGCCGCCATCGACGAGGTGCGCCGGCCCTGGTGGCGGCGCGAGCAGCCGACCGGTGACGTGATGCCGGAGAAGGCCGGTTCGGACGACGCCCACGACGTCGACGAGCGATTGCGGATCCACGCCGCGCTGGCGAGCCTGCCGGTCCGCCGCCGGGCCGTGCTGGTGCTGCGGTATTTCGAGGACCTGAGCGTGCAGGAGACCGCCGAGGCTCTCAACTGCCCGGAAGCGACCGTCAAGAGCCACACCGTCCGCGGTCTGCGGACCCTGCGTGAGGTTCTCGGTCCCGACACCACCCTGCTGACCGGCGACACGCACGGGACGGAGCGCTATGCGACTCGACATGCATGAGTTGCTGGACGCGGCGCGGGCCGGCGACCCGCCGATGCGGCGCAGCACCGACGACTTCGTGGCCGGCGGCCGTCGCCGCGAGGCCCGCAGACGCCTGACCCTGGCCGGCAGCGCGGCCGGGCTGGTCCTCGCCGTCGCCGCGGCGGCGGTCGTCCCGCAGGTGATCGCCGGGAACGGTACCGTCTCGGCCGCCGATCAGGGGAGCGCGCGGTTCCCGGTGACGGCGTTCGATCACACCCTCACCGCCTACACCGTCGGTGACCTCGAGGTCGGCGACCCGGTCAACGTCACACCCGGCTACCAGCAGGCACGCATCCACAGGAGCGGCACGAAGGCCCCGTTCGACCACGGTGACGGCACGACCGAGCAGATCCCGGTCAGCCACTCGGTGCTCACCGTCTACCGGGACGGCGTGTTCGACCCGGCTCAGTTCCGTCACGCCGAGTCCGTCCGGATCGGTGACGCGCAGGGCCTCCACTCCTCCGCGGACAATGCGCTGGCCTGGCAGTACAGCCCGGATGCCTGGGCGGTCGTCCAGTCCGCGGGCGATGATCTGAGCCGGGCCGACATGATCCGCGTGGCCACGGGGCTGCACCCGGGCCCGGGCCGTCCCGCCACGCTGCCCTGGCGGATGTCGTACCTCCCGCCCGGCTACCACCTCACCTCGATGGGCGTCACCGGCGACGACGAGCTCACCGGCGCACACCTCCAGCGGGGTGCCGCGCGTTTCACCAGGGAGACCGAGGATTATTCGGACCTGACCCAGCCCCTCACCGGCGACAGCGTGACCAGCCTGCGGGTGCGGGTGTACCCGGGCTGGATCAGCCGTGAGGAACTCATTCCGACGACCGAGGTCGCCGGCGGGCCGTCCGGCTCCCCCTCGTACGGGCAGTCGTTCGATCCCTCGATGTGGCCGTCCTTCGCGCAGTCCTACGAGCCGTCCTTCGGACCGTCGGCCGGGCCGGCGATGCCGGACGATCAGCCGTTCTGCGCGCCGGCCGGGAACGCCTGCTACCGGCTCAGCAGCGGCGGGAAATACGTCATCGAGGCGTCGAGCAACGCCGGCGAATCCACCGACGAGCTGGTCCAGGTGCTGCGCGGCATGCGCCTGGACGACCCCGGAGACAGCGGCACCTGGACCGAGCTGGGCGACGCGGTGCCCGGCGTCGACAGGTAACCACCACACCACACCCCTCAGCGCGAACACGTCCGCCACACCGTCAGGTGGCGCGACGGCTTCGCCATGCCCGTACGGAGCCCCCATGATCAACATGCAACGACGCGTCATCGCCGCACCCGTGGCCACCCTCGGCGCGCTGCACGACCGGCTCGCCGGACCCGACGACCCGCTGTGGCCCGCACCCGGCTGGGGGCCGCTGAGACTGGACCGCCCGCTCGGCGTCGGCGCGAGCGGCGGCCACGGACCGATCCGGTACACCGTCACCGCCTACGAACCCGGCCTGCGCGTGCGATTCGAGTTCCCCGACGACGCACCACTGGCGGGATACCACGAGCTGTGGGTCCGCGCCACCGGACACGGCCGGGCCGAGATGGTGCACATCCTGGTTGCCCGGGCCCGCGGCGCGATGCTCCTGCTCTGGCCGCTGGCCGCACGATGGCTGCACCAGGCGCTCATCGCCGAACTGCTCGACAACGCCGAACGCGCCGCCACCGGCACCGTCCGCACCCCGGCCCGCCGGTCGCTGTGGGTCCGGCTGCTGCACACGGTCATGCCCGCGCCGGAACCGGAGACCGCGGGATGACCGTGACCCGGCTGCCGGCGGCATCACGGGGCACACGCCTGCCGGCACTCGACCTCTTCCGGTTCGTCGCCGCGCTCGGCGTCGCCGTCTTCCACCTGGTCGCGGTGGCCGGCCACGGAGGGGTCCAGATCTGGGGCAGCCCACCCGACCAGGTCTTCGGCTGGTTCTACCGGATCGCGGCGTACGGCTGGGTCGGCGTCCCGTTCTTCTTCATGATCAGCGGTTTCGTGATCTGCCTGACCGCGTGGGGTCGTGCCCCCGAGAAGTATTTGATCTCTCGGTTTGTCCGTCTCTTCCCAGCGTTGTGGATCTGTGCGGCGATCACCACACTGGTCACCGCCGTCTACCCCCGGGTCTTCGGCCCGGTGCCACTGCGGGCGCTGCCGGCGAATCTGTTCCTGCTGGAGGATCCGCTCGGTACGCCGCGCATCGACGACGTGTACTGGACGCTGTGGCTGGAACTCAAGTTCTACCTGCTCTTCCTCGTCGTCGTGTGGATCGGTGTCACGTACCGTAATGTGCTCGCGTTCTGTTTGATCTGGAGCCTGGCGTCGATCCTGGCGGCCGAGATCGGGCAGCCCTGGCTGGACGCCCTGGTGATGCGCGGCAATTCGCACTATTTCGTGGCCGGGATCGCCTTCTATCTGATCCACCGGTCCGGGCCCCGGCCGGAGCTGTGGCTGCTGATCGGGCTCAGCTGGGCCCTGTCGATCCACTACTACCAGGGCAATCCGCTGCCGGCCGACAAAGGCATGTCGTACGCACCGTCGAGCCTCCTGATCACCGCGTGTTTCGGCGCGCTGGCGCTGCTGTCACTGCACCGCCTCGACGGGATCCGGTGGCGGCGGCTGGCCGTCCTCGGCACCGCAAGCTACCCGCTCTACCTGCTGCACTACGCGACCGGCTTCGCCGCGATCCACTTCGTGAGCACCCACACCACCATCGGACCGGTACCGCTGCTCGTGCTCGCCCTCGTGGTGCTGACCGGCGTCGCGATCCTGGTCAGCCGCCGCCTGGAACAGCCGGTCGCCGCACGCCTGAACCGTGCCTTCGAACCGGTCACACGCCCGGCTCGCACGCGTAGTCGCAGACCACGACCCGCACCCGGCCACGCGACTCCGGCCTGCTGATGCCGCACCCTCATCCGGGCGCGACCTGCACGCTGATGCCCACGGTCAGCATCATGACGAGCGTCCGTTCCACCGCGGGAGCGCGCACTCCGGGCGCTCTGTCGGCACCACTGTCGGTTAGCGTGGCGCCGTGACTGAGACAGCACAGTTGATCAGCAGGAGCTGTACGACTGGATGGGCGGACTGGATTCACGGTGAGCTGTGGCTGCTGCCGCGTCATCTGGTGCGACGGCGACTGAGTCTCCGGGCGACACTGGCCAACAAGAACGAGCGCACCGTGCCCATGGTTCTGCTCGAGGTGCCGGCATCGTCGTTGTCGCAGCAGGACATCGTTTCCGCCCATCCGACCAACAAGGTGCTTCCACTCGATGAGGTGGTGGAGGCAAGGCTTCACCGCGGAATCCTGTCCGACCGGCTGGCGCTGACGATGCGTGACGGCAGCCGTCACAAGTTGCTGTGGCTGAGGATCGATCCGGCACACGAGATCCTCGGCTCCGCTCTGGGACATTCGCTCGGTTCTCTGCTCCAACGAGACTGACCTGCCACGTCCAGGCGTCCGCAACCAGCGGGTTTGGGTGCCGAGGTCAGGGAGTGACCAGGCCCGCTTGGTAGGCGATGATCACCAGCTGGACGCGGTCCCGGGCAGCGAGTTTGACCATCAGACGGCCGATGTAGCTCTTCACCGTCGGCATCGTGATGTGCATCCGCTCGGCGATCTCGGTGTTGGTGGCGCCCTGCGCGACAAGGATCAGCACCTCACGCGCGCGGCCGGTGACACCGTCGAGGTCCACGGGTGGCGCGGCGGGCTCCGGCTGCCGGGCGACCATCTCGATGAGCCGCCGGGTGACGCTCGGCGCGATCAGCGCGTCGCCGGTGGCGACCACCCGGATCGCGGACACGATCTCCTCCAGGGCCATGTCCTTCACCAGGAACCCCGACGCCCCGGCACGCAGAGCCCCATGGACGTACGCGTCGTCGTCGAACGTGGTGAGCACGACGACCCGGGGTCCGCCCGGCTCGGCGGTGATCCGGCGGGTCGCCTCGATGCCGTCGAGCCCGGGCATGCGGATGTCCATCAGCACCACGTCGGGTCGCAGCTCGCCGGTCAGGCGCACCGCCTCGGTGCCGGACGCGGCCTCGCCGGCCACCTCGATGTCCCCGGCGTCGGCCAGGACCATCTGGAGGGCGCTGCGAATCAGCGCATGATCGTCGGCAAGCAGGACTCGGACGTTCATGACGCCGCCGAAAGGAGGTCCGCCGAAGGGAGATCCGCCGCCGCGAGCAGGACACCGACGCTCATGACGCCGACACCGGGATCCGGGCCGCGACCTCGAAGCCGCCACCGGGCCGGGCACCAGCCGTGAGAGTGCCGTTGACCAGCGCCACCCGCTCGCGCAGGCCGACCAGCCCGAAACCGCCACCACCCGTGTCACCGCCGCGCCCGTCGTCGACGACCGCGATCGCCAGTTCCGCCGGCCCGTAGTCGACCGATACCCGGCAGAGGCCGGCGCCCGCGTGCCGTACCACGTTGGTGAGCGACTCCTGGATGATCCGGTAGGCGGACAGCTCGACCTCGGCGGCCAGCGCACGCCGCTCCCCGCTCCAGGCGACGTCGACCGTCACCCCGGCGGCCTGTGCGGCCCCGACCAGCTCGCCCACATCGGCCAGACCGGGCGGCGGCTGCAACGGTGTCTCGCGGAGTCCGCCGAGAATGCGCCGCAGCCCGGACAGCGTGTCCCGGCTGACCGTCTCGATGGCCAGCATCGCCTCCCGGGCCCGTTCGGGCTGGGTGTCCATGACGCGGGCGGCCGCGCCGGCCTGCATGGCGATGACGCCGACGCTGTGCGCGACATGATCGTGCAGTTCCCGGGAGATCCGTAGCCGTTCGGCGACCACGGCCTGCTCGGCGGCCTGCTCGCTGAGCCGTCGCGCATAGTCGCGGGCCTGCCGGACCGAGAAACCGAGCAGCCCGGCGACGACCGTGGGCAGCACCGCGAAGGCCAGCCAGGCGGTCGGCTGGAACCCGTCGGGTTGTCTCAGCAGCACGCGCAGCCCGGCGTTCACCGGCACCGCGGCCAGCATCGACACGAGGGCGGCGAACCACGCCCGGGGCGGGTCGACGATGACGACCCGGGCGAACACGATCCCGGCGGGGAGCAGGAACAGTGCGACCGACTGGTCGGGCTGGTTGGGGATGCCGTCCGACCCGACCGCGAGGACGAGACCGACGGCGGCGAGCAGCATGAGGTGCAGTGCGGTGAGCGGCCGGCGGCGGACCAGTGTGCTCGCGGCCAGGCCGGTGATGACGGCGACGGCGGCCAGCAACCAGCACCAGGCGGGCCGGGGCGGCAGTCCGTCGGGCATGCCGGGCACACCGGAGTAGCCGCGCAGCGCCGCGAACGCCGCGGCCGACCAGAGCAGCGCCACCCAGGCGCCCGGCGCACCGAACATTGCCCGAGACTATCGGCGGTCCGATGGCGCGGGCATCAGACCACGGCATGACGACCACGGTCCGATGACGGTACGGCGCCTGCTCCCGGACAGTGATCGGCATGATTCACGTCGACCAACTGATCAAACGCTATGGCCGTACCACCGCGGTCGATGATCTGTCCTTCACCGTGCGGCCCGGGCGGGTGACCGGATTCCTCGGGCCGAACGGGGCCGGTAAGACCACGACTCTTCGGGTGCTGCTGGGCCTGGACGCACCGACCGGCGGCAGCGCCACGATCGACGGGGTGCCGTTCCGCACGCATCGGCGCGGGCTGCGGCACGCGGGTGCGCTGCTGGACGGCCCGCAGGCGCATCCGGGCCTGCCGGCGTTCGTGCATCTGGCGGCGCTGGCCCGGGGGAACGGCCTGCCGGGGCGGCGGGTGGACGAGGTGCTCGCCGAGGTGGGGCTGACCGAGGTGGCCGGGCGGCGTGCCGGGTCGTACTCGCTGGGCATGCGGCAGCGGCTGGGTATCGCGGCGGCGCTGCTGGGTGATCCGCCGGTGCTGATCTTCGACGAGCCGGTCAACGGCATGGACCCGGAGGGGGTGCGGTGGGCGCGCGGGTTGTTCCGGCGGCTCGCCGCCGAGGGCCGCACGGTGTTCCTGTCGAGTCATCTGATCGGTGAGATGGCCGCGACCGCCGACGAGGTGATCGTGATCGGCCGTGGCCGTCTGCTGGCCGAGGGGCCGGTGGCGGAGCTGGCCGGTCCGGGCCGTTCGCTGGAGGACGCGTTCCTCGACCTCACCGCAACCAGCCTCGACTACCGGGCCGGGGGTGCCTGATGCGTGACCTGATCGCCGCCGAGTGGCTGAAGCTCCGCGCGCTGCGGTCCACCCGGTGGACCGTCCTCCTGACCGTGCTGACGGCGGTCGCCGCGGCGGTGATCGCCGCGAAGGCCAAACCGGCGGCCGACGAGCTCGACCTGAGCGACGGTTTCCCGCTGGCCGACTGTCTCGCGCTGGTGGTGGTGGCGGTCAGTTCCGGCGCCGCCACGATGATCAGCGACTACGGCAGTGGGCTGCTCCGGGCGACGACCGTCGCGGTGCCGGCCCGTGCCGAGCTGGTGCTGGCCAAGGCGGCCGTGCTGGCCGCGCTGTGGACGGTGACCGGCGCGGTGGCCACCGTCGCCGCGTTCACGGTGTCCGGTCTGATGCTGGGCGATCTGTCGTTCACGGCGGAGGGCACGGCGGCGGCGTTCGCCGCGGCGACCCTGATCGCCCCGGTGTGCGCGCTGGTCGGGCTGGGGCTGGCGGTGGTGCTGCGGCACGGCGGGACCACCTACGTCACCGGCGTCATGCTGCTGGTGGTGGCGCCCCAGCTGGTCACCGCCAACCATGCCATGCTCGTGCCGGCGTGGCAGCGGCTGACCCGGTCCTACGGCCCGCCCGAGGTCGTCGGTGACCTGTACGCCACGGTCACCCAGGCGTGGCTCGCCTATCTGTTGTGGCCGCTGCTCGTCATCGCCGCCGCTCTGGTCACGCACCACCGCAGGGACGTCTGACAGGGCGTTTCAGCGCCGCATCAGCGTGGTTTCAGCCCCTGCTGCCAGCGTCGGGACGACACGATCCGTCGTACCGAAGGGCACATCCATGGCGACCGCCGAGGTCTTCCGTTTCGTCACCGTCCGTCCGCCGCAGGACGTCGACATCCTTCAGCAGAACGCCGGCGCCAGCGTGGACCTCGGCGTGTTCGTCACGACGTTCGCCGACACGCTGCGGTCGCTGCGCGGGGACGGCGGCCGCACCGGCATGATCGACGCGGCCACCACGCTGACCCGCTCGACGGCGTTCGTCGACTCGGTCAAGAAGATCGAGAAGCCGTACCTGGATTTCATGACCGCCGTGCGCGCGCTGCCCGACCAGGGCTTCTTCACCGGCGCGGGGACCGCGTTCGGTAACGCGTTCAACAAGGCCGACCCGGCCGCCCACATCAGGACCGACGCGTTCATCGCGTTGCACGGCCGTGTCTCGGACAGCATCGTCGCCGCCACCATCGTGCCGTCGGTGCCGACCAAGACGCGCGAACTGCTCACCACCGCCGCCCGGGCGCTGTGGCTGATCCGGCGTCTGGCCGCCAAGTCGAGCCTGTCGCGGACCGTGTTCGGCAGTGCGCCGCTGGCTCTGCCGCGCGACATCTTCCCGCTGCCGCCGGTGGCCACCGGCAACGGTGAGCTGCGTGCCGCGTCCGCCGGCCGGGCGTCGCGGGCGCGGGCCCGGGCACAGCGGCGGGTCACCCTGTCGGCCAACCTCGAAGCGCACCGGCAGGCTCTCGACGAGCTGCTGGACGGGGTGGACGCGTTCGGCACGAAGGTACTCGACAGCGGGCGCACCGGTTTCGGGCTCGCCGAGGCCGCCGTGCGGAACCTGACCGGGAGTACCCGGGCGGTGCTGGCGGCGAACGGCGTACCGGAAACGGGTTTTGATCTCGCCCGGACCGTCGCCCTGCTGGAGACCCGGGCGGCTGGCCTGGCCCGCTCGTTGCACGCCGACATCGGCCCGGACCGGCAGGTCGTCCGGATCGGCAACACGTTCCTCGCCCGCTCCGACCTCGACGGCGGGCCGGCGGCGGCCGATCCGGCCGACAGCCGGACCCCGGGGCCGTGCGCGCCCGCCCCGGCGGCGCTGCCCGCCGACGGTGTCACCGTTCCCACCGGGCACGGCGACGCGAAGGTCCTGGGCGTCGCCGACCTGAACCTGGTGGAGCAGACCCTGCTGCGGTACGAGCTGGGCGAGGTCGCGCACATCGAGAACGTGCTGCGCGGCGAGACCCGGTCGCGGACGTTCCGGACCAGTCACACCACCACGCAGACCGACACCGTCGAGACGGAGACGACGCAGGAGAAGGAGCAGGATCTCTCCTCGACCGACCGGTTCGAGTTGCAGACCGAGTCGCAGAGCGTCATCAACGAGACGGCGAGCAGCCAGGCGGGCCTGACCATCCACGCGTCCTACGGGCCGTCGGTCGACGCCACCTCCAATTTCAACTTCTCCAGCAGCAGCTCGCGGCAGCAGTCCGACTCGGCGTCGGCCAGTTTCGCCCGGGAGATCTCCACCAAGGCGGTCAACCGGGTGCAGACCCGGTCGCTGACCCGGCGGACCACGACCACGACCGACGTGGTGGAGGAGACCGACGTCCACGCGTTCGAGAACCGGACCGGCAACAACGACATCACCGGGATCTACCGGTTCGTCGACAAGGTGTACCGGGCGCAGGTGGTCAACTACGGCAAGCGGCTGATGCTGGAGTTCCTGGTCCCGGAGCCGGCCGCGTTCCTGCGGCATGTGGCGGGCAGCCGCCCGGTGGCCGGGGTGAGCCAGACCGAGCCGGAGCCGCCGGGGTACTGCCTGGCCGACGGCACCACCTTCCAGCCGTTGCAGGTCACCGACATCCGGCCGGACTCGTACCAGATGTGGGCGGCGAAGTACGGCGCCCAGGACGTGACGTCGCCGCCGCCGGCACTGGCCCTCGCCACGGCGAGCCGGAAGTCACCCGACAAGATGGACACGGTGCCGGACAGCTCGCAGGGTGAGGGCCAGGAGAACCGGAAGATCAGCTCGGACGTCTTCGCGGTGACGATCCCGGACGGCTACCAGACCCAGACGGCGACGGTGAACGTCTTCGGCGAGACGCAGAAGGGCACCCACCGCATCGTCGTGCAGGTCGCCGACAAGGAAGCCACTTACATCGAGCCGGGCCAGGACCCGACCGGTTTCGACCTGAGCGCCAACCGGGCGTCGTCGGTCGACGTCACGCTCAACACGCTCGCCTTCCACAACTGGGAGGTCGTGGCGGTGGTGTTCTGCAAGCTGACGGCGGAGAAGCTCCAGGAGTGGCAGCTCAAGACCTTCAACTCGATCATGACGGCGTACGCCGGGCTCAAGTCCCGTTTCGACGAGGCCGTCGCCGAGGCCCGTCTCCAGGCACGTAACGACGCCACGATCACCGGGACCAACCCGGCGATCAACCGGGAGACCGAGCAGACCGAACTGAAGAAGGGCTGTGTGCAACTGCTGACCGGCCAGCGGTTCGACCTGTTCGACGCGGTCACCGGCAACGCGGGCCCGTTCGGATACCCGGAGGTGGACCTGGCGGAGGCCAAGGCCGAGGGCGCCTACATCCAGGTCTTCGAGCAGAGCTTCGAGTGGAACAACATGACCTACATCTTCTACCCGTACTTCTGGGGCCGGAAGCGGGAGTGGCCGGTCGTCTCCCAGCTGTCCGACGACGATCCGCTGTTCACCCGTTTCCTGCGGGCCGGCGCGGCCCGCGTTCAGGTCCCGGTGCGGCTCGGTTTCGAGAACCAGGTCCTCACCTACCTGAGCACCGGCGAGCTGTGGGCCGGGGCCGGCGCCCTGGTCAACTCCGACTCCGACTCCGCCGACGTGCTGCACCTGTCGATCGTGGACGAGCTGAAGTCGCAGCAGGGCGACAACAACGTCGACGGGCCGGGCACGCTGAGCGTCACCAAGGACAAGCCGGAGGTCGTCGGCTCCGGAACCGCGTTCAGCAGCGACGACGTCAACCGGCGCATCTCGATCGGCGGGTCGGTGTTCGTCGTCAAGTCGGTCACCGACGAGCAGAACATCAAGCTGACCGGCAACTACACGGGTAAGAACGACAGCGGGCTCGCCTACTCGATGGGCGGCAAGCTCGTCGGTGAGTCGTGGGAGGTCAAGCTCCCCACCAGCCTGGTCAAACTCGACAACTCTCTGTCGATCAGCTGATGGCCGACGACACCAGCGACTTCGTCCTGGACCCGCGGTACCACGACGGCGATGACAAGGATCCGCCGCGGGTCTGGACGGAGTCGCAGCAGATGCGCGAGATCGTGGAACGCGCCGACGCCCGGCCACCGGACGTGATCCGGAAGCTGCTGACCGATGCGATCCACCGGCAGGTCCGCACGCTGCACCTGTTCCGCGTGGCCGGCGAGATCCTGCCGGTCGGCGGCGTCGGGCCGGTGCGGCAGAACGAGCTGACGCTCTACGCGATCCTGTTCCCCGGCGAGGGCCGGGACAACACCGGGATCAAAGACCTCAACGACAACGTCCTGGAGTACGGCTACACGAACCGTTTCATCGAGCGCCGGAACAAGGCCATCCGTGACATCTTCACCACCGCGACCGGCCCGGGCCCCTCGTACCGGACCCTCGGCCAGGACTACAAGATCTGCTTCTTCCTGGCCGAGGGCAAGAAGCCCGAACAGGTGGCCGCCGACCTGGCCCGCCTGGACAAGGCACTCGTCGAGGCGCTGATCACGACGATCGACGAGGCGCTGGCCGACCCCGACCACAAACCGAAGGAGGCCTGCCGGAAACTGAAGCGGGCGCTGTCCAGGAGCGGCTACCGGTTCGACTTCCTGATCGGCTCCCAGGCCCGCGTGGTCCAGGGCGACCAGCTGGACGTCACGTTCCTGCTGACCACCGAGACCCTCAAGAGCGCGGGCCTGGCCCGGTACGCGGTGAAGGCCGCCGCCGTACGCACCAGGATGGCCCGCAGTCACCTCGCCGGGACGGCACCGAAGACTCCGAAGGGTGCCGACGACCGGGGCCGCCCGTTCAACGAGAACGCCTACCTTCGGGTCAGCGCCGTCGCCCCGGGCATCAAGAAGTTCATCCTCGGCAGTGGCGGGGCCAAGCAGAACGTCAACCTGACCCGGATCCTCGTCGACAAGGTGTGGACCGACGTCTTCCTCGCCTTCGAGCGGCTGTTCTTCGGCAACCCCGACGTCATCCGCGACGTACGCAAGAAGAAGCTCGTGGCTCCCACGCTGAGGCAGGGCACGACCACCGGATTCCAGGTCCAGGTCGACCTGCTCGAAACCTGGCTGGTGGTGCTGAACCTGATCGACTTCATCACCGGTTTCGTGCTCAGCGAATACCGCAGCCGGGTCCTCGACCTGCACCGCGCCGCGTCGAACCTGGTCGACGACCTGGCGAAGAAACCACAGGTCGACTGGCAGCGCCTGACTCCGATACTGACCAGCGACGTCCGGCAGAAGTCGGCGATCGCACAGCAGGGCACCACATCGGAGTTCCCGTTCTTCGCCTACTCGTCGGACTTCCGGCATCAGATCTTCTTCACCTTCGACATCCGTGACCTCGGTGTCGATCTGATGCTCTTCTACGAGCTGGTCAACAAACGGGTCGTCGACGACCAGCTCACCGGCGAGAACCTGCTCCGGGCGACGTTCGTCTCCAACAACCGCACGGTGCTGCGCAAACGTGACACCTACGAGGCGGTCCTCACGGCGTTCCAGAAGGTGCACGGCCGCATCCTGACCAACCGGGCCGACCGGCAGCGCGCGCTCCTCGGCGCGGTGCAGGCGTTCGGCGGCGGCGTGTTGAACGGCGGCGCACAGATGCCCGTCTTCGCGCGCAGCATCCAGCTGATGGTCGGCGGTGACGAGATCTTCGTCGCCGCGCACCCCCTGTACGCCGGGCACGTCAGCGAGATCATCGGCATGCTCGACATCCGGGTCTCCGACGACCAGTTGCTCAACCTGCGTGCCGGGGTGGGCTTCTCAGCGGCCGCCCCGGAGGGCACGCCGGGCCCGGTGGTCTCCCCGGAACAGCGCCGGAGCAATCAGCTGTCCCACGACCGGGCACTCAACGCGTCCTCGCGCAGCGGCAACGCGCTCAAAGGCCTGGAGCGCCGCCAGCGCCGGATGGAACGACTCGTCGACGTGCTGGAGGACAGCCGCGACAAGAAGAAGAACGACCTGGTCAAGGGCTACCGCAAACGGCTCGACGACCTGCACCTGCTGCGTGTCTACGCCCGCGCGCAGTACGGTCACGCCCGGCCGCTGGCCCCGGCGATGTACCGGCGCCTGATCGTGGCGCTGCGCGACGAGGACGTGGCCACCGCTCTGCAGAACGGCGAGGAACTGGTCGACTTCGAGACCGACCGGGTCGTCAGCAAGGAGAAGCTGGAGGCGGCTGCGGACCGGCTGGAGGCGGACCTGCTGCGCGACGCCGGACGCGACAACTTCCAGGCCGCTCCCCCACCGGTGTTCAAGGTGCCGAAGCTGGTGAAGTGGATCGTCAAGGTCATCAGCCGGTACCTGACCGGCTCCTCCGACCCGTTCAAGGCACCGGGGACGAAGGAGGAGCGCGACGAGGAGGAGATCCTCGCCTGACACGCAACAGGGACGGGGTGATGAGTTCTCGCGCCCGTACCCGTCATACCTACGTCAGGACACGACGAAGGCGGAGGATGACGTGATGGTTACGGACACGCGGCTGGACGAACCGGCGTTCGAAGGACTGGCCCAGCGGCACCGGCGCGAACTGCACGTGCACTGCTACCGGATGCTCGGGTCGTTCGAGGACGCCGAGGACACCGTGCAGGAGACGCTGCTGCGGGCCTGGCGGCGGCGCGACACCTTCCAGGGGCGCTCGACGTTCCGCGCCTGGCTGTACCGGATCGCCACCAACGCCTGCCTGGACCTGCTGGCCAAGTGCCGGCCGGAACCGGCGGCCGGCGGCGAGGTGCGGTGGTTGCAGCCGTACCCGGACCGCCTGCTCGACGAGCTGCCCGCCGGAGACGCCGACGAACCGGAGAGCCTCGCCGTGGCGCGGGAGACGATCGAGCTGGCCTACCTGGTCGCGGTGCAGCATCTCGCGCCGCGGCCACGGGCCGTGCTGATCCTGCGCGACGTGCTCGGCTGGCCGGCCAAGGAGGTCGCCGACCTGCTCGGAGACTCCGTCAACTCG
Organism: Actinoplanes subglobosus; assembly: GCF_042650585.1. Taxonomy (NCBI): domain Bacteria; kingdom Bacillati; phylum Actinomycetota; class Actinomycetes; order Micromonosporales; family Micromonosporaceae; genus Actinoplanes; species Actinoplanes subglobosus. The sequence goes on from NZ_JBHSBL010000019.1 coordinate 627,589, forward strand.
GTCAACAGCGCGCTGCAACGGGCCCGGGCCGGCATGCGCGAGCATCTGCCGGCGCAGCGGCAGGACTGGACCGGCGGCGACGGGGACGCCGGGACCCGTGATCTGGTACGCCGGTTCACCGATGCGTGCGTGGTCACCGACATCCCCGCGCTGGCCGCGATGCTGCGCGACGACGTCCGGTCGTCGATGCCGCCCACCCCGGGCCTGTACCTGGGCCGCGACACGGTCGTGAACTACTGGAGAGAGTGCGGCTTCGACGGCATGACCGGCCTGCGTGCCGTGCCCGCCGCCGTGAACCGGCAGCCTGCCGTCGCGTTCTACCACTGGAACCCGTCGCGTGGCCTGCACCTGCCGCTGACCCTCGACGTCCTGCGGATCACCGGCGGAAAGATCGCCGAGATCACCACCTTCCACAGCGACCGGTTCGCGGGGCTCGAACTGCCCGAGAGCCTGCCGGCATAGCCCCGGTGCCGACGCTCACCCTGCGCGGCGGCGAGCGTGTGACGGTGGTGGCGGCGCAGTGGCGCGACGCCTTTGCCGTCGTCACATGCGGCCGTGTCCAGCTGGAACTCCGCGACGGTGCGCCCGGGCCGGTCCTCGGGCGCGACGCCGGGTTCTGGCTGCGCGGCACCGGCGTCCGCGCCCTGCACAACCCCGGCCGCCGCACCGCCCGGATCCGCATCGCCACACCCCGACCTGAGAGGTACGCCATGAGCAGCACCACCTCACTCACCCCGTCCCGTCACAGCCACCGATTCCGGCGGCTCGCCGTCACCGGGCTGCTCGCCACCCTCGCGGCTGTGGTGGCCACCACCGTCGCCGCCGCGATCGCCCGGGCCGCCGGTGTCGAGTTCACGATCCCCGACGGGGGCGAGACGATCCCGCTGGCCGGCTTCGCCGTGGTGACCGGCTTCTTCTGCCTCGTGGGCGTCGCCATCGCCGCCGCGCTGCTGCGCTGGACTGCCCGCCCCGAACAGCGTTTCGTGTGGACGGCGGTGACACTGACGGTCGTCTCGCTGGTCCCGCCGCTGATCTCCGGCGCGGCCGCCACCACCGCCGCCACCCTCCTGCTCCTGCACCTGATCCCGGCAGCCGTGATGATCCCCACCCTGGCCCGGGCCCTCCGAACCAGCTGACCCCACTCCCCCCGCCGGCAGCTACGAAAGGCAGCGATGCTCGATCTCCGCCAGACGCAGCTCGCACAACCGGAAACGGCCCTCCTGACAGACCCGCACGAGGCCACCGTCAGCGAGAACCCGCAGGTGATGCGAAAGCGTCGAGCATCGTGTCGAGCCCGACGTCGTCCAGCGACGGGTGATCCCAGCCGCGGGGCCTCCGCAAACGCACCTGTGCCGTCATCGTGGCGCTCACCTCCGGACGGTGAGTCGCCCATGGCAACCGGATAGTTCCGCGCGGCCGCACCGGGCAGGGGTGCGACCGCGCGGGGCATGGCGGGATCAGAGCTGGGCGAGCAGCGCCAGCAGCAGGTTCAGGATCGCGGCGATGGTGCCCACGTTCGGGATCGGGTTGAGCAGGCCGGCGATCGCGCAGAGCAGATTGCCGAGCAGGTTGCCCGGCGCCGACACGGCGTTGAGCACCAGGTGGACCTGGTTGAGGTCGACAACCAGTCCGAGCAGGTCCAGGTGCAGCGGGCCGAGCGTGAGGTCCAGGATCCGGCAGGTGGCCTGGGCGACCGCGGCGGGCGTGGTGACGCTCTGGTCGACGTCGCCGACAGTGGTGCCGGCCGCGTCGGTCAAGGTACCGGTCAGGGTGCCGGTGGCCACCAGGCTGCCGTCCTGGTCTGCGAAGCCGGTGGGGGTGAACGTGCCGGCGAAGGCGCCGGTCCCTCCGCTCGCGTCGGTGAAGGTGCCGGTGACCGGTGTGCTGATCACCGCGGCCGGTGCCGGTGCCTGGGCTCGCGGGGCGGCCGCTGCCGCCCCGGCACCGGTCGTGGCCAGCCCCAGAGCCGCGAGCACCATGACGGCGATCATCGAGATACGTTGCCGGTGTGTCATCGTTTCTCCCTACGTTCCGCGTCTCTGCTGTCATCACCAGCCTCGATGTCCGGCGAGGCTTGCCCCAGTGAGTTCTGTCATCGGCCCGGGGTGAGCGCGGTCATGGTGAACCGCTGACAGAAGTCACGTTTCAGGCCAGCCAGCCCGCGTCCTCGGCCACCCGGACGGCCTCCAGCCGGTTGCGGGCGCCGGTCTTGCGCAGGATCACCGACATGTAGTTACGGACAGTCCCCGCGGTCAGATGCAGTGCGGCGGCCACCTCGGCCGACGGCACCCCCGAACCGGCGACACGAAGCACGTCGGCCTCCCGAGCCGACAACGGGCTGGGTCTGGCCGCGACCATGGCGACGGCCAGATGGGCGTCGATGACACGTTCGCCGCCCGCCACCCGCCGGATCGCCCGGATCAGCTCGCGGGGCGCGGCCTGGGTGCCGATCACCCCACGGGCGTGGACGTCCAGCGCGCGATGGAGTCGCGGCGGGGTGTTCGGGCCGGCGAGCACGAGAGTGGCGCAGCCGAGCCGCGCGAACAGGTCCGTGCCGTCGCCGGTGAGCAGCCCGAAGTTGACGAGCGCCACGTCCGGGGCCACGGCCCGGGCCATGCCGGGCGCCTCGGCGAGACACCCCAGTTCGGCGACGACGGTCAGGTCCTCCTCCTGGGACAGGGTGACGGCGAGGGCGCCGCGGAGCAGATTCATGGGTTCGACGAGCAGGATGCGGATCACGAAGGCCTCCCAGCCTGGAGCGGGGGAACGCCGACGTCCGGACTGCGGAGGCCGGCGCCGGACTGAAATCCGGGCCGCGTGATCAGCTGGGAGGACCGCTGTACCGGACGGAACGCCCGGCAGAACCCGCATCGGCGGGCGGAGGAAGGGTGGCTGCCGCGACATCCGGCCACCCCGACGAACTCACCACCATCGGGGGTACGGAACCCGAGTCGCGGTGATGCCCGGGGTCGGCACACTGGCCGCCGGGCCGTGGCGGCGAAACCGGGGACGATGGCGGTGTGGCCGGTGCCGGGCTCAGCATGCTCCCGGCCCGGTGCCCACTCTCGGCACGGTGTCCTCGGGACTGCTCGCTGCCGGCACAACGGCCGCGGGAGTGCACACTCCCAGGCAGGGCTGCCGGTTCCGCGGCGACCGTGATCCCGGGCAGCGGCCCCGTGGCACTCTGCACGACCGGCGGTGTCAGCCCGTGGGAGACCGCCGGCATCTCAGGGACGACAGACTCCATCTCCGGCAGGCCGGCGAAGGGCCTCGCCGACAGGATGCGCACGACGGCCGGCACGGTAGGCATCTCGGGCAGGGACGTCGCCAGTCCACGAAGATCGTCCTGGGTCGGGATCGTCGGTACCGCTCGCACGGTAACCTCCGGGACCGCAACCTTCAGCGCCGCCGCCTTGGACACCGCCACCGTCACGGCAACCTTGGGCACCGCTGCCTTCGGAGCAGCGACCTTCGGAACGGCCGGCTTCGGGGTCGATGTCGCCTTCGCCCCGACCCAGACGTTTCGCTCCCTGGACTTCGGTGCCACGGAGATCGGCTTCGGGGAAGCGGCCTTGCGAGGAGGAACGGCGCTGCGCACCGGCTTCGTGAACTCCGCGACGGGTTTCCGGGCGGTGTCGGCCAGTCGTCCGGCCGTCGCCGGCACACCCGGGTCCTTCAGTGGATCCGGCAGCACCCCGTCGGCCCGCGCCGCATGATCGAACGCGCTCAGCACGATGTAGGCACCGACGGCCAGGCCGATGATGAGCAGGAGCTGAGCGATGCGCCGCCCCGCCACCGCGGTCCCGCGCACACTCCACCTCCCACTCGGCGATTCCCGACCCATCGATGGTTGACTACCCATCCACCGGCGACCGACACCCGTCCGGGAGTGCCGTCCACAGGACCGGCCTTGGTACCGGCGGCCCTGTGGACCTACTGTGTCCCGGTGACTCTCGCCGACATCGCACCGCCCGTTCAGGATCCAGCGCCCACGTCGCCGTCACGAGGTCGCGGGCGTCAGTTGGTGGTCGGCGCCTCGATCGCCCTGCTGCTCGCGGCCGGCGGCATCATCGGCGCGACGTACTACTACGACAGCGTGGCCCTGCCGGAGAGCACCGTCACGTACCAGGTCGTGTCGGTGTCCGCTTTGTCGCCCCAGGTGGCGCAGGCTTTCGTCGCCGCCGTCGACCCGGGCTTCTACGAGTCGGGCGATTCGCTGATCACCCAGCGGTACGCGGTGATCGCGGCCGGCACCGGCGAGGAGTCCGACCTACGAACCCGGATCATGGCGAGGAAGGCCGAGTCCACCTACACCAAGGAGGAGATCCTCGACCGCTACCTCAACCGCGCCGACTTCGGCCGGGGAGCGGTCGGCCTGGTCGCCGCCGCCCAGACGTACTTCGGCAAGCCGGCCACGCAGCTGACCCTCGCCGAGGCGGCGCTGCTCGCGGTCCAGCTCGACCCCGACCACCCGGCCCAGCCGGCCGGCTGGGTGAAGATCCTGGACATCATGGTGGACCACGAGTGGCTGACCCCGGCCGAGCGAAGCTCACTCACCTACCCGGGCTGACACCCGTTACAGCCGATCTTGAGTACTTGACCACCCCGAACGGTGGTGAATCGGTCAAGATCCCGCACCGGGAAGCCGGCAAAGCCCAGGTGGCCACGGCCGGTCAGCCGTTGCGGAGCATCCGGTAACCGAGTGACGGGCTCACCCGCATGAGCGTGGGCAGCAGACGCGCCTTGCCGATGTAGATTTCCGGCGATCCGCGGCGTACCCCCTCGATCACCGCAGCAGCCGCCGTCGAGGCACTGATCTTGCCGCTGCCCCGCCCGCGGGTCATGTCGGTGTCGACCAGCGGCATCATCGCCTCGGCGATCCGGATGTGCGGGGCGGACTGTTCGCACTGGTAGCGAATGGCGCGCGTGAACGTCCGTACCCCTGCTTTGGTCGCGCAATAGACCGGTGCCGTGCGTTTCGGTGCCACCGCGAGCCCGGTGGTGATGTTGACGACGGCAGCCGAAGGTTGCTGCCGCAGGTGCGGCAGCAACCCGGCGCAGATCGCGACGACCGCGTCCAGGTTGACGGCGATCTCGCGGCGCAGTTCGGGCCGGACGGGCGGGTCGTCGGCGAGCAGGTCGGCGTGGACCTGCACGGCCGCGTTGTTGATCACGACGGAGAGTCCGGGATGCCGCCAGGTGACCTCGTCGGCGAACGTGTCGACGGCACCGGGGTCGGCGAGGTCGACGGCGTAGGGAGTGACCCGTTCGCTGTGCAGGCCGGCGAGCAGCTCCGGGTCGCGGCCGACGGCGATGACGCTCGCGCCGAGCCCGGTGAGCTGCTCGGTCAGGGCCCGGCCGATCCCCCGGGTGGCACCGGTGATCAGAACGGTCTGGTCTTGGATTCTCACGTTCGGCTCTCCACTGCGAAGGCGGCCCGGTACTGGCCGGGGGTCATGGCGGTGCGACGGCGGAACTCGCGGGTGAAATGCGGCTGATCGGCGTAACCGCAGGTGAAACCAATGACACCGAGTGGCAGCGGCCCGGCGCGCAGCATTTCGGCGGCGGCTTCGGCCCGGACTCCGGCGAGCATTCCGGTGAAGCCGCGTTCGTGCCGCAGCCGCCGTTGCAGGCTGCGGGCGGGCACTCCGACTCCGGCGGCCACGTCACGCAGCGTCCACCGCCGGGCCGGATCGTCGGCGAGCAGGTGCCGGGCCCGGGCCGCGAGGTCAGCGCCTCCGGGTCCGGCAAAAGGTCGTGACTCCACCCCTGACCAGCTGAAACACCACTGCGCGAGATCAGGCGGTGGCTCCCGGAAGTTCCCGTCGGCATACACCGTGTGACCACCGGCGGTCACGGTCAGCCCCCGAGCCCCGGCCGCTCCCATCAGACCGGTCAGAAGACCGAGGATCAGCGCGTCCTCACCCGGTTGCGGAGGTTCGCCGCGCGGTCCGACATGGTCGGCGCGCACAAGATCAACACCCATTTCCTGTACGGCCACCCGATGCCGTGAATGCGCAAAACGCTCCAATCGCGCCCATCGGTCGAGCAGATCAGCCGGCCCGGCAGCCGCATGCAGGGCCGCCAGCAGAGGATCGGAACGCTCCCGAAGCACCGCCGCCCCCGCACGCAGCAACACCAGCAGCCCATGCTCGGCAGCGACCCCGCCCAGCAGCTCCCGCTTGACCGCGAGCGGCACATGAGCGCCGCTGACGGCAGCCGCGCCAACGGCCACCCCGTCGTCGGCGAGCACCCGCCGCACCGCCGCGACCAGCACCCCGCTGGCGAAATCGTCTCCCACGCGGCAAACGTTAGGGCCAGGCGGCACCCGCGGTCTTGAACGATCGCGCCACCCCGGCGACGCCGCGATCAGGCGCGGGCGTGCGAGTTCCGGTCCACCACCCGGTTGCGGCCGTCGCGCTTGGCGGCGTACAGATTGCGGTCGGCCTCGCCGAGCAGTTCGGACGGCCGCACCGGGTGCCGGCCGTAGGCGACGCCGATGCTCACCGTCACCGGCAGGTCCCCGGTGAGCAGCTGCCACGGGTGCCGTTCGACGGCCGACCGCAGCGCCTCGACCCGGTCCAGCGCCGCCGCCCGGGACAGTCCGGCGATGACGACGAGGAACTCCTCACCACCGAGACGGGCGGTGAAGCCACCGGCCTCGCCGCCCTGTTCGGGCACCGACTGCGCGACCAGCCCGGCGAGCGCGATCAGCACCTGGTCCCCGATGTCGTGCGACCACGTGTCGTTGATTCGCTTGAAGTGGTCGGCGTCGACGATGGCGACGATCACCGGCCGCTCCTCGGTGCCCCCGGTGAGAAGCGACGGCAGGACGGTGTCGACGTACCGCCGGTTGCGCAGCCCGGTCAGCGGGTCGCGCAGGGACTGCTCGCGGAAACTCTCGGCGTCGCGGCGGGCCTCGGCGGTCTCGAAGGCCGCCTGCCGGATCCGGGCCTGCGCCTCCCGCTCCCGCGAGCTGAGCTCCTCACTGGCCTCGTGGTAGGCCCGGTACGCGCTGAACGCGGCCTGGAAGTCACCGAGCGTGGCACACAGCTCGGCCTGCTCCCGCAGCACGTTGGCGCGCACCCGGGCGAGAGCCGGCGACGACGCGAGCTCCCGGGCCCGGTCCAGGGTGGCCTGCGCCTCGTCGGTGGCGCCGGACTGGTGGTAGGCGGCGGCCAGGGTGAGGACCGCCTCGGCCTCGGACTCCGGGTACTCCGGGTCGAACTCGCAGGCCATCAGCTTCTTGGCGGTCAGCACGGCCTCCTGGGTACGGCCGACGGCGAGCTGGATGCGGGCGAGCGTGTCGAGCATCGGCGGGATCGGCTCACGCCCGTCGCCCTCCAGCAACGCGAGCAACCGGTTCATCACCGGCTCGGCCTGTTCGGCCCGGCCCGCGGAGAACAGGGCATAGGCCAGATCGTTCAGCACGTACGAACAGAAGAGGGTGTCCTCGGCGGTCAGCGCGACCTGCTCGGCCTCCTGGTAGCGCCGGATCGACGACTCGATCGATCGGGTCCGGAACAGTGACTCGGCCAGGGCCATCAGGTGCATCACCCGGATCCGTGGGCCGGCCGCACCCGGGAGCAGCTCGATACCCCGCAGCGCATGATCGAGCTGACCGGCGTAGTCACCCATGTTGGCCGCCACCCGTGACAGCAGCCGGTGGACCCGGGCCTGGAGCATCGGCAGGTCGTGCTCGGCCGCCCGGAACTCCACGGTCCGCAGGATCCGGGTCGCCTCCCCGGTCGTCTCGGTCTGCCGCAGCAGCGCGTCGGCGGCCAGTGCCTGACCACGCAGCTCCAGCTCGACATCCCCCGCGGCCCGGCCGGCCTCCTCCGCCTCGGCGGCGATCCGCAACGCGGCCGCCGGATCGATCACGAAGGACGCCTCCAGCTCGCGGATGGCCTCGGCCAGTCGGGTCGCGGTCCCGCTCGGTAGTCCATCCACGACAGTCGAGGGTAGTCGGCTTGTCGATCTGTGCAACGACCCGCGCGGGTCAGGGGCCGACATCGGCCAGCAGATGGGATGATCACGGGATGTCCCCGCCCGCGACCGTCGATCTGGCCCTGGTCGGCGGCGGCGGCGCGGCGTCGCTGGTGCTCGCCGCCCTCGACCGCCAAGACCTCTCCGGGGTACGGGTGGCGATCGTCGACCCGGTTCACAAGAGGGGCCAGGACCGCACCTGGGCGTTCTGGGGTACCCCGGGCTCGTTCCTGGACCCGCTGCTCAGTGCGAGCTGGGACGCCGTCGACGTGATCACGCCGGCCGGGCACCGGACCCTGCCACTGCACCCGCTGCGGTACGCGATGCTGCGGTCCGCTCCCCTGTACGAGCTGGCCGGGGCGGCCGAGCAGCGTCTCGGCGCGACCCGGATCACCGCGGCGGCGGCGCGACTGGACGACGACGGCTCGCACGTCACCGTGCGGAGTGCGGACGGTTCGCCGCTCGTTCGTGCCGGCTGGGTGCTCGACTCCCGGCCGCGGCCGCCGGCGCGTCCCGGCCGTACCGATTGGCTCCAGCATTTCCGGGGTTGGTGGCTGGAGGCCGACGGGCCGCTGTTCGATCCGCGGCGCGCGGTCCTAATGGACTTCCGGACCCCGCAACCGGCCCGCGGGGTGTCGTTCGGCTATGTCCTCCCGGTCAGTGACCGGTTCGCGCTGGTCGAGTACACCGAGTTCTCCCCCGCGGTGCTGTCCGGCGACGAGTACGACACGGCGTTGCGCGGCTATCTGCGCCTGCTGGGCATCGACGAGGCCACGGTGCGGGTGCGTGAGGTGGAGAACGGGGTGATCCCGATGACCGACGGCGTGTTCGAGGCGCGCCCGTCGCCCCGGGTGGTGCGCCTGGGCACCGCCGGCGGCGCGACGCGGCCGTCGACGGGTTTCACGTTCACCGCGATGGCCCGGCAGGCGGGGCGGATCGCGGCCGAGATCGCCGCGGGCCGTCCGCCGCTGCCCGGTCCGGCCTATCCGGCACGGCACCGCTGGATGGACGCGGTGCAGCTGCGGGCCCTGGATCGTGGCCTGACCGACGGTGTCGCGTTCTTCGGCCGGCTGTTCGACCGTAATCCCCCGGAGCGGGTGCTGCGTTTCCTCGACGGTGCCACCTCATGGCGGGAGGATCTGACCCTGATGGCGTCGAGCCCGCTGGTGCCGATGACACGGGCCGCCGCCGGTGACGCGGCCGCCCGGCTCAGGCGGCGAGGGCGTGGGCCGGGTAGTGGCCGGCCCGGCGACGCCCATAGGTCGTGAACGTGTCCGGGACGCCCGATAGGGTACGCCGGTGAAGTCACGGGGTTCCCTGGTAGCCGCCGGTGCGCTGGTCACGGTCCTGCTCGCGGCCGGAGTCTGGTTCGCGCCCCTGCCGTACCTGATCCAGCAGCCGGGCCCGACCGTCGACGTGCTGGGCTCCGAGGTGATCACGGTGACCGGAGCACCGACGTCGGTGTCGGCCGGGAAACTGCTGCTCACCACGGTGGAGGTCGGCGACGTCGACGCGGCCGGCGCGCTGCGGACCTGGCTCGACGACACGAACGCGCTGATCCCCCGCGAGGCGGTCTTCACCGACGGCCGCAGCGAGGAGCAGGTGATCGAGTCGAATCAGACGGCGTTCGAGGAGTCGGAGAACACGGCGATCACCACCGCGCTGGCCGAACTCGGCAACCCGGCCGGGGTCGTGGTGGGTGTCGACGTGAAGGAGATCGGCGGCCCGAGCGCCGGGCTCATGATCACGCTCGGCATCATCGACAAACTCACACCGGCCGACCTCACCGGCGGTCACCTGATCGCCGGCACCGGCGTGATCGGCCCGGACGGCGCGGTCGGCCCGATCGGCGGCATCACGCAGAAGCTGCACGGTGCCCGGGCCGCCGGGGCCACGTTCTTCCTGGTCCCGGCCGACAACTGCGCGGAGGCGCGACGCAGCCCGCCGTCCGGCCTGACCACGGTCCGGGTCGCCGCCCTCGACGACGCGCTGCTCGCGCTGCGGTCCATCGCCGCCGGAGCCGTTCCCGCCGCCTGCTGACCCGGTCAGCCCGCCGGAGTCAAGCCGGTGCCGCCGATCCGATAGTCGGTGGCCAGAACGTGCCGGTATAGGCATAGTGCGCAGGAACGATCTCACCGAGATTGGAGCTGCGTCACGGTGCGTTTCAGGGTGCTGGGCGACGTCGAGATGCACGTCGGCGGCCGGCCAGTGGACATCGGTCACGCCCGTCAGCGGTGTGTGCTGGCCATGTTGCTGCTGGAGGCGAACCGGCCGCTGCCGGCCGACGCCCTCATCGACCGCGTGTGGACGGACCGGCCGCCGCAGCGGGCCCGGCAGACCCTGTCCGGTTACCTGTCACGGCTCCGGCAGGTCCTCGCCCAGGTCGGCGACGTCCACATCACCCGCCGGTCCGGGGGCTACGTCCTCACCGTCGATCCGCACGACGTCGATCTCCACCGCTTCCGCCACCTGGTGGAGCAGGCCCGCGCCGCCGGCGACCCGCAGACCGCCGACGGCCTGTTCCGGCAGGCCCTCGGGCTGTGGCAGGGCGAGGCGTTCGCCGATCTGGACACACCCTGGCTGGCCACCGCCCGGCAGGCCCTCGACGGCGAGCGCCGGGCCGCCCAGCTGGAGCATTTCGAGCTGGCGCTGACCCGCGGCACGCACCGCGAGATCCTTCCCGCGCTGACCGCCGGTGCCGCCGCCCACCCGCTGGACGAGCGCCTCGCCGGTGTCCTCATGCTCGCGCTCTACCGCAGCGGCCGGTCGGCGGAGGCGCTGCATCATTACGCGACACTGCGCACCCGGCTCGCCGACGAACTGGGCACCGACCCGAGCCTGCCCGTCCAACGGCTGCACCGCCGCATCCTCGGCTCCGGCCTCGAAGCACCGGACATCCCGGCGCCCCACACCCCACGGCAGGTCGTGCCGCGGCAGCTGCCGACACCCGCGCGGCTGTTCGCCGGCCGGTCACGCGAGCTCGCCGCCCTCGACCGTCTGCTGTCGGCGGAGTCCACCACAACGGTGATCGCGACCGTGGTCGGCGCGGCGGGTGTCGGCAAGACGGCCCTGGCGGTGCGCTGGGCACATGCGGTGGCCGAACGCTTCCCCGACGGGCAGATCCACCTCGACCTGCGCGGCTTCGACCCCGGCGGCATCGCCGTCGCCACCGCCGAGGCGGTCCGCGGGTTCCTCGACGCGCTCGGTGTGCCGCCGGCCCGGATCCCGGCGAGCACCGACGCGCAGATCGGCCTGTTCCGCAGCGTCGTCGCGGACCGGCGCATGCTGGTGCTGCTGGACAACGCCCGCGACGTGGCGCAGGTGCGGCCGCTGCTGCCCGGCGCGCCCGGCTGTCTGGTGCTGGTGACCAGTCGCAACCAGCTCACCGGCTTGGTCGCCGCCGAGGGTGCGGTGCCGCTCCCGCTGGACCGGCTGCCCGCCGCGGAGGCCCGGCAACTGCTGGTCAAGCACCTCGGTGAGGACCGGGTGGCGGCCGAGGCGGGTGCCGTCGACGAGATCATCGGCCGCTGCGCGGGACTGCCGCTGGCGTTGTCGGTGGTCGCCGCCCGGGCCGCGACCCACCCGTCGTTCGCGTTGCGGGCCCTGAGCCGGGAACTCGCCGAGACCGGCTCCGGGCTCGACGCGCTCACCGCCGGGGACCCGCACAGTGACGTACGGGCGGCGCTGTCCTGGTCCTATCAGCGGCTGGACCCCGGCGGCGCCCGGCTCTTCAGCCTGCTCGGGCTGCATCCTGGTCCGGATGTGGCGGTCCCGGCCGTGGCCAGCCTGACCGGGTGGCCCGCCCCGGTGACCGCGTCGCGGCTGGCCGGGCTGGCCGACGTCAACATGGTCGGCGAACCGGTGCCCGCCCGGTATGCGCTGCACGACCTGTCCCGGCTGTACACCGCCGAACTCGCCCGCCTCGATCCGGGTTCGGCCGCCGACCGTGCGACCGCCCGGGACCGGATGATCGCGCACTACCTGCACACCGCGCACGCGGCGGCGATGTGTCTCGACCCGCAGCGCGACCCGATCCGGCTCGGCCCGCTCCCGGCCCGGGTGGTGACGAGCGGCTTCCCGGACCTCGAACTGGCCCGGTCGTGGATCGCGGGCGAGTATCCGGTGCTGCTCACCCTGATCGAGCACGCCGCCCGTACCGGCCTCGACGGCGACGCGTGGCGGCTGGCCTGGACGCTCACCGACTTCCTCAACCGCACCGGCCGCTGGAGCGACCAGGCCCGGGTCTTCGCCATCGCCGCGGACGCCGCCCATCGCACGGACGATCAGCCCGCCGAGGGGTACGCCCAGCGCATCCTCGCCCGCGCGCTGGCCCGGCTCGGCCGTCACGACGAGGCACACGCCCGTCTCCGTACCGCCCTGACACTCTTCGACGGGCTCGGTGACCCGGCCGGGCTGGCGCACACCCATCTCGGCGTGGCGTGGGTCCATGAGCAGCAGAGCGATCACCACCGGGCGTTACGGCACGACCGGCACGCCCTCGACGCGTTCCGGGTCGCCGGGCACCCGGTCGGTGAGGCGCGGGCGCTGAACAACATCGGCTGGCGGCTCAGCGAGTCCGGCGATCATCAGCGGGCGCTCGCGCACACCCGGGAGGCCCTGGCGCTCTGCCGCCGGACCGGTTCCCGCTACGACGAGGCGAACACCCTGGACACCATGGGGTACGTCCACGACCGGCTCGGCGAGCACCAGCGGGCGGCCGCCTACTTCCAGGAGGCGATCGGTGTCTTCCGGGAGGTCGGTCACCGCGACGGCGAGGCGAACGCCCTGATCAACCTGGGCGACACCCGCCGAACCGCCGGCGACCAGGCCGCGGCCCGCACCGCCTGGCAGGCGGCCCTGACCATCCTGACCGCCCTGGACCACCCCCGCGCCGACGCCGTCCGCACCCGGCTGTCTCAGTCCCCGTTCGACGGGTGAGCGGCTTGCATCGGCCGATGGTTGATCACCGGGCCCAGGCCGGCCGGCAACCGGGCCGCCGACGAGGAACAACGCACCGCTCTTCGGCCCGCCGGCGACGCCGATCGTGGTGAGGGCGCCGGGGCCGGCGTCGCACTGGTCGGCCGAGGCCAGGTCGATCCACATCCGGACCGGAGTGGCATCGGGATGCCGGGCCCGTCCCGGCGGGTACACGTCGACCTCGGCGAGGGGGCCGCGTTCGTCGACGATCTCGGCGTGGTGCCCGGTGTACCGGTTCCCGGCCCGCGGGTCCACCGTGTCCGGCCAGTACACGACCGTCGCGCACTCGTAGTCGTGGGCGAGCACCCCGGGCGGCGGGCACGACGGGCGCACCCGGTCCGGCAGCGAGGCGAGGTAGGAGCGCTCCAGATAGACCGCGCCGGCCAGCGTCAGCTCGGGCCATCGCGGGCCGAGGGTGGTGCCGCCGATGACCCCGTCCGGCCCGGTGAAACAATCGTCCACCTGCACGTCGGCCCAGCTGATCTCCTTGGCCACGGCGGCCGACGGGCAGCACCCGAGGTCGACGTCGATCAGCAGATCCGGATCGAATCCGTGCTCCACCGGCTCCCGCACCCAGAACGCGCACCGGGTCTCACCGTCGATCCGGCCGAGGAACCCGGCCATCCCCAGGAACACACTTCTCATGCCCGCCCCTTTCGCGTCATCGATGGGGAGACTCTGCGGCCGGGGCGTGCGGCGATCGTTCGGAGTTTGTTGAATCCGCTGGTCACCCACGCCCGGCCCGCCTGACGAGCTTTTGGTTCCGGCGTTGAAAAGTTTGGCATCTGCGCATTGAAAGATCTGGACGTCTCGATAGAACTAGATCAGGATGTTCACAACCTTGAATCTCACCCGTAACCGGGGAGCGCAGATGAGACGCCTGTCCGTGGTCGCCCTTCTGATTTCAGCCGCCGTCACCGTCACCGCGGCACCGCTGGCGGCGTTCGCCGTCGATCCGCCGCCGCAGGAACCGGGGGTGACCCTCCGGACGTTCGACATCGGGGTGCCACTCAACCGGGTCTGTGAGCTCAAGCCGGGGCAGACGCCCAACGTGGACAAACTGATGCCCACCATCGACTGGTCGACCGACGAGCAGTTCGGTCTGCAGTCGAACTTCGTCACCCACGCGATCACCAACCTCACCACCACCGCGGCCGGGACCTACACGTTCCGGCTGACCAGCGACGACGGCTCGAAACTGTGGATCGGCGACCAACTGGTCATCGACCACGACGGGCTGCACGGCAACGTGCCCAAGGACGGCACCGTCGACCTGGCCGCCGGCCTGCACCCGCTGCGCGTCGAGCACTTCGAACGCGAGGGCGGCCAGGAACTGCGGCTGGCCTGGAAGCCACCCGGCGCCGGCGACTTCACGATCGTGCCGACGAGCGCGCTGAGCACCGACGCCGGCGTGGTCCGGGTGACCGCCCCGGGCCGCAAGGAGTGCGTCTCCGGCACCGACACGCCCGGTGACGGGCTGCCGCTGGCCTCGGTCAACCCCGGATACACGCTCACCGACCTGCGGCCGCCGGGCTTCGAACCCCAGGTCACCGGTATCGCCTGGCGGCCCGACAAGAAGATGGTGATCACCACCTGGGGTGGCACCGACAAGGTCGAGGGCAAGGTCTACCTCGTCTCCGACGTGACCGGGAAGACCGGGCCGGGCAGCGTCACCTACCGGGAGATCGCGAACGGGCTCAAGGAGCCGATGGGTGTGGCCGTCGTCGACGGCATGGTCTACGTGTCACAGAAACACGAGCTCACCGAGCTGCGTGACACCGACGGCGACCAGGTGCTCGACACCCGGCGCACCGTCGCGGTGTGGCCGTTCGGCGGGAACTTCCACGAGTTCGCGTTCGGCCTGCTCTACCGGGACGGGAACTTCCACCTCAACCTCTCCGTGTCGATCAACTACGGCGGCGCCACCACCGACCCGCAGCCGGTCGGCGGCCGTGGCACGCACATCGTGGTCAACCGCAGGAGCGGCCAGGTCACCACGGTGGCCGGGGGCCTGCGCACCCCGAACGGCATCGGCTGGGGCCCGGACGGATCGATCTACGTGACCGACAACCAGGGCGGCTGGCTGCCCTCGTCGAAACTGATCAAGATCAAGGACAAGGCCTTCTACAACCACTACACCAATCCCGACGGTACGTTCGACGCGCAGCCGGTCACACGGCCGGTGTTGTGGCTGCCGCAGAACCAGATCGGCAACTCGCCCAGCACGCCCGTGCTGCTGGACTCCGGTCCGTACCGTGGCCAGTTCCTGATCGGTGATGTCACCTACGGCGGTCTGCAGCGGGCGGCGATCGAGACGGTCGACGGTGTCGAGCAGGGCGCGGTGTTCCGGCACACGCAGGGCCTGGAGGCCGGCGTCAACCGGGTGTCGATCGGACCGGACGGGGCGATCTACGTCGGTGGGCTGGGCGCCGACGGCAACTGGGGGCAGGACGGCAAACTCCGGTTCGGCCTGCAGAAACTCACCCCGAACGGCACCACCGTCTTCGACATGAAAACCATGAAGGCCACCGCGGACGGCTTCAAGATCGATTACACCGAGCCGCTGTCCGACACGACCATCGCCAAGCTGCCCACCGCGTACCAGCTGGAGCAGTGGCGGTATGCGGCGACCGCGCAGTACGGCGGGCCGCAGGTCGACACCGAGGCCCTGACCGTCACCGCGGCCAAGGTCTCCGCCGACCGCAGGACCGTCACCCTGACCGTCCCCGGGCTGCGCCGCGACCGGATCGTGCACCTGCGCTCGCCGCGGCCGTTCGCCAGCCGCGACGGCGAGACACTGTGGAGCACCGAAGCCTGGTACACCATGAACGAGCTGCCCGGTAAACAGCCACAGCCGGTGTACTACGAGGCCGAGGAAGGCTACCGGGAGGGCACGGCCGGCCTGGCCACCGACCACCGCGGCTTCTCCGGCATCGGGTTCGCCGCCGGGTTCGGCAGCCTCAACGCCTCCACCACCATCCACGTCAACGCCGATCGCAGCGGCGATCACACGGTGGGGCTGCGCTACTCCAACGGGCCCAACCCGTTCAGCGGCACCAAGACGGTCAGCCTGCACGTCAACGGCCGCAAGATCAAACAGGTGGCGCTGCCCAGCACCGTCACCTGGGAGGAGTGGGCGACCGTCACCGAAACGGTCAACCTGCGCAAGGGCGCCAACACCATCACCTACCGGGTCGACGCCCTGGACACCGGGCACGTCAACCTCGACCTGATCAGCGTCCGCGAACCCGGCCGGCGGATCACCCTCTTCGACGGTAGGGACCTGGACAACTGGCTGCACACCGACGGCCGCCGCGCGCAGTGGCCGCTGATCACCGGCGGCGCCACCGAGGTCTGCTGCGGTGACCTGCGGACCAAGGACGCGTACGGGGACTACCAGCTGCACGTCGAGTTCAAGGTGCCGCTGCTGCCCGACGACGTGACCGGGCAGAACCGCGGCAACAGTGGCGTCTACCAGCAGGAACGCTACGAGCTGCAGATCCTCGACTCGTTCGGGGACACCACTCTCGCCGACAACGAGGCCGGGGCGATCTACACGGTCAAGGCACCCGACGTGAACGCGGCCACCGCACCGGAGACGTGGCAGACCTACGACATCACGTTCCGGGCCGCCCGCTACGACAGCAGCGGCGCCAAGACGGCGAACGCCCGGATCACGGTCGTCTGGAACGGCCGAACCGTCCACGACGACATCGAGATCCCGGCCGGAACCGGCGGCAACATCCCCGAGGGCCCGTCCACCGGCGCGATCCGTCTGCAGGACCACGGCAACAAGGTCCAGTACCGCAACATCTGGATCGAACCGGCCTGACGACACGTGCTGGTGGCGCCGGCCCGGGCGCCACCGGCACGTCCTACTCGCTGAAGGTGGTCACGGACAACGCCTTGTCGAATCGGCCGGCTGCCAGGTCGTCGTAGCGGATCACGAAACTGCCGGAGTAGAACTCGTCGTCGGTGGGAAATGCGGCCAGGGTCAGCCACTCCCCCGCCAGGCGCTGCTTCTCCCGGGCCACGGCCGAGTACCAGCCGGATATCGGCACGGTGATCTCGCCGGCCTTCTCCCGGCCGGCGAGCGTCTGCTCGGCGATGCTCGTGAGCACTTGGTCGTCGACGTGACCGCCGATGTATGCGGTGGGGAATCCCCCGCCGGACGGCCAGAACTCGCCGGCCAGGGCGAGGAGTTCGTCACCCTCGTCCTCGTCCTCGTCGTCCTGGTGATCATCGGCCAGGTCCGCGACGATCGTGGCCCTGAGGGAGCTCACCGGGTCGTCGATCTCGACCCCGGACGGCACGTACACCACTCGCGCGTACGACTGATCGCCCTCGGCCGCGGCCAGGAGGTCCTTCTCATGATCCAGGTAGAACAGCAGCGAACCCGCCGCCGGCAGGCCCTCGATCCGGGGCACCGCCGCGCAGTCGACCGATAAGACGAACGGCAACCCCTCGTCCACCGGCAGCCGGGGCGTCCCGCCGGCATGTCCGGCGGGAACACCGTCGGCGCCCGCTGTCAGGCGGATCGACAGGCGGAGCCGCCCGAGGAACCTGTCGACCTCGTCGTCCGGGAATCCCGCCGCGAGCGCCGCATCACGAAACCGGCCCTGATCATTCATGGGTGAGCATGATGCCAGGAACGTGACGGGCGCCCGGACCCACCGACCCCGGTCGACCTCCACTGTCGATCATCGGTCCCGGCAGATCGGGGTGCTCGAGGAACAAGCCGTCATCGTGCTCGAGATCAGCCTTGGCGCCGCCGAGAAGATTGGTGACGCAGCGTTCGCCACGCACCTCCGGGAGCTGGTCGAGAGAGCGACCGATGGCCAGGGCCAGGCCTGGATTCCCAAGGCTGGCGCAACTCAGCGGCCTTTGGACGGGCCGCGAGCCGTGCCTTCGCACACCCGGTTCCCGCCGGATACCCGGTTCACATGACGCGGGGCAACGCCGGCAAGGCGGGCCGGTCGAGCCACGCCGCGAACAGGGCGTCGAGGGACTTCGGCGTGTGACGGGCGGCGTGCTCCCGGAACTGGGCCGTCGTCACGGTCCGATGCCGGTGCTCGGCCACCCACGAGCGCAGCAGCGCGAAGAACGCCTGCTCCCCCACCTCGGCCCGCAGCGCGTGCACGGTCAGCGCCCCCCGCTTGTAGACGAGCGGGTCGAACATCCGGTCCACGCCCGGGTCGGCGATGGCGAACCGGGCCGGCTGCGCCGCGACCCAGGCGTGCCATCCGGCGGCGTGGGCGTTCGCCGACGGGCCGCCGGAGTCTTCCGACCACAACCATTCGGCGTACGTCGCAAAGCCCTCGTTGAGCCAGATGTGCCGCCAGTCAGCGACCGTGAGACTGTTGCCGAACCACTGGTGGGCAAGTTCGTGGACGACGAGCCGTTCGTGGGTGCGTCGCCCGTCGACGTGGTTGCGCCCGAAGACCGCCATGCCCTGCGCTTCGATCGGGTCGTCGAGGTCGTCGTCGGTGACCACGACGACGTACTCCCGGAACGGGTAGGGCCCGAACAGGCGCTGCATAGCCGTCATGATCTCGCCGTGCCGGCCGAAGTCGTGCCGGAACGCGGCCCGCACCCGTGGGGTGATCGCGGCCCGCTGCGGCACTCCCCCGCGGGCCAGTTCGACCATCTCGTAGCGGCCGATCTGCACGCTCATCAGGTACGGCGCGGTCGGTTCCTCCCGCTCGTACACCCACGTGGTGGTGCCGGCCCCACGACGACGTGCCACCAGGTCGCCGGTGACCAGCACGGTGTACGACGACGCGGCGGTGAACGTGATCAGGAACGACGCCTTGTCATCGGTCCGGTCGTTGCACGGGAACCACGACGACGCCCCGTTCGGCTGGCTGGCGACCAGGACTCCGTCACTGAGCTCGTCCCAGCCGATGTCACCCCACCGGCCCGAGACGGGACCGGGCTTTCCCCCGTACCGTATCTCGGTCTTGAAGGTCGCCCCGTAGCCGATCGGGCGGTCGGGTTTGATCCGCAGTTTGCCGCCACGATGCTCGAATTTCGCCGGCCGCCCGTCGACCCGCACGCCGCGCACGCCGAGCCGGGCCAGGTCGAGGGTGAATCGGGTGAGCGGCTGGACGGCCCGCCCGGTGACGACCGCCTTGCCGGTGAGCCGGTTCGACACGACCCGGTAGTCGATCTCGATGTCGTAGTGCAGCACCCGGTAGCCGCCGTTGCCGTGTTCCGGCAGGTAGGGGTCGGTGGAGCGTTCGGCACCCGGCGCGGCGCCGAGAGGGATGGAGGCCGGGGTCATACCCGGCGGGAGGCCGCCGCGGGCCAGGTCGCGACCGGGTTGCCGAGCCAGCGGCTGTCGTCGGGGACCGCGTCGCCGCGGGTGACGAGCGAGCCGGGACCCACGGTGGTACGGGCGCCGATGCTGGCGCCGGGCAGCACGATCCCGTGCGGGCCGAGCGTCGCGCCCGCGCCCAGAGTGACCTCGTCCATGCTCATGATCCGATCATGGAACAGGTGGGTCTGCACCACGCACCCCCGGTTGACGGTGGCCCCGTCGCCGAGACGCACGAGATCGAACTCGGGAAGCCACAGCGTCTCCAGCCACACCCCGCGGCCGATCTTGACGCCGAGCGTCCGCAGCCACACGTTGAGCAACGGCGTGCCGGCGGCGAGCCGGAACATCCAGGGCGCGGCGAGCACCTCGACGAACGTGTCGGCGAGTTCGTTACGCCACACGAACGACGTCCACAGCGCCCGTTCCCCGGTCCGGAACCGGCCGACGAGCAGCCATTTCGCGAGGGTGGCGAGGAGCGCGCCGGAGATCGCGGCGGCGAACAGCACCGGCCCGGCGGCGGGCGCGGCCGCCCAGCCGCCGGCGACGTCCCAGATCAGGGTCAGCGCGGCCAGCGCGAGGACGGCCAGCGCACCGGCGAAGATCACCGGGACGATGCGGCACAGTTCGACGACGGCGCGGGCCACCTTGAGGCGGGCCGGCGGGTCGAAGGTGCGGCGGGTGTCGGCGGTCTCGACGACGCGGCGCAGCGGCATCGGCGGGGCACCGAGCCACGACGACCCCTTCTTCGCCTTGTGCGGTGCCGACGACAGCACGCCGACCAGGCCGCGCTTGGGCACCGACCGGCCGGGGGCGGTCATTCCGGAGTTGCCGAGGAAGGCCTGCTTGCCGATCTTGGCGGGAGCGACCCGCAGCCAGCCCCGGTCGAGCTCGTACGTGGCGACCATCGTGTCGTCGGCCAGGAATGCCCCGTCATCGACGGTCGTCATCGACGGGACGGCGAGCACGGTGGAGATCTCCACCCCGCGGCCGACCTTGGCGCCGAGCAGCCGCAGCCACACCGGTGTGAACAGGCTGGAGTAGATCGGGAACAGCGCGACCCGGGCCATGCCCATCAGGTGCTCGGTCGTCCAGACCTGCCACGCCACCCGCCCCTGCACGGGGTGGAAGCCGGTCTTCAGGCCGATGCTGAGCAGCCGGACGGACACCAGGACGAGCAGGGCATAACCGAGGAGGTACGCGGCAGCGGCGGCCGGGACTGCGAGGAGGACGGTGGCCGGGGTGATCCCACCGGCGAGCAGCCACGTGGCCAGGGCGAGTGCCGGCAGTGCCGCGGTCACCGGCAGCAGGGCCAGCAGCTGGGCGGTGAGACTGTAGGCGACCACCCAGGTGGGGGCGCTCAGCCGGGACCGGGCGGGACGTTGGGACGGCCAGACGGTGGCGCCCTTGCCGGTCACGGGGACGGCCGGTGAGCCGGCCCACCGCTGGCCGCCCGGAACGGTGCCGGTGACGGTCGAACCGGCGGCGACCTTGGCGCCCTTGCCGACGCGGGCACCGGGCATCAGCGTGCTGCGGGCCCCGACCCGGCCGCCGGCGCCGACCCGGACCGAGCCGACGCGGACGACGTCGCCGTCGACCCAGTAGCCGGACAGGTCGACCTCGGGTTCGATCGCGGCGCCGCGACCGAGCCGGAGCAGGCCGGTGACCGGCGGCGCGGAGTGCAGGTCGACGTCGCGGGCGATCCGGGCGCCGAGCAGCCGAGCGTATGTGGTCATCCAGCCGGCCCCGCCGATGCCGGTGGCGCCGGTCAGTTCGGCGAACCGTTCGGCCGCCCACAACCGCACGTGCACGCCACCGCCGCGCGGGTACTCGCCGGGACCCACGCCGCGCAGCAGCAGCCGGGCCGCACCGGCCGACAGCAGGATGCGCCCGGGCGGGCTGAACAGGGTGAGCCAGGACGCGCCGAGCCACCACCAGGAGACCGTCGGCGCGAGCGACACGACCTTGCCGACGGCGGCCAGGATCGTCAGCCAGCGGATTCCGACCAGCGCCAGCATCGGCAGCATGAACAGGAACTGCACGAACCCGGTGTGGCGCGGCGTGGGCCGTACCTCCCGGCGCTCTGTGGCCTGGGTACCGAGACCGTCGAGGATCGCCGCCATCTCCGACAGCCGGGGGTTCTGGTAGACGTCGGCCACCGACACCTGCGGGTGCTTCTGCCGGATCCAGGCCACGAGCTGTGCCGCGTTGAGGCTGCTGCCGCCGCTGCTGAAGAAGTCGGCGCCGGCGTCGCCCGGACGCACGCCGAGGATCTGCTCCCAGCCGCCGGCCAGCCACTCCTCGGTGTCGGTCATCTCGTCCGGGTCGGCGGTGCCGATCGCGAGGGGCCAGGGCAGGGCGGCCCGGTCGACCTTGCCGGAGGTACGGGTCGGCAGCGCGTCGACGATCGCCAGCAGCGGGACGAGGGCGGCCGGAAGCTGCTCGCGGATACGCGCGGTGGCGGAGGGGACGTCGAACTCGTCGGCGTCGTGCGGGACCAGGTAGCCGACCAGCAGCTGGTTGCCGGCGGCGGTGCGCTTGACCGCGGCGGCCGCGCCGGCGACACCGGGCAGCGCCTGCAGGGCGGCGTCGACCTCGCCCAGCTCGATCCGGCGGCCACCGAGTTTGACCTGTTCGTCGCCGCGGCCGAGGAACAGCAGCCCCTCGGGCTCGGCGCGGACGATGTCGCCGCTGCGGTAGGCGCGAGCCCAGTCGAGGGACAGCAGTGGCGCGAACTTCTCGGCGTCCTTGGCGGCGTCGAGGTAGCGGGCCAGGCCGACGCCGCCGATCACCAGCTCGCCGGTCTCGCCCATGCTGACCGGCTCGCCGGACGGGTCGACGACGGCGAGGTCCCAGCCGTCCAGCGGCAGGCCGATGCGCACCGGGCCCTCGCCGGTCATCCGGGCGGCGCACGCGACCACGGTCGCCTCGGTCGGCCCGTAGGTGTTCCACACCTCACGGCCCTCGACGGCGAGGCGCTCGGCCAGCTCGGGCGGGCACGCCTCGCCACCGAAGATCAGCAGGCGGACGTCCTCGAGGGCCTCGGCGGGCCACAGGGCGGCGAGTGTCGGCACCGTGGAGACGACGGTGATGCGCTGCTCGGACAGCCACGGGCCGAGGTCGACGCCGCTGCGGACCAGCGATCGGGCGGCCGGAACCAGGCAGGCGCCGTGCCGCCAGGCCAGCCACATCTCCTCGCAGGACGCGTCGAAGGCCACCGACAGGCCGGCCAGGACCCGGTCGGCCGGGCCGAGGGGCGCGACGTCGTCGCCGACGAGGAACAGCTGCGCCTCGGCGTCCACGAACGCGGCGGCGGCGCCGTGCGGCACCGCCACCCCCTTCGGGGTGCCGGTGGACCCGGAGGTGAAGATGATCCAGGCGTCGTCGGCGGGTCCCGGCCGGCCGGTCCTTCCTTCGGGGGTACGCCGCACCGAAACGCTCAGCCCGTCGCCGAGGACGGCGCACACTCCCGCCTCGGCCCAGACCAGCTCGGCACGCTCGTCGGGGTCGTCCGCGTCGACCGGCACGTACGCCGCGCCGGCGGCCAGCACACCCAGGATCGCCAGGTACAGCTCCGCCGTACCGGAGGAGATCCGGATGCCGACCCGGTCGCCGAGGCCGACGCCGTGCCCGGCCAGGGTGGCCCGCAGCGTCTCCACGTCGGCGGCGAGCCGCGCGTAGGTGAGTGTCGTCGCGCCGGTGTCGATCGCCGTGGCGTCCGGGTGTGCCGCGACGGTGGCGTCGAGGACGTCGATCAGGGTGCGGCGGATCGGCACCGAGGGGGACCGGAACACCGCCGGCGCCTCGGTCGTGAACTCCAGCTCGGGCAGCTCGATCAGTCGCAGATCGGTCGTCACTGTCACCTAGCGCGCTCCATTTCCACCCTCGGTTCGCCGTCGCCGTACGCGGCAACATTCGAAACTACGGGCGGCGAACGGGAAATAACGGCCGAATGGCCTGTACGTGTTGACCGACACAGGGATAACCATCCGAACGGTCAGTCGGCTTGCACCCGGTTTCGACCGGCTCGTTTCGCTTCGTACAGTCGCCGGTCGGCCACGCTCAGCGTCTCCGTCAACGACGCGGGACCGGCGGTCTCGGCCAGTCCGAGACTGATCGTGACGGCCAGTCCCGGCTCGATCGTCTCCCAGGGGTAGGCCGCCACACCCGCCCGCAGCAGCTCGCACCGGGCGCGCGCGTCCTCGATCCCGGAGCCGTGCAGCGCGATCAGGAACTCCTCGCCGCCGAACCGGGCCACCAGGTCGGTCTCGCCGATCCGGTCGAACAGGATCGACGCGATCCGGCGCAGCACCTCGTCGCCGATGAAGTGGCCGTACCGGTCGTTGACCTGTTTGAACAGGTCGACATCGGCGACCGCGACACAGACCGGGCCACCGGCCGCGACGAGTTTCGGCAGCCGCTCGTCGGCCGAGCGCCGGTTCGGCAGGCCGGTCAGGGCGTCCTCGGTCGCCTGGCGTTGCCACAGCAGGTTGTCGGCGGCGAGTTCGGCGCTGCGGGCCCGGTGCAGTTCCGCCTCCAGACGCGCGTTCTCCGCCTCCAGGCGCACGTTGTCCAGCTCGAAGTGGTGCGCGGCCATCCGGGCCCGGGCCGCGGCGACCTGATTGTGCAGCTCACGTTCCAGGTCGTGGAAGTCCTTGTAGTGGGCGAGGGCCGCGACGTGGTCACCGATCAGCTCGTAGGCCTCGGACAGCTCCCGGAAGATCTCCATCGCCATCGGCTTCTCGCCCGCCTGGTGGGCCCGGTCCAGCGCCAGCAGCAGGCCCTCGATGGCCTCGGCGTGGTCACCGCGCATCAGCCGCACCCGGGCCTGGTGCTGCAGCGCCCCCGACTCCAGCGTGCGGTACCCGGACCGGACCGCGATCAGCCGGGACTCCTCGATCAGAGCGGCCGCGCCGTCCAGGTCGCCGTCGAGCGCCAGCAGCATCCCGAAGTTGTCGAGGCTGATCGCCTCCCGGAACGGGTGCCGGGCCTCCCGGGCCAGGTGCAACGCCTCGGCCACGTAGCCGAGGGCACCGGCCAGCACGGTGCCGGCGGCGACGGTCTCGCCGCGGCCGCGGAGCCGGGCCACCTCGTACACCGCGTTGTCGCTGACGTTGTTGAGAATGCAGAACCGGGCCTCGGCGTCCATCCCGTCGGCCATGCTCAGGGCCAGCATCAGGTACTCGCTGCTCAGCTCACGGTCGCCCATCGTGCCGTGCACCACGCCGGTCCGGTTGTGCACCCAGTAGAGCAGGTCCCGATCGCCCAGGCTCTGCGCGATGTCCCGGGCCTGGGCCAGCACACCCAGCGCCTCGTCGTGCATGCCGAGCTCCAGCAGCGGGATGGCCTGGAGCGTGTAGACCTCGCAGAGCCCGACGGTGTCGCCGAGGCCCTCCAGCATCACCGCCGCCTTCCGGCAGGCCGCGATCGCCTCCTCCTGGCCGCCGAGCCGCATCAGCTGGTTGGCCAGCGAGCGCAGAGCGGCCGCCTCGCCGGCGTCGTCACCTGCGGACGCCGCCATGTCCGCCGCCGCGCGGGCCAGCTCGCAGCCGGCCCGGTAGTCGCCGGCCAGCCGCTTCCGCTCAGCCTCCTCCAGCAGGGCGTCGACGGTCACGGGGCCGCTGTCGGCTGTGTACACGGTGGTCAAGCCGGCCTCCCTCAGCACCTCGGGCACCAGGGAAGCATCGGCCCGCCCGGGCCGGGCATGAGGAGTCAGCGGCTCCCGGCGCGGGTCCGGCCGTACTCGGCAAGGGTGTGGAATGCCGCCTTGGGTGTCCAGGAGCCGTCCGGGAGCACCCGCACGATCCCGCGGGCGGCCAGGTCGAAGTCGCGCTCCGGGTCGCCGGTGGTCGGCAGGTGCCGGTTGGCGAACGTGTACACGAACGCGGCCTCCACACCGCCGGCGTCGTAGTCGTCGAGCAGGTCGACCAGGTAGCGGGCCTGGCCCTGCTCGTCGCGTTCCAGCTCGGCGGTCAGCGTCGCGGCCCGGCCGTGCTCGTCGTAGGTGACCGGCTCGGGCCCGCCCGCGACGTCGGCCGCACCCCGGAACGTGCAGCAGCCGAACTCGGTCGCCGCATAAGGTCTGCCCTGGCCGACGGCGGCCGCCAGGGTCTGCGGAAAGGCCGCGGCGTTCGTCGCGTCACGGTAACCGGCGTCGCTGGCGATGATGTCGAACAGCGCCCAGTCGACGTCCTCCAGCGGGATCGACGCGTACCCGATCCGCCCGCCGAAGCGTTTGCGCACCTCGGGGACGGCCTCGGCGAGGAAGTCCCGGACCGCGGCGCGGGCGGCGGGCACGGCCTGCCGCATCCGCATCGGGTCGGTGAAGATCGCCATCCGCTCGGTCAGGTCGCGGCCGGGCAGGAACCCGTCGGTGAACATGGCGATCTCCGAGCCGGTCAGGTAGACGACATCGGCGCCGTCGAGCCGGAGCCGTTCGGCACGCTCGGCGCCGTCCAGCACGAACGCCAGGAGCTGCTCGCGGTCCAGGCCGTTGGTGAACGGGCAGTACCAGACCTCGAGACCGGCGTCGGCGGCGAGGCGGGCGGTCAGCTCCAGGCGGTCCTGGACACCGCCGGTGATGCGTACGGCGTCGCAGTGCAGTTCCTCGCGGATGACCCGCAGGTCGTTCCGGACGACATCGGGGTCGAAGGGTTCGTGGGTGGTGGATCCGGCGCTGACGAAGCCGGTGTCGTAGTTCATGCCGAAGACGCGCACGGGTGATCCCCTCGCAGTTAAGGTACGCCACGTACCCTATAAGGTACGTGGCGTACCCTGCAAGGCGT
Source organism: Actinoplanes subglobosus (assembly GCF_042650585.1). Lineage (NCBI taxonomy): Bacteria > Bacillati > Actinomycetota > Actinomycetes > Micromonosporales > Micromonosporaceae > Actinoplanes > Actinoplanes subglobosus. The sequence continues at coordinate 653,653 of NZ_JBHSBL010000019.1, forward strand.
GACCACCAGACGCCGCGGCGAGGAACTGGAACAGGCGATCCTGCACGCGGCGGCACAGGAGCTGCGCGAGTCCGGTTACGCGGGGATGACCATGGACCGGGTCGCGGCCCGCGCCGGCACCAACAAGAACACCATCTACCGCCGCTGGCCGCACCGGGCCGCCCTGGGCATCGCCGCCTATCGCCACCTGTCCGACACCGCGATGCCCCACCCCGACACCGGAACACTGCGCGGCGACGCCCTGGAGATGCTGCGGCAGGCCAACCGGACCTGGTCCTCCCCGCACGGCGCGATCCTGCGCGGCCTGCTCGCCGCCGCCGCCGACGAACCGGAGCTGCTCACCCTCATGCGCGAGCGCTCCGGCGCCGACACCATGGACCTGGCCTGGCAGGCGATGATCGACCGGGCGGTGACCCGCGGCGAGGCACCGGCGGCGGCCGCGCACCCCCGGGTCGCGAGCACCCCGATGATGCTGCTGCGCGCCGAGTACGCGATACGCGGCACCCCCTCGGTCCCCGACGAGGTCCTGACCGAGATCGTCGACGAGGTCTTCCTCCCCCTGGTCCGCGGCCGCACCTGACCACCGCCCGGGGGGGGGCCGACCAGCCTTTCCGAGCACCGCCGCCCGGGTCAGACCGGTCGGATGCTGCCGTGTGGCTCGTCGCGGACGGCCCGCCCGAACAGCACGCCGATCGCGATCGCGGCCGTCATCACGGACGCCAGCGCCAGCGCCGGGATCAGCCATGGCGACGCGCCGTCGGGGTGGGCGCCGGGCGTCAGCATCGAGTGCACAGTATGGACCGGACCGACGATGCCCAGGCGCTTGGCGAACATGACCGAGTTGAGGGCGATCGCCCACACCGGCGCGGCCGAGAGCACCACCGCCATCCCGGCCGCCGCCGAGACCAGCAGACCCGAACCCGGCGGCAGGCAGCGGATCCGGTAGGCGGCAGCCGCGGCCAGCAGCCACCCGGCCAGCGCGCCGAGCAGTCCACCGGCGACGGTCAGCGGCAGATAAGCGACGCTGCGCTCAGCGAACAGGGTGAGGACGATCCCGCCGGTCAGCATCTTGCCGGCCTCGCCACCCAGGGCATCCTCGGCCCGTCCGGTCAGGACGAGTCCGTCACGTTCGGCTGTCAGATCCGCATACCGGGGTTCGAAGAGGCAGGACCGGTCCCCCTCCTCGTCCGTGGTGCAGACCGGCGGCTGCCCCTCGTGGAGCGTGAACCCGGTGACCGTCCACCCGGCCGCCACCAGCCCGGCGCGGGCGTCCTCGGCGGTCCAGGTGGTGACATCCGGACGCTGATCGCGGGGTGGCACGCTGAGCGTGAGGGTGTCCTCCCGGCCCGCCATACGGTCGAGACGGACGTGACCGGCATCCGGCGCCGGGTCGGCGACAGCGGTGTCCATGATCTCCACCGCGCCGGCTCTCGACGGCAGATCAGTGAAGGTGCCCTGCCCCACCCAGCTCCCGGCGGCGGCTCCGAACACTCCGAGGATCATGGCCACCAGTACCGCCGTCACCGCGGCGAGCGGCCGGCCGGCCGGAAGCCGGAATCGCTGCCGCACTCCGCTGTGGATGAGATGCCAGGCCTCACCGGCGGATGGCCGGGACCGGCCCGGCTCCGCCATCTCCAGCATCGTCGTGATCATCTCGGTGCCATGGCGGCGCCGATAGGGCCCCGAATACGCCAGCAACAACCGCCGATAGGTACGCACCAGCCGCTCGTCGGCGACCGGCCAACTCTCCGCGCTCACGCGACTCCTCCGGCAAGCCGGGACAGGCCGGGAACGATGCCGGGCCGGCGGCGCAACTGCCCGCGGGCCGCGTCAGCCCGCCGCTCGAGCCGCTCGATCTCGGCACCGAGCGCGCTCGCACCGTCGGTGGTGAGCCGGTAGTAGCGGCGCAGACGCCCCTCGACCGCCTCCTCCCGGTCCGGCTCGATGAGCCCCTGCTCGGTGAGCCGGTCGAGCGCGCCGTAGAGGGTCCCGGGCCGCAGCTTCACCTCACCACCGGAGAGATCGGCCACCGTCCGCACGATGCCGTAGCCGTGGCGGGGCTCCCCCGCCAGCGCGGCCAGGATGAGAAAGGTCGGTTCCTGCATACCACCGAACCCTACGCCCGGCGGAATATATCGTCAACCGATGCATCGTCCGTCGGACTATCACCGACACCCTGACACTGAACGCGTGGCGGAAACGAGCCGGCCGGCGTCCCCACCGACGACAGCTCCTCCTCGGCCCACCGCGGGATCTCGGCCGGCCACCGGTCGGCGCCCGTCACCAGCAGGCGCTCCCACGCGACCACCAGAAGCATGGCCCGGCACCGCCGGCCGGTCACCGCCATGGCCCGAAGGCAGCGGCGCGCGCCGCCGAGGTCACGGTCGACATGGATGAAGTGGCTGAGCTGCCGCCACAACGTGTCCCCCGCCTCGTCGTGCCCCAGCCGGGCGAGCACGTCGACGACGTGCAGCCGGTCCGGTGGGTGCAGCGACGAGTCGAGGAGCTCGCACAGCACCGGGCCGATCTCGGTGCGGCCGGCCGCCGCGGCCAGGCCGATGAACGTGCCGAACTCCGGCCAGCGGGACCCAGCCGCCAGCCGTCGTACCAGCTCGGGCGCGTTGTCGCCGAAATCCGTATCGCCGCCGAGGAGTGCCGTGATCCGGCGGTCGGCCCCGGCCGGGTCGGCGACGTGCCCGTCGAACGGCGGGGATTCACCGCTTCCGTCCGGCCACGGTGACGCCATCCGGCCGGCCGCGATCAGGGCCCGCGACTCACGGTCGTGCCGGTAGGCCGCCGGGATCACGGTGAGCGACAGCGGCTCGCCCGTCGACCGGGACCGCGCCGACACCGGGCCAGCGTTGCGCGGGCCGGGTCCTTCGCGGGACATCCACTCGGTCAGCGGCATCTCGAAGGAGGCCCACGAATGCCGGATCACGAGGATCACGTCGTCCTGGTCGGTCACGGGCGGCTCCATCGGTCGCGGCGTACCAGTATGGCTCGCGCAACAGTTTCGGGCGCTCAGGCGGACCGGCCGGATGCCGATGAGGAGGCCTGATCGGAAGGGGACGATGTGAGCGTGCTGGTTCTCGGCGCGGACGACCTGGCCGGCGCGATCACCGAGCTCGAGGACACGTACGTCTTCGACACCGTCGCGATGCGCGACCACGCCGCCGACCTGGAGCGCCGTGCTCACGATCTCGGCGAGCCCCTGCTGGCGGCACGCGCCCGGCTGTGTCTGGGCCATCTGTGGCTGCGGTCGGGGGACGTCGCCCAGGCCGACCGGATCATCCGCGTCGTGCACCGGTGGGCGACGGAGCACGGCGACCGGCCGCTGCTGGCCCGGGCGCATTCGCTGTGGTCGACAGTGCACCGGCACACCGGCGACGACGCGGCCTCACTGGATCACATGGTGATCGCCGTCGAGTTGCTCGACGGGGCCGGTAGCGCGTACCTCCAGATCTGGACGCGGGTGAAACTCGCCGATGCCCTCGGACAGCTGGGGTCGTTGGACGCCGCCCGCGAGCGCTACGCCGAGGCCGAGCAGTGGGCTATCCGGCTGGGTCAGCAGCGCCTGCATGTGGGAGTTCTGAACAACTGGGCGTGGACGGAATGCGCCACCGGCCACCCGGACCGGGCCGATACCGTCGTCACCCGGATGCTGGAGAGCGCCGGCCGGTACGACTTCGAGCTGGAACCCGCCGATCTCGACACCGTCGCGGGTGTGCAGATCGCCAACGGGGCGTACGCCGAGGCCGAGGAACTGCTGCTGGCCTGTATCGAACGGCACCGGCGCGGTGAGCACGAAGACGCCGACGCACTGCCGGAGTACCTGCTGTCGCTGGCGCGGGCCCGGCGTGGCCGCGCGGACGTGGACCAGGCGCAGCGCACGCTGGACGAGTGCCGTGACATGTGCGCGGCCCGGGGCCTGTCCGCGCTGCTCGGCCGGGTGCACGAGGAGCAGGCCGAACTCCACGCGGCCCGCGGCGAATACGCCGAGGCCCTGGCAGCCCACAAGGCATACGTCGCGGCCGAGATGGCGGCGCACTCCGAGCAGCGGGAGGCGCTGGCCCAGAACCGGCTGGCCATGCTGGAGACGGCCGAGGCCCGCCGCGACGCCACCGAGTTCCGCGACCAGGCCCGCCGGGACGCCCTGACGTGCCTGCACAACCGGCGTTTCGTCGACGAGAACCTGCCCCCACTGCTTTCCGGCGGTACGGGCTGCGCCGTCGCGTTGCTGGACATCGACCACTTCAAGCGCCTGAACGACGAGCTCTCCCACGAGACGGGCGACCTCGTGCTGATCGAGGTGGCGAAACTGCTCCGGGCCGCGGCCGACGATCTGGGGCCGGACGCTTTCGCCGCACGCCTGGGCGGCGAGGAGTTCCTGCTGGCGTTGCCCGGCCGGTCCACACGGGAGGCCGCCGTCATCGCCGCCACCGTTCGCGACGCGGTGCGGGCCCATCCGTGGCAGGAGCTGACCCACGGCCGGCCGGTGACGGTCAGCATCGGCGTGGCCGGCACGGATGACGGCGACCGTACCCAGCCGGCGTTGCTCTCCCGGGCCGACGCCCGCCTGTACGAGGCCAAGCGCGCCGGACGGGACCGCGTCGCCTGCTGACGACCACTGTCGGATTCGATCCCATCACTTAGGGTTCGACTGTGGCCAGAGCGACGCCGTTGACATACGAGGGTGCCCTCAAGCTGCTCGGCGGGCACTCCCCCGCCGTGGTCGAGGCGCTGGAGCGGATCACCGGGGCCGGCATCCTGCTCGGCGCGATCGTCGTGCCCGGCGCGCTGGGCCTGGTCGACGGCAAACAGGAGGCCGGGCGCCTGCTGCGTGACCTGGCCGGCGCCGCGACGGCGAGGCTGCACGGCACCCATGGGCACGGCCGGCACGAGCTGGTGACCGCCGCGCACACGACGATCGTCCTGGCGGCGTTCTTCGATGCGCTGCACGAGACGATCGGGCCGTCGTTCGCCGCGCTGAAGGTCAGTGACCGGGAGAAGCTGCAGCTCGCGGCCACGCCCGGCGAGATCGTCACGCAGGCGGAGTGGATCGCCCGGCTGGCCGGGGCCGACCTGCCGCTGCCCGGCCCGTCCGCCGGCTTCGAGGAGAACCTGGGTGGTGTGCTCGCGCCCCGGATCGCCGAGCTGGCCGGAAACGCCGTCGCGTTCTTCGAGGGCCTCCGGGTCTGGAAGACGTTCCGGCTCGACACGTCCACACTGGTGGCCAAGACCACCCGGCGCTGGCGTGAGCTGTACCGCGACGCCTACCTGCGCCTAGCCGCCGACGTGACCGAGTTCTTCGTCTGGGCCTCGCTCGGCGAGCACGCCGCCACCCGGGAGGAGCTGCGCGCCGCCAACGCCCGGCTGCTCGAAGTCCTCGACCGCAACTCCGAGGCGATGGGCCAGCTCCACGACATCCTGGCCGCCGGCGGGATCCCGCGTCGGCCGGGCCGGGTGTCGGTGCGCGGCAAACTCGCCCGAGCGGCGACGGCGGTGCTCGACCAGCCGCTGCTGCGATCGTCGGCGCTGCCCACCGGCCTGCGTTTCCCCACCGTCGCCGAGGGTTTCGTCACGCCGCGGTTCCGCAGCGCGATCGCCTCGGCGGCGCCGG
>NZ_JBHSBL010000019.1:659283-770361 GCF_042650585.1 Actinoplanes subglobosus
GCCGCCGCCCTGTCCCAGGAGTCGTGGTGGGCGGCGCGGCCCGTACAGGAGGGCTTGGACCGTTTTCTCGCCGCCTATCTGTCGCATCCCGACGCGGCGCGGCGGCCGCTGGTCGTTCTCGGTCATCCCGGCGCCGGGAAGTCGCTGCTGAGCGAGATCCTCGCCGCGCGGCTGCCGAGCGAGCGGTACACCGTCGTGCCGGTGCAGTTGCGCCGGGTCAACGCCGACGACCGCCTGCTGTCCCAGATCGAGAGCGCCCTGCGCGACATCCTCAAGCAGCAGATGACCTGGGGTGAGCTGGCCGACGAGAGCGAGGCGCTGACCCGTGTCGTCATCCTCGACGGGCTCGACGAGCTGATCCAGGCGACCGGGACGACCCAGTCGTCCTACCTCACCGACGTGACCCGCTTCCAGCAGGAGGAGCTGGCCCTCGGGCGCCCGGTCGCCGTGGTCGTGACCTCCCGGACGATCGTCGTCGACCGGGCCCGGGTCCCGGACGGCTCGCTGGTCATCAAGCTGGAGGATTTCAGCGACGAGCAGGTCGCCACGTGGACGGCGGCCTGGAACCGGGCAAACCTCGCCACCTCGGGTTTCCGCCGCCTGGTCACCACCACCGTGCTGCGCCACGGCGAGGTGGCCCGCCAGCCGCTGCTGCTCACTCTCCTGGCGATCTACCACGCCGACCCGGCGGCGCGACGGCTCAGCGGCGACAGCGTCTCACCGACCACGCTCTACCAGACCCTTCTGGACAACTTCATCCTCCGGCAGGTCGCCGACAAACCCGACCGGCCGCCCGCCCCCGAGCAGCTTCCGCGGCTGCTCAGCGAGCTGCGCTGGCGGCTGAGCATCGCGGCGCTGGGCATGTTCAACCGCCAGCGGCAGCACGTGTCCGAGACCGATCTGGAACGTGACCTCGACGTCTTCCTCGGCCGCCGCGACGACCAGGTGCCCGAGTTCGAGTCACCTTCCGGGCGGGCACACCAGACCGTCGCCGGGTTCTTCTTCGTCCACGTCTCCCGAGTCGACGAGCAGAGCGACAACCCCCGGCGGACGTACGAGTTCCTGCACGCCACCTTCGGCGAATTCCTCATCGCCGAACGAGCGTTGCTGCTGCTCGACAGCTACGCTCGCCGTCTGGCCGACCATCGGGCCGATCCCGCCTACCACGAGGCCCCCGACGACAGCCTGTTGCGGGCGCTGCTCTCCTATCAGCCGCTGACCCAGCGCAAGCCCATCATCGAGTTCGCGGCCGACCTGGCCGCCCAACGCACACACCAGGAGCGAGAAAACCTTCTCATCGCTGTACGGACGCTGATGGCCGCCGCCCGTACCAGGGCTTTCGGCAGATACCACCGCTACGAACCGGCCCCGCCGGACGTCGTGGCCGTCTGCGCCGCCTGGACCGCGAACCTGGTCATCCTGGGTTCCCTGGTAACGGCCGAACAGCTCGCCTCGCTGGCCCCACCGGACACCGACCGGGTGTCGTGGTGGTCCGCCACGATCCGGCTGTGGCGGGCCGGGCTGGCGGAGGAGGCACTGGAGAGCATGGAGCCGCTCTGGAATCAGTCCCAGAGCCAGGGCCGCGGATTGCCACCGGCCGCATAGCTCTTCGCCACCCGGTGCAGCAGTTGCGCGGTCCGGTCGGCGTCGAGCGCCGCCGCCCACAATTCGGCGAACTGCGCCTCGAACTGCGCGACCATCGAAGGCTCCTCGAAAAGCACGTCGGCTAGCCGGGCCTCGCTATGAACCACGGTCCCACTGACTTCGCTACGGATTATTGTGAAGGATTCGGCGTGATACGTCTTCGCTTCGAAGGGGAGTATCCGCAGTGTTACATGCGGCCGCCGCGCATGCTCGGCTAGACGCTTCATCTGGTCCGCCATGACCTCCCGTTCACCGAAACTCCGGTAGAGGGTTGCCTCCTCCAGCACCACGGACGTATCCGGGGGATCCCGCTGTTCGTGAAACTGCGCTTGCCTCCGGAGCCGGATTGCCAACGGCTTGGCGAGCTTGCCCTCCTCCGCCCACGACGTGCGCAGCACGGCCGAGGCGTACTCGGGCGTCTGGAAAAGACCGGGAACGACGGCGGAGGAGAACTCGGCGAACCCGTCGGCATCGGCCTCCAGTCCGATCAATGTGAGCAGGGCCGGTGATAGAGCAGCCCGATCGTCGTGCCACCAACCACGGCGTCGCGACGCCTGAGCTCGCTGGACCAGTACCCCCGTCGCCGCCACGCCCACCTCCAACACGACACAGAGGGCCCGCAGGTCAGCGTCGGATATGCCGACGTCGCCGCTCTCGATGCGGGTCACCTTCGACAAGGACCAATGCAATGCCTTGGCGACCTCGCTTTGGGTCAGGCCGACGAGCTCGCGGGCGCGGCGCAGATCGGCACGCAGCAGACGGCCTGCGGCGATCGGGCTCATCTCACCGGAGGACTCCACGTCCCGACCCTACTGCGCCGCCTCCCAGATTTACATTTGGCAGCGTCTTGTAAATCGCAATGTACGAGTCTTAAATTCTTGTAAATCTTCTACCGGGGAGGGCGCGATGAGCGGAGACACCGGGCAGTGGCGGGATCGCAAGCGGTATCTGTGGCTGATCGGCCTGGTCGTGCCGTCCCTGGCCTTCCTGGCGATCGGGTTGCACGCGGCCACCGGCTGGGGCGTCTGGTTCTGGATCGGACCGATCGTGATCCTCGTGATCGTCCCGGCCATCGACCTGTGCACCGGCCTCGACCGCAGCAACCCGCCCGACGACGTGATCGAACAGTTGGAGAAGGACCGCTACTACCGCTGGATCACGTTCGCCTTCCTGCCCGTCCAGTACCTCGGCTTCGCGGCGGCGTTCTGGCTCATCGCGCACGGCGGCCTGTCCACCGCCGACCGCTACGGGCTGGCCATCTCGATCGGCTGCATCGGCGGGATCGGCATCAACACCGCCCACGAGCTCGGACACAAGAAGGAGAGCCACGAGCGCTGGCTGTCGAAGATCGCGCTGGCGCAGAGCTTCTACGGCCACTTCTACATCGAGCACAACCGTGGCCACCACGTGCGCGTCGCGACGCCCGAGGACCCGGCGAGCAGCCGCCTCGGCGAGAGTTTCTACCGGTTCTGGCCCCGTACGGTGTTCGGCTCCCTGGCCTCGGCGTGGCGCCTCGAACGCAGGCGGTATGCACGGCGCGGTCGTCACCCGTACCGCATCGGCAATGATGTTCTCAATGCCTGGCTGATGTCGGCCGTGCTGTGGGCGGTGATGATCGCCTGGCTGGGTCCCGGCATCCTGCCGTTCCTGTTCGTGCAGGCGGTTGTCGGTTTCTCTCTGCTGGAAGTCGTCAACTACATGGAGCACTACGGCATGCTGCGGCAGCGTGTCGGCGTGCCCGGCCGCCGGCGGTACGAGCGCGTCGACCCCAGCCACAGCTGGAACTCCAACAACATCGCCACGAACGTGCTGCTCTACCACCTGCAACGGCACAGCGACCACCACGCCAACCCGACACGCCGCTACCAGACGCTGCGCGACTACCCCCAGTCTCCGGTGCTGCCGACCGGATACGCCGGGATGATCCTGCTCGCCCTGGTGCCACCGCTGTGGCGGCGGGTGATGGACCCGCGGGTGATCGCCCACTTCGGCGGCGACCCGGCACTGGCCAACATCCAACCGAAAAAACGAGAGCAGATCCTGGCACGGTACGGCGTCCGCACCACCGTGACACGGCCGGTCACCACCGACAGTCACGGCGACGCCGTCGCGGGCGGCATGTGCCCGGGCTGCGGCTACGTCTACGACGAGCGGCGCGGCGACCCGCGGGAGGGTTTCCCGGCCGGCACACCGTGGACGGCGATCCCCGACGGGTGGTGCTGCCCCGACTGCGGCGTACGGGAGAAGGTCGACTTCGTCGGAGCGCCCTAGACTTGGCGATCATGAGCGATGTGGTCCCGGTGGCGGGCGGGCAGCATCGGCTGCCGATCATCGAGGCGGCCATCGGGTTGACGGCCCGGTCCGGGTGGTCAGCGGTGACGATGGGCCGCCTGGCCGAGTCGGTGGGTGTCAGCCGGCAGACCGTCTACAACGAGCTGGGGTCCAAGAACGCACTGGCCGACGCGATGGTGTCGCACGAGCTGGACCGGTTCCTGTCCGCGGTCGGCCGGGCGTTCGAGCGGCATCCGGACGACCTGGTCGAGGCGGTGTACGACGCGGTCCGCTCGGTCCTGGAACTGGCCGACGACAACGTGCTGCTGCGGGCGATAGCGTCGGCGACCCACGGCGCCGACATGGAACTGCTGCCGATGCTGACCACCCGGGCCGGCATGCTGCTGACCCAGGCCAAGGCGATGCTGACCGACCGGGTGCTGGCCTACGGCCCGGACCTGACACCGGACCAGGTGACAGCGGCGATCGACCTGCTCGTCCGGACGACGCTGAGCCACGTCATGCAGCCTTCGGACACCCCCGCGCGTACTGCCGACGCCCTCGCCTGGGTCGCGGCGAGGGTCCTGGGTTCACCCGTCACTCCCCGGCTCCGCCATGGCTAGCCCTCACCCTTCTACCGCGCGGGTGGCCCGGCATGGCCCAGGCCTGCGTCGCGGGCTCGGGCGACCGCTGCCGCCCGGTCGCTGACCTGTAGTTTCGTCAGGATCGCGGCCACATTGTTGCGGATCGTCTTCTCCGACAGGACCAGGCGGCGGGCGATCTCGTGGTTCTTCAGGCCGGCCGCCACCAGTTCCAGGATCTCGCGCTCCCGGCCGGTCAGCGTCGGGAACACCGTCGTGGCGTGGTCGCGGTGGGCGCCGGTGAAGAAGTCCATGATCCGTTTGGCGACACTGGTTCCGTAGACGACGTCGCCTCTGGCCACGGTCAGCACCGCCCGTACGATGTCGTCGCTGTCCGCGCCTTTCAACAGGTAGCCGTGTGCCCCCGCCCGGATCGCGCCGAACAGGGCGTCGTCGTCCTCGTGCATGGTCAGCACCAGCACCGCGACCTCCGGGTGGTCGTCCCGGATCCGGCGGATCGCGGTCACGCCGTCGGTTCCGGGCATCGCCAGGTCGGTGATCACCACGTCGGGTTTCGTCGTGCCGGTCAGGGTGAGCAGCTCAGCACCGTCGGACGCCTCACCGACCAGCTCGATCTCGGGGGCCGCACCGATCGCGGCGGTCAGCCCGTAACGGAACATCGGGTGGTCGTCGGCGATCAGGACCCGTACCGGCATCATTCGCTCCTCAGCGGCAGCGTGGCGGAGACGGTGGTCCCGCCGGTGGTGGATTCGACAGCCAGGTCGCCGCCGAGTGCCTCGGCCCGGCGGCGCATCGAGGTCAGCCCGACCCCGGAATGGGTGGTCAGGTCACGGATGCCGTGACCGTCGTCGGTGACCTCGATGTGCAGGGCCTCGTCGGCGCTGATCCGGACCCGGGCATGGTGGGCGTCGGCGTGCCGGGCCACGTTGGTCAGGGCCTCGGTGATGATCCGGTAGGCGGTGACCTCGACGTCGGGGCCGAGGGTGGGCAGGCTCGCGGCGTTCACCTCGACCGGCAGGGCGGGGCCGAGGGTTCCGGCGTGCCGTTGCACGGCCTGGGCGAGACCCTCGGTGTCCAGGGCGGTCGGGCGGAGGGCGTCGATGATCCGGCGGATGTCGCGTACGGCGTTGTCGGTCTCGTCCCGCAGCCGGCGCACCATCGTCGCGGCCGGGCTGTCGGCGGCGACCATCCCGGAGAGGGCCTGCAGGCCGAGCCCCATCCCGGCCAGTGACGGCCCCAGTCCGTCGTGCAGGTCCCGCCGCAGCCGGTCCCGCTCGTCCCGGGTCGCCGTGACGACCCGGAAGCGCTCGGAGCTCAGGGAGTCCGCGAGCGCCGTCGCACGGACGACCACGGCGAGTTGAGCGGCGAGTGCGGTGATCAGCCGCCGTTCGGTACGGGAGTAGCCGCCGTCTCCGGGCGGATCCGTCATCCTGAGTTCCCCGAGGGCTTCGCCGTCGAACCGCAGCGGGAACGATGAGTAGCGCGCCGACGGGAACTCCCCGACGGTCGCCAGCACCTCGCCCTCCTGGGTGACGATCTGGGCTCCGTCGGCTCGGACCGCGGCCGCCGTCGCGGTGACGGCCGCGGGCAGCAGACCGAGCCGGCCACCGCCGGCGACACTCTCCCCCAGGTCGGTCAGCACCTGGAGGGGATCATTCCGTGCGCCGTAGACGATGCGGTCGGCGGCGCGCTGCAACCGGTCGCGGGCGGGAGCGAGCAGGACCGCGATGACAGCCACGACGAGCACGGTGGAGAGCCCGCTGCCTTCCAGCACCTTCCCGAGAATCGCCGTGACGCTGAAGTAGACGCCGAATACCAGGATCGTCAGCATCGCGTAGACGAGACCGCGTCGTATCACGGAGCGGATTCCCAGCAGGCGGTAGCACAGAACGCCGACGGCTACCCCGATCGGGAGGATGGCCATCGGGTCCATCAGGGCCCAGGGCACCGAGGGAAAGAACTCGTACCGTGCCCCGAAGTATCCGACTGAATACTGCAGCACCAGGGGGCCCAGGCCACAACCGATGTACCAGGCCAACTGCTGGCGGTAGGGGTAGACGGCTCGCCGCCACCGGTGAATCGTCGCGCCGAGGATGACCACCGTGGCCGGAATGACCAGAAAGCCGGCGAGCACCGGCACCAATAAAGGTGCGATGTCGCGATCACCGGTGAAAACCGTTTCGTAGACGACTATCAAAACATATCCGAGGCTGACCATCGTCACCGGCAGACGCCACCAGCGGGCCGGCAGACGCCCGTCGGGATAGAGGGCCAGGATCACGGTCATCGCACCCAGGAGCGAGCCGAGATCCAGTAGCGGGCCGAGCATTGTCTGCCATTCAGGGGCGTTGGAGGCTTGGTAGTAGCCGGTGCTCTCGTCGAAGGTTTGAGCAATCTCCACGTAGTTGCCCAACTTCAGCAGAGCGAGGAGGAGTCCCCACGAGAGGAACAGCCAACCCAATGCGTTGCGCGGCCGTAGAACCGCCAACACGGAACCCGCAAGACTCCATCCCAGCGCGGGCAGGGCGTTGAAGAAATGCCAGAGCGCATACTCGGACATTCCTGTTTCACCATTGTCCGTAGCCGTCCAGAAGGCGTGGGTGCCAATCTGGACCCCGATGGTCAGGGCCATTGATGAGCCGGCCAGCAACGTAATCAGGAAACTGAGCCACATGCCATCAGTGTGGCGGCTGTTTAGTCCCGGATGTGTAGATTCTGCGCCCGGAATGCCCGGGCAACCTGCCCGGGACGGGCGGGACATCGGGATCGTGTGCCCGGCGGGCCGGGCAGGACAGAGTGGGGGTCATCGCTGAGCGGCCGACCGGCCCGGGCTCAGCTCGGAATCCGGAGAGAAGCACATGAACACGCTCACGTGCACCGAAGGCCGCTCCGCCGCCAGCCGCCACCGCGGAACGGGTCGACGGCGCGCCGCGAGCCAGGAGACCGAACTGCGCAGCCTCATGACCATGACCAGTCACGACCTCCGTTCACCGCTGGCCACGATCGCAGCCCACCTGCAGATGCTGCACGACGATCTCGGCGACCAGATCGCGGAGGACCTCGCCGTCATGGAACGGGCCGTCCTTCGGATGGAGCGCCTGCTCGACAACCTGGTCGGCTACGCCCGTTCGGAGCAGTCCGACCTGCGGACCACCACCGTCTCCCTCGCCGAGGTGGTGGCGGACGTGACAGCCGACCGGGTCACCACGGCCAACCGGGCACGGGTCACCGTCGACGGCACTCTGCCCGACGTCGAAGCCGACCGGGAGCTGCTGCGGCATGTGATCGACAATCTGGTCGGCAACGCGATCAAATACACCGCGCCGGGCACCCCGGCCCGCCTACGGGTGTCGGCCCGGACGATCGGCGGCGAGGTACACGTCGAGGTGGCGGACAACGGCATCGGCATCCCCGAAGCCGACCGGCCACGGGTCTTCGACGCCTTCCACCGTTCCGCGAACAGCGCCGGCTATCAGGGCACCGGCCTCGGCCTGGCGATCTGCCGCCGCATCGTCGAGCGCCACGGTGGCCGGATCGGTGTCACCGACGCTCCGACCGGCGGAAGCCTGTTCTGGTTCACCCTGCCCGGCCCGGGCGGCGGCACACCGCGTTGAGGCCGTGGTGTGGTACGGCCGGCCGCTACCGATGGCGGCGGGGATCAGTAGCTCGCCGACGCGTCGTATCCCAGCACACCGGCTCCCGTGGTCAGCGCCAGCGCGATGACCACGGAGAAGCCGATCAGGATGCCGAGTGCGGCCCCGGTGACCAGAACGGTCCGGCCCACCGTGATCGAGCTGTCGATGATCGACCGTCCGAGGGACGGGTAGACGATCCGGGTCGGCGGCATCGGCGGGAGTTCCACGCGGGTGACGTTCATGCCGTTGACGATCGTCCCGGAACCTCAAGCTCGCCTCTGCCGGCCGTCAGGAGACGCTCTCAGCGTCCGAGCTGCCGGTCGAGTTCCTCCAGCAGGTCGGTGAGCGCCCACCTGTCGACGCCGTCGGGCATGGCACGCGTCGTGCCGTAGGCGAGTTCGACGAGCGCCGAGCGCGGGGCGGCGAGTTCGTCGGCGGTGACCGGCAGCTCGTACCAGGATCCGTGGGTTGCCGGGGTGATCTCGTCGCGGAGCCGCAGGGCGACGGCTCGTGCCGTGCCGGCGTCGACACCGGTGCGGGTGTCCCATTCGTCGTCGCCGAGATCCTCGAGGGCGATGTCGATGGCGCTGGCCAGCAGGTGGAGCATCGGCGGGTCACCGGCGAGGCGGGCCGCGGCCGGGATGATCCGGACGAAGGTGCGCTCGATCGGCACGGAGTCCAGGCCGACCTGGCGCTCGCCGAGCATGAACTGGACGTTCTGGCGCTGCCAGCCGCGGGCCAGTTGCAACGCGGTCATGCCGTCGGAGCTGACCGTGCCAGTGGCGGCGCCGGCGGTCAGCAGGGTGGCGATGACCCGTCGCTCGTTGCGTTCGACCGCGTGCATCAGCGCGGTCCGGCCCTGCCGGTCGCCGGCGTTCACGTCGGCGCCGGCTTCGACGAGGGTGTCGACCGCGGCATCGTCGCCGTGCCGGGCGGCGATGACGATCGCCGGTGTGCCGTCGGAGCGCTTCTGATCGGGGTCCGCGCCGTGTGCCAGGAGCAGGCGCAGCACGACGGGTGGCACCGGCCCGACGACGCCGGTGATCAGGAGCGCCTCCTCGGCCGGATGCGGTGTGGCCCCGGCTTCCAGCAGCACGCGGAGGGTGTCGACGGCCGCCGGTCCCGGGCGGTGCCGGGTGTAGGAGACAGCCTCCGTCAGCAGGCTGGTCCTCTTGACCGTCTCCGTCGCGAGGGCACCGTGGGCGAGGAGGTGACGCACCACCTCGGCGCGTCCCTCCAACATGGCGACACGCAACGGCGTCACGTTGAAATGGCCGGACGGCCCGATGGACGCGCCGGCATCCATCAGCAGTTGTACGAGGTCCAGCCGGCCGTCGCGGGCGGCGTCGACGATGACCGGCCCCTGGAACCGGCTCGCTGCGACGTCCGGGTTCGCGCCGCCGGCCAGGAACTCCGCCACGGCTGTCGCGTCGCCGGCCCGTACGGCCTCGACGAGGCGTTGATCGGAGTCATGGCTCATGTGTTGTCACCTTCGGTGAACGCGGTGAGACCCAGTCGTGTCGCGACGTTGTCGGCGAACCAGTCGGCGAAGTAACCGGTCCGGTCGAGGTCGGCGCGGACCGCGGCGCCCCAGGCGGGCTGTTCGATGACGGCGAGGTACTGCCGGACGATCCGGTCCCGCTGGCCGGGGTCGCATCCGGTGCGCTCCGGCGGCTTGGTGGACAGTTCGTCGGCGATGACCGCGGCGTTGACGTAGCGGTCCACGGTCGGAGCCTGCCGGGCGAGGTGTCCGGCGCGCGCGGTCAGGACGATGGCCGCGGGTGGGTAGTCGCCGAGGGTCGTACCCATGCCGTGGCAGTCGGCCATGGTGGCCAGGAGCCGGCCGGTCTGGTCGATCATCGCGTCGTCGACGTCGTTGCCGGTGATCGCTTCGTGCAGGTGGGACGCGGTGGCGACGTCGCCGGCGTAGTAGCCGTCGAGGGCGCCGCCGGCGCAGGCGTGCCGCAGCAGCCAGGGCCGGACGGTGGACCCGCCGCGACGGCACAGCTCCTCGACGACGTAGACGCGGCCCCATCCGGCGACCCGGTCGGCCAGCCACAGCAGTGCCTCGGTGCCGTTGCGCCGGCGTTTCAGCGCGTCCACGGCCAGTGGCCCGAAGTGGCCGGACAGCAGGCCGATGGTCTGGATCAGCGGGATGTCGCCGCCGTTCCAGTCGGTGGCCAGCAGCCCGAGGCCCACGGTGACGGCGTTCCGGTCGGTGCCGTGCCGGACCAGCCAGCGGCCGGTCCGGCGCACCCGTTCGCGGTCGGCGCGCATTGCCGCGGCGGTGATGTGGTCGTTGCGGTGGATGGGGACGTGGATGTCCCGGAAGGCGCCGGCCAGATCGGCCGGCTGAGCGTCGGAACGGGCGAAGTGGCTGTCGAGGAGAGCGGCTACGTCGGCGCCGCGAAGCCGGGGGTCGGTATGCGGAGCGGGCTGCGTGTCGACGTCCGGGTACGGCTCTCCATCGCGCGGCAGTGCACTGCCGGGATCCTGCCGGTGCAGACGCAGGGCGTGGTCGAAGAGGGTGATCATGGCGGCGCTCACCGGAGCGAGGAGGGCTCGATTCTCTTGATCATGGCCGGCATGTTGCCACCCGGCCATTGTCCCGGCAAGCGAATATCCGGCCCGCCGGGTCAGGCGAAGTAGCGCTCGGCCGCCTCCAGTCGCGGCACGGGCACACCGAGGCGTCGCGCCTCGGCCAGGGTGTCACGGCACACCGCGCGCAGCTCCTCCGGATTGGCGTGCGCCTCGGCGACCGTACGCATCGGCCCGAAGCTGCCGAAGAGCCAGGCCATCACCGGCGCGGTCAGCCACAACGGCGCGGTGTACGGCATCAGCGACCCGCGATGACGTCGCAGGTCGACGCCACGCGCCTCGGCCAGCGGCAGCAGCTCGCGGGTGGCGAGGAGCGCCTCCCGCACGTGACGCGGCTTCCCGCCCAGCGCCGACAGGGATCCCAGTTTCAGGCTCTGGGTGTGCAGTCCCGCGTTCTGGATGAAGTGGATCGCCAGCCATCCCCGGAAGTCGTCGTGCTCCTGCAGCTTGAATCCGGCCCCGCGGAAGACGTCACGCACCGCCTGCTCGCGGGCGGTCGGCGGCTGCCCGTGGGTGCCGAAGAAGACGACCGGCAGCAGGGCCGCCCGCAGCACACCGTCGTCTCCGAAGCCGCCGCCCGCGCCGGGGAAGCCCCAGGCCACCTGCCCGGCGGGAAACGCCTCGACGGCGGGTAGCGGCTCGACCCACAGGTTGTTGAAGACCAGCACGGTCGCCCCACCTGCGCGTGGCGCCAGGAACGACACGGCCTCGGCGAAGTTGTAGTGCTGGACGCTCACCACGATCAGGTCGAAGTCGTGGCCGGGCTCCAGCGTCTCGCGGTAGCGCACCGGCCACAGGCCGGTGACCCGCCGCCCCCACGGCCGGCGTCGCGCGTCGAGCAGGTCGAGGTCGATGCTGTCGCCGTACTGCTCGGCGCGGCCGGGCCGCACGTAGAACTCGACGTCGTGCCCGGCGCGGCTGAGCGCCCACCCGTACGCGGCGGCGATGACGCCCCGGCCGAACATCAGGATCTTCATTCCGCACCCCTATAATCGGAGACAGTCTCCACTTCTAAAAATATGGAGACAGTTTCCGTTTGTCAAAGGAGGCGCCGGATGACTGGCAAGCCGCTGCGCGCCGATGCCCGGCGCAACCGCGACGCACTGCTCGCCAAGGCCCGCGAGCTGTTCGCCGCCGGCTGCTTCGACATGCGGTTCGACGACTTCGCCCGGCTCGCCGGCGTGGGCACCGGCACGCTGTACCGTCACTTTCCCACCCGCGAGGCATTGGCCGAGGCGGTCTACCGGGAAGAGCTCACGGCGATCTGCGCCCAGGCCCGCGAGCTGCGGGCCACCCTCCCGGCGGGGCAGGCGCTGGCCACGTTCCTGCGCGGGCTGGTCACCCACCTGCACACCCACCAGGGCCTGGCCCAGACGCTCGCGACCCTGATGGCCACGCGTTCCGGCACTCTCGCCGAGGGTGGCCGGGAGCTGGGTCAGGCCGTCACCGATCTGCTGGCCGCGGGTGTCGAGCAGGGTTCGGTCCGCGACGACGTGGGGACGGGTGCCGTGATGATGGCGCTGCAGGGCATCTGCGTGGCCTGCGGCGAGCCGGGCTCACGCGCCGACGCCGACGGCGTCGTGACCCTGGTCCTGGACGGTCTGCGGCCACGCCCATCGGCCGGCGCACCCGCTCCCTGAGACGAGCGGTGCCCTCGCGTCTGCCAGGATCGATCAACCTCTTCCAGCCCTCGGCCTCGCCGAAGCGGACCTGGCGCGTCTCGCGGGCCGAGCGCCTCGCCGCCTTCCTGAAAGTGGCTCGCCCCGTCGGCGAAACCACGCATCGTGATGGCTACCGCCTCGGCGACGGGAACGGCCTGAGCCGCCACCCCGGTCGGGATGGCGGCTCAGAGGCGGGAGCGGGTCAGCCGAGCTTCACGTTGAAGATCGGGTTGGCGGCCAGCTTCTTGAACGCGGCCAGGCCGGCCCGCGTGCTGTCGATGCTGATGTCACGGTTGCCCTGGTCGTCACGCTTGGTGTCGAAGTGCACGATCGCCTTGATCGCGGGGCGCTTCTGCAGCTGCGGCACGACGCTGTTGTAGACGGCCGACTTGTCGGTGGTCTTGCCGATGCGGTGGTAGGCACCCCACTCGGCGACCATGATCGGCTTGCCGGCGTGCTTGGTGGTCGCCCAGTCGTAGAAGCCGAGGCCGCCGCCCTTGGGCTTGCGGTCCAGCAGGTCGGCGAAGGTGCCGAAGTGGTAGTAGTTCTTCTCGACCGAGACGTAGGAGTCCAGGCCGATCCAGTCCACGACGTCGTCGCCCGGGTAGAGGTCCTTCCACCAGGACTGCGCCATCCACTTCTCGTTGCCCATGAACGCCATCACGTTGACGACGTT
Source organism: Actinoplanes subglobosus (assembly GCF_042650585.1). Classification (NCBI taxonomy): domain Bacteria; kingdom Bacillati; phylum Actinomycetota; class Actinomycetes; order Micromonosporales; family Micromonosporaceae; genus Actinoplanes; species Actinoplanes subglobosus. Next base: position 672,371 of record NZ_JBHSBL010000019.1, read on the forward strand.
GCCGGCACCCTGGGCACGCAGGCGCTTGATGGTGTGGCGGTACATGGCCGCGAAGTCCTTGGCCTCCCAGCCGGAACCCTTGCGGGCCACGACATCGTTCTCCGGCTCGTGGTTGAGAACCAGGAAGACCTTCTTGCCGTACGCCTTGATGCGCTCACCGAACGCGTCGATCCGCTTGTTCTGCTCGCCCTTGGCGACCTTGGCCCAGTTGGAGCCGTACGCGATCTTCCAGTTGAGCAGCAGGACCCGCGGCTTGGCGGGGTCGTTGGTCATGGCGATCTCGGCCTTGGTCGGGAACGGCTCGTCGCCCTTGTGGTACGTGTGGAAGATCGTGGCGGTCCGGCCGCTCAGTTTCTCCCAGTTCTTGTGTTCCAGGTCGCGAGGCTTGCTGGTGAATCCACCGGCCGCGCCGCCCCACATCACGCCGCAGGACGGCACGAGTTTGGCGTCGGTGGTGCAGGCACCACCCGGGCCGGCCGCGACTGCGGCGTTCGGTGCAAGAACGGTGGTGGCACCCGCGATTACGGCGGTCAGAGCTGTCAGGAACATCGGCAGCTTGGCGCGTCGCAAAAATCTCTCCCCCTGTTGTCCGGCCTCTTGTCGGCCGGGCATGGGATAGAGATTCCAGGTCGCAGGTTGCCCGTCGAGTGCCCGTTCCGGTGCCGCCCGGTAGCGGGTTCCCAGACCCCGGGCCGAACGACTCGCCACGGCAGATCGGCGCCGTCATCCGCCACCTGACGGATCCGGTGAAAATTTGCACTCGCAGTGCACTTGTCGGCTCCGACCAGGCGACATACGGTCTGATCCATGTCTCGTTCCTGGAGCTTCGCCGTCGCCCGCGACGATCTGCGGCAGACCACGCTGGCCGGCGGCGACGCGCCGGACCTCCGCGACGGCGAGGTTCTGCTCCGCGTCGACCGGGTCGGCCTGACCGCCAACAACGTGACGTATGCCGTGCTCGGCGACGCCATGCGCTACAGGGAGTTCTTCCCGCCGGAGCCCCGCGGGCTGACGCCGCGGTGGGGCCCGCCGGACGACGACCACCGACCCGGTCTACCGGCCGGACGACGAGGACCTGCTGATCCTGTTCCGGCCGCTGTTCTTCACCTCGTTCATGCTCGCCGACCAGGTCGTCGACAACGGCTTCTACGGCGCGGGGCAGTTGCTCGTCTCCTCCGCTTCGAGCAAGACCGCCTACGCCGCCGCACTCCAGCTGCACGGCACCGGCCCGCGCCTGATCGGGCTCACCTCCCCCGGCAACGTGGCGTTCACACGATCGCTGGGCTGCTACGACGAGGTGATCGCCTACGACGATCTGGGGCAGGTCGCCCGCACACCGGCGGTCTACCTGGACCTGTCCGGTGCGCCGGCCACCCGCGCCGGGCTCCGGGACCGGCTCGGCGACCTGCTGGTCCGCGACATCGCGGTCGGCCTGACCACCCAGGTGCCCAACGCCGCCGCGGCCGGCGAGGTCTTCTTCGCCCCCGTGCAGATGCGCAAACGCCGCCAGGACTGGGGACGCGACGGCTTGGACCAGCGCTTCGCGGAGGCATGGCAGACCTTCCTCGGCACCGCCACCAGCGCCGTCGACGTCAAGGTCGGCCACGGCCCCGAGGCTCTGCGCGAGACTTGGCTGACGGTCCTGAACGGCGAGGCCGCCCCACGCACGGGCCACGTCGTCCAACTCGATCCGGAGCGAGACGCATGACTGATCCCGAGGCGTTCTACCTGCCGGCGGGCGGGGACGACTTCGAGTCCACCACCGCCACCACCAGCCCGTGGGACGAGCGGATGCAGCACGGCGGCCCGCCGTCGGGGCTGCTGGCCCGGGCGATCGAGCTGACCCGCCCCGACGCGGACATGCCGATCGCCCGGCTCACCGTCGACTTTCTCGGCCCGATCCCGCAGGGCCGGGTGCGCACCGAGGCCCGCATCGCCCGGCCCGGCCGCCGCGTCGAGCTGGTCGAGGCCCGGCTGTTCGCCGGCGACCGGCTCGCCGTCACCGCCTCCGCCTGGCGGATCAACACCCAGAAGAACATCTCCGAGGAGTACGCCCACAGCGCCACACCTCCCCTGCTGCCCGGCCCGCAGCCCCAGGACTTCTTCACCGGCCTGAGCCCCGACTGGGGTTACGGCCGGGCCATCGAGTGGCGTTTCGTCCAGGGTTCGTTCAACGACCCGGGCCCGGTGAGCCTATGGGCCCGGGTCCGGTTGCCGCTGGTGGCCGGGGAGCCTCCGTCACCGATCCAGCATCTGGCCGTCCTGGCCGACTCGACGAACGGCGTCTCCGCCGTGCTCCCGCTCAACGACTGGCTGTTCATCCCACCGACCCTGACGGTGACGCTGGCTCGCCCGCCGCAGGGCCCATGGCTGCACCTGGCCGCCCACACCACGATCGCCCCATCGGGCACCGGAATAGCCCAGGCCGACCTCTCCGACCCGTCCGGTTTCGTCGCCCAGATCGCCCAGCCACTACTGGTGACTCCACGTTCCTGAGCCACCGAGGCCGGTCGATCTGGGCTCAACCTCAGGACCTACCGCATCTGATCGATGTCGAACTCGCCGTTCTTGGCTCCTGCGATGAAGGCACGCCAGGCGGGCGGCGAGATACACAGGACCTCGCTGCGATCCTCTGAATTCCGGACTCGTACAGTGTCGGCCACCAAGGCCACCTCCACGCAGGTTCTGTTCGTACAGTACGACGATCGGCGCCAATCAAGCCCCGCGAAAAAGATCTCTTCAGAGTTCATCCGTGAACCTCCGGGTGTCAAATCAATCGCATTTAGAGAAGACAATCAGGTAAGGCGATATCCATCCCACAGAGCGCCGTTGGCATATTACAAACGTGAGCCCAGCAAACGCCTGTGGCAATTGCCAGAGTTGGGTCCACAACGAACGTGTAATATCCCGGAAGGCGACGGCATCTCATGCCGGTCAGCACTGGCTCATTGCCGGCGCCGCACACTTGGTTGCGCCGGATAACCGAACGTCGCGAGGCTTACCACCCTACGGCGATGACCCGACTATCGGCTGAGCATGGCTGCTGCCGCTGCGACAGCTGGCGGAATTTCAGAGATCGAACTCTCCGCCTTTGACCCCAGCGATGAAGGCGCGCCACTCGTCCGAACTGTACGCAATCGGTTCGCGTTGCGGATCCTTCGTGTCTCGAACGAACACCGAACCCTCAAAGAACGCGACCTCTACACATGCGCCATTGTTACAAAAGGAGGAACGGCGCCATGTGAGTAAACCATCAGTGCTTTCGCCGGATTGCATCGGAATATTTCTCTTTCAGTCGTCACTCGATGATCAGATATCCCTGAGGACGCCCTCGAGGAGGGCGGTCGTTTCCTGCGCGCCAAGCGCAACCTGCTGCAACCCGAGGAACACCTGAAGGTATTCTTGCACCTCGGTGAATTGCTCTATGTAGACGCCTTCACCGACGACGCCCTCATGGTAGACGATGTCGGACACACGGGCCGTCGGGTGGGCCGAAACGGAGTCCGAGAATTGCAGGACGATGAAGCCGGTGATCAAACCCTGGTGAGCGCCGACAGAGAACGGTACGACCTGGAATTCGAGCGTGGCCCTCTGGTTCAGGTCAATCAGTTTGCGAATCTGGTCACGCATGATCCGGCGGTCGCCCACCGACCTGCGGATCGCCGACTCGTCAACCACGACCTTGAGCATCGTGTGCTCGCTCAGATTCTCCTGCCGCGCCATCCGCACCTCGACGGCACTCCGGACGATCTCCGGATCGTCCGTCCACGCGCCGGCCACCGCAGCCGCATATTCCGGCGTTTGCAGCAGCCCCGGGATGGTGCCCAACTGGTAATCACATATCGTCGCCGCGGCGCCTTCGAGGCCGATCAGCCTCTCATAGCCGGGGCCGAGGTTGTACCTCGCCCACCACGCGGTTTCCCGGCTCTCCTCGACAAGTTTCATGAGTTCCCCGCGCGCCTCGGGATCGGTGACCCGGTAGAGGTTCATCAGATCACGGACATCGCGCGCCGAGATGCTTCTCTGCGCCGTCTCGATCCGACTGATCTTCGACGGCGAGAGAAGGAGCTCGTCAGCCACCTGCGCAAGGCTGAGCCCGGCGTCGATGCGATGGCGCCGCAACGCCGCACCGAGCTGCCGACGGCGGACCAACGGTCCTGGGTGACCGGGAATGATTGCCACCTCCATGAGCACTGCCGGAGAACTGCCACATGTCAATCTGCCAGTTGGCAAACGTCGCTGGCAATGCCAATCGTCAAACGTCTGTGGCAATTGCCACAACGATCAGCCATGATGAGGTCACAGTAAGTTACCCAAGAGCTTCACCGTGGTGGTCCAACGTGAACCCATGGTAGCTCTCCCCAGGCCAGAAACCGTACATATCAGGATGAAGCGCACGTCAGGCCGACGTGTCGACAGTGAACCACCGGCTGTCACCACCCGGCTCCGCGTCCACTTTGCCTGTTCCACATCCACCACAGCAACCCGAGGATCGAGATGTCAGAGGTAGGGAAGCAGAGGGAAACCACGCCGCACGAAGCGGATCGGGCACTCGCCATCACCAGGTCCATTCTGGTGGCCGGCGGCGGCTTCAGCACAACGATCGCGACGATCCTGGGCGTTGCGGGACAGTGGCAGCTCGGCGATGCGCCGACTCTGTGGGCACTTTGCAGTCTGTGCATCGTCGCGTCGATGACGATGTTCATCGTCGCCTACCTCGTCCGGCCCCACTATCCGTAGAACACGGCCGACCATCCCGGACCGCACAGCGAACGGGCGGGCATCATCACGGGATGATCCATCGATTCGAGCCCTACGCCGATCACCTCATGTTCATGATCTCGGAGCCGGACGGGTCCGACGACATGTTCGACGGCGACGACTACGACTCCCCCGACGAGTCATGGCGCCTCGCGGCCGGCCGTGGCCTCATCGCGGTGCAGACGGCCCGCTTCGACCACGTGCTGGTGACGCTCACGATCCGGGAGACGCCGCCACCGGACACCCCGTTCGACGGGTTCGACCACGTCGTCGAAGCCGACATCCTGCTTCCCCACGGTCGTCTCGTCGTGTACGGAGACTGGCGGCCGGAGGACGCGGAGCCGATCACGGTGGCGCCGGGCCGGTACCGGGTCCGCGTCGCCTACGCCCCGACGGACCAGCGGCCGGCGAAATACGACGAGGACGGCCCCGGGGACCACCTGGAGTACCAGCTCACCCTGTGGCCGGCGCCCGCCGAATCCGGCGTGCGTGTCCTGAAGCAGGGCGGTTCACCCTGGGCCTACTGACGTCATCTCCCTGGCCGGGGCCGCCACGACGCGGTTGCGGCCCTCACGTTTGGCGGCGTAGAGGTGGGCGTCGGCGGCCGCCAGCAGGCCGGACTGGCCGGTGAGCGGGTCGGCGCCCGACCCGGCCACGCCGATGCTGACGGTGACCGGCAGGGCGCCGGTGAGGTCCTGCCAGCTGTGGGCGCCGATGGTCTCCCGGATTCCGTCGAGCACACCCGCCGCGACGGCGACCGGGGTGGCGGGTAGCACGAGCAGGAACTCCTCGCCGCCGAGCCGTGCGACGAATCCGCCGGGCACGGCAGCCGCGAGACCCACTTCCAGGAGCTTAGCCACCTGTACGAGTACCCGGTCACCGACCTCGTGGGAGAGCCGGTCGTTGACCTGTTTGAAGTGGTCGATGTCAGCGATCGCCACGCTCAGTCCGGGGCCGAGCAGTCCGGGCAGTTCCTCGTCGACGAAACGGCGGTTGCGCAGCCCGGTCAGCGGGTCGCGGCGGGCCTGCTCGCGGAAGCGTTCGGCCTGTTCACGGGCCTCGGTGGTCTCGAACATCGCCTGCCGGGCCTGCGCCTGGCTCTCCCGTTCCCGTGACCGGAGGCTCTCCCGGGCGGCGATGAAAGCCTTCAACTCGGTGTACGCCGACGCGTGATCACCGCGGGCGGCGTACAGGTCGGCCTGTTCCTCGTGGATCTCGATCAGGATCGAGTGGAGTTCCAGTTCGGCGCACAGTTCGCGGCAGGCGTCCAGGTTCTCCTGGGCCCGGCCGGTGTCGCCGAGCCCGCGCAGCGCCCGGGCCAGCGTCAGCCGGTAGTAGACCAGGTCACCGAGCGCCTCCACATGCCCGGCCTGGTAGCGGGCGATGCAGGTCAGCATCGTCTGCGCGGCGTCGGCGTAGTCGCCGTTGGCGGCCTGGATCTCACCGACCGTGTGCAGCGTCGGCGGGTCGAGTTCGAGGCCGTGCGCCGCGGCGTGGGCGGTCATCCGGCCGATGACCTCCAGCGCCCGGGTCACGTCGCCGGCCTCGTACTCGTAGTGTGCCCAGTTGTTGAGCAGCACACTGAGCAGCTCCCACTGGTGGGTGCGGCGGGCCATCTCCTCGGCCTGCCGGTATCGGGGCCGGGCCGCATCGATGGCGCCGGTGTCGGCGAGCGCGTCGGCCAGCCGGGTGTGGAACCAGATCTGCATGAACTCGGTGGCCGTGTCGTCCAGCAACTCGACCGCGCTCAGCGAGTGTTCCAGGGAGGCGGCCGCGTCGCCGGCGAGCCGCTGGACCAGCGCGCACAGGCCGTGGGCGCGGGCCTCCAGCAGACGCTCGCCGTGCAGGGCGGCCCAGTGCTGGACGTCGTAGATCTCCCGGGCCGCCCCGGTGAACGCGCCGGTCCGCAAGCTCATGCCGGCCCGGTGCAGACGTGCGCGCCGGAGCAGCACCTCGTCGCCGAGGGCGGCCGCCCGGTGTTCCAGGTCGACGGCGACGGCGAGCTCGGCGACAGCGTCGGTGACGAACTGGTCCTCCGCTGTCAGCAGCGCCGCCGCCAACGTCCCGGCTTCCACCGCGCACCCGTCCACCCGGTCCACCCCCACTTTGTCCGATGACGGCTCCCATCGGCCGGGTACCCCGCCCGTTTAGACAAGACCGGGGCCTTGACCGGTGACCCGGACCGCGGGGCGGATCGAACCGGGGCTCAGCTTCACGCTTTGAACCGGCGGACCTCCTGGGGCCAGCCACACGCCTCCGCGATCTTTCCGGCCCACATCCTGGCGGTCCCCTCGTCGGGCACGTTCACGATGGTCAGGCCGCCGAGGAACTCCTTGGTCTCGACGTAGGGCCCGTCGGTGAAGATGAGCTCGCCGCTCGTCGTGTCGGCGCTGAAGACCGGGCCGTCCTCCTCCTCCAGACCGCCGGCGAAGACGTAGGCGCCGGCGGCCTTGATCTCGTCGACGACCGCCCTGGCGAGAGGGCCGCGACCGCGGTACCACTCCTCGGGGTGGTCGCCCACCCACTGCTGGTTGAAGTAGATGAGGTACTCGGCCATGATCACACTCCGTCTGCTCGCCGGACCGGATGTCCGTCTCCACCTACGCTACGAACGGCAGCCGGTGGATCCGACACTCCCCCCGCTTTCAGGCGGCGGCGCCGCGCAGCACCGCGTCGACGAGGGTCTCGGCGAAATCCTCCTCCGGCACCGACGACGGGAGCCGCAGCATCGAGCGGATCATGCCGGGGGCGGAGAGCATCAGCTGGGTCAGCTCGACGTCGAGGTCGGCCCGCAGCTCGCCGGTCGCGATGCCGCGTCGCAGCACCTGGCGGGTCACCTCGCGGCGCGGCTCGACGAAGTCGTGATACATCCGGGCCAGCTCGGAGTCGCGCAGCAGCTCGGGCAGCAGGCACGCGGTGGCCTTGCTGTAACGCTGGGCACGTGGCGTGCGGTTGGCCTTGATCAGGGCGATCAGATCCTCGCGGACCGTGCGGCCGGCCGGCTCGGGCAGCGGGCCCTTCATCGACCGGACCGCGTCGATGAGCAGCGCCTCCTTGTTGGGCCAGCGCCGGTAGATGGTGGCCTTGCCGACGCCCGCCTTGGCGGCGACCGCCTCGATCGAGATCGCCGCGGCGCTCTGCCCATCACTGAGCAACCCCAGGACCGTGTCGAGGATGATCTCGTCGGCCTGGGCGTTGCGCGGCCGGCCAGGAGCTTTGCGCTCCTGGCCGGCCGCCGTGCTGCTGTCCATGTCGTTCATTGTTACCGCCGGGTTTACGCGTCGGCCAGTTCCCGGTCCTGTTCCGGTGCGGCGGCGGGCGCCGGACCGGCGGCGGGGCGCTTGCCGGGCAGCCAGAGCACCGCCACCAAGGCTCCGAGCAGGGCGAACACGGTCGAGCCGACGGACGCGTAGTGCATCGCCGTGACGAACGCCGCATTCGCGCCGTCGAGCAGGGCGGGGGCGGCCGGGCCGGCCTGACCGGCGACGGCGTAGGCACCCGCGATCGACTCGTGGGCCAGTTCGGAGGCGGCGTCCGGGAGGCCGGCCGGCGCGGTCAGCTCACTGCGGTAGACCGAGGAGACGACGGCACCGAGGACCGCCACACCGAGTGCGCCGCCCAGTTGGCGGATCGTGTTGCTGACGGCCGAGCCGACGCCCGCCTTCTCCCGGGGCAGCGTCGCCATGATCGCCTCGGTGGCCGGCGGCATCACGTTGGCCATGCCCACGCCCTGGATGAAGAACGCCACCGCGACCAGCGCGATCGGGGTGTCGACGTCGATGAACAGCCAGAGCGCGAGGGCCGCCGAGACCAGCAGCAGGCCGACGGTGCTGACCCGCTTCGGGCCGAACCGCTTGACCATCGTGGAGCTGGCCGGGGCGAAGATGATCTGGCCGAGCGCGAACGGGACGAACAGCGCGCCGGAGGTGAGCGGACCGTAGCCGCGGACCATCTGGAGGTAGAAGGCGCCGAAGAACATCGAGCCCATCGCCGCGAAGAAGACCAGGCCGATGATGCCGGTGGAGGCGGAGAACTGCCGGTTGGCGAAGAGCCGGACGTCGAGCGACGGGTAGGTGATGCGGCGCTCGTAGAGCACGAACCCGACGAGCACGAGCAGGCCGGTGGTCAGGGTGGTCCAGGCCGCGGTCGCGCCGAAGCCGTCCTCGCCGCCCTTGATGACGCCGTAGGTGAGCAGGGTCAGGCCGACGATCGACAGGAGTACGCCGATGACGTCGATGCGGCCGGGCTTCGGGTCACGCGACTCGGGAACGAGGATCGCCACCAGCGCGACGCCGAGGATCACGATCGGCACGTTGATCAGGAAGACCGAACCCCACCAGAAGTGCTCCAGCAGCAGGCCGCCGAGCACCGGGCCGACCGCGACGGCCAGGCCGACCGCACCGGCCCAGACACCGATCGCGCGCGGGCGCTCCCGCGGGTCGAACACGTTGGCGATGATCGAGAGGGTGGCCGGCATGACGGCGGCGGCGCCGAGGCCCATCAGGGCGCGGGCCGCGATCAGCTGGTCCGGCGAGGATGCGTAGGCGGAGATCAGCGACGCGATGCCGAAGACGATCAGGCCGACGGTGAGGCTGAGGCGGCGGCCGAGGCGGTCGGCCAGGATGCCGGCGGTGAAGAGCAGACCAGCGAAGACCAGGGTGTACGAGTTGATCGCCCACTCGAGTTCACTCTGGGTGGCGCCGAGCCCCTTGTCCGGGTCGGCGATCGTACGCATCGCGACGTTGAGCACCGTGTTGTCGAGAACGACGACGAGCAGGCTGATGACGAGAACGCCGAGGATCGCCCAGCGCCGGGGGTGCCCGGTCTGGGGTTGAGCTTGGGTGTCCATGTGGTGGGTGCCCCCGAGACCTTTTCGAAACGGAACCGTTCCGTTTCACAACGCTAGTTAACGCCCTCGCCCCCAATAACGGAACGGCCTCGTATCGAAAGTGTCCCCGGTCACGTCCGGGAATAGCCGCCACCGGCCAGGGCGTCCACCGGGTCATGGCGACGGTGGTGGTGATCGGGGCGGGACAGTCCGGGCTCTCCGCGGGGTATCACCTGCAGAGACGTGGGTTCACCAGTGCGCTCACCGATCCGGGCGGGCCGCGCACGTTCGTCATCCTGGACGCCGGCAGGGAAGCCGGTGGCGCCTGGAGCCACCGGTGGGAGTCGCTGCGGATGGCGACCGTCAACGGGATCTTCGACCTGCCCCGCTTCCCGAAACCGCCGCTCGACCCGGAGGAGCCCAGCCGGACGGCCGTGCCACGGTACTTCGCCGCATTCGAGCGGGCGACCGGCCTGCCTATTGCGCGTCCGGTGAACGCGACGGCCGTACGCCGCAATGGTCTTGATTTCGATGTTGAAACCGACAGTGGGCACTGGACCGCCCGGACGATCATCAACGCGACCGGGACCTGGGACAACCCGGTGCGGCCGCACTATCCGGGTCAGGAGACGTTCGCCGGGATCCAGATGCACACACGTGACTATGTGTCGGCTTCGCAGTTCGCCGGTCGGCGGGTCGCCGTCGTCGGTGGCGGGATCTCGGCGTTGCAGCAGCTGGAGGAGATCTCGCGGGTCGCGGCGACCTTCTGGTACACGCGGCGGGAGCCGGTGTTCCGCACCGACGGGTTCGAGCCGGAGGTCGCCGGGCGGGAGACGATCGCCAAGGTCGTCGCCGACGTCGAGGCGGGCCGGCCGACCGGCAGTGTCGTGTCCTACACCGGTCTGGCCTGGACGCCGTACGCACTGGCCGCACGCCGGCGCGGCGCCCTGGAGCGGCGGCCGATGTTCACCGCGATCGAACCGTACGGGGTGCGGGAGGCCGACGGGTCGTTCACCTCGGTCGACGCCATCCTGTGGGCCACCGGGTTCAAGGCCTCCCTCGGCCACCTCGAACCGCTCGGGCTGCGCAACGACCTCGGCGGCATCCGGATGATCGGCACCCAGGTGGCGGACGAACCGCGCCTGCACCTGATCGGATTCGGACCGTCCCAGTCGACCGTCGGCGCCAACCGGGCCGGCCGTGACGCGGTCAACGCCCTGGCCACCCTGCTGGACACCGACGGCTTTCACCTCACGCGGAGTGGGTGATGCGCACCCCCGGCACGCGAACGAGCCAGGTGCGCCGACCGGGGGTGCTGAGGCTGACGACGATCTCGACGATCGCGTCGGCGGGCCAGAGCGGGCCCTGACCGGCGCCCGCCCTGAAGCTGCGGCTGGTGCGGAAGCCCTCCGCCTCTTCGAGCGGCGCCACCCAGGCCTCGTCGCCGTACAACACGACGATCCGGTCGGCGCGCAGATACCTCGGCAGGACGCCGCTCCCCTCCGCCTCGACCATCACGCCGGCCGACATCCGGGTCCTGGCCTCGGTCACGATCGGCATGAAGTCGCGATGGGCGCCGCCGGTGACGGCCACCCCGAACTCGCCCATCTGGATCCGATGGGCGGGCGCCTGCGCCAGGACACCGACCGGCACGCCGTCGGCCACCCGGAACATCCGGCCCACCTGAACCTCGGTCAACCACCTGACCGCATCGACCAGCGGCGGCTGCCACCACTCGTCGGGCATCGGATCCATCGGTTCGGGCGCCGCGAGCGGCACCCGGCCGGCCAGCACCAGATCGAGCAGGACGTCCTGGAACGAGGAGTCGACCACGCCGCCGCGGAAGATCCGCCGGTAAGCGACCGCGCCGGCCCAGATGTCGATGATGGCTTCGGCGTCGACGTCCGGCGCGAGGTCACCGCGGGCCGTGGCCCGTTGCAGGGCGGCCAGCATCGCTCCGCGCCAGGTCCTCTCCCCCTCGTCACGCACCATCGCGATCGCATCGTCGTCGTGGACCTGCCGCAACGACAGCGACAGCGCGATCCGTTCGATGGCCGGGCGGCTGGTGTAGGCGACGATGAGGTGTTGCAGCGCGAGCTTCAGCTCCGCACGGCTGTCGCCGAGGTCCGGGATGTCGGCGATCAGATGGGGCGGCTCGATCGAATCGGCGATCAGCCGGTGCATGTCCGGCCACCGCAGGTACACCCGCGCGGCCTCCACACCCGCGCGCTCGGCCACGGCATGCTGGTTGAGGTCATGCGCCGCCCAGTGAGCGACCAGCAGCTGACGGGCCGCGGTGAGAACGGCGGCCTCGGAGTCCGGATCGAGCGGCGACGATTCCCCCATGAGGCCGAGCGTACGACGACGGCGCCCACCGCGGGACCCCGCTCAGAGCCGGGCCCGCAGCTCCCGCACGACCCGGTGCCAGTCGTCGGCGAACGCGTTCTCCGCGTGCAGGAGGAAGATCCACATGTCGTGCACGCCCAGGACACCGGAGGCAGCCGAAGCCGCCTGTCCCCGCAGCCACACCGGGTCCCGATGCTGCGGCACCGACTCGTCGCGGGCGCGCGCCCGCACCGCGAGTTCCCCTGTCATGTCGCGGATCGCCCGCGCGGTCTCCTCGTCGATCGGCGTGCCCGCCCGGTGTGCCTCGATCGCCCGCAGCAGCGCCGGATCGCCGAGGTCGAAATCCTCGGCGAGGGTCTGGATCAGCCAGGCGAACGCGGTGTGCCGACGGGGGTTCTCCCTGTCCATGAGCCGTGCGAAGACCTCCGCTTTGAGCGTCGTCGCCGACGGGCCATCGGGTATCGGCTCCGCGATCAGGACCGGATGCGGCTGCTCCAACCAGGCGGCGTCGAGTCGCACACCGGTCCGGACCTCGGTCAGCGCCAGCATCGCGGCCTGCCACGAACCGCCGGCCGCGGCCCACAGCGGCTCCTGCCCGGCCTCCAGCGCGGCCGGTTCGGACCCTTCGCGCCGAGCCGGGTCCCGGCCGTCGAACTGGGTGACGACCTCGTCGGAAGCCGCATAGCTGAAGGCGTTGTCGCCCTCGGCGGTCCAGTAGGCGCCGAACACCTGGTTCGATCTACGGCTGAGCAGTCGCAGCACCACCGGCCGGCCGGCTTGGGATCCGTTCACCTCCAGCAGCGTCACCGTGCCGTCGGTCTCGTCCAGATACCAACGCGGCTGCCGTCTGTCGTCGCCGATCGGCCGATGCCGCTGGACAGTGTCCGGGTCGCCGCCCAGTCGCCTGATGATCGACGCGAGGTCCGTCTGGCCGGTGATCACGGTCCACGACATCGCGCCGGTGGTCCCCGCGTGCGGTCCGGTCAGCAGGTCGCGGTATCGGCGGAGTATCTCGTCGTAGCCGCGATCATTCGGCTCGGCGGGTGCCGGCCGGCGGGGTGGGGCCTTGTCGGCGGGAACCCAGCCCAGCTCCCGGCTCGGACTGACCGTCGCCCGGTAGTTCCGGCCGGTGGCTCCGGACGGCCACTCGCTGCTCAGACTCGGGTCGTGGCCGAGCAGGGCGTCACGGATGTCGGTCAGCATCTCGGTGATGCCGCGCCAGTGGACCACCGAGTTGCCGTAGTAGTCCTCGTGGTTGAAATACTTGACGGAGCCGTAGTCCGGGCCGTCACGCAGGTCCACGTACAGGCAGTCTCCGCAGTGGTTGTCCCCGATCGGCAGGTAGTGCGGATGAAAGCCCACGAACTCGGGCTCTTCCTCGTCATCCTCCCAGTCGTCGTCATCGTCGTCATCGTCGTCCTCTTCGAGCAACGACTCCGCGATCTCCAGCCGCCCCGCGCGATTCGCCAGGGCCTCCCGGCAGGAGATGGGGGTGAAACCCGACGGCAGCAGGTCGACGATCGGGACGGCGCCGTCGGCCTGCTGCCACCACTGCCGCAGCTCCTCCGGTAACGGGCGGCCGACCGCCGCCTCGACCTCGGAGATCAACGAGGCCGGGGCCGGCGGGCGGAGCCGCCCCGCATCGGCGGGCACGTGAGTCCGCAGCCACGTGACGATCTCGCCCCAGAGGGCGGGCACCTGATCAGCCATGCCCCGATCATGCCGCCGGGGCGGCCGGGACTCACGTGGATCACTCAACGTGGATCACTCAACGTGGATCAGGCCGGGCTCACCGGCCGTCGAGAATGACCAGCTCGGAACGGCCGCTCGCGGTGCCGGTCTTCTGGATCATCATGAGGTCGGGGCGCTTGTCGTCGTTCCAATCGGTGATCAGCATGTCGAGGTGCGTGGTGGCGCCCGGTGCGGTGTCCGCCTCCAGCAGTTTGCGCTGCAGGTTCGACGCGCCGTCCAGAGCCCGCAGCCGGGTCTTGCCCTCGACCGTGCCGGACTCCTCGACGACGACCAGGTCGGGATGACGGTCATTGTTGAGATCGGTGACGATCACCCGGTGGTCGGTGCTCGCGGGCTCCGCCGTCACGGTGACCGGCAACAGGTGCTTCTGGAAGGTCGACGCGCCGTCCAGCACCTGGACCTCCATCCGGCCCCCGGCCGCTCCCGAGACCCGGGTGACCACGAGGTCGGGGCGGTTGTCGCCGTTCCAGTCGGTCGCGGTGAACCGGTGGTTCCCGTCGGTGGCGGGAAGCGCCGTCGCGGTCTGCAGCAGCACCTGCCGGTAGGCGGTGGCACCGTCGAGGACGCTGATCTCGGCCTTCCCGCTCGCGGTGCCGGACCGCTGCACCACCACGAGGTCCGGGCGCTTGTCACCGTTCCAGTCGGCGAACGAATACGCGTGCCGGTCATCGGTCGCACCGAGCGCGGTCGGCCGGTCCAGCAGCAGCGACGTGAAGTCGGTGGCGCCGTCCATGATCCGGACCTCGGTGCGGCCGGTGACGGTCGGCGAACCCTTCACCACCAGCAGGTCGGGGCGGCCGTCACCGTTCCAGTCGGTGAGGGCCACCTCGTGACGGCCCTCCAGCGTGCCCAGCTGGGTGCCCGCTGCGATCAGCGCCCGCTGGAACGGGCCCGTCGCCGCCGCCGGCGCGGACGACAGGCCCGGGGCGGCCGGACGGTCCCACAGCTGCGCCACGATCAGCTCGGCGTCGTGTGCCTCCGGCGAATAGGCCGCCGGATAGGCCGACCGCTGCACACGCTGGCAGATCGCCCCGATGTCGCCACGCATCCAGGTGTCACCCGGATATTTGCGCAGCATCGAACTGAGGAAGGCGTTCGTCGCATACTCCACGTCGAGCAGCTGGTCGGGCCGGCCCCAGCCCTGCGACGGCCGCTGCTGGAACAGGCCGAGACTGTCGTGGTCGTAGACGACCGCGTGATTGTGCAGGGTGCTCTCGGCGATCGCCGTGGTCACGGCGATGACCGCCGCACGCGGGGCGAGCCCGCGGGCCTTGACGGCGGCGACGATCGCGCGAGCGCAGGCGATGCTGCGACCGTTCACCGACCCGCCGAGCCGCCGCCCGTTCATCGCCGGGCGCAGCTGCGAGGCCACCGCATGGTCATCCGACGTCACGGCACCGGGCAGGCACGGCGCCTGCGCTCCGGCCCCGGACTCCGCCGGAGCCGCCTGCGCCGCCGCCGGCGCACACCAGCACGCCGCGGCCGCGACCGTCATCACCGACAGGATCCGTCGAGCCGATCGCCTGTGTTTCCTTGCCATATTGCACGGACCCCCGTCCACCGCCTGATTACCGCATCAATCTGTCACACATCTCCATTCACCCGAAAGGCGTACCGGTAGGTGGGTCAGGAAGTGCGCACGCCGGTCAGGGTGGCGCGGTAGCCGCTCGGACCACAGTGGGGGCCGCCGCGGCCGCGCAACCGCAGTTCACCGGACAGGCTGCCGTCGGCGTTGATCCGGTACGTGGCGGTGCCGCCGCCCGGCGAGTACAGGCAGGTGCTCAGCGACGGACGCGCCGTCCACATGCTGGTCATCAGCTTCCGGAGCCGCTGGTCGGGGTCGACGGTGATCTGGTTCCCGCTGACGGCGACGTGTGCCAGGTCGAGATTCGCCCGGCCGACCGGGAAACAGGAGCTGTTGCTGCCGTACCAGATGGCGCCGGTGGCCGGCCGTCCGGCGGGGAAGCCGGCCATGAGGCAGACGTCGCCCCGGTTGACCCCGTTGGCGGTGCCCGTCCGGGTGATCGTGCGGTGCAGCGTGACCGTGCCACCGATGGTGAACCGCTGCCCCGACACCGTGCCGTCGATGGTGACCCGCCACGACGCGACCGCCGGCGGTGCCGCCACCGAGGCGGGTGCGGCCGAGGCGGGTGCGGCCGTTGACAGACCGGCGAGTACGGCCGCGGCGACGGCGAGGTTCCGCAACGTCCTAGGCATGGGGCTCCTTCTCGGCGAGTGGTGCGTCGGGACGAGGAGAAGGTTCGCAGGCGGGACGCCGGAAAACGGCCGTGCGGGCGCCGGGCTCACTCCGGCGGACGGCGATCCACCTTGGCGGGTTCGCGCGTTCGGCCGAGGCGGCGAACCGACCGGACCGGCGACCCACCGATCCGACTGAGTTGGTTAGGCTAACCTGACCCGGTCACGACCGCGGTGAGCCCGCGACGAACCCGGTGGTCGGCAACGCTCAAGCCGGAGCGGCAACAGCCGATAGCGACGGCATGAGCGATGCCGGTGCGCTGGGACTGCTGTCGCCGTTCGTCGGCGGAACCTACTACGGCAGTCTCGTTGCCGGTGTCGCCGCGGCGGCCGAACTCTACGGTCGCCGGCTGATCGCGATCCAGACCCTGGACGCGGCAGCCGACCTGGCCGTCACGGGCGGTGACCCGGCCTTCGACGCACCCGTGTCGTGGGACCACATCAGTGGTTTCGTCGTCCTGGCCGACGCCGTCCACCCCGACTACCTGGTCCGGCTGGAGCAGGCCGGCAAGCCGGTGGTGCTCGTCGGTCACACCGTCGCCGGCGTGGAACGTCCGGCGGTGCTGCCCGACAACGCCGCTGGCATCCGGGCGGTGGTCACCCACCTGATCCGTGACCACGGGTGCCGGCGCATCGCCTTCACCGGCCACCTCGCGGCGTCCGACATCCGGGAGCGCCACGACGCGTATCTGGAGGTGCTGTCGGCGCACGGCCTGGAGCCGGGCGTGTTCCTGCCGGCCGGTAACAACGTGGAGAGCGGCATCGGCTGGACCGCCGAGGACTTCCTGCGCCAGGGCCGGCCCGACGCGCTGGTCACGGCGACCGACCGCAACGCGATCGGCGCCCTGCGGGTGCTGGCGGCCGGTGGCCTGAACTGTCCCGGCGACATCCGGGTGACCGGTTTCGACGACATCGACGAGGCCAGCCTGCTCCGGGCCGAACTGGCCAGCGTCAGCCAGCCGCTGGACGCGATGGGCCGCCGCGCGGTCGACCTGCTGATCCGGCGGCTGGACGGGCTGGACGTGCCGGCGGTCCCGCACCTGTTCCCGACCCGGTTCGTGCCGCGCAGCTCGTGCGGGTGCACCGGGTTCGCCGAGCGGCTCCCGGAGGTGGTCACCGACGACGCGCTGGCGCGTCTGGGCGAGCGGCTCACCGGGGTGCTGCCGACGGTCTCCGAGGACGGGACCTGGGCCGCCGCGACGACCGCTGAAGCACTGCTGGCCACGGCCGCCGGTGACACCTCGGGGATCGGCGCGGCGGCGGCCGAGTTGCAGACGGTCCTGACCACCAGCCCCGACCCGGACGCCTTGCGCATCATCTGCCGGGCGGTGCAGGAGTACGCGGCCGGGATCCCGGCCNNNNACGACGCGCCGACGGCGAATCGGATCGGGTACGGCGTACAGGCGATCATGCTCTTTCTCGGTCGTGCCCGCCGTCGCGCCCAGCTCGCCGACAAGCTGCACCTGCGGTCGCTGATCAGCGTCAACTACACCCTCAACCGGGCGTTGCTGCACCGCCGTGACGTCGAGCCGCAGGATCCGTCCTGGCTGGGGCTCACCCCGGCGACCGCCGGGTCGATCGCGCTGCGCCGGACCGACGGCCGGCTGTCCCGGACGCGGGGCTGGCGCCGCCGTCCCGGCCCGATGATCCCGCCCGGTCCGACGGCTGTCGCGTCGTTCCCGCCCGTCCAGTTGCTGGAGGCGGCCGAGCCCGGTGAGACGGTGTTCGTGGTACGGGCCAAGGTCGGCGACAGCGACCGGGGCTGGCTCGCCCTCGTCGACACCGTCGAGAACCGGGTCGAGGACGGCCGGGAGATGGTCAACCAGTGTGCCGCGCTGCTGACCATCGCTCTCGACCTGCGCGACCAGGAGCAGCAGCTGATGTGGGAGGCCCAGTCCGACCGGCTGACCGGCCTGCCGAACCGGGCGTCGTTCATGGCGTCACTGGAGGCCGCGATCGTGCGCCGCCGCACCGAGGCCCGCCCGGCTGTCGTGCTCTTCCTCGACCTCGACGGATTCAAGCAGGTCAACGACGAGCTGGGCCATCACACCGGCGACGCCCTGCTGGTCGTCGTCGCCGAACGGCTACGGCACTGCCTGCGCCGCGAGGACGTGGTCGGCCGGTTCGGCGGCGATGAATTCCTGGTCCTCCTCGACGAGGTGGAGCCGGGCCCGGAACTGGACCGTCTGGTCGAGCGGATCAATGCGGCGATCTCCTCGCCGTACCGGTTCGGTGAGCATGTCGTGCACGTCGGCGTCAGCGTCGGGACGGCCGAGTGCGGCACCGGCACGACCGTGGAGCAGGTGCTCCAGGACGCCGACCGCTCGATGTACCGCGTCAAGGCCGCCCACCGGGACACACCGGCTCACCTGAAGCGGTACGCCGCCGCCGGGTGATCGTCACGGACCCGGGTGGCACCGGGCCCGTAGAGACTCTCCCGCAACGTGGTCCCCTCGTACGCACCGCGCACCAGCCCACGCCGTCGCAGCTCCGGAACCGCCAGGTCGACGAAATCACGGAAGGTGACCGGCGGCACCGGGTCGGCGATGTTGAAGCCGTCCACCCCGGATTCCCCGGCCCACCTCTCCAGCTCGTCGGCGACGGTCGACGGGCTGCCCACGATCACCGGGCCGCCACCGCCCACCCCGACGAACTCGGCGATCGCCCGTGGCGTCCACGTCCGGTCCGGGTCGAGGGTGGTGAACAGCTCGACCATGCCCCGGATGCCGTCGGTCTCCACGTATTCGAGGGGTTTGTCGAGATCGAGGGCGGACAGGTCGATGTGCATCAGGGCGCTCCAGCGGGCCAGGGCGCCCTCGACGCTGGCGTACCGCTGGTAGTCGGCCAGTTTCGCCCGCGCCTCGGCGTCGGTCTCGGCGACGATCACCGTGGCGATCGCGAAGATCTTCAGCGCCGACGGGTCCCGGCCGGCCACCGCGGCCTCGGCCCGGAAACCGGTGACCAGGGTCCGGGCCATCGACGGCAGATAGGCCGACAGGAACACGCCCTCGGCGTGCCGCCCGGCGAACGCCTGCCCGACGCGGGACGTGCCGGCCTGGTAGAGGACCGGGGTCCGCAGCACACCCGGCTCGGACAGTGCGATCCCCGGCACCTGGTAATACGTGCCGGAATGCTCGATCGGCCGCACCCGGGACGGGTCGGCGAAGACGTCACCCGAGCGGACCACGGCGTCGTCGGCCCAGCTGCCCTCCCACAGCTTGTAGACGACCTGCATGAACTCCTCGGCCTTGGCGTACCGCTCGTCGTGCGGCAGCTGCCGGTCCAGTCCCAGGTTGCGGGCCGCGCTGTCCAGTGCGGACGTGACGATGTTCCAGCCGATCCGGCCGCCGGTCAGATGGTCCAGCGTGGTCATCTTGCGGGCGAACGCGTACGGCAGCTCGTAGGTCGACGAGACGGTGGCCACGAAACCCAGGTGCTCGGTCGCCGCCGCCATGGCACTGATCGGCAGCAGCGGATCGTCGGTCGGTGTCTGGATGCCGTCGCGCAGCGCCGCGTCGACACTGCCCTGGTAGACGTCGAGCGGCCCGAGGGCGTCGGCCACGAACAGCGCGTCGAAACCCCCGCGTTCGAGGATCCTCGCGGTCTCCACCCAGTAGGACAGGTCGCGGTAGCGGTGCGCCTGGCTGTCCGGGTGCCGCCACAGTCCGATCGCGGTGTGACCCACCGTCGACTGCCGCAGCCCGTTGAGGCTGATCCTCATGTCGTCACTCCCCGGCGTTCTCGATGATCAGGTCCGCGTTCTCGCGGACCTCCTCGGCCGCGTAGAACGCGTCCTCGTGCGCGGCCCAACGGGCCCAATGCGGGGCATAGGTGGTCCCATCCCGGCCGAGAGCGCGCCGCTTGCGGATCTCGGTGGGGCTGTCGACCCAGACAACCCCTGCGGCGTACGGCCGGAGCACTCCCGCCCCGGCTCCGACGCCCTCGACGACCAGCCAATCGGCGTCGGGAACCACGTGTTCCTCGGCGTACTCCCCGGCTGCCCAGTCCCACCGGCGCCACACCGCGGGCCGTCCGGCGGCCAGCGGCACCATCACCCGCTGGTGCAGCTCGCTGACGCCCTCGTCGAGGCCGTCCCAGCCGGCGTACAGGTCGTCCATGTGGATCAGCGGTGCCGCCAGCCGCTCGGCGACGGCCCGGGCGAGCGTCGTCTTGCCCGCCCCGGACCGCCCCTCGACGACGAGGACCCGCCGCCCACCGGCCCTCGCCTCCCGGCCGGCGGCCCAGGCCAGCACCCGTTCGGCGGCCGCTTCGAGAGCCCCGGTCACGGCACCGCCAGAACCCGGTCGGGGGTGATCCGCAGGACCACCCGGGCCGCCTCCTCGCGTTCGTCGCCCCGCTCGTGGGCGGCACCGGTGTAGCGCCGGGCCAGCTCGTCGACCAGGGTGTGCGCGTCCTCGTCGGTGACCCTGGCGGTCCCCCGGATCTCGGTGTAGCGGGCCGGCCGGGCCCGGTCGTAGAGCAGCACCGTCACCCGTGGATCCCGCTCGATGTTGCGGACCTTGCGCCGGCCCGACTTGGTGGCCATCAGCAGGTCGTCGCCGTCCCGGCCGACCCACATCACCGACAGCCGGGCGGTGCCGTCCGGGTCGAGCGTGGACAGCACCGCGAACTCCGGCCGGTCAACCAGCTCGGTCACGCGCGCGCCGAGGATCATGACCGGCCCAGTTGGATCGGGAGGGACTCGTCGGCCGACCACTCCTCCAGGGAACCGTCGTAGAGGGCCACGTCGTCGCGGCCCAGCGCGGTCAGCGCCACGCCGAGGGTCGCGGCCGAGATGCCGCCCCCGCAGTAGAGCCAGATCGGCGCCGGGTCGGCGAGCAGCCCGGCGAGGTCGGATCGCAGCTCGTCCAGCGGCCGGAACCGCCCGTCCCCGTCGAGCAGGGACCGCGCCGGGAGGTTACCGGTGCCGGGGATGTGCCCGCGCCGCGAGTAGCGGGTCGGGACCTCCCCGGCATAGGCCTCCGGGTTGAGCGCGCACAGCACCGTCGCCTCGGTTTCCCCCGCTGACCACCGTCGCAGGTCCGCCAGCTCGACCCACCGGCCGTCGCGCGGGCGCGCTGCCACGGCACCCGCGGCGGCCGGGACGATGACGTCGGTGACGGGAAGGCCGGCAGAGCGCCAGGCGGCCAGGCCGCCGTCGAGGACGCAGGCGTCGACACCGATCCAGTTCAGGAGCCACCACAGGCGGGCCGCCCAGATGCCGCCGGCCCGGTCGTAGGTGACGACCGGGACTCCGTCGCGGACGCCCAGGTCGGCCAGGCGCGCGGCAAGGGCCTCGGGAGCCGGGCGGGCGAAGTGGTAGGCGGCCGACGGATCGCTCAGGTCGTGCAGCAGATCGGCGTGCAGCGAGCCCGGGATGTGGGCCCGCTCCCAGCCGGGGCGGCCGGACGCCGAGCGGTGATCGCCGTCGTGTGCTGCCGCGGCGAGTTCGACCGTCGCGTCCAGGATCGTCACGGGACCCTGCTCACGGCGTACCGCCAAGTCGGCCGGACCAAGAATCGGACCGGTCATCGCGGCATCACCGGGAGCCGGGGGAAGGCCGCGATGCGGGAGACGGCGCCGGTCATCGCGGGATCACCGTGAGCCGGGCGGCGGCCGCGGGGTTGATCGCCTGTCGCCAGTCGAACGCCTCGGGGAGGATGCCGGCGTCGGCGAGCCACGTCGTGTACGGGGTCATCAGTTCGGAACGGATGCCGCCCCAGCGATCGCCGTCGAACCACGTCGGCGTGATCAATTCGAGGGAGCGGGCCAGGATCGGCCGCGGGAAGTACGGGATGACCCGGTCCATCACGTCCAGCGCCAGCGCCGGATCGTCGGCGGCGGCCCGGTAGCCGCGTTCGGTGGCCGCCAGGAACGCCTCGATCAGCGACGGGTCGGTCAGCGCGGGCCCGGTGCCGAGCAGGTACGAGTGGTACGGCGGCGCACCGATCTCGTCGACCGGCCAGACGATCCGCTGCTCGCCGGGGAGCTGGGCGAACAGGGCGTCCCAGGCCCAGTACCCACCGAAGGTGGCGTCGACCTCGCCGGCCGCGATGTCGTCCACGGACAGTTCGCGGTAGCCGCTGTCGACCAGGATCACCGCGTCCGGGTCGCCGCCGTCGGCCGCGACCAGGTGCCGGACCATCGCCACGCCGCGCGGGGTCGGGTTGAGGGCCAGGCGCTTGCCGGCCAGCTCGCGGGGCCGGGTGATGCCCCGGCCGACGACGGTCTGGATCGTCTCCATGCCGCGGTGGTTGATCGACGCGACGGCGGTCAGCGGCTGGCCGGCGGCACTGCGCACGAGCAGCCGGTTGGCCGGGAAGACACCCAGGTGGACCTCTCCTCGGGCCAGGTGTTCGAGGGTGTCGCCGCGCAGCGAGTCGAAGACGGTGAGCTCGACGTCCAGGCCGGCGTCGCGGTACCAGCCCTGGCGGCTGGCCACGTACAGGCCGGCGGCGTTGGTCCAGGGGTGGAAGTATTCGAGCATCACGCGTACGTGGGTGAGGGTCATCGTGGTGCACCTGTCAGGAGATCGGTGAGGCGGCGGCGCAGCTTGACGAACTCGGGGTCGTCGACGACGTCGTCGCGGCGGGGACGGTCGAAGGGGACGGTGATCTTCTCCAGGATCGTGGCGGGGCGCCGGGAGAAGACGTAGACGGTGTCGGAGAGCAGCAGCGCCTCCTCGATGTTGTGGGTGACGAACAGGACGGCACGCCGGTTCGCCTCCCAGATGTCCAGCAGCCAGCGGTGCATCTCGATGCGGGTCATCGCGTCGAGCGCGCTGAACGGCTCGTCGAGGCAGAGCAACGGCTGGTCCGAGAGCAGGGCCCGCAGGAAGGCGACACGTTGCTGCATGCCTCCGGAGAGCTGATGGGGGTACGCCGTGGCGAACTCGCCCAGCCCGACGCGGGCCAGCCACTCCCGTGCCTGTGCCTTGTCGGCCCTGCCACGGATCTCCTGGGCGAGCACGACGTTGGCTTCGATGGTCCGCCAGGGCATGAGGGCCGGCTGTTGAGGCATGTAGCCGATGCGGCCTCTCTTGACCGCTTCCCCTTCAACCGAGATGTCGCCTTTTTCGGACTTCAGGAGACCACCGATCAGGTGGAAGAGCGTGCTCTTGCCACTTCCGGAGGGCCCGACGATGGAAACGAACTCCCCCGCGGCCACCGTCAGCGAAATGTCCGAGATAACGGACAGGTCGCCGAACGAGTGGCTGAGGTGACTTACTGCCAAGGCGTCAGTCACGGCGACGACCCTTCACGGTCAACTTCTCCAGGAGTACGACCAGCCCGAACACCAGCAGCGCCAGCGTGATCACGATGCCGATCGCGACGAACATCCGGTCCGCCCGGAACGCCGACTTCTGGATCATCATGTACTGCCCGATCCCCTTCTCCGCCCCCAGCCACTCGGAGATCACCGCGCCGAACACGCTGTAGGTGGCCGCGATCTTGAGCCCGGAGAACATCGTGGGCAGCGCGTGCGGCCACTGCAGCTTGGTGAACAGCTGCCGCCGGTTCGCCCCGCTCATCAGCAGGAAGTCGGTGATCAGCGGATCGCTGCGGCGCAGCCCGTCGAGGGTGGCCACGGCGACCGGGAAGAAGCAGACCAGGATGATCACCACGAGCTTGGGGGCCAGCCCGAACCCGAGCCACACCACCAGCAGCGGGGCGATCGCGATGACCGGCACGTTCTGGCTGATCACCAGGAGCGGGTAGACCGCGGCCCGGACCAGGGGGATCAGGTGCAGCAGGACGGCGACGACGAGGCCGGTGGCCACGCCGGCGCCGAAGCCGTACAGGGTGAGCTCGGTCGTGGCCAGGGTGTGATCGAGCAGCGCCTCGTGCTGGAGCAGTGCCGCGTCCCAGATGTCCTTCGGACTGGGCAGCAGCCAGGTGTCGATGCCGCTGACGACGGTGTAGACCTGCCAGCCGGCGATCAGCAGGATCAGCGTGATCGCCGGTGGCAGTGCTCTGCGGAGGGTCACGCCGACGGCAGGAAGTCGTTGGTGAACGCCTTCGTGCCGTCCCCCTTGGTGGAGATCACCTTCTTCTCCAGCAGCCAGTCGGAGAACCCGGTCCAGATCTCGGACTTCTGCTCACCCCAGCGGGCGGCGTCGTCCTGGTACTTGGGGCTGAGCCACTCCTGGCTCTTCTTGACCAGGTCCGCGTCGAGGTCGGGAGCGGCCTTGAGCAGGATGTCCGCCGACTCCGCGGAGTTCTTGGCGGCGTAGGTGTACCCCTGGGAGACCGCCGCGGTGAACTTCTTGACCAGCTCGGCGTCGCCGGAGACCCGCTTCTCGTTGGTGATCAGGATCGGGGTGTAGAAGTCGAGGGCCGGGTCGTAGTCCTTGACGTACTGGATGTTGACCGGCTCACCGCGCAGCTCGGCCTCGATACCGGTCCAGCCGTAGAAGATCCACTCGAAGTCGATCCCCTTCTTGGTGGCGGCGAAGAAGTCGGAATCCCCCACGTTCACCGTCTTGATCTTGCTCGCGTCACCGCCGTCGGCCGCCACCACCGCCTGGAGCAGCGGCGCCTCGACCGGGCCGCCCCAGCCGCCGTAGGTCTTACCCACGTAGTCGGCCGGCCGGCTCAGGTTGCGGTCCTTGGGCGAGGCGAACCCGGAGGTGTTGTGCTGGATGATCGCGGCGATCGAGACCAGCGGGGCACCCTCGGCGCGGGCCTGGGTGAGCGCCTCCTGGGCACTGATCGCGAACGGGATCTTGTCCGCGGCGACCAGGGCGGACGGATCCGCGTCGCCGGGCTGGACGATCTCCACGTCGAGGCCCTGCGCGGCGAAGTAGCCCTTCTCCTTCGCGACGTACAGGCCGGTGTGGTTGGTGTTCGGCGTCCAGTCCAGGGCGACCTGGACCTTGGTGAGCCCGGCGGCCGTCGTGGCGTTCTCCTCGTCGCCCGCACCGCAGCCGGCGAGGACCAGGGAGGCGGCGGCGATGGCGGCGAGCGCCCGGCGGCGGCTGATCACAGTGTTCATCAGGGGTGACTTTCGCGTTGATCTTCGTTGGTCCGAGGCGCAACGTACGCCCGCCCACGACCACCCACCAGAGAACAGTGACCGGCATTACATATCTTTCCCACATATCAGACTGATTTGATAGGAATGGATGCCTCGGCGCTCAGGCGCCCCCGTTGATCGCGCCGGTACGCAACGCGCCCTCCTTGACCTTCCACTTGTCCAGCAGCGAGTCGTACGTGCCGTCGTTGATCAGGGAGTACAACGCCGTCTGCACCGCCGCGGTCAGCGCCTTGCGGTCCTTGGCGACACCGATACCGTACGGAATGGCCTCGATCTGCGGCCCGGACAGCTCCAGCACCGGCATCTTCTCGACGTCGAGCGCCGCGATCGGGAAGTCGTTGAGCGCCGCGTCCGCCTTCTTGTCGCGCACGTCCATCGACGGGCTCGTGCTGAGCACGACGGTCAGGCCCCTGCTGCCGCACGAGTCCTTCTGCGCCCGGGCCATCTCGACGAAGACCGTGTCCGGCTGGGCGGCGACCCGGCGCCCGCACAGGCCGGGCATGCCCCCGATGTCACCGGCTCCCTTGGGCACCACGATGGACGTGCCCGCGTTGAGGTAGTCGACGAAATCGGCCTTCTCCTGCCGCTGCGACCGGTCGAACATCGACGAGATCGAGAAGTCGATGTCGTGCCCCGCCACCTTGTCGAGCAGCTCACCGAAGGGCACGTTCCGCCACTCGATCGTCAGCCCGAGCCGCTGGCCGATCGCCTCGGCGATGTCGACGTCCAGCCCGGTGAAGGCCGAACCCTTCATGAACGTCATCGGCTCGAACGTGGGATCGGTCCCCCCGGTGAGACTCCCCCGCTTCGCGATGTCCGCGGGCAGGGCGGCACGGGCCTCGGCGAGCCGGTCGACCGGCACACCGCCGTCCACCTGCGCCGCCGTGCAGCCGCCGGCGAGAAGAGCGACCCCGACCGCTACCGCGACGAACCGCATGACGACCTCGACACCTTCAGGTCAAATTCCCCTTATGCGTACGTTGAACACACTACCGTGCGATATGGGAGGCAGTCGTGACCTTCACCATTCGACGGCAGATCGCCGCACTCGCCGCGGCCGGCTTCGCGCTGGTCATCGTGGCCGGAGCGATCGGATACCGGGGCACCTGGGCCATCGCCGACGAGCAGGCCACCGCCCGTGACGCGGCGGCCGCGCTCACCGCCGCACAGTCGGTCGACAAGGCGCGGGCGCTGTTCCGCGGCAACATCCTCGCCACGCTGGTCACCAACAACGCCACCGAACGCCAGACCGTTCTCGACCTGCTCGGCCAGAACGTCGCCCAGGCCCGCACCGGCATCGACGACGTCATCCGCTACCTGCCCGGCGTCCGCCCCAGCGCCGACGCGGTCCTGCCGGTCCTCGACGAGCTGATCGCCTCCGGCCAGCGCATCGTCACCCTGGCCAGCCGGGTCGCCTCCGACCCGACCCGCAAGGCCGCGCTCGCCGCCCGGCCCGCCTACGACACCGTCGACGCCAGAGCCGCCGACGCCCTCGGCGAACTCACCGCCGCGATCAGCCTGCGCGTCAAACAGGCCTACGAACAGGCGACCTCGGTGGCCCGTAACGCACAGACCCTGACCCTGATCACCTGCGCCCTGGCCGCCCTGCTCCTCGGCGGCACCGCCCTCATGCTGGCCCGCCGGATCGCCCGCCGCATGGACCACAGCCTGGCCGCCGCCCGGTCCATCGCGGAATACGATCTCACCGTCGACGCCACACTCCCCGGCGGCGACGAGCTGGCCCAGCTCGGCGACAGCCTCAACGCCATCGTCGGCTCCCTGCGCGCCGCCATGGTCGAGATCGGCGGCAACGCCAACTCGGTCGCCGCCGCCTCCGAACAACTCACCGCCACCAGCCGCCAGCTCTCCGCCGGCGCCGGAACCGCCTCCGCCGAAGCCGACCGGGCCAGCAGCGAGATCAGCCAGGTCACCGCCAGCGTCAGCGAGGCGACGACCGCCGCTCAAGGCCTCGAAACGTCCATCCAGGAGATCACCACGGCGGTCAGCGAGGCCGCGGCCGTGGCCCGCGAGGCCGTCGAGCTCGCCGAGACCACCAACCAGACGATCGAGCGCCTGCGCAGCTCCAGCGACGAGGTCTCGGCCGTGGTCAGCATCATCACCGCCATCGCCGAACAGACCAACCTGCTCGCTCTCAACGCCACCATCGAAGCCGCCCGCGCCGGCGAACACGGCAAGGGCTTCGCCGTGGTGGCCGGCGAGGTGAAGGACCTGTCCCAGGAGACGGCCTCGGCCACCGGCGACATCTCCCAGAAGGTCGCCGCCATGCAACGTGACACCAGCGGTGCCTCCGACGCCATCTCCCGCATCAGCCAGGTCATCGACCGCATCGACCAGCTACAGCAGTCGATCACCGGTGCGGTCGAGCATCAGACCCGCGCCACCGGGCAGATCGTCGCCAGCGTCAACACCGCCGTACGCTCCGCCAGCGGAGTGGGCGGCTCCATCACCAGCGTCGCCGACGCGACCACCCTCACCCACGAGGCAGCGGGCCAGACCGAAGCCGCCGCGACCGAACTGTCCCACCTGTCCCACCAGCTACGGCTGCTGTCCGACCGGTTCCGCCACTGACGGCCCGGCCACACCCACGAACGCCGCGATGATCCGGTGCACTGGCATCGATGTCGGTCGATCGGTCTGTCCTCGACCTCTTCAGCGAACTCACGCTGGCCGCCGGGCGCGTTCAAGGACGGCGACCGGCGGCACCGGCGGAGCGGGCGGTCGGCCGGCCTCGGGGTGGAGTTCGACTCGTACTGGCTGTCCGCCCGGGAGATGGCCGGCCTCGCTGCCTGCGCCGGCTTCGACGCGGTCTTCCAGGGCGGCCGGCCGCCCGAGGGCCCGGAGTCCTGCCCGCAGGGTTTCCTGCTGCTCCGGAAGGGGTGATACGAGGGCGTCCGGAGGCGTGACGCCGGGGCCGCCGAAGGGCGTGACACCGAGCCGGGCGTCGGCCTCGGCGGGCGGGACTGGACGATCACCGATACGGTCGAGGCATGTCCGGCAGCGCATTGATCATGTATGAGACCAGCAACGATGGCGTCACCCTGCGTGCCGCGCTAGCCGGGGAGCTCGACCTCGCCGACGCCGACGAGGTCCGTGACAACCTCGCGGCGGCGGCGAGCGCCTCGGCGTACCGGTTCCTGCAGATCGACGTCTCCGCGGTGACCCTCATCGACTCGTACGCGCTGGGCGCCCTCGTCAGCGTCCGCAACGCCTCCGCCGCCGCCGGTGTCACCGTGACGTTGAGCAACCCGTCGGCGCCGGTGCTCCGGGCGATCCAGGTGACCGGCCTGTCCGAGGTGTTCGGCCTGCCACCACTGCCATCCGGCGATTCGTGACCACGACTTTCGTTGACACCGGAGGCTGTCCGGTTCCGACTTCACACTGACGATTCGCGCGCCGATTCCCGGGATTCTTTACCGCATCCCACCCCCTCGGAGAGGAATCGGTATGCGCAAGGTATTCATCGTCGTCGCGATCGTTCTCACGGTCCTGTGCGGTGGCGTCGGCTGGACCGTCTACCAGTGGATCGACCTCGGCCGGGAACTGTCGCAGGCCTCCATCACCCGCGAACAGTTCGACGCCCAGCGGACCGGCACGCCCCGGGCGCAGGTGCTGGCCGCACTGCCCGCACCGCTGACCGACATCACCGACGAGGAGCTCTACGGCGGTGACCCGGGCCGGAACGGCGCACCGTCCGGCGCGTCGTGCGTCTACTACGGCATCGACCCGGTCACCGTGGAGGGCCCCGATCTGTGGCGTCTCTGCTTCGTCGACGGTGCGCTCGCCGAGAAGAGTGCCGTCACCATTCCGGAGAAGCGGTGAACCCGGTGCTGGCAGCCGTCCTCGTCATCGGCGCGGCCGGCCTGCTGATGCTGATCGTCGCCCACTGGCTGGAACAGCGTGCGGCACCACCCCGTGAGCTGGACGAACGCGCCCGCGCGGAAGTCAGGGCCGCACTGGATCACGACGGCCTGGTGACATCGGTCAGGATCTACCGCGAGCGGACCGGGTCCGGCCTGCTCGACGCCTATGAGGCGGTCCGCCGGATCGCCCGCGACCGGCGGTAGAGAGGTGCACATGATCAGCGGTTGGCGTGAGCGGATCGCCGGGGCCGGCACATGGCGCCTGGTCTACGAGGTCTGCCTGGTCGCCCTGGTGACGGCCGGTGCCACGGTGCCGGCCGCGGCGGCGAGCTGGTATCCGCTCGCGCCGTGGGTGGTCGGCCTGACCACCCCGGTGGTGATGCTGCTGCGCCTGGTCGACCCGCTCGCCGCCTACCTCGCCGCGGCGGTGATCGGACTCGGTACGGGCGGTCCGAGCACCGTGCTCCTGGTGGTGCTGAGCGCGTCGCTGGCGTACCGCGCCGCCCGCTTCTGGCAGGTCCTGACCGGGCTCGGCGTCGGCTGGATCTGTTTCGTGGCCTCCCTCTACTGGGAGGAGCCGCTGACCGTGAAGTGGCTGGTGCTGCTGTCGGCCCTGTTCGCGCTGCTGGCGTGCGCACCGGCCGGGGTGGCCCGGTTCGTGCGGCGCCGCCGGACCCTGCTGGCCGCGATGCACCGGCGCAACGTGCAGTTGCACAGCCGGCAGGGTGAGATCGCCCGGCAGGCGCAGGTCCGCGAGCGGACCCGGATCGCCCGTGACCTGCACGATTCGCTGGGTCACAAGCTGACGCTGATCTCCCTCTACGCGGCGATGATGCGCGACGGCGACAACGATCGGGAGAAGACCGCCGATCTGGTACGGCAGGCGTCCTCGGCGGCGATGACAGAGCTGCGGCAGATCCTCGGACTGCTCGGACAGGACGACACCCAGCCGGAGGTACGCCCGCTGACCGGCCTGGACGAGCTGGCGGACCGGGCGCGGGCGTCCGGTGCCCGGGTCGAGGTGGTGCGCGAGGGTGAACCCCGCCCGCTGGCCGCCCTGACCGAGCACGCCGCCTACCGGGTGATCCAGGAGGGACTGACCAACGCCCTGCGCCACGCCCACGGCGGTGCGATCGTGCTGCTGCTGCGCTACGAGCCGGACGCGCTGATCGCCCGGGTGACCAACACCGCCGGGCAGCGGGTGGTCGGCGCCACCTCCGGTCAGGGCCTGCTCGGGCTGGCCGAACGTGTCCGGGTCGCGGGCGGGGTGCTCTATCACGGTCCGGCACCGGACGGCGGTTTCCGGCTGGCGGCGACCCTCGCCTACCCGCAGGGTGAACCGGCGGTCCCGGCCGTCGAGCCGGTCCCGCCCGGCCCGGATTTCGCCACCCTGGTCGACCGGGACCGGCGGCGGTCCCGGCTGATCCTGGCGACGACCGCATTGTCGATCGCCGGGTTCCTGCTGCTCTGCGGTGCCGGGGTGTGGCTGACGGCCGCCCTGGTCGCCGTCGACCGGGAGACCTTCGACGCGATCCGCACCGGCGATACCGAGAAGTCGGTCCGCGAGCGGCTGCCCGACGCCGAGGCGGCGACGACCGGCGTGCCGGGCGGCCGGGCGGTACCGGGCGCCACCTGCGTGGACTATCAGGCGTCGCTGCTCGACCAGCTCGGTGCCGAGACCGGTGAGATGATCTACCGATTCTGCTTCCGGGACGGCGTGCTGGTCGACAAGCAGGCCATCGAGAGGACTCCATGAGCGAGACACTGCGGGTGGTGCTGGCGGACGACGACTCGCTGATCCGCACCGCGATCGACGCGATCCTGCGCCCGGCCGAGGGCATCGAGCTGGTCGCGCAGGCGGCCGACGGGCGGTCCGCGGTCGACTTGGCGGTCCGGCACCGGCCCGACGTGGCGCTGCTGGACATCCAGATGCCGGTGATGGACGGTCTGGCCGCGCTGCGCGAGATCCGCCACCTGGCCCCGGCCGTGCAGGTCGTCATGCTGACCACGTTCGATCAGGACGAGTTCGTCGCGCGGGCCCTCGACTCGGGGGCGGCCGGTTTCCTGCTGAAGGAGTCGGCCGCCGAGGAGCTGGCGTTCGCGATCCGGGCCGCCGCGTCGGGTAACGCCTACCTCTCCCCCAAGGTCACCCGTCAGGTCCTCGACCGGCTGCCGGCCGCACCGACCGGCCCCGACCGGGACCGGGAGAAGATCGAGGCGCTCAGCGGCCGCGAACGGGAGGTACTGGTGCTGCTGGCCCAGGGACTGTCCAACGCCGAGATCGGGCAGCAGCTGTTCGTCTCGGAGGGGACGGTCAAGACCCATGTCTACCGGCTGTTCACGAAACTCGGCTGTGAGAACCGTGTCCAGGCCGCGCTCCTCGCCCAGCGGGCCGGACTGCTGACCTGACGTTATCCGGGTGCGGCCGGGCTCGGTGGCGCGTTACGGTTCCCCGATGCGTACCAGTGAGGAGATCTATCACCGGGTGCGCTGGGATCCGCGGCTCGATCCGGCCCGGTTCGTGTTCGGCATCGACCTGCACGGCGCCGAGGCCAAGCTGGTGCCGTTGCCCGCGTTCGTGCCCGGCGGTGACATCCCCTGGCACCGGGTGCTGTTCGTCGAGGCCGACGGCGAGCGGGTGTGGGACCGCACGACCGGCGTGGACCGTCTCGACACCACGGCGGCCGGCCGGGTCCGGGTGCGGCGCCGGCTGGGTGCGCCGTTCTTCACCGCCCGCACCCCGCACGCCTGGCACGAGGTCGACGGCTGGGTCCCGGCCCCGCCGCGGGCCACCTCCCCCGTCACCACGCTGCGGGTTCTCACCTGGAACACGTTGTGGGACCGCTACGACGCCGACCGCATCGACACCGTCCGGCGGAGGCCGCTGCTGGTCGCCGAGCTGAAACGGGCCGACGCCGACGTGATCGCGCTCCAGGAGGTGGAGCGTGGCCTGCTGGACTGGCTGCTCGCCGCGGACTGGGTGCGCCGTGATTACACGCTGTGCACCGATCCGGGCGGGCGGGACGTCGACGTGAGCGGGATGCTGCTGCTCAGCCGGGTTCCGGTGCTGGAGGCGGGGCGGCACGTCCTCGGGCCGCACAAGCAGGTCACCGCGATCACCGTGGACGGTCCGGTGGTGGTGGCGGCGGTCCATCTCACCAGCGATCACTCCGCCGACGGTCCGGGGCGGCGCGCCACCGAGCTGACCGAACTGGCGGCCGGGCTGTCCGGGCTGGACGCACCGGTCGTGCTGGTCGGCGACTTCAACGACGGCGGCGACACCCCGGCCCGGCGGCTCGCGCTGCGTGACGCGTGGAGTGAGACGCACGGTCCGGAGGATGGGACGGCCACCTACGACCCGGGCCGTAATCCGCTGGCCGCGATCGGTTCGCTGACCGGGCAGGCGTCGCGGCTGGACCGGGTCCTCCTGCGGGGCGCCGAGCTGACCGTCGCCGGGGCGGGGCTCGCGGGTGACGTACCCCGGGAAGGTCTTTTCGCCTCCGATCACTTCGGTGTGGTCGTCGATGTGACGGTCGGGTCGCCACCGACCGTGACGGTCGAGGCACGGCCGACGGCACGGACGGCGGTGGCGTGGCTGCCTCCGCGGCGGCTGTGGCCTCCGGTCCAGGAGGTGCGGCGGGCGCTCGATCCGCAGGTCGACCGGTGGCCGCCGCACGTCAACGTGCTCTTCGGTTTCCTGCCGGAGGCCGATTTCGAGGACGCCGCGTCCCATCTGGCCGCCGCGGCCGCCGAGGTCTCCCCGTTCGAGGCAACCCTTGACGGGGTACGGACATTCGCGCACCGTGACGACGCCACCCTCTGGCTCGACCCGGCCGCCGCCGGCCCGGCACCGTGGGCGACGCTGCACAGCGCGTTGCAACGCCGATTCCCCCAGTGCCGGGGCCGCGCCGACGGCTACACACCCCACCTGACCCTGGGCCGCACCACGGAGTCCGCCGCAGAGTCCGCCGCCGGGCCCGGCCGGGATGCCGGTCTCCAGCGGTTCGGGCCGGCTGTCGCCGCGTTGCGGCCGGTCACGGCAACGGTGGACCGGCTGGTGCTGCTTTCACGGCGGGCCGACGAACCGATGCGGGCCCGGGCGGAACTCCTGCTCGGCACCGGTGAGCTGCGCTGGCTGCCCGACCCGGAACCGCCGGTACCCGCCACCGTGGACGTCTCCGGGGTTCTCGACGCGCTGCGGGCGGCGCTGCCCGAGGGGATCGTCCACCTCGCCGGGTCACGGCGGCTGCGCTGCGACCTGCCCGGTGCAGACCTGGATCTGGTGGCCGCGCTTCCCGGTGCGGCCGATGCGGACGATCTGTGCCGCCGGGTCGCCGAGGCGCTCGGTCCGGGGTGGTCGGTGCGGCCGGTGACCGGCGCGCGGGTGCCCGGCCTGCGGTTGCGGAGCCGTGGTCTCGCCGTCGACCTGGTCACCGTCGGCTGCGGCGGGCTGCCGGTCGAGACGGCGGTCGACCGGCGGGCGGAGTTGGACGAGTCGTCGGCGATCGCGTTGAGTGCCGTGTCGGATGCCGAGGCCGTTCTGGCAGCGACGGCCGGGGTGCCCGGGTTCACCGCTCTGGCCCGCTCGGTGAAGGCCTGGGCCCGGTTCCGGGGGCTGGACTCGGCACCGTTCGGCGGGCTGCCCGGCCTGGCGTGGACGGTGCTGGCGGCCCGGACCGCCCGGGACGCCGGTGACCTGGCTCCGGCCGAGTTGCTGCGGCACTTCTTCGGCACGTGGGCGGCCTGGGACTGGATCGAGCCGGTCGCCCTCACCGACGCTGTCACGGGGCTGACGGAGGCGTACCCGATGATGGTTTTGACCCCCTCTTCTCCGGTCCGGACCTGTACCGGGCAGGTCGGTGCCGGGTTCGCGGACCTGGTGGTGCAGGAGCTCTACCAGTCGTGGGAGGGGCAGGCCGCGACGCCGCCGCACCGCAGGCACCGGGCGTGGGCCGTGCTGACGGTCGAGCCGGTGGCGGGTGAGCCGTTCGAGGAGACCGTCGGCCGGTTCCGTGGCCGGGTGCGGGCGCTGTTGTCCGTGCTGGAGGAGGCCGGCGTCACCGACGCGCACGCGTGGCCTCGGCCGTTCACCAGCGGTCCTGAGCTGCGCGAATACGCCGTCGGTCTCGGTCGCCGCCCGCCCGGCGCCGCCGCCCTGGCCACCATCCTGTCCGGCTGGCTCGCCGCGATGCCGGGCGTCCGCGCCGACCACGTCGACGGCGCGGCGGTACCCACCCTGCACTGATCCGCCCGCGGCCGCCGCACCACTCCCCGCCGGCCCGCACCCCTTCCCACCGCAACCGGCCCGCCCTTCAAGGCCGCAAATCGCCCGAAGGCCGCAAATCGGCCGCCCTACCTCACCGCAACGGGCCCGGCCTCGGCCTCGGCTCACCGTGCCCGGCCTCGGCTCACCGTGCCCGGCCTCGGCTCACCGTGCCCGGCCTCGGCTCACCGTGCCCGGCCTCGGCTCACCGTGCTTGGCTCGGCTCACCGTGCTCGGCTGAAGAGTGCCGCGATTCGGCGCTGCCAGCCCGGCAGGAACCGGTGATCTGACGAATGGTGATGCGTGCGGCCGTGGCCCGTCGCACCCTGGTGCCCAGCCGGGTGGTCGGCGTGCCCCGCCGGGTGGTCGGCGTGCACGGGCACGCCCGGAACGCGATGGGTCACCTGGTGCAGCTTGTCGAGCATCATGATCTCCCTCTCTATCAGTGATAGGGAGAATCTAGCACTGATAGAGTGCGCCCGGGAGGTGCCCGTTTTGGCGCTGGATCGACAGCGGATCATCGCCGAGGCCGTCGCCCTGCTCGACACCGACGGCCTCGACGGCGTGACGACACGCAAACTCGCCGCGCGGCTCGGTGTGCAGTCGCCGACGCTCTACTGGCACGTGCCCAACAAGGCGGCACTGGTCACCGCGATCGCCGACGCGATCCTCGACCAGGAGTTCGCCGAGATGGCACCACCGCCACCCGAGCAGCCCTGGCAGGAGTGGCTGACCGGCCTGGCCACCCGTCTGCGGCGTGCACTGCTGGCCCATCCGGACGGCGCCCGGGTCGTCTCGGCCGCCCAGCTCTCGGCCACCATGGCGGCGATCTCCGAGCTGGCGATGAGCACCCTGGTCGCCCACGGGATCCCGCTACGGCAGGCCCGCGTGATCGTCCTGACCGTCGAGCGCTTCACGGTCGGTCACGTCCTCGAGGAGCAGGCCCCGCGCCCGGACGCGGAGGCATTGCGCTCCTTCGACATGGCCGCCTTCACCGAGCGGCACCCGACCGCGATCGCCGCCATCACCGACTACTTCGAGCCGGGCCGGACCGTCGACGACCTGTTCCACGACTGCCTGGACGTCGTCATCGCGGGCGCCACCGTCAAGACCGCCGCGTCCTGACCGGTTCACCGGTCGAAGGGCGACCGCTTCAGCGATCGAAGGGCGACCGGTTCAGCGATCGAAGGGCGATCGGTTCAGCGGTCGAAGGGCACCGTCTGCAAGCCGGATCGGCCACCGGTGGCGACCAGGCCGTTCTCGTCGACGCGCATCTCGCCATCCGCGCCGTGGAGGTTGATCTGCCCGGAGTCCCCGGCCGGGATCACCTCCCAGGTCTGGGCGGGGTCACCGTCGCGGCACGGTTGCAGGGCCAGCGGCACGCCGGAGGTGTCGGTGACGCACCAGCCGGGCCTGGCGACCGGGATGATGACCACCCGGTCCCTGCCGGTCACCGGGGCCGGGACCAGCGACATCTCGGTGGAGTCGGCACGGGTGGTGCCGGTGAAGTCGACGACGTCGCCGGCTTCGACCGCCATCCACAGGTCGATGCCGTCGTCGGCCACGTCGATCAGGATCCCGGTATCCAGGTCGACACCGAGTTCGCGGAGTCTGGTGACGTCGGAGGTGACCGAACTTGATCGGGAGGGGGCGACCGACGGGCGGGCAGCCGACGGCGACGGCGACTGCGACGGCGTCACTGTCGCTGCGGGCGGGTCGGGGTGGTCGGGTCCGGGTCCGCGGGTCAGGACGGCGCCTATGCCGGCCGCGGTGATCAGGACGGCGGCGAAGGCGGCGCCGGTCGCCCGGTTGCGCCGTCGCCGGTCGCCGCGGCGCCGGATCTCCGCGGACGGCGCGAGGGCGGCGGTGTGCTGGAGGTGTTCGGCGTACGAGTCCAGGCCCTGCTGGATGCGATCGTCAGACATCGCGGTGCTCCCGGCCCGTTTCGAGGGTGTCGCTGTCGGTCAGGTGGGCGGCCAGTGCACGGCGGCCGCGGGCCAGCCAGGTGGTGACCGTCCCGGCCGGGATGCCGGTCTCCTGGTGGATCTCGCCGACGCTGAGCCCGGCGATGTGGTGCAGGACGATCACCCGGCGCTGGTCGGCGGGGATCCTGCGGAGTGCCGCGACGATCGCGACGTGGTCCGGGTTGAGCGCGTCGACGCGGTGATCGGTGGTGTCACGCCGGTGGGCCTGGAGCCGGTTCACCGCCTTGCGCCAGGTGCTCACCGCCTGGCGGTATGCGACCTGACGTACCCAGGCCTCGGGGTTCTCGTAGGTGCTGATCTTCGACCAGCGGTTCCAGGCGCGCAGGTACGCCTCGGCGACGGCGTCCTCGGCCTCCGCCCGGTTGTCGACCATCATGGCTATCTGGGCGAGTACGCGACGCGAGGACATCGCGTAGAAGGTGTCGAAGTCCTCGACGTCGCGCAAGGCCCGGCTCCGGCTCAGTTGGCGTACAGGATGGTCTGGAGTCCGGTGCGGCCCTTACCACTGGTGGTGATCTTGCCGTTGTCGACCCGGATGACACCGTACAACCCGTGAAGTTCGAATTGTCCGGAGTCGCCGGCCGGGACGATCGTGAAGATCTGCTGCTTCCGCCCGCTCTGGCAGGTCTCCAGCTTCAGCGGGGCTCCCCTGGTGTCGGCGACACAGTAACCGGCGCCGAGGTCCTCGTTGTAGAACGGCGGCTTGATCAGGATCTGGTTCTTGGCGGCGACCGGGGCCGCGGCCAGGAACATCATCGTGTTGTCGGTCCGCGCCGTGCCGGTGAAATCGACGCCGGCCTTGCCGATGTCCAGCCACCGGTCCACGCCGTCGTCGGCGACGTCGATCAGGACGCTCTTCTGGACGTCGATGCCGAGGCGCTTGAGCTGGCTCAGGTCCGAGACGGGAGCCTTGGTGACCTTCGGCTGCGGCTTCTGGTCGGCCGCTGCCGGCTGCATCGCGACCGGGGCGTTACCGGCGCAACCGGTGAGGGCGACGGCACTCAGAACGGCTCCGATGACCAGGGAACGCATAGGGGTGCTCCTTCGTGGGGGCGTGTCCTGCAATCGCCATGGACACGCCCCGCGCGGGCCCCTGATTTCACCGGGAAGATAACGAAAAGGTCACTCGAAGAACTTGAGCCCGAAGCCGGTGCTCGTCGTGGCGCCGGGAACGTTGGCCCGCCGGTAGGTGACGTTGCCCCACCAGACGGCCGTGCCGGTGTACCAGTATCGGTTCGACCACGAGTACGGCGTGCCCTTCGCGACCGCGTGATACATCGTCGGGAACCGGTTGCCGGACGGCGGGCTGGTCGCGATGTCGCCGCGTTCCAGGACGAACGTGTGGTGGCCGGGGCCGTCCGCATACAGGGTCGGGTCCCAGCCCGCCATCAGCTCCGACGCGTTCGAGCCGAACTGGCAGCCGTTGCTCTTGTACCAGTCCCAGACGTAGGACGGGTCACCGCCGGACCGCAGTCGCAGGTCGGCCAGGCAGTAGCGGCTGCTCCAGCTGCCGTTCGCGGAGTAGACGATGTGCAGCTGGCCGTTCGGGTCGAGGATCGGCTCGGGAGCCTCGTTGATGTACGGGTTGCCGATCACCCGCTCCCAGGACTCACGGGGCTGCGAGATCACGTACCGTGCGCCGGTCGTGGATGTCGGGGTGTTCATCCGGGCCAGGTAGAGGTTCTGCTCGACGTTGGTGTCGCCGGACCAGCCGGACCAGACGAACCAGCGCTGACCCTGGTAGGTGAACGGGACGCCGTCGATCGCCCACTTGTCGTCCGGCAGCGCGACCTTCGTCGCCGCCGAGTAGCCGCCGGCCGGGCTGGTCGAGCTGATGTGGTACATCCGGTGGGCGGCGCCGGTGCCGGCCGCGAAGTAGATCCGGTAGTGGCCGTCGTGGTGGACGATCTCGGGCGCCCAGACCTCGCCGAGACCGCCGGTGTCCCGCCAGACCTGCGATTTCGGGGCGGTGGCGAGGCCCTCCAGGGTGGACGCGGTCCGTACGGCGACACCGCCGTCGACCGACTTCGCGGAGATGTAGAGACCGTTGACCTTGATGACGCTGGGGTCGGCGCCGCCGAGGGTGGTGCGGGCGGCGGACGACGGCTGGGCGACGGCGAGGGCACCGACCACAGCGACGGACATGAGTGCGGCGAGCCAGCGGGGACGAGGCATTGGGGGATCCTCCTTCGACGCCTGTGAATTAAGGAAACCTAACTGAAAAAGCTGTTCCGAGCGAGAGAGCGCTACCGTGCCCGCATGCGTCGCGCACAGTTCCTCGCGGTAGTGATCTTGACGATGTCCGTTTCCGCATGCGGCCAGGACGCCCCTGCGCCCGCCGCGGCTCCGCCCGCGGCCTCCACCTCCGTTCCGTCAGTCGCCCCCGAGGCCGCCGAGGCCTGCAAGCTCGCGGCCGGAACACCGCGGCCCGGTGAAGCGATCGAGATCGACGAGCAGACGATCAAAAGCCTCATCGAGTACGCCGCGAAGTCGCGCGTCGCGAGCATCGAAAAGGCCGGCACACAGTTGAAGGAGCACTATTCGACCTGGCTGGATGCCCCGATCGGCGACGAGGCAGCGACCGCGCAGGACCGCATCCTGGACGCGGCCGGTCACGTGCGGGAGGCATGCGACGCTGCGGGCATCACGTCGTAGGGTCGTGCGATGGAGTTCACGCGACTGGGCCGGACCGGGCTGAAGGTGAGCCGAATCGGTCTGGGCTGTATGAGTTACGGCCGGGCGGCGTCCGGCATGCACCGCTGGACGCTGGACGAGGACGCCGCCGCCCCGTTCTTCCGGCAGGCCGTCGAGCTGGGCGTGACGTTCTGGGACACCGCGAACGTCTACCAGGGCGGCACCTCGGAGGAGTTCGTCGGCCGGGCCGTCACCCGGTTCGCCCGGCGGGAGGAGATCGTGCTGGCCACCAAGGTCAGCGGGCGGATGCACGACGGGCCGGGCGGCAGCGGCCTGTCCCGCAAGGCGATCCTCGAGCAGGCCGACGCCTCGCTGCGCCGGCTGGGGACCGACTACATCGACGTCTACTACATCCACCGCTTCGACCCCGAGACGCCGGTCGAGGAGACCATGCGCGCGCTCGACGACCTGGTCCGGGCGGGCAAGGTGCGCTATCTCGGCGCGTCGTCGATGGGGGCGTGGCAGTTCGCCAAGGCCCAGCACGCCGCCGTGGTCAACGGGTGGACGACGTTCGCGGCGATGCAGGACCAGTACAGCGTGCTCAAGCGGGAGGAGGAACGGGACATGATCCCGATGTGCCTCGACCAGGGTGTCGGGCTCACCCCGTACTCCCCGCTGGCGAAAGGCCGCGCGACACGGCCCTGGGGTGAGCAGACGGCCCGGTCCTCGTCGGACGAGGTGGCCAGGGCGTTCGACCGTGACGTCGACGAGCCGGTGGTGAACGCGATCCAGAGCGTCGCCGAGGCCCGCGGTGTGGCGATGGCCCGGGTCGCGCTGGCATGGGTGCTGTCCAAACCGGTCGTCTCCTGCCCGATCGTCGGCGCCACCAAGCCGCACCACCTGGCGGACGCGGTCGCCGCGCTCGGCCTCCGGCTCACCGATGACGAGATCGCCCGGCTGGAGGGCCCCTACCAGCCGCAGGACAACTACTGGTGGTGACCGCCGATCCCGCGTTTCGAGAACTGTTTGGACGGCCCCGAGGGGCCCGGCGCAGTCTCGGAGCATGGAGAACACGATCGCCGTACGTCATCGCTCCAGGGACGAGATCCTGGACGGTCTGCACCTGGTGAGGCAGTCGCCGCGAGGCGCCGGCACGCTGTCACTGGCCGTGCGCCGGCCGTCCGTCGACACCCGCGAGGTGCTGGCCACCGCCGAGCTCGACCCCGACGCCGGCCTGGTCGGCGACGACTGGAGCCAGCGCGGCAGCTCGCAGACACCCGACCGGTCGCCGCACCCCGGACGGCAGCTCACCGTGATCAACTCCCGTTTCGTCGAGCTGATCGCCGGCACCGCGCCGGAGAGCTGGGCCCTGGCCGGCGACCAGCTCTACGTCGACCTGGACCTGAGCGTCGACGCCCTGCCGGCCGGCGCCCGGCTGGCGATCGGCGACCGCGCGGTGATCGAGGTGACCGAGGAGCCACACAACGGCTGCGCCAAATTCGCGGCCCGGTACGGCCGGGACGCCCACAAGATCGTCTGGGCCGAGGACGGACAGCGCCTGCGCTTGCGCGGTTTGAACGCCCGGGTGCTGGTGGGCGCGACGATCCGCCCCGGCGATACGATCCGGCACGTGAACCCCATCTGACGAATCGGCCGCACGAGTGCCCCGGCCATGATTGGCCGGAGGCACTCCACGCGCCGACGTGGGTGAGACCTCCAGGATCATGCTCCAGCCGAGTAACTGAACGCTGATCGTTTCCCTGATGAATCCCCCCTGACGGTAGCCTTGTATCCTGACGGTTCCGTTCAGTATCCGGAGAGAGGGTGCGATGAGTGCTGGAGCAGCGGGAGGCCGCCCACGTGACCCGGAGGTCGATCGCCGGATCACCCAGGCCGCCCTGGACGTCTTCGGTGATGCCGGCTGGGCCGGGTTCGCGATGGAGACCGTCGCCCGCCGGGCCGGCATCAGCAAACCCACCCTGTACCTGCGGTGGAGTAGCAAAGAGGTGCTGCTCACCGAGGCACTGACCGCCAACCTGGCGAAAGTCAGCGCGGTCGACACCGGCACCCTGCAGGGCGATCTCGTCGAGCTGACCACGCAGATGCTGAGGCTCTACACCGGCCCGGCCAGCCGCGCCGCCCTGCGACTGTCACTGGAGGCACCGTCGATCCCGGGCGTCGCCGAGCACTACGAGCAGCTGCGCCGGTCACAGATCGCCGCGGCGCGGGAGATCGTGCGGCGCGGCATCACCCGGGGCGAGCTGGCGGGCGGCACGTCGGTGACACTGCTGCTGGACACGCTGCTGGGCGGGGCGATGATGCACGCGATGAGCACGGCGCCGGAGAAACGGGAGACCCTGCACGCCGCGGCGCGGGAGCACGCCCGGCGCCTGGTCGGCTTCCTGCTCAACGCGGTCGCCGACCCGGCCGTCGTGGCGGCCGCAGGCCTGCGCCCGGTGACGGCGCCGGTCTTCATGCCCCCGGTCTGACGGTCGCCTCGCCGCCCGTCCATCACGGCCGCCGCCCGTCCATCACGGCCGCCGCCCGTCCCTCATGGTCGCCGCTGGCACAATGGCGGGCGTGTCCGAAACCGTGCCGGCCGCCCGCCGGGGCCGCCCCCGCGATCCCGACGTCGAGGAGCGGGTCTTCGACGCCGCCATCGAGCTGTACGGGCGCAGCGGCTGGGCCGGCTTCAACTTCGAAGGTGTCGCCCGCGCCTCCGGGATCGGCAAGGCGGCGCTCTACCGGCGCTGGTCGAATCGTGCGGAGCTGCTCAACGATGTGCTGAAGGCACGATGGATCCGGGTCGCCGACATCGACACCGGCGACATCCGTGGCGACCTGCTCGCCGTCGCCGGGATCCTGCTGGACATCCTCACCGGCATCCAGGGCGACGTGTACCTGCGCATCCTCATGGACACGCGGCTGCATCCGGAGGTCCACGACGCGACCGCCGACTACCGGGCCGGTGTGGTGACACCCAGCCGCGCGATGGTGCACCGGGCCGTCGCACGCGGCGAGCTGCCCGAGGGCACCAGCCCCGGCCTGGTCATCGACCTGGTCGTCGGTGCCGTCCAGAACCATGTGCTGACCACACCGCCGGAGTTGCGCACGCGGATGCTGTCCCAGATGCACACCTACGCCGAACAGGTGGTCGACACCGTCCTGCACGGCATCCGCCACTGATCCACGCCGCGACCAGCTCCATTGCCATGATCGTATTCATCATCGATGATGTGCTCTGAGTTACTGGGAATCCTTGAGCAACAGGTGGGTAAACCGTGGCACGTCGTCGTTCTCTCCCCTTTGCCATGATGGCGGTGGCCTTCCTGGCCGCCTCGATCGGCCTCGCCAAGTTCGCCTCCGCGGCGGTGCTGGATTGCGGCGCCGCCGACAGCGCCTACGTCTTCGTCCGGCCGGGCGGGGCGAACGGTCTCGGACACGTCGGGTGGGGTTACCGCACCTCGTGCGACGGCGGCTACTCCTTCGGCTCGGTGGAGAACCCGAACGGCAGCCCGATTCTCAGCGCCGGCTCCGACAACGGTTTCTGGCGGCAGGACGGCGGCGAGGCGGACATGCTGACCGCGATGAAGGCCCGCGGCTACCTCTCCTACAAGGCGATCACGGTCTCCACGGCGTCCTTCGACGCCTCCCCGGCGAACACGGTGGCGGCCGCCGCGGCCGGGCGCGGCTATGCGGTACTCGGCAACAACTGCGCCGACGTGGTCTGGGACGTGCTGAAGGCCTACGGCGTCCCGGATCTGCCTTACCTCCAGGTTCACCCGATCCCCAACGATTGGTACGGCAACCTGCGCCAGACCAGGAAGGTGACCTGGTCGGCGTCGACCAGCCTGTGAACGGTGCCGCGCCGGGATGCAGATCCACAATGAGCATGTGCCCATAACCAACGACGCCCCGAGGACCCGGGCCCGGCTCGTCCTCATCCTGGGCGCGCTGAGCGGCTTCGGCGCGCTCACCATCGACATGTATCTGCCGGCGATGCCCGGCATGGCCGGCGACCTGCACACCGGAACGCTGCCGGTGCAGCTCACACTGACCGTGTTCGTCGTCGGGCTCGCCCTCGGCCAGGTGATCGTCGGACCGCTGTCGGACGCCTGGGGCCGGCGCCGCCCGCTGCTGGCCGGGCTGGCGCTGTATGCGGCGGGTTCGCTGTGGTGCGCGCTGGCCCCGGGCGTCGGCTGGCTGATCGCCGGCCGGATCGTGCAGTCGCTGGGCGCGGCGGCCGGAGCCGTGCTGGCCCGGGCCGTGGTGCGCGACCTCTACCAGGGCACCGCCATGACCCGGTTCTTCTCCACCATGATGGTCGTCAACGGGGCGGCGCCGGTCGTCGCGCCCGTCATCGGCGGGCAGCTGCTCACCGTCGCCACCTGGCGGTCCGTCTTCCTGGTCCTCACCGCCGTCGGTGCCGTCCTGCTCGTCGCCGTCGTCCTGGCCCTGCCCGAGTCGCTGCCCGCCGACCGC
The DNA here is from genome assembly GCF_042650585.1 of Actinoplanes subglobosus. Taxonomy (NCBI): domain Bacteria; kingdom Bacillati; phylum Actinomycetota; class Actinomycetes; order Micromonosporales; family Micromonosporaceae; genus Actinoplanes; species Actinoplanes subglobosus. The sequence continues at coordinate 715,595 of NZ_JBHSBL010000019.1, forward strand.
CGGGCGCCCGCCCACTTCGGCGCGACCCTGCGGACGTTCCGGACCCTGGTCACCGACCAGCGCTACCTGCGCTACGTGCTGGCCGCCGCGCTGATGTTCGCCGCCGTGTTCGCCTACATCTCCGGGTCGTCGTTCGTCCTCCAGGACTCCTACGGGTTGTCAGCCCAGCAGTTCAGCGTCGTCTTCGGCGTCAACGGACTCGGCATCGTCCTGTTCGGGCGGGTCAACGGCCGGCTGGTCGGCCGGGTCGCGGACGAGCACACCCTGCTGCGGGTCAGCCTGGCCGTCGCCGCACTCGGGTCGGCCGGGGTCCTGGCGTGCGCGGTGACCGGCCTGCCGCTTCCGGTGCTGCTGATCTGCCTGTTCCTGGTCGTGTCGATGCTCGGGATCGTCCTCGCCAACGCGACCTCCCTGGCCCTGGCCGGTCACGGCTCCGCCGCCGGTTCGGCCTCGTCGTTGCAGGGCCTGCTGCAGTTCCTGGTCGGCAGTGTCGCCGCCTCCGCCATGAGCCTGTCCGGCCACGTGACCGCGGCGACGATGGGCGTCACGATGATGATGTGCTCGGTGGCCGCGTTCACCGTGCTCGGCGGACGGCCCGTTCGAGAGTGAGGACGAAGATCGATCCGCGTGGCCGGTTCCGCTCGTAGGCGATCCGCACCCCACTGGCGTCGGCGAGCTGCCGAACCAGGTAGAGACCCAGCCCGGTCCCCGGTTTCGTGGTGGCGACCCCGGAATCGGCCCGGGCGAAGCGGTCGAACAGCCGCGGCACGAAGTCCTCCGGCACACCCTCGCCCTCGTCGCTGACCAAGATCCGCACATGCGTGCCGCCGTCGTCCGCGACGGTCACGGTCACCGGCGGAGCGCCGTACTTGACGGCGTTACCGAGCAGGTTGGCCAGAATCAGCAGCAGGTGGGTGGTGTCGGCGACACCGAAGGCGTTCTCCGACGCGATCACCGTGATCGGTTCGGCCGGGTTCGCGCCGTGCGCCGCGACGGCCTCGCGGACCAGATCACCCACATCGAACTCCGACCGCCGGGCTACCAGCGCACCGGCGTCCAACTGGGCGATCATGAGTACCTCCTCGACCAGGTTCCCGGCTCGGTGTCCGGCCGCGATCATCCGCTGGACGTACTTGCAGCGGGTCTCGTCGTCCAAGTCGGGCCACTCGTCGAGCAGCATCTCGCCACCGGACACCACGTTGGTCAACGGCTGCCGCACGTCGTGCGTCAGCATCGCGATGAAGTCAGCGAGCTGGTCGGCGCGTTCGGCGAGTTCGGCCGCCTGCCGGTCACGGGCCCGTTCCAGGGCACGCCGCTCGGTCACATCCAAAACCTGGGTGGCGAAATGCCGGGGCCGGCCGGCGGGGTCGCGCAACACGGCTGCGGTCACCGAGCCCTCCACGGTACGGCCGTCGGCATGCAGGTACCGCTTCTCCAAGGCGAAGCCCTCGCTCCGTCCGGCGACACAGTCGGCCATCTCGGCGCGGCCCGCCTCGGCGTCGTCGGGATGGCTGTACTCGGTGAAGTCCCGGCCGATCAGTTCGTCGGCGGGACGGCCCAGCATCTGGCAGAAAGCGGGGTTGACCCTGGTGAGCCGGCCGTCGGGGTCGGTGAGCAGCATGCCGATCCGGGCGTTGTCGAACACTTCGCCGAGCTGGAGTTCACGGCGACGGCGGCGGGCCCGGGCGCTGGACGCCACGACGAGAAGCCCGACCGCGGACGCCGAAAAGACGGCAACCTCCGATGCGAATTCGTTGCTCTTCGCCGAAGAGAACAGCACTTCCTCGGTGACAGCAGCGGACAACCGCCAGGGGGTGCCCTGCACCTTCGCTGACGTGTATCGCCACCAGTATCCGTCCTGATCGTAGCGGCCGTTTCTGTACAGGGTCATTGCTGACGCGAGCTCTGGGACATGGGTTCTCAGGGCTGTAGATGGGGGATCCAGCGTCCGGTTTGCGGCGACGATCGCACCGGACGAGTCGACCAGTTGTACCGCCCCGCCCTCTAGGTTCAACGAGGTGCTCAGGTATGAAGCGAACGGGCTTTCCCCGATCTTCACGGCAGCTGAGAACACCCGGCGGCCATACTCGGTGGAGAACGGCACCGCGAATACGGTCTCCGGCATGCCACCTAGAGCTGATGGTGCGGGCGTCGACATGGCCGGTTGCCCGTCGAACACCGAGGAACGCAGGTAGGAGTGTCGGCCGGTGACGTCCTGGCCGAGCAGATCAGGATCCGGAGGCATTGCTTGCAACACTCGCCCCCGATCGTCGAGGAGCAGGCCCGAGGAGTATCCGAGACCCGTCACCGCTTGAGCTAGATCCTTCGGGTCAACGGTTCGGTCGGTCAGTAACGCACTGGCCTGCTCCTGCTGCCGTTCGAACAGTTCAGACACCATGCTGCTGACAAAATCCGCCGCGAGATCAACCCGATATTCGAACCGGGATAGTGTTGCCTCCCGCCCGGCAAACTGAACCCACCTCAGGCTGGCTACGCCGAGGGATACCGCCGCTAGCCAGATCGCCAGTGGAACCGCCAGGAAACGCCACCGTGCAAGAACCACGTGATCACCTTGCGGGCCGGGGAGCGCCGCACGCAGCCGAACACGGGAATACGCCGCTGTGACACATAGGGCAGCATGGGGCGTATGGCCGTACCCAAAGTGATCGTCGTCGGTGGTGGGGTGGCGGGGACCTCGACCGCTCTCGCCCTGCGCGAGGCCGGCTTCCATGCCGAGGTCTTCGAGGCGCACGCGTCCGGTGGCGCGGACGCCGGCGCGTTCCTCACCGTGATGCGCAACGGGATGGCCGCGTTCGAGCGGATCGGTGCGGCCGGCGCGGTGGAGGCGGTGTCGTTCCCGGCGCGGGCGGTGGCGCTGCTCGACGCCGAGGGCCGCAGGCTCGGGCACCGGCCGATCGAGGGGCCGGCCCGGTCGCTCACCCGGGCCGCGCTGTATCGGGCGTTGCAGGAGCTCGCCGTCGCGCGGGGCATCCCGGTGCACCACGGCCGGCGGCTGGCCGGCGCCACGATCGGGCCGGACGGTGTCGAGGCCGAGTTCGCCGACGGCGGCCGGGTCTCCGGGCACGTGCTGGTCGGGGCGGACGGCATCCACTCCCGCGTCCGCCGGCTGATCGACCCGGAGGCGCCCGAGCCGCGCTATGCGGGACACCACGTCGTCTACGGCTACACGCCCGGGAACCCGGCCGGCCTCGACCCCGACGAGTACCTGATGGTTCGCGGTAGCCGGGCGTTCACCGGCGTCACCGTGCCCGGCGGCGACGGCCGGACCTGGTGGTTCGCCCGCATCAACGGCGGTGAGCCGGCCGTTGGGCTGAGCCCCGCCCAGTGGCGCGACCTTGCCCTGCGGTCCTGCGACGGTGACGCCACACCGGCGTACGCGCTGATCGCGGCGGCCGGCCCGGACATCGTCGGCGGCGACTCGTTCGACATCCCGACCACCCCGCACTGGCACAACGCCCGCATGGTCCTGACCGGTGACGCCGCGCACGCCGCGGTCCCGGCCGCCGCCCAGGGCGCGTCGATGGCCGCGGAGGACGCCGTCGCCCTGGCTGAGGCGCTGCGGGAGCACGGGGATCCGGAGACGGCGTTCGCCGCCTACGCGACCCGTCGCCGGGCCGAGACGGAGGAGACGGTGGCCGCCAGCGCGCGCCTGGGTAACCCCTGAACGGCCAGATCAAGGACAACCAAGGCCGGGTGGCGGTGCGGCGAACTTAATCTGAGGTTCCCTCTTCCGGGGAGGAAACCATGCTCGATGAAGAGCCGCGTCCGCGCCCCCGAGATCTGAAGGACGACGCCGACACGTCGGTCCTCTACGCCAAGTCGTACCTGCTGATCCGGGTGAGTGTCGGATTCATCGGCATCCTCCTGCCGATCGCGCTCATGCTCGGCGAATGGCTGCTGATCCGGGAGGACGTGGAGTTCCACGGGTCGCTCAGCGCCTACTACCACTCCCCGATGCGCGACCTGTTCGTCGCGAGCCTGTCGGTGACCGGTTTCCTGCTGATGACCTACATGGCCGGTGAGCGGCGGACCAGCGACTTCCGGGTCAGCCTGGTCGCCGGTGTGGCCGTCGTCGGTGTGGCGTTCTTCCCGACCGGGCGTCCCGGCCTGGAGCCCGGGGCGGCGCTGTGCGGGGTCGTCCCGGAACCCGCCGGCTGCTCGTCCGTTCAGCAGGCACTGGGTGAGAAGTTGACCGCCGGGATCCACTTCACCTTCGCGGCGATCTTCATCATCGGCCTGGCGGTGATCGCCTACCTGTTCGCCCGGCGGGACAAGGACCGGAACCACGAGCGGAAGTACGCGCGGATCCAGCACATCTGCGTGTGGGTCATCGTCGCGTCGATCGTGTGGGTGGCGCTCGGGTCGTTCCTTCCGCTGACGATCGGCCCGTTCACCCCGCTCTACGTCGGCGAGGTCGGTTCGGTGTGGGCGTTCGGTGTCTCGTGGCTGATCGCGAGCCGTGACCTGACCGCCGGGATCACCGGATACCAGCCGCCGGGGACGAAGTGACCCGTCCCCGGCGGCGGAGGTTCAGCGGCCGACGCTGGCACGTAGCTGCCACTGCTGGTCGTTGGTGCCGTTGTCGCGGTACTGCTGCACGTTCGCGCTGTCGGCCGTCGACATCGAGTCGACGGCGAGCAGTTTGCCGCTGTGCCGGCTGACCGGTTTGTAGTTGCCGTCACCGGCGTCGACGGGCAACCACAGGTGGTGGGCGGTGCCGTTGTCGGCGTACTGCACGACCTGGGCGCTGTCGGCCGTGGACATGCCGGCGACACCGAGGACCTCGCCGCTGTTCAGGTTCCGGATCCGGAACCAGCCGTCGCCGTTGTCGACGAGCTCCCATCGGTGGTCCATCGTGCCGGTGTCGCTGTCGCTGTACTGCTACGCCGGCGCGCTGTCGGCGGTGGACGCGTTGTCGACGGCGAGGAGCTTGCCGCTGTGCCGGTTGAAGATCTTGAAGGTGGGCCGGCTCCACACCTGGAACTCGCTGAGCCCCCAGCCGACGCCGCCGCCCCGGTTGGGCCCGAGCACCCGCAGCCGCGACGTGGTGACCGGCGCGAACGTGTGCCGGGTGAGTCCGTTCGCCGCCGGCGACGCCCCGGTCACGACGGTCCGCCACTCGCGCCGGTCCAGTACTGCAGCTGGTAGCCGGTCGGTACCCGCACTCCCCCGCCGTCGTCGTAGAAGTACAGCCGCACGTCGTCGACGGTCACCGGCCGCCCGAGGTCGACGCCGGCGTGGTCACTGGCGTTCGGTGAACTGTAGGAGGTCCAGCGGGTGTTCTGCGGGACGTTGTTCTCGAAGATGTTGCCGTCGATGATCCGCCAGGCGTTGTCGACGGTGAACGTGTAGGAAGCGAACGGCTGCGTGGACCCGTTGCCATGCCGCTGCGGGTTGGCGGCGACATTGACCCGTTCCCCGGGCGGCTGCGTCACCGGATTCCCGACAGCCGCGCTTCCCACTGGCTCCACTCCAGATCTTGACCGAATCACCACCGCTTCCGGTGGCATACTGGCCAAGATCGCCAGCGCGGCGGCGCCGCGGGCGCGACCGCAAACACGACACCAACCACCACGAGGATCTTGACCGAATCACCACCGCTTCCGGTGGAAACCGGGTCAAGATCACCAGCGCGGCGGCGCCGCAGGCGCGACCGCCGACACCACACCAACTACCACGCGAATCTTGACCGAATCACCACCGCATCCGGTGGAAACCGGGTCAAGATCGGCGGGGCGGCGGGATGCCGCACCGGCCGGAGGCTGGACGGAACCATGCGCGGTGGTCGGGCTTCGGCCGTCAGCTGAGGTCAGCGCGGGGCCATGGCTACCTGGGCGATCGGCCCGCAGTTCGGCGAGGTCCGGGCAGCGTCAGGGCTGCGTGTTCACCAGGCGACGGCGACAGCGTCAGGATTGCGTGCTCACCAGGCGACGGCGACAGCGTCAGGATTGCGTGCTCGCCAGGCGACGGCGTCAGGATTGCGTGTTCGCCAGGCGACGGCGTCAGGATTGCGTTTTCGCCAGGTGGAGGCGATGGCGGCGGCGCATGATCAGCCAGGAGATCCAGCCTACGCCGATGATGAAACCGAAGCTGATGATCCGGTAGAGGACCACGGCGGCGATCGCTGTCGCGGTGCTAATGCCTCCGGCGATCAGGCCCAGGATCAGCGCGCTGTCGATGATGCCGAGTCCGCCGGGGACGATCGTGATCGTTCCGGCGGCCATACCGGCGCAGAAGGCGAGCAGCAACTGGGTCGCGTTGATCGGCTCGCCGCTGACCGCCCGCACGCACATCCACAGGCAGACGGCGTCGAGACCCCAGTTGAGGACGGCGAAGACGGCGGCGGCGAGACCGCGACCGGGTGTCAGGCGGGCGGCGCCGAGCTGGCCGACGAAGCCGCGGAAACGGTCCAGGCCATGATCGGCGGGCCGGCTGCGGAACCGGTTGATCCGGGCGAGGACGGCGCGGGCCGGCGGATCCACGATCGACGGGTTCAGGCTGATCCGCTGGACGCCGACGACCAGCAGGACGATGACCGCGCCGAGGCCGGCCAGGCTCACCCAGTGGGTCTCGCCGTCGGAGGCGAGCGCACTGACCGCGGTGACGACGGCGAGGGCGGTGGTGGACAGGATGCCGGACAGCGCGATCGTCCAGGACGCCACCGCCGGCGTGGCGCCGAAGCGGCGTAGCTGCTGGTAGTTGAAGCTGGTCGAGAACGCCGGGCCGCCGGGCAGCGTCTCGTTGAGGGAATGCGCGGCGTAGGCGAGGGCGACGTTGCGGTAGAGCGGCACCCGAAGCCCGGCGGAACGCAGCAGGGTGTGTTGCATCCGCGCATACATGCCCATGGCGGCGAGTTCGGCGGCGACCGCCGCGGCGAGCCAGCCGGGATCCGGGGCCTCCAACTGTCCCAGCGCCGAGGCTAGCGACGGCCAGCCCAGGACGAGCTCGACCGCGAACAGGACGATCAGCGCCGCCACCGCGACACGCCGCACCCACCGGCGCCACTGGGCGACCGGGGCGACGCGCTCGGCGGACAGAGTCATGCTCTCTGGATCGGCGGGCACGACGGCCGGTTGACGAATCGTCGCTTCGCTGATTCGGGCCATGCACTGACGGTAAAGCGAACGTTCGTTCTCCACAAGAGTGCGCCACACCACGGCCGCCGGATCCCGCGCCGCGGTGGCCACGCGCCGGGCCCGGCATCCGCGGCTCGAATCGGACCACATCTCACCCCGCGCCTTGACGGCGGCGGCGAACCGGGCGCGACGGGGCGGGTCAGGCGGGCACTCGCCACGCCGCCAATGCCGGCAAGGCGGGTCAGACCGGCGGGCCTGCGGGTCAGGCGAGCACACGCCACGCCGCAATCCCGCCAGGGCGGGTCAGACCGGCGGGCCTGCGGGTCAGGCGAGCACACGCCACGCCGCAATCCCGCCAGGGCGGGTCAGGCCGGCGGGCCTGCGGGTTCGGGCGGGCACTCGCCACGCTGCCAGTCGCGGCGGGCCTCGGCGGCGGTGAGCAGTGCTCGTACCACCGGGAGGGCTTTTTCGGCGGCCGAGCGGCCGGCGTCCTCGAACTCGGGGATGCGGGACAGTTCCCAGAACGCGTAGGCGTCGACGTCCGGCTTGAGGACCAGGTCGGCGTCCTCCTCCAGGGAATCCCTGCCGCCGGGCTGCAACGTGCTGACCGCGACCATGATGTGCAGCACCGTCGTCGGCGGGCGGCGTGGCAGCGGGCCCGAGACGTCGACCGCGATCACGATGTCGGCGCCCATCTCCCGGGCCAGTGCGGCCGGCACCATGGTCACCAGGCCGCCGTCGACGAGGAGATGACCGTCACGCTCGACCGGTGAGAACACGCCGGGGATGGCGGCGCTGGCCAGGACCGCGCTGGCCACCGGGCCGGAGCGCATCACCACCTCACGGCCGGTGGTCAGGTCGCACGCGACGGCGGCGAACGGCACGTCCAGGTCGTCGAAGTCGACGCCGTCGAGCGCGGCCTCCAGGAACAGCCCGAGTTTCGACGTCTCGAAGAGCGCTTTACGGGTACGCCCAGGCCGCACCAGCCGGGCCCATCGCAGCGTCTGTGCCAGTTTGGCGATGTCGGCGGGGCTCATGCCGTGCGCGTACAGCGCGCCGACGAGCGCACCCGCGCTGGTGCCGGTGATGACGGCGGGTCGCAGGCCGGCGCGGTCGAGGACATCGAGGACACCGATGTGCGCCGCGCCGCGCACCGCACCGCCGCCGAGGGCGAGGCCGATCCGGATCGGGGGGATGTCGTTCTCCACGCTGCCAGGCTAGAACTCCTCGGCGGATTCTCCGCAGGTCAGCGACGTACGTCTCAGCGCAGGGCCCGCACCGGCGAGACAATCAGGACCAGCAGGCTGATCGCCACCGGGATCGTCAATGCCGCATATGCCACGGATACCCCGTACGCGTCGGCGAGGAACCCGCCCAGCGCGGCACCGACCGGTGTGCCGCCCCAGGCGATCATGCGGCCGGTGGTGTTGACCCGCCCCTGGAGTTCGTCGGGGGTGAGCCGCTGGCGGACCGTGATTCCGTTGGTGATGGCACTGGCACTGGCGAAGTCGCACACCGCCCACACCAGAACGGCGGCCGCGAGGTGCCGGGTGGTGGCGAGCGCGCCGAGGGCGAGCAGGAACAGCAGGTATCCGGCGATGGAGAGCCGGCCGGTGCCGAGGATCCGGCTCAGCCAGGGCAGGGCGAGCGCCGCGAGCAGGGCGCCCGCCGCGGCGGCGGTGTAGAGCAGGCCGATCCGCTGGTCGCCGGCGCCGAGGCCGAGTTGTTCGCGGGCGTGCACGACGAGCAGGGCGAGGGCGCCACCGGCCGCGGTGGACAGGCCGAACCCGGTGAGGCTCAGCGTCCGGATCACCGGCTGCCGCCACAGGTAGGACAGTCCGTCGAGGATGTCGGCGCGCAGGGACCGGCGGACGGCCGGTGCCGCCGGACCGGCGAGGGCGGCGCCGCCGACCCGCAGGAGCAGGAGCATCGACACCACGTAGGTGAGGGCGTCGGCGACCAGGACGACACCCGGGTCAGACACGGTGGCGGCCACGCCGGCCAGCGCGGGTACGGCGATGCCGGTGACCGTGGCGGTGGCCCAGATCAGGCTGTTGGCGCTGGTCAGGCGGTCCCGGCCGGTGATTCGGGTGAGCGCCCCCCAGGCCGCGGCGTCGAACCAGCAGAACGCGAACCCGATCGCGGCGGCGACCGCGACGATGTGGACACCGGTGAGGACGCCGCAGGCCTCGGCGATCGGGGCGGAGAGCACCACGGTGGCGGCGAGGCACTCGGCGGCGATCATCAGCGGTAGCCGGGGGACGCGGTCGGCGACGGCGCCGGCGAAGAGCCCGAACAGGAGGTACGGCAACGACTCGGCCGCCGCGACCAGGCCGGTGAGGGTCGCCGAGCCGGTCTCCCGGTAGGCGAGCAGGGGCAGCGCGACGGCCGTCGCGGCGGTGCCGGCGTAGCTGATAGAGCGGGCCAGGTACCAGTAGCGGAACGTCTGGTCGCGGAGCAGGGTGCCGGGCATGTGCCCATCTTGTTGGAAACGGTTTTCATTGTAAAGTGCTGGCGTGCTGACAGCGCTGCCGTCCATTCGTGACGCCCCTACACCTCTTCCGCCGACCGTCGCGCCGCGTGGCCGTACCGCCGCCGTGTTCTTCGCTCTTGTGGTCCTGATCCCCGTCGTGCTGGTCGCGGCCGTGGGCACCGGATCGGTCCCGATCCCGCCGGGTGAGGTCTGGTCGGTGGTCGTCGCGCACCTGACCGGCGCTCCCCCGGCCGATCCGCTCGCCGACCAGATCATCTGGCAGGTCCGGATGCCCCGGGTGCTGCTGGCGTTCCTGGTCGGTGCGGGGCTGGCAGTGGCCGGAGCGGTGCTGCAGGTGGTGGTCCGCAATCCGCTGGCCGACCCGTACGTCCTCGGGGTCTCCTCCGGCGCCTCGCTGGCCGCCGTGGCCGTGCTGACGCTGGGCGGGACGGCGGGTGCGGGTCTCGGTGCCGCGATCGGCGTCTCCGGCGCGGCCTTCGCCGGAGCGGTGCTGACCCTGCTGCTGGTGCTGGCCCTCGGCCGCCACCAGGGCGGGTTGCATCCGTCGCGGCTGCTGCTGGCCGGTGTCGCGCTGTCCTATCTGTTCCAGGCCGGCACCACGTTCCTGCAGCTGCGGGTGAGCAGCAATCAGCTCGCCGCGGTGCTGTTCTGGCTGCTCGGCACGGTCGGCGGCGCCGAGTGGACCGAGCTGCTGGTGCCGCTGGCACTGGTCACCGCCGCGATGTTGTGGCTGCTCGGGCAGGCGCGCCGGCTCAACGCCCTGCACCTGGGCGACGACGCGGCGACCTCGCTCGGCGTCGACGTGCACCGGCTGCGATGGTGGCTGCTCGCCGTCGCCGCCGCGCTCACCGCGGCGGTGATCGCGGTGGCCGGCGGGGTGGGCTTCGTCGGGCTGGTGGCGCCACACGCCGTACGCATGCTGATCGGTCCGGACCACCGCCGCCTGCTGCCGGCCGCCGCCCTGACCGGCGGATTGTTCCTGGTGGTTGCCGATCTGCTGGGCCGGATCGTGGTCGCCCCGCTGGAGCTGCCGCTCGGTGTCGTCACCGCCGTGGCCGGGGTGCCGTTCTTCCTGATCCTGCTGCGGCGCAACGGTGGTGCGGCGTGACCGGGTCGCCGCTCGGCCTGACCGGCGTGGGGGTGCGCCTCGGTGTCAGCCGGGTGGTCCGTGACGTCACCCTGGACTGTCCCGCCGGTTCGTTCGTGGGACTGCTCGGCCCCAACGGCAGCGGCAAGTCGTCGCTGCTGCGCGCCGTCTATCGCGCTCTGCCGGCCGACACCGGGACCGTGCTGCTGGACGGCCGTGACCTGCTGCGCGACCTGTCCGCGCGGGAGGCCGCCCAGCGGGTGGCGGTGCTGGCCCAGGAGCCGGGACACGAGGTCGGGTTCACCGTCGCCGAGATGGTCGCGGCGGGCCGGACTCCGCACCACGGGGCGTGGGGGCGCTGGTCCGGCGACGACCGCACGATCGTCGAGCGGACGATCGCGACGGTGGGCCTGTCCGGTCACGGGCACCGCCGGTTCGACGCGCTGTCCGGCGGGGAGAAGCAGCGGGTCCTGCTGGCCCGCGCGCTCGCCCAGCAGCCCTCGGTGCTGATCCTCGACGAGCCGACCAACCACCTCGACATCGGCACCCAGCTGGCGCTGCTCGCGCTGGTCCGCGGCCTGGGCGTCACGGTGCTGGCCGCCCTGCACGACCTGAATCTCGCCGCCGCCTACTGCGACCGCCTCCACCTGCTGCATCACGGCGAGACGGTCGCCGGCGGAACGCCCGGCGAGGTGCTGACCCCCGCGGCGATCGCCCGGGTCTTCGGGGTCACCGCGCACCGGATCGCCCATCCGGAGACCGGCCGCCCCCACCTCATCTTCAGTCACCCATCATCCCGAGAGGACCTTTCATGAGATCGATCCGGTACGCCGCACTGGCCCTGACCACGATGACCGCCCTGGCCGGATGTGGCACCGCCACGGCCACCGCCGAGCCCGGGCCGGCCACCTCGGCGGCCGGTTTCCCGGTGGACGTCACCAACTGCGGCCGGACCCTGCACTTCGAGGAGCCACCGTCGCGGATCGTGTCCGGCTGGGCGTCGAGCACCGAGCTGCTGCAGGCCCTGGGCGCCGGCGACGCGCTGGCCGGGCAGTACAACACCGCGAGCGGCCAGGTGCCCGGCGTGCCGGTGATCGGCGAGAACGCACCCGGCCGGGAACAGCTGCTCGCCGCCCGCCCGCAGCTGATCTGGGCCGACGGCGCCTACCTGTTCGACGGCAAGCAGCTGCCGACCATCGACGACCTGGCGCGGCAGGGCATCCAGGTGATGATCCTCAGTGGGTTCTGCACCGACGACGCGACGAAGGCCACGGTCCGCGACGTCGACACCGACCTGGACGCGCTGGGCCGGATCCTGGGCCGCCCGGAGCAGGCCGGCCGGCTGCGTGCGCAGGTGGACGCGCGGCTGACCGCGGTCGCCGGCCGGGTCGGCGACGGGCCGGCGACGCCGGTGGCGTTCCTGAGCACCTTCGACGGGCAGTTCTACACGTACGAGGGCGTCTACAGCGACATCGCCCGTCTCGCCGGGGCCACCAACGTCTACAGCGGAGTGCTGCCGGCCGGCTCCTACTTCGCGCAGATGTCGGTGGAGGACATCGCCGGCCGCGATCCGGGCACCGTGGTCTACCTGCTGGGCGCCGGGGAGTCCGAGGAGGCGGCCCGTGCCGGGCTGAGCCGGTCGCTGCCCACGGTCACGGCCGTCCGGGAGGGTCGCGTGGTGTTCCTGTCGCAGAGCGGGACGACGAACCTGGCCGGTGTCGCCTCGGTGGAGAAACTGGCGGCCGCACTGCATCCGTGAGGGCTTGCCAAGCCCATCGACGGACACCTAGAGTCTCTTAATGAAAACGGAAGTCGTTTTCATTAACGAAGGGAGTAGTCATGAGCATCAGCTTCGAGACCATCCGTGAGGCGGAGCCGCTGCGCGCCCTGCAGGGGCCCGGCACCAACGCCCTCGTCCACAGCGCCTTCGCCTTCGAGACGGTGAAGGAGCAGGAGCCGCTGCGCGCCCTGCAGGGCCCGGGCACCAACGCCCTGGTCCAGAGCCCGTTCGCCTACCAGGCCTGATCCACGTTCGACGCCGGCGCTCCCGCACACCGCGGGGGCGCCGGCCCGGCCCAGAAAGGGGACGGCCGTGCAGCACACCGCCGGACCACCCCGGCTGACCCCGGGCTGCCACCTCTACGAAGGACCCGACGGGGTGTGGCGCTACTACCTGCCGGGCGACCGGTTCGTCCGGATCACTGCCCCCGCCGATCTGATCGGGCCCGCCCAGCGCCTGCTGCACGGCCGGCCCGGCACCGAGCTGCCGGCCGGCGCCACCGAGCTGCTGACCGCCCTCGACGGGCAGGGCATCCTCGCCGCCGAGGAGCCCGCGCCACGACGGGGCCGGATCCAGGTGCACGGTGACGGCCCGATCGCCGAGCAGGTCACCCGGCTCCTCTCCGCCGCGCACGATATCGTCGACCCGGCCGCCGGGCTCACCGCGGACGTCGACGTGGTGGTCTGCTGCGCCGGCTGGCTCCCCGACAGCGCCTGGCGCACCCTCGACGCGACCTGCGCCGGCCTCGGCGTGGCCTGGCACGGCTGCTACGCCGAGGGCACCCGGTGGTTCGCCGGGCCGATGGCCGTGCCCGGGCTCACCGCCGGATACCGCGACACCCGCGCCCGGCGGCTCGGGGCGTGCGGCGTCCCGCAGGAGCTGCTCGGCTACTGGTCCTACCTGGATCGCGGCGAGGACCTGCCGCCGGTCCCCCGGCCCGGCCCGGGTGTCGCCGCGATCGTCGCCGGCGTTCTCGTCGCCGACGTCGAGGCGTTCCTGCGGGACGGCCGGCCCGCCGCCTCCGGCCGCCAGCTGGAGATCGATCCGGCCGACCTGAGCGTCACCGCGCATCCGGTCCTGCCGCTGCCGTTCCCGGCCGGTGCCGCGTGAAAGCGGGCATCCGGCTGACCGCGGCCGACGGCATCGGGCTCGTCGCCGACGCCTACCCGCCGGCCACCGGGCGGCCCGGTCCGGTGGTGGTGACCCGCACGCCGTACGACCGGGCCGCCCACCGCAGTGAGGGGTTCGGCTGGGCGCGCAACGGCTTCGGCTACGTCGTGCAGGACGTGCGCGGGCGCTACGGCTCCGACGGTGTCTGGGAGCCCTACCGGCACGAGCGCGACGACGGCACGGCCCTGGTCGACTGGGTTCTGCGCCAGCCGTGGTGCGACGGGCGGGTCGTCGCGCTCGGTGGGTCGTACAGCGCGTACACCGCCTGGGCCATGGCCGTCTCGCGGCCCGCCGCCGTCCGCGCGGTGATCAGTTTCGGCGCCGCCATGGATCTGGCCCGGGTCAAATTCGACCGCTCCGGGATCCTGCGGCTGGCCGAGCACGCCACCTGGTGGGCCGAGCGCGCCGAGGCCCGCACCAGCCGGACCGGCCTGGCCGCCGAGATGTTCGCGCACCAGCCCGGCCTGATCCGCCACCTGCCCGTCGCCGAGCTGGAACAGCTGATGTGGCCGGAGCTGACCCGGTGGACCGAGGTGATCGACAACGGACCCGATCACGTCGGCTCCGAGACGATCACCGACGCCGAGCTGGCCACTCTGGACGCGGCGACGCTGCACATCGGCGGGTGGTACGACCTGCTGCTCGACGAGACCCTGCACCAGTGGCACACCACCGGACCGAACCGTTCGCTGCTGATCGGCCCGTGGGACCACGAGCTCGGCCACGCCACCACCACCGTCGTCGGCCACCGCGACCACGGCCCGGACTCCCGCATCCGCATCGGCGACGTCCTGCTGAACTGGCTGCACACCGCCCTCGCCGGGGACCGGCCGAGCCCCGCCGCCCGCGTCTTCGTCATCGGTCACGGCTGGACCGACCACCCCACCTGGCCACCGCCGACGACCCCGCGGACGTGGTACGCCCACAGCGACGGCACCCTCGACCACCACCACGGCACGGCCGCGACGACCCTGAAGCACGACCCGGCCGACCCGTACCCGTCCGCCGACCCCGGCGCCGACCGGTCCGCCCTGCTGCGCCGCCGCGACGACGCCGCCCGCTTCGTCACCGCGCCCCTCACCGTCGGTGTCACCATCGCCGGCCGCCCGGCCCTGACGGTCGACAGTGACGGCGACGGCGACATCGTGGCCCGGCTCCTCGAGGTGGCCGCCGACGGCACCGCGATCGCCGTCAGCCAGGGCGCCGGCACCCTCTTCGACGAGACCGCGGTGCACGTCCCGGCCGGATCCCGCCTGATGCTGGAGGTGACCGGTGGCGACTTCCCGCTGCTGGCCCGATACCTCGCCGACGACCGTTACCACGGCACCGACACCACGCCCACGCAGCGCCACCTGCACCGGCTCACCCTGACCCTGCCGCTGCTGGAGGACTCGTGAACGTGCTCGTCGACCCGCGCCTGGGCCTGCTGACCGCGGTCCGCCGCCAGCCACCACAACCGGGCATCCCACCCGGCTGGATCGGGTACGGCGCGCACGTCGCCGCCACCGACCGGTACGACGAGCACACCGTCGACCGGTACGGGTTCGGTGCCGCGCTCGGCGACCACGACCGGGCCCGCCGTGCCGCGATCGGTGAGGCCGTCGAACGCTACTGCGGCAACATCGTCCCGCCCGGCCTGCGCACCGCCTCCTACCGGGAACTGCGAGACTCCGGCGCGAACGCGATCGACCCGGCCCGGCTGGCGCTGTACAGCGACGCCCAGTACGCGCTGCCCGGATTCCCGTTCACCGCCTTCCACGGTGACCTGCGGGTCGCCTGGGTGCCCGGCACCGACCTGCACAGCGGCGATCCGGTCCTGGTCCCGGCGTCGCTGGCCTACCTCAACTACCACGTCGGCGCGCGTCGCGGTGAGCCGGCCACGAACGCCCTGTCCTATGCCGGCATCGCCACCGGGACGGATCGTGAGCACGCCGAGCGCTTCGCCCTGGAGGAGCTGTTCGAACGCGACGCCACCACCCTGTGGTGGGCCGGTGATGACGCGGCGCCGCTGGTCGCCGACGCGGACGGGCTGGTCGCACGCCTCGACGACCCGGAGGCCGACGACCGTACCGTGCTGATCCGTCAGGTGCCGTCGCCGTTCGGTGTGCCGGTCATGACCGCGTTCCTCACCGACCACCGGCACCGGGTCATCGCCTTCGGCAGCGCCTGCCGCGCCGATCCCCGGCAGGCCGCGACGAAGGCGCTGGTCGAGGCGTTCGGGCTGTACGCGGTGACCCGCAAACTGCTCGACCCGGACTCCGACGTCTGGTACGCCGTCCGCGAGGGAGCCGTTCCCGGGCATGTGTTCCGCCCCTATCGCGCCGACCGCTCCTACCGGGACGCGTTCCGCGACGACTGGCGCGACCTGGTCGACCTGCCGGCGATCGCCCAGCTCTACCTGGACCCGCGCATGCAGGGCGCACCACTGGACCGGCTCCGTGACGACAGTACGACGACCACCTTCGACCGGATCCCGGCCGTGCCCGACGACCGGGCCCGCGACACCTACCTGCGACGCCTCGCCGGTGCCGGGCTGACCGCCGTCTCGGTGGACCTCACCACCTCCGACGTCGCCGCGGCCGGGCTGCGGGTGGTCCGGGTACTCGTCCCCGGCCTGTACGGCAACTCGCCGCCCGCGTTCCCGCTGCTCGGCGGCGACCGTCTGCCCTCCGGCGCGCACACCGGCCGGCCCCCGATCCCGCTGGCCTGAAAGGCACCTCGATGCGCACCGACCTGCTCACCGGCCACCGGACCGGCATCATCCGGCGACTGACCCGGCGGGCCACCCCGGCGCACTTCCCGGTGTCGTGGACGATCGTCGACTCCTTCCTCAGCGACACGACGGTGTTCGGGCCGTACCCCGCCGACTCGGCGGGCGCCGGATACGCCTTCGCCGACGAACCGCGCGCGTTCGCGGCGGCCGTCGGCGAGGCGGTCGAACGCTACTGCGGCAACCTCGTCCCGCCCGGCCTGCCGACCGGTCCGGCCACCGAGATCCCGGACGCCGTCGACCCGGCCGGGCTGGCGTTGTTCAGCGCCGCGCAATACGAGCGGGCCGGGTTCCCGTGCCGGCCGTTGACCGCCGACCTGCCGATTCCCTGGGCAAGAGCCACAGACCTCAAGACCGGCGGGGGTACGGCGGTGCCGGCCTCACTGGTCTGGGTCAACCATCCCGGCGGCCCCCTGACCCATCCGGTCGTGCAGGCCGGCCTCGCCACCGGCTCCAGCTTCGACGACGCGGTGTGGTCCGGTCTCTGCGAGGTGGTCGAACGCGACGCCATGACGATGGTCTGGACCGGCCGAGGCACGCTGACCCCGGTGGAGCCGCCACGCCGGGTGCGGCGGCTGGCACGTCCGCCGTTGCACGCCCGCTGGTTCGTTTTCCCGCACGAGACCGGGCTGCCGGTCGTCGGGGCGCTGGTGCGTGACGAGACCACCGGTTACCACGCGCTCGGCATGGGCGCCGGCAGCGATCCGCAGGCGTGCGCGGTGAAGGCTCTCGGAGAGGCGTTGCAGCTGCTCCTGCTGCTCGGCGACTACGACCGGCCGGACTCGGGTTTCGGCCGGGCGGCCGAGGGGGCGGGCAGCCCCCTGAAACCGTGGCGCCCGGCACGCGACTACGCCACCACCTACCGTGCCGACTTCGCCGACGTCGTGGACTACGGCTGTCACCTGCAACTTCATCTCGACCCGGAGATCCAGCGGCGTTTCGAGGCGGAACTCGCCACGGCGACCGGTGACGGCGAACCCGACTGGGATCCGCCCTCCGCCACGGCCGATCTCGTCGATCGGATCGCCGCCACCGGCCACCGGGCCCTCACCGCCGACGTCACCACGGCCGACGTCCGTGCGGCGGGTCTCCATGTGGTTCGCGTCCTGGTCCCCGGCTACTACACCAACGCACCCGCGGGTCTCCCCCTGCTCGGCGGCACCCGCCTGCCGGCCCAGCTGGCCGGCCGCGCCCCACGCCTGCTGCCGCTACCGCACTGACCGATTCAGCCCCGGGTCAGGTGGTCCTGAAGCCGGGCGTGGCGGAACTGCCAGGTCATACCCACCTGCCGGAGCACACCACGCCGGTTCGCGTCCTCCAGAAACCGAACGAGTCGCCACGGCAGGCGACCCGTCGCCGCGAGAAGGCAACGCGCCGCGAAAAAACGCCCCCATGGCAGGAGGATCGTCACACTCACCCCGGCCGCGATGCCGGTTGCCAGACCGGTCCGGACACTCGCGGCGAAGCCGACGGCGGGCTCAACCGCCACGGCCAAGACGCTGCCGAACACGATCACTGACCCGAAACCGGCCGCCATGCCTTGCAGACGCAGTATCTGCAACCAGAAACGAGCATCGAACGACCGACCCCGGACCGGCTTGGCCACACCCGACCAGACCGTGACACCCGCCAGCACCCCGCCGGTAGCAGCGATGAGGCCCACCACACCGGGACGGAGGGGAACGGCGACGAGCAGTCCGAAACCGATGCCCCCACAGGTGTACAGAAAGGTCTCCGCCGCGGTCATCAACCGACGATCCAACGACTCGAACAGAAAGGACGTCCGCAACATCCTTGCACCTGTCCACAGCATCACAGCACAGCAGACACCGAGTCCGATGGCGACGACAAGGGCTCCCACGCTCCCGGACAGCAGAAACGCGACGACGCCCACCGAGGTGCCCATCAGGGCACCCGCTGCGGCGAAAGCAGCGGCCTCGTTGGAATACCGGCGTGCGAGGTAGAGGAGCAGGGACCTACCGTTGACCGCCAGTCCCGCAGTGAGCGCCGTGACGACACCGACTCGAAGACCGGCGACGGCCGAGTTGACCAGAGCCAGCCCTACGGCGATGACCAGTCCCGTTATCGGCCACATCACCGCGAACGGCCGCGAGAACTGCCTCTCGAGCCGCCACCAGACGATGTCCCTGGTCTGTGCTCGATCCAGGGCGCTGGCAAGGGTCGACAGCCATCGCTCGGCCCGCTCGGCCGGAAAGGGCAACAGCGGCTCCGGGTCGTCCGGGCGCGGAGCCGGCCCCGGTGCATACAACGCAGAAATGTATGAGGCGACCAGTTCCTCCTCGACATCCGCGGCACTCGCGAGGTGGGCCAACTCGGCCGGGTCCCGCCCCGAACGGGCGAATGTCGTGCGGGCCAGGTAGATCATCAGAGGCAGCGTCAGCGCCACGGCCAACGGCCCGTCCGGCCTCGCGCGGATCTGGCTCACCACCGTCGCCCACCGTCGGTCACCGTTCTGCTGCCCGGCCGCAAGATACTCACCGATTCTCGCGGCCGGAATCCGATCGATCTGGAGCACGACGGCATGCGGGAGTGGCCCGGTTTCCGAGATCAATTCCTCGTACTCGTCGGTGCGCGACGTCAGCACGAATGGCCCGTCCCGGCCCGCGGCGGTCTTGATGCCGAGCAGCGCCCGGGCTCGTCGCCATTCAGGGACCTCGTCGAGACCGTCCACGATCGGCAGGATCCGCCGCTGATCGATCAGGCGGGTGACGGCCTCCGCCCTGGCTTTCAGTCCGGGATACTCACGGACCAGGTGCTCGGCGAGCCAGATGTTGAAGTGCTGCCTGCCCGGATCCCACAGAGCGGCCGTCACCAGGACCGGCACCGGATCTCCCGGACGGTGGTCCTCCAGCAATTGGCAGGTCAGCAACACGGCCGTCGAGGTCTTTCCCGCGCCCGGCAACCCGACGATCACCATTTGCCGTTGCGGCAGTGACCGCAACTTCCGGGCCATTGTGTTGACATCGCCGTGAGCATTACCGCGGCCTCCCGGCGCGACGCGCCAGGACAGCCGGATCGGCTCCGGGTCGGTGAGCCCACGTGCCAAGGCTTCCGTCTCCCATTGCCGGCGCACCGCCAGCGCCAGGTCCTCCTCGATCCGGGCGACATCGACCGGATCCGATGCCGACAGCCCCATCGAACGCAACGCCACCAAGAGCCCGAGAGCGCCGAAGATCGCACTCACCATGCTGGCGACCTGATCGCCGTGGTCGAGGAACTGGAGTGGTGTGAACACGACGGCAAGCGCCGCTCCGGCCGCCACGGACAGCAGGCAGAGGGCGAGAAGCCACATGACGAACCGGCGCGTGCGCGACATCAAGGTTCGGTTTAGCACACCGAGGTCATGGCGGCGACATGGAGAGGCAGCCCTCGCCGCAAAGGGATCGAGATAGGCCGCGCGCCGGCATGGTGCCACCGACACGCGGCCGATCTGTTTGATCAGGACGGGCTGGTGCCCGCCGCCACCGGGAAGCCGGTGTTGCGGCCGCCGCCGGTGGTGCCGCTCGTCCACAGGGTTCCGGCGGCGCCGTGGAAGGCCACCGTCGTGCCCGCCGAGTTGATGCTCGGGCTGGTGCCGGCCTTCATCGCGTAGCCGAGGTCCCGGCCGTCGCCGCCCGAGGAGCCGACGGTCCACAGGTTGCCGTTGGAGCCCTGGAAACCGACCATGCCGCCGAGGGCGAACGCCGGGCTGGTGCCGGGCTTCATCGGGTAGCCCATGTTGCGGGCGTTGCCGTTCCAGTAGGTGATCCACAGGTAGCCGGTGTTGGCCTGGAACGCGACCTGGATGTCCTGTGCCCCGAAGCTCGGGCTGGTGCCGGGCATCATGCCGAACCCGAGGGCCTTGGTCCCGGACGTGGACCACACCCACAGCAGCCCGGTGTTCGCCTGGAACGCGATCTTCGTACCGTTGGAGTTGGCGCTGGGGCTGGTGCCCTTGGCCATGCCGAGGCCGAGGTTCTGGCCCGAGCCGCCGTCGGTGGTGCGCCACAGGTCGCCGTTGGTCGCCTGGAACGCGATGAACTGGCCGTCGCCGGAGATGCCGGGGCTGGTGCCGGGCATCATCGCGAACCCGAGGTCGACCGCTCCGAAACCGGTGGTGGTCTTCCACAGGTGACCGTTGGTGCCCTGGAAGGCGATCACCCCGTTCCACGACTGGCTGGGGCTGGTGCCCGGCATCACGGCGTGGCCCATGTCGCCGCCGCCGGAGCTGGTGCCGGCGATCCACAGGTCACCGTTGCCACCGTTGAAGGCGACGATCCCGCTCGACGAGACGGCACTCGCCCCGCTCGCGGTACCGGCGACCGCCAGCAGCCCGACGAGGATCCCGGCCAGGAACTTCAGTACAGGATTTCTCACGACGCTCCCCATGTGAGTCCGATGCGCGGCCGCCCCGCGGTGACCGCGTCGACTGCCACCGCAGCAGAACCCGACTTGACGGTCGCTTGACGACTGCTGGAAGCGACGTCAGTACGATGGCGCGCACGTTTCATCGCCGGTGTTCGATGTGGAGGGTCGGTTGCTGTTCCAGGTGCTGGGGCCGCTCGCGGTCGTGGTCGACGAGGAGCCGATCCCGCTGGGGCCGCCTCTCCAGCGCCGGGTGCTGGCGGCACTGCTGCTGCGCCGCAACGAGAATGTCGCACGGCGTACCCTGATCGAGGATGTCTGGTCCGACGACGCCGCGGCGTTCGACGGCTGGGAGCTGGAGGACCGCAAACGCGGGGTTCTCTTCACCTACATCGCCCGCCTGCGGGTGGCGCTCGCGCCGGCGGCCGAGGCGATCGGCCGGGACACCCTTCTGATCACCGAGGACAGCGGCTACCGCCTGGATCTGCCGGACCGGTATGTGGACGAGACGCGGTTCCGCGATCTGGTGCGGCAGGGCCGCGACGCCCTCGACGCGGACCGGCCGGCCGTCGCGGTGCAGCGGCTCGACAGTGCGCTCGCGCTGTGGCGGGGCCGGCCGCTGGGCAGCCTGCACACCGAGGCGTTCGCGCGGGACACCGTCGCCCGGCTGGACGCGGCACGGCTGGAGGCGATGGAGGCGACCGCTGATGCGTTCCAGCGCCTGGATCGCCATCGCGAGCTGCTCAGCGATGTGGGGCTGGGCCGCTGGATCGAGGAGTTCCCGGCGAGCGAGCGGCTGCGGCACGCGCACGTGGTCGCGCTGCACCGCGGCGGGCAGCCGGCGGCGGCGGTCGCGGCGTGCCAGGAGAGCATCGCCGAGCTGCACAAGAACGGATCACACCCCACCCTTCTGTACGCCCTGGCCGACGAGCTGTCCGCACCGGAGTCCGCCCCGCGCCCCGAGCCACAGCTGCCGGCGGATCGGCTCGAAGCGGCGGCGCAGACTCTCGCGAGCATGATCCGCTGGCAGTGGCAGGACGAGGTCGCGCTGCTGCAGTTGTCGGATCCGTACCCGATCCCGGTCCGCTGGAGTGACGGCTCCGCCGACGTCGCCGCCCTCGCGTCGGCCTTCCAGGCACTCGACCGGCGGCGTCTGGTGGCGCTCGGGCCGGCCGGCGCGGGCAAGACGACGCTGGCGGTGATGCTGACCGTGGAGCTGGCGGGCCGCCGTCAGCCGGGCGAGCCGGTGCCGGTGCTGCTGTCGCTGTCGTCCTGGCGGTCCGGGCGGGAACACCTGCACGCCTGGCTGCGCCGGCAGCTCGCCGAGCAGTACCCGGTGCTGCTGGACGCGGCCCGGTTCGGGCCGACCGCCGTCGCGGATCTGGTGGCCGACCGCCGAATCCTGCCGATCCTGGACGGTCTGGACGAGGTGCCGGCGTCGCGGCGTCCGGCGGCGATCCGGGCGATCAACCGGGCGACGCTGGCCGGCGACGGGTTCGTGCTGACGTCCCGGGCGGACGAGTACCGGGCCGCGGTCGCCGACGGTGAGCGGCTCGCCGCCGCGACGATCATCGAGGCTCAGCCGGTACGCCTGCCCGAAGCCGTCGACTACCTGAGGGCCTCGGCCGCTCTCCAGTCCGGCGAACAGCGCTGGGAGCCGGTCTTCGACGCGCTCGCCGGCCATCCGCTCGCCACGGCGCTGACCAGCCCGCTGACGCTGATGCTGGCCCGGCTCGTCTACTCCGGATCCCGCGATCCGGCGGAACTGCTGGACGACGACCGGTTCCCGGACCGGGACGCGATCGAGGGGCACCTGCTCGACGCACTGGTCCCGACGCTGCTCGAACAGGACGCGCACCGCGACGACGAGCAGACCGCCTGGCAGCACCGGACCTTCCGGGAGCAGCTGGTGTTCCTGGCCCGGCACGCGCGCCGCCAGGAGACCCACGACCTGGCGTGGTGGCAGCTGGCCCGGTCGGTGCGGTTCCTGGCCGGGCGTACCGGCCGGGCCGTCACCGCCGCCACGCTGATCATGCTGATCGCGGTCGTCATCGTGATGGTCAAGGACCTGCCCGACTACGTTTCCAAGATCGGGCTGCTGGCGGCTCTGCAGTACTGCTCGCTACAGGCCGTCAAACACGGGCTGGCGTACAGCCTGGGCAGCCTGGCCGCGGCCCTCTGCATCGGCCCGGTCACCAGATCCGGTCGCCGGCGGGTGCTGACCGGGGCACTGCTGGCCGGTGCGGCCGGTGGCGGCACGCTCGGTCTGGTGCAGGGCGTCGGCGCGGCACTCGGCGGCGACTCGGCGGCCGGTGGGGTGGTGACCGGGGTGGCGTACGGCCTGGGGCTGGGTTTCGCCTTCGGTCTCAGCGCGGTGATCGCCGCCGTGCCCACGCCGACCGCCACCGACTTCCGCCTGCGGGGGCGGGGCCGGAGCCTGGCGCGGATGCTCGGCTGGGGTGCCGCCGCCGGTGCGGTCGTCGGGCTGGCGGTCGGCGGCGTCGAGGAGGGTGTGCTGGCGCTGGCCCGCGACGCCGGGGTCGGGTACGACGACGAGCTGGTCCTCGGACTGCTGCCCGGTCTCGTGTTCGGCCTGGTGGTGGGGCCGGCGTCGGCGCTGATCCACTGGTCCCGCAAGCCGATCGTGGTCGAGGAGGCGCACGATCTGCGGTCGACGCTGGCGGTGGACCGCCGCCAGTACCTCACCCTGCTGGCCATGGTCACCGTCACCATCGTGGTCGCCTTCACGCTGGGCGCGCTGGTCTCCCTCGATCAGAGCGTCCCGGACACCGTGGCGCACGGGGTCAGCGCCGGTCTGGGCGGGGCGTTCGTGCTGGCGGTGGCGTTCGGGTTCACCGCGGCCTGGCCCCGCTATCAGGCCGCCCGGGTGTGGCTGACACTGCGCCGGAGACTGCCGTGGAACGTGCCGGGATTCCTGGCCGAGGCGCACCGGATCGGCGTGTTGCGACGGCACGGCGCCGTCTACCAGTTCCGGCACGTGCGGCTGCGGGACCGGCTCGCCGACGCCGGCGAGCGCTGAGGCGGCCACCCGGCCTGCTGTGAGAAGGGGAACTGCGGCCTCATTTTTACCAAACGTTCGGTAATATCGAGTCCGTCGGGCGCTGTCGTCAGCACCCCCTCGGACAGGGAGGGCACCATGTCGGATTCCGCGGTCTTTCACTGGGGCGAGCGGGAGGCGCAGGGCCGGGCCGGTTTCATTGAACGGGCCACGGCAGTCTCCCGGATGGTCCGGTCCTCGCTCCCCGGCGGCGCGGCCACCTTCCTGACGCACCAGAACCTGCTGGTCACCGGCGGGCAGGACGACGACGGAAGGCCCTGGGCCTCGATGTTCACCGGCCCCCGGGGCTTCGTCAGCGCCCTCGATGACGAGACCGTTCAGGTGCTGGCGCGACTCGCGCCCGACGATCCGGTCGAGCCGATGACCCGCCGCGAGGGCCGGCTGGGCATGCTCGCCATCGACCTGGAGACGAGGATCCGTCTCCGGATGAACGGCACCGCGACCCCACTGCGGGACGGCCTCCGGCTCACCATCGAGCAGAGTTTTCCCAACTGCCCCAAGTACATCCAGAAACGCAGCGTCACCGGGTGGCGAAACACCGAAGACCAAGGATCCTTCGGGGGTACGAGGACAGGCGCCCTCACCGGACAGATGACCGATCTGATCGCCCGAGCCGACACCTTCTTCGTGGCCACGGCGTCGGACACCGGTGATCCCGACGTCTCGCACCGCGGCGGCGACCCCGGATTCGTCACCCTGTCGTCGCCGACCCGTTTGAGCTGGCCCGACTACGCCGGCAACAACATGCTGATGACGCTGGGCAACATCATCGAGAACCCGCGAACCGCCCTGCTGTTCGTCGACTGGACGGACGGCACAGCCCTGCACCTGACCGGCCACGCCGCGATCCACTGGCCGGAGACCTCGACCGGGACCCGCTCGGTGTCCTTCGAGATCGAGGAGGCCGCCCACCGGCCGAGGGCGCTGACCGCCACCTGGTCCGCACCCATCATGTCCCGCTTCAACCCACCCGTGGCCGCCCGAGCCACGCCACCCACTCCCCCGCACCGACTCGAAATCGACCGATCGAAGGGTCGCGTCCGCTGGCACGCCATCGGTGGCCCGGCTGGCCGGCGCTGATCGAGGTCCGCCGCGCTGGCAATCCGGGAGGGTGAGTCCGATTTGTCGCCATGGCCAGCCGATAGCCTGGGCCACGACCGGAGGTCCGGTCTCCGAAAGCTGTCCACCAGCGAGGGCTCGGCCCAGAAGTGCGAAAGTCGAGTCCTCGCGACACGCAATGTCGCGCAGTCAGTGGATTTCGGGGATCGGCAACACTCAGTCGGCGATAGCCCGGTTGGCCGGCCGATCTTGGCCGCTACACCACCCTCGAGTTTCGCCGTTTCGGAACCGCGGCTCAGCAGGTCAGAGCCATTTCCGGACGGATCTTGCAGTCCGCCTGGTCGGGTCGAGCCCAGGAATCTCTACGCGATCAACGCGAAGCGGTGTGACCGGGTCCGGTGCCTGAAGAGCTTCCCATGCAGGGGACTGCCACTCCGTGTTGTGGGTGTCGCGGCCGGTGGTGGTAGCGGCAACGAGCGCACACGTTCGCCGATCGTGCGACCTCACCATCGCCATCGCGGCGATGAACGCACACGCCGACCCGTGCGTGATCGTCCATCCCTGCTATCACGAGGACGAAAGCACGCGATCAGCGTTCGTGTGCCCCCATCGCCGCCACCCGACGTGACACGCCGCCACCCGGCGCGGCACCACCACCACGCGACGCGGCACCACCACGCGACGCGGTACGCCAAAGCGGCAATCGGGCGACGGGAAACAGGAGACAAACCGGCCGAAATCTCGACCAGGCCGATCTGGATCTACAGGCCCTGACCGCGAATCCTCTCCTGACGCGCTGCGAGACGACGCCTCCGAGAAATGGCGAACTCGAGGGTGGTGTAGCGGCCAAGATCCGGCAGGGCGACCGACCCGGCGTCGCGCTGTCACGGTGGCAGGAGCAGCTGCCCGGCGAGCCGATCCGGGGCTGCGACGGAAGCTGCGACCGACGGCGCCGGGGGGATCAGGCTGCCGGCGGAGGGCTGGGCGGCGGAGGGCTGGGCGGCGGAGGGCTGGGCGGCGGAGGGCTGGGCGGCGGAGGGCTGGGCGGCGGAGGGCTGGGCGTTTCGCCGAGGAGCGTGGCGGGCAGGTCGGCCAGGGCCAGCTGGAACTCGGTGGTGTCGTCCAGCACCCGCGCGACGATCAACGCGCCCTCGACCCGCACCAGGGCCGCCCTCGCTCGGCGCTCCGCCTCCGGCGGGGAGGCCCCGGCACGGCGGGCCACGTCGGACATCGCCGTCAGCCAAGCCGTGGCCAGCGCGGCGGCCCGGGACCGGATGTCGTCGGGTGCGCCGCGCAGCGTCATCGTGTCCAGGACGCAGGACAGCCTGCCGTCGGCGTAGAACTCTCCGACCCGGCGCGCCATCTCCTCGACGGCCTCCGAAGGGTCCGGCACCGACGTCAGAGGGTCGACGATCGCATCGAACAGGCGCCCCACATATTCCAGAACGGCCGCGGCCATGCCGGGTTTTCCGCTGGGGAAACGGTGGTAGAGGCTGGCACGTTGCAGACCGGAAGCCGACGACAGCGCGGTCAGCGAGGCGCCGTCGTAGCCTGAGTGCCGGAAGACCTCACTGAGCCGTTGCAGTAGTGCCTCGTCGTCGATGCTCGATGTGCGCCCCACGCGCCAACATTACCGAACATCCGGTAAAATCCGTCATCGCGAGACCGGCCCGAGCTCCCAGTCGATCTCCCATTCGCGGACCGTTCCGTCGTCGCCGCCTGAGTAGGCGTGATTGCCGTCCGGGCTCATCGCGAGCGTCCGGACCCGGCCGCCCTTACCGTCGAGTGTGTGCAGGCTCCGGCCGGTGGACGGATCCCAGGAACGAAGGCCGTCGCCGCCGGCCGACAGGGCGACCGAACCGTCGGCGGTCACCACTACCGCGGCCACGCTGTCGCTGTGGCCGCGCAACGTGTGCCGGCACTCGCCGGTGATCAGGTCCCAGACCCGGACGGTGGCGTCGCCGCGGCCGCCGGCTGACAGCGCGAGACGGCCGTCCGGGGTGGTCGCGATCGACCGGACGGCACCACTGTGGTGGCCCCGGAAGGTACGCAGGCAGGCCCCGGTGACCAGGTCCCACTCCCGTAGGCGCCCGTCCCCGTCGTCGCCGCCGGCCAGCACCCGTTCGCCGCCGGGCAGCGCGGCGACTGCCCGTACGACGCCGCTGTATGTGTGTCCTTGCAGGGAGAAGAGGAAACCGGTGCCCGCGGCGCCGGCGCCGGCCAGATCCCGGACACGGCGGCCGGAGGTCGTGTCCCACACCCGGACCGCCCCGTCGGCGGCGCCCGAGACGAGCATGCGCCCGTCCGGGGTCAGGGTCGCCCAGCGGGCTCGGTGACCTTCCAGGGCGTGCAGCTCGCGGCCGGTGACGGCGTCCAGGATCCGGATCGTCCCCTCGGCCTGGCCGGAGACCGGGGAGAGCAGGTCGGTGATCACGACGAAGCCGTCGCCCACGCCGATCGGGTGGCCCGCGAAGGTGTGCAGGCGACGGACGCCGCCGATCTCCCAGACCCGCACGGTCCGGCCGCCGCCGGACAGCCCGACCCGTCCGTCCGGCCCGATCCTGACGACGCTGATCGCTTCGGCGGCGGTCTCCAGGACCCGCGACTGCCAGATGTCACGGACTCCGAGACGGGAGGAGACCCGTGACAGCTCACGCCAGGCGGCCATCACTCGCGGGTCCCGTTCGTAACCGGGGAGTTCCCGGGCCTCGCGCAGCAGTTCCGCGGCATCCCGCCCGCCGTGACGGGCGGCAGAGGAAGCGGCGGCAGAGGAAGCGGCGGCAGAGGAAGCGGCGGCAGAGGAAAGGGTGGCGGAGGAAAGGGCCGCGGCGGAACGGGCGGCGGCGAGCAGCTCGGTCAGGCGGGCCTCGCCGGCGGTCAGTTCGGTGTGCGAGCGGGGGCGGCACGGGCGGAACGTACACCGAAGGAGGCCGGGGTCCGGCAGGTCCCAGACCCGGACCGTGCCGTCCGCGCCGCCCGACACCGCGACCGTCGCGCCTTCGTTGATCGCCGCCGAACTCACGATCCCGTCGTGGCCGGTGAACGTGCGGACGCAGCGCGCGGTGGCCGGTTGCCAGACACGCAGCGTCTCGTCGGCGCCGCACGACACGGCGAGGCGGCCGTCCGGTGACACCGCCATCGAGTGCACCCAGTGGGAGTGGCCGTCGAAGACACGGACACAACCGCCCGAGTCCAGGTCCCAGACCCGGACGATCCGGTCGTCGACGGCCAGCGCGAGCCGTCCGTCGTCCGCCAGCGCCACCGACGGCACGCTGCTGGAGTAGGCGAGGCCGCCGACCAGGGCCACGCCGTGCGGACCGCCCGGGAGGCCGGCCAGGTGGCGGCCGGTGTCCAGGTCGTACAGGCGGACGTCGCGGTAGCCGGCCGCCAGGGCCAGGCGGCCGTCGCCGGTGAGCGCGACCGACTGCACCCCGGGATGGTCGTCGAGGACACACCGGCCGTGACCGGAGGACAGATCCCACACCCACAGCGTCCCGCCGACGCACCCGGAGATCGCGCGCGTCCCGTCGGCGGTCACCGCGACCGACGTGACCCGCGACGAGTGGCCGTCCAGCACGCGCAGGCAGCGACCGGCCGCCACATCCCAGTACCGGACGCTCCCGTCGGCACCGGCTGACAGGGCACGGGACCCGTCGGCGGTCACGGCGACAGCGGTCACCGCACCGGTGTGCTCGTCGAGGACGTGCAGGCAGCGGCCGGCGTCCAGGTCCCAGATCCGGACGGTCCCGTCCCGGCCAGCGGACAGGGCACGCCTGGCGTCGGCGGTCACCACCACCGCGTCCACGTGCCCGGTGTGGCCGTCGAGGACATGCCGGCAGCCGCCGATGCGGGCTGTCCCCGGATCGGATCCGCGCTCGCGGTGAACCTCCGCGATCAGCTGCCGGACCGGCCACTCGGCCGACGTGTACGCGCCGACCTCGTCCAGCCGTGCCAGGAACGCCTCGTCGGTGATCCGCCCGGTCCGCCAGGCGAGCAGCCCGGAGTTCCAGGTCGCACCCACGTGACGAGGGTCGGCGGCGAGCGCCTCGTCGAAACACTGCCGGGCCTCATCGGTACGGTCCAGGTCGAGCAGTGACAACGCACGGTTGGTCAGCTCGTCCGCACGCAGGTCGGCCGACCGGGGCGCCGGCCGCGGATAGGGCCCGCACTCCTGCTCGTAGACGCCGATCAGCTCGTCGGCGAGCACGGCCATGCCGGCGGGCCGCCCGGACGGCTCGAACGACAGGCACCGCCCCAGCAGAGCGACCAGCGCGGGTGGCATCGACGGCCGCCCCGGAGCACCGGCGCCCGGCGAGTCGAGCACGTCGACGGCGGCCGGGCCGATCGTCCACGTGACCCGGCCGGTGAACATCTCCAGCACGGTCACGGCAAGGCTCCACACATCGGTACGCCGGCCCGCCCGCCCACCTCCCAGTTGCTCGGGTGACGCGTACGCCGGAGTCATGCCCCCGACCGTGACCAGGATGGTCGCGTCCCCGCCCCGGCGGGCGCGCGGACGCCCGACCCGGGCCAGCCCGAAATCGGTGACCTTGGCCGTGCCGGTGGTGTCGAGCAGCACGTTCCCCGGTTTCAGGTCCTGGTGGACGACACCGCGTCCGTGCGCGTGCGCCATCCCCCAGGCCATCTGGACGGCGATGTCGAGAATGCGGGCCAGGCCCACCCGCGGCCCGCCCTGGTAGAGCCGCCCGTCGTCGATCCACTCGCGCAGGCTGCCGCCGTCGACGTACTCGGCGAAGACCCGCGGGATGCCGTCGACGGTCCGGACGTAGTGGCAGGCGCACAGGTTCGGGTGCACGCCGAGCGAGACCCAGGTCTCCGCCTCCCGGACGAAACGCCGCCGGTCCTCGTCGTCGGCGAACCACTCCGGCCGTGGGCTCTTGACCGCCAGGTCCAGCCGCCAGCCGAGGTGCCGCACCCGGTGGACCAGGCCCATCCCGCCGCGGCCGTGGACCGCGAGCACCTCGTAGCGGTCGAGGATCCGGTCTCCGATCGACCATCCGGCGGCCTGTGGCACGGTCAACCCCCTCGTTCCACAGTGGTGAGGCCCGAGGCTAGCCGGAGCGGGCCACCCGCCGCGGAACAGGCAGAGCCCGCTCCTCGACGCCGTCGTTCCAGCGGTGGAACACGCGGTGCCCCGGGGAGTACGCCCACCCGCCGAGGTCCGGCAGGTGCGCGACGACGGTGCCGTCCAGTGCGACGACGAAGGCACCGTCGTCGGGGGTCAGCGCGACCAGGTGACCCGACCCGGCGTCGTGGTGCAGTTCGCCCTTGACCTCCCCGTGCTCGTTGAGTCGGATCAGTACGCCACCCCGAGTGGCCGGCCGATCGTGGCCGGATCGTCGAGAGCGGCGAGCATGGCATGGGCCACGTCGGCGCGGCCGATGGTGTGGCCGTTGGCGACGTTGGCGCCGGCCGCGGTCCGGTAATGGCCGGTCAGCGGTTTGTCGACCAGCTTCGGCGGCCGCACGACCGTCCACTCCGCCCGGCTGCCGGCCAGCGCCTGCTCCATGGCCCGCAGGTCGGTGTAGACGTCGCGGAACACGGCGCTGATCACCGGCAGCAGGACGTGGCGGCTCAGGAAGCCGTCGCCGTCAGGTGACGGACCGACCGGCGCGGCGCTGACCACGACGACACGGCGGACGCCGGCGGCGGACATCGCGGTCAGCAGGTGGCCGGTGGCGGTGGAGGCGACCGGGCCGTCGTGGCGGCCGCGCGCGCCGATGCCGGACAGCACGGCGTCACTGCCTTTCAGCAGCGTGGTCAGGGTGGCGGTGTCGGCCAGGTCGGGCACGGCCGACACCTGCAGGGCGGTGTGGGTCAGGGGCAGGCGCACGGGGTCGCGGACGACGGCGGTCACGGTGAATCCGCGGTCGAGGGCCTGGCGCACGACGTGGCCGCCGATGCCGCCGGTCGCGCCGAGGACTGTCAGTCTCATCGCTTCCTCCTCGATAGGGAACTTTGGTAATTGTTACCGTAAACGACAATTACGGGGTCGTACAATATCCGGGTGTCCTCCACCCACCGTCCGCTGTCCGAGCGGGCCAACTTCCTGCTCTCCCAGCTCGGGTTCCACGTCGCCCAGACGTTCGCCGCGCGACTGGCCCCGCTCGGCATCGCGCCCAACCACTTCGGGCTGCTCATGCACCTCGACCGGGGCGAGGGCCGGACCCAGCAGCAGCTGGCGGACGCGGTCGGCGTACATCGGAAGGTCATGGTGGGTTTGATCGATGATCTGGAGCGGCGGGGCCTGGTGGAGCGGCGGCGCCATCCGGCCGACCGGCGTGCCCACGCGCTGCACCTGACCGAGGCCGCCCGGGAACTCCTGCCCCACGCCCGCGACATCGCCGACCGGCACGAGGACGAGATGCTGGCCGGGCTGGAGCCCGCCGAGCGCACCCAGTTGCTCGCCATGCTGCAGCGGATCGCCGAGCGCAGCGGAAATCCGCCCGGCGTGCACCCGGGACTGCGGCACGCCACCCCGGACACCTGACACGAAACGCAGAGGGCGGGTCAGCGCACGCGATCGCCCTTCGTGGGCCGGTGCGCATGTCGGCTCCCCGGGCCGGTCAGTGTGGCGGCGGGCTGCCGATGTGGGCCAGGAACGCCCGCACCGCGCCGGCCGGCGGCAGCCGCGAGCCGGCCCAGACGGCCCGCAGGTCGCGGCGCAGGTCGAGACCGGTGACGGCGATCCGCCGCAGCCGGCCGGACTGGAGATCGTCGGCGACGGCCAGCCGGCTGAGGACGGCGGGCCCGGCTCCGGCCAGCACGGCGGCCCGGACCGAGGCGGTGGTGGACAGCTCCAGCACCGGCAGGGCCTGCCGGACGCCGTCACCGAGCCGGCGGCGTAACGCGGTGGCCAGGAACTCCCGGGTGCCGGAGCCTGGTTCGCGGCTGACCAGCGGGGTGTCGGCGAGCTCGTCGGCGTCGACACCGGCCGGGCGGCGGGTCCAGCGGTGGCCGGGCGGCACGACCAGGACCAGTTCGTCGTGGGCGACCACACGGCTGTGCAGTCCGGGCGGTACGGCCGGGCCCTCCACGAAGCCGAGGTCGGCCTCCCCGGCCCCGACCAGTTCGACGACCTGCTCGCTGTTGGTGGCCCGCAGCACCACCTGGGCGGGCGTCTCCCCACGGCGTCGGGCGTCGGTCTGCAGGCTGACCAGCCACACCGGCAGCAGCTGCTCGGCGATGGTGAGGCTGGCCGCGACCCGGACCCGGCCACGGGCGTCCGCACGCAGCGCCGCCAGCGCGGTGTCGACCTCGTCGGCGACCTGCAGCAGCCGGTCGGCCCAGCCGGCGACGACCTTGCCGGCGGCGGTGAGCTCGGTGCCCCGGGTGGTGCGGACCGCCAGACGCACGCCGGTCTGCGCCTCCAGCGTGGCGATGCGGGCCGACACCGCCTGCTGGCTGAGCCCGAGCGAGCGCCCGGCCGCGCTCAGGCTCCGGCTGCCGGCCACCGCGAGAAGGACCTCCAGCGAGCCCAGGTCGGGCATCCGCGCACTCAACGCCACAACCGGAGATAGTAACCAGCCACAACCCGGCTTTGTGGCCTCACCAGGATCCGGCGGGTACCGGGCCGCACTTCCGGCCATGATCGTTGAGGCATGACCCCCAACTGGTACGCGTCCGTCATGGGCACCGGAATCGTGGCCACCGCCGCCGTGACCCTGCCGGTGCGGGTGCCCGGGCTGCACCTGCTCGCCACGGGCGTCTGGATGCTGGCAGCGGTCCTGCTGATCATGCTGACCGCCACCGCCGTGAGACGCTGGCAGGACGCCCTCGGCCATCACACCGACCCGGTGATGATGCACTTCTACGGGGCGCCGCCGATGGCGGTCCTGACCGTGGGCGCGGGCACGCTGCTGCTGGGCCGGGACGTCATCGGGCTGGAGGCGGCGGTCCGCGTCGACTGGCTGCTGTGGGGCGCCGGCACGATCGCGGGGCTGTACGTCGCCGTGGCGATCCCCTTCCTGATGGTCACGCGGCCCGGGGGCACCACGGCGGACGGTGCCTTCGGCGGCTGGCTGATGCCGGTCGTCGTGCCGATGGTGTCGGCGTCCACCGGTGCGCTGCTCGTGCCGTACACCCCGGCCGGTCAGCTCCGGCTGACGATGGTTCTCGGCTGCTATGCGATGTTCGGGATCAGTCTGATCGCGTCGCTGGTGATCATCACGCAGATCTGGCAGCGGCTCGTCCGGCACGGGGCCGGTCCGGCGCGGATGGTGCCGACGCTGTGGATCGTGCTGGGCCCGCTCGGTCAGTCGGTCACCGCGGCGAACCTGCTCGGCGATGTCGCGGATCAGGCGCTGCCCGGGCCGTACGCGAACGGGCTCCGGATCTTCGGGGTGCTGTACGGCGTACCACTGTGGGGCTTCGCTCTGCTCTGGGCGGCCCTGGCCGCCGCCGTGACGCTGCGGACCGACCTGCCGTTCTCGCCGGCCTGGTGGTCGTTCACCTTCCCGGTCGGAACCCTGGTCACCGCGACGTCGGGCCTGGCCGTGCACACCGGAGCGGACCTGTTCCGGGTCGCGGCCGTGCTCCTCTACTCCGGGTTGCTCGCCATCTGGACCGTCGTGGCCGCCCGCACCGTCCGTGAGCGGGTCGCCGCCACCCGGCCCGCCGGGCATG
This sequence comes from Actinoplanes subglobosus, assembly GCF_042650585.1. Classification (NCBI taxonomy): domain Bacteria; kingdom Bacillati; phylum Actinomycetota; class Actinomycetes; order Micromonosporales; family Micromonosporaceae; genus Actinoplanes; species Actinoplanes subglobosus. The sequence goes on from NZ_JBHSBL010000019.1 coordinate 749,142, forward strand.
CTGTATCCGGTTGACGACCCCGACCGGAGGGAACGACATGCGCCCGGCGAAACCTGAGGAGGCCGGCATGCTCAGCCGGCTGGCTTTCCGATCGAAAGCGCATTGGGGGTACGACGAGGAGTTCCTGGAACTGTGCCGGCCGGCTCTGACGTTCGCCGCGCACGAGCTCGGCACCCTGCGCGCGACGGTCGCCGAGGAGTCCGGCCTGGTGGTCGGCTTCTACACGCTGGAGGGCATGCCGCCGGAGGGCGAACTGGGCAACCTCTGGATCGACCCGGCCCACATGCGCCGTGGCCACGGCCGCCGGTTGTGGCGGCACGCCACGGCGACGGCCGGGGCCGCCGGCTTCACGTCGCTGACGATCGACGCGGACCCGTCCGCCGAGGGTTTCTATCTCGCGATGGGAGCCGTCCGCGTCGGCGCGGTGCCGTCGAGCGTCACGCCGGGCCGGCTGCTGCCGCGGTTGCGTTACCGCCTCGGGTGAGGGTCCGCGTCCGGCGTGCGCCACCAGGTGACGAACGCCGCGAGGACCAGGAACAGGGCACCGGACGCGCCGGTCACGATCATGGCCGGGGCCACGATGTCCGTGACGGTGATCCAGGCCGGGGCGCCGGGGCCGTGCACGATGCCGAGCCGGCGCGGGTCGCTGCCGTCGTTGGGGTCGAACAGCAGGCCACCGCACGCGGCGAGCAGGAGGGCGAACGGGCCGACGACGCCGGCGCCGCGGGAGCCCGGCCGGTGCGCGTTGCGGGCCGCCACCCAGAGGACCGGCACCAGCACCGCCGCGCCGATCAGCCGGATCCAGGCGAAGAGACCTTCCAGGAGGTACGCGATCGCGCCGTTCTGACTGTCGCCGGAGTTGAAGGACGTGCTCAGGTGCAGCAGATCCCAGACGGTCGACGCGGCGTTGAGCAGCATCCCCGCGCAGAGCACGCCGACGGGGAGCGACAGGGGGATCCGGGTGCGGCCATCGGTCACACGAGCGAATCTAGACGACGAATGTGGTCGATATGTGTGCGCCGTGTGGAGGCTACCAGCAGCGGCGGGTCTTCTCCGGGAGCAGCTCCAGCGCCGGTACGGCGATCACCTCGCCCGAGCCGGGCCGGGTCAGCCAGATCGTCGCGTGCGGGCTGTAGTCGCTCAGCAGCTCCCGGCAGACGCCGCACGGGGCGATGATCCGGAACATCCCGGCCGGTTTGATCTGGACCGAGATCACGCAGTCGACCTCGTTCAGCGACGCGCCCGCGGTGCAGGCCGCACCCAGGGCCACCCCCTCGGCGCAGATCGAACTGCGGCGGCACGAACCCTCCAGGTGCACGCCGGTGTGCACGGTCCCGGCGGCGGTGCGCAGCGCGGTGGCGACCTCGTGACGGCCCGGCGCCCAGACCTTCGCCAGCAGGTTCTCGGCCAGGCGCAGCAGGGCGACGTCGGCGGCGGACATCGCCGGCGGTGGCGGAACCGGTTCGGGCACGGCGGTCACGCCCTCCCCGAACGGGGGTCGAGCATCTGGCAGAGCAGGTCCACCACGACGTTGACCAGGACGAACAGCAGGCCGATGGCGAGCGATGCGGCCTGCACCACGGGGTAGTCGCGCCGCAGGATGCCGTTGACGAGCACGTTGCCGACACCCGGGTAGGAGAAGACCGTCTCGGTGACCACCGAACCGCCGAGCAGGGTGCCGAAATGCAGGCCGAGCACCGTCACGACCGGTGGGGCCGCGCCGCGCAGCACGTGCCGGCGCAGGACCGCGCCGGGGGCGAGACCCTTCATCCGGGCGGTACGCACGAAGTCCTCGCCGAGCACGTCGAGCATCGATGCCCGTACCACCCTGATGAGGTAACCGGTCAGCGACAGGGCCAGGGTGACCGCCGGCAGGATCAGGTGGCCGGCCCACGGGCCGATGAGCTCCGGCCGGCCCTGCAGCACCGCGTCGACCGGGACGAACCCGGTGGTCGGGCGGTAGCCGAGATCGTGCGGCAGGCGGCCGATCACCGGCAGGCGGCCGAGCCAGACCCCGAAGATCACGATCCCGAGTACGCCCGGCGCGAACCACGGCAGCGAGTAGCCGATCGTCCCGGCCAGGCGGCTGGCGGTGTCGATCCAGGTGCCCCGGCGCAGCGCCGCGACGGCTCCGGCGCACATCCCGGCCGCCGTGGCGAGCAGCATCGCGGCGACGGCGAGTTCGATCGTGGCCGGCAGTGACTGCCCGATCAGCGTGGTGACCGCGGTGCCGCCGTGGATCGAGGTGCCCAGGTCCAGGCGGGACAGGTCGGCGAGGAAGCCGGCGTACTGCTTGATCAGGGGTTCGTCGAGGCCGAGCGCGGTGCCCATCCGCTCGGCGTCGCCGCTGATGTCGGCGGTGCTCTGCCCGGACGCGCCGGCCGCGGCGACGGCGGTGACCGGGGAACCGGGCGCCAGCCGGACGGCGACGAACACGATCGCGCTGAGCAGCAGCAACGACACCGGCACGGCGGCCAGACGCCGGATCACCAGCCATCCGGCGCTCATCGGGAACGCCTCCGGTCGGTGCGATCGCGCAGCTGGTCGCCGGCGAGGTTGCACGCGACGACGAACAGCAGGCTCGCGGCGGCCGGGAGCGTCACCAGCCGCGGCGCGGTGTGCAGGAACTCCTGACCGGCCTGCGCCATGCTGCCCCAGTCCGGTGCCGGCGGCGGGATCCCGAGACCGAGATAGGACATCCCGGCGGAGAGCCCGGCGGCGATCGACAGGGTCATCAGCACCTGGGCGAGCAGCGGTCCGGCGATGTTCGGCAGCACTTCGACAACCAGGATCCGGGCGGTACGGGCACCGCCGATCCGGGCCGCGAGAACGTAGTCACGGGACGCCTCGCCCGCGGTGAGCACCCGTGCCAGGCGGGCCAGCCCGGGGGCGAGGGTGACGCCGATGCCGGTCACGAGACTGGCCACGCCGGGCCGCCACGCCGCGACGAGCAGGATGATCACCAGCATCGGCGGGAACGTCAGCGCCACATCGGTCAGCGCCGTCACCAGCCAGCCGACGGTGCCGCCGACATATCCGGCGAGCAGGCCCGCACCGATGCCGAGCAGCGCGGCGACGGTGGTGGCCGCCGACGACACCAGCAGCAGGGGCCGGGCGCCGTACACCATCCGGGCCAGCAGGTCACGGCCCAGATCGTCGGTGCCGAGCGGGTGCCCGGGAGCACCGAACGGCAGCAGCGGCCCGGTCGTGTGCCGGAGCGGATCGGCGGTGACCAGCAGCGGGCCGGCCAGCGCGACCAGCACGAACAGGGCGACCACCAGCCACGGGCCGACGGCCGGGAGACCGTGACCGCGGCGGGTGGCCGTGTCAGACACTCGTGGTGTCCGGGTAGCAGCGGTGGCTGGCCAGGGCCTTCCAGTTCAGGTTCCGCACCGACCTACGGCTCACCACCGGGTTCGACGCGAACGCGAGCATCACCAGTGTCATGTAGGTACCGGCCCAGGCACGCTGGATCTCGGTGTAACGCTTACGGCGTACCGCCGGATCGGTGATGTTCTTGGCCTCGAAGAGCATGCCGGCGAACCCGGCCGAGCCCGGCAGCGTGGCGAACCCGGAGATCAGCTCGCCGTAGACGCCGGACGGCCGGGCCAGCACCCCCGTCATGTCGTCGGCGTCCGGGTAGTAGCTGTTGCGCTCCCAGATCATCAGCTCGTGGAACGGGTCCTCCGGGGTGAGCAGCCGGGTGAAGTAGGCGGCCGGGTCCACCGCCTCGGTCTCCACCCGCAGGCCGATGTCGGCGAGGTTCTGCGCGACGATCTGCGCGGCCTTCGGATGCCAGCTGTCGGTGGCCGCCATCAGGCGCACGATCCGGCCGGTGGCGCCGGCCTGCCGGATCAGCCGCCCGGCCTCGGCGACATCGGTACGGGACAGGTCCGCCAGCCCCCGGTCGTAGGCGTCCTGGTCCGGCGCGATCGTGTAGCCGTCGGGTGGCACCGCGGCGCCGAAGAACGCCTGCCGGATCACCGACTGCCGGTCGACGGCCAGGTTGATCGCCCGGCGGACGTCCGGCTCGGGGATGCGGCGGACGTCGATCATCATGAACGCGGCGAAGCTCGTCGGCGTGTCGTGCACGGTCACCTCGTCATCGGCGCGGAGCCGGCTCAACGCCGGGTACGGGGTGAACTGGGTCGCCGAGACGTCACCGGACAGGAGTGAGCTGACGATCGCCGACGGGTCGGTGACCTGCTGCAGCACGAGACGGTCGACCGGCGGGCGGCCCAGGCGGAAGGCGTCGAACGGTTCCAGCACGATGCTCTGCCCGGCGGTGGCCGACACGAACCGGAACGGGCCGGTGCCGACCAGGTTCCGGCCGATCGCGGAGCCGTACCGGTCCAGGGCCGTCTTGGAGATGATCCGGGCGCCGATGTCGGCCAGGCGGCCGAGCAGCGTACGGTCCGGTTCCTTCAGCCGCAGCACCACGGTGCCGTCGTCCGGGGCGGTGAGCGCGGCGAAGTTCTGGCCCAGGGTGCGCAGCGGCCGGGACGCGCCGACCGGCAGTGTCGGATCGTCGCCGTCGAGCTGCCGGTTCAGGCTGGCCAGCACGTCGGCGGAGGTGAAGACGCTGCCGTCGTGGAAGGTGACACCCCGGCGCAGCGTGAACGTGTAGGTGAGCCAGTCGCCGGAGACCGTCCAGCTCTCGGCCAGGTCGGGCACCGGCTCGTCGTCCTCGAAGGAGATGAAGGTCAGGCCGCGGCAGATGCAGTCGACGGCCATCCAGTCACCGATCGTGGTGTAGAAGGCCGGATCGTTGACCGCGCTGGTGCCGTCGATCGCCAGGGTGAGAGTGCCCGCCCGGCGGGCCGTGCCGCAGCCGCCGAGCAGCCCGGCGAGACCCACGAGCAGCGCACGGCGCGGTACTGCCTGACCGGTCCCCATGGCAATCGAGTCGACCACGTGCTTGTCACCGGCGGGCCGGAATCGGCCAGACAGCTCACCGGCCGGGTGCACAATGAGCCGACAGGGGGGCGAACATGTCCGGTCCCGGCCCGATGGCCTCCGACGCGGTGCTCGCGGTCATGTCCGAGGCCTACTTCGCGGTCACCCTCGACGGGCGGGTGGTGGAGTGGAACCCGGCGGCGGAGAGCACCTTCGGGTGGAGCCGGGCGGAGGCGTACGGGCAGGACATCGCCGAGCTCATCGTCCCGCAGCGGCACCGGGCCACCTATCTGGCCGGGCTGGCGCGGCTGGCCGACGGCGACCCCGGCCGCCTCCTCGAACGACGCCCGCAACTGACCGCGGTGCACCGGGACGGACACGAGCTACCGGTCGAGACCACCCTGACCCTCACCGGCAGCGGCCCCGGCAGGATCGTCCACGCGCTCGCCCACGACGTGTCCGCGGCCCTGCGAGGCACCCGCTTCACCATGGTCGAAGCGGCCGTCTCCCGCGGCCTGGCCGAGGCGCCGACCAGCAGCAACGCCGCCGCCCGGGTGGTCGAGGCGCTCGGCGTCCGGATGGGCTGGCCGGTCTCCGAACTGTGGCTGATCGACGAACAACGGCAGGTCCTGACCTGCGCCGCCCGGCACAACCGGGCCAACCGCGACCTGGCCCACTTCGCGATCAGCGAACTGGAGTCCGGGGTGAGCCTGCCCGGCGCGGTCATCGAATCCGGCCGGGTCCGGTGGATCCCCGACCTGACCGTCGACACGACCTCCCCGCGCAGCCGGGTCGCGGCCCGGACCGGCCTGCGGGTCGCCGTCGGCGTGCCGATCCGCACCGGCGCGCGGGTGCTCGGCGCACTCTGCGTCTACGGCGACCGGGCCGAGAAACCCGACGCCACCCTGATCAGCCTGCTCAGCGGGCTCGCCGCCCACGTCGGCCAGTATCTGGAACGGCGCCGGGCCGAGGAACTGGCCATCGACCTGGCGCGGACCAAGGACGAGTTCGTCTCCATGGTCACGCACGAGCTGCGCAACCCGCTCGCCGTCATCCTCGGCACGCTCGACCTGCTCGACGACGACCACGACGCCGGCCATCACGCCGGTCTCACCGCCGACGAACGGCGGCAGCACCTGCGGACCATCGGTAGGTGCGCCGAACGGCTCAACGTCATGACCAACGACCTGCTCGACCTGGCCCGCCTCGAGTCCGGCGCCATGAACGTGCGGATGACACCGCTCGACCTGAGCGAACTGCTCGCCGAGAGCATCGCCACGACGACCATCACCGCAGAGGCCAAAGATCTGGCGGTACGGGCGGACCTGCCCCCGCATCTGCCGGTGTACGGCGACCCCGACCGTCTCCGGCAGGTGGCCGACAACCTGCTCTCCAACGCGGTCAAGTACACCCCGCACGGCGGCAGCGTGACCGTCAGCGCCGCACCGGACGCGAACAGCCCCGGCTGGGTGACCTGGACGGTGACCGACACCGGCATCGGAATCCCACCCGAGGAGCGTTCCCGCCTGTTCCGCCGCTTCTACCGCGCGTCGACGGCCGTACAGGCCCGGATCCCCGGCACCGGGCTGGGCCTGGTGATCACCCGAACCATCATCGAACGCCACCAAGGAACCATCACCGTCGCCGACGGCACCGGCCCCGGAACCACTTTCGTGATCCGTCTCCCGCGAAAGCCCCTCCCCCTGATCCACGCCTAGCGCCCGCTTTCGGACACCGATTTCGCCGATAGTCTCGCGTGATGTCACGGCGTGCGCTGATCGCGGAAAGGCGCCCACCTCGCGGCGGGCGCCTTCCGGGGTCCGGGACTACTTGCGGGTCACGTCGCTCTGGGTGACCTTGCAGTTGGAGTCGTTCCAGCCCTCGCCGAGGTACTTCGGCTCGCTGCCCTTGGCGACTCCCTGGTACTTGCCGCAGACCACGGCGCTGGAGCTGTTGGTCAGGGTGACGCGGGTGATGGTGGCCGTGTCGCCCCAGTTGCTGTTGATGCCGGCGACCATGTCGATGTCGTTCAGCAGCACGTTGTCGATCTTCACGTGGCGCTGGTAGGACGTGGTGCAGTTGCCGCAGCCGCGGTACAGCTTGCCGGAGCCGCTCAGGTAGAAGCCGGAGATGCTGACCGTGCCGTTGCCGTTGTGCTGGAACGTCTTGTCGCTGCCGGACCGGGCGCCGCCACCGATGACGTAGCTCGTACCGCCGCCGGTGCCCTTGAACGTGGCGGCGTCCTCGCCGATGTCGTTCCACCACACGTTGCGGATGGTGCAGGTGCCCTCGCAGTGGACACCGTCGCCGGCCGGGGAGCCGAGGATGACGTTCTGCAGGGTGCCGCCGTTGGCGATCTTGAACATCGGGTCCTGGGACTCGCTCTGCGAGCCGTCACCGATGCAGCAGTAGGTCTTCATGCCGCCGTCGAAGGTGCCGGAGACGTTGACCGTGCCGGAGATCGACACGTTGCCGGCCGAGGACGGCCACTGGCCGGTCGGGGTGCCGGTGCCACCGGTCGGGCCCGGGCTCGGGCTGCCGGTCGGGCCGGCGGTGGGGCTGGTGGTCGGGTTCGAGCCGCCGGCGGCGTACGTCTCGAACTCGGAGATCCGCGGTGCGCTGGACGCGCCGGTGATCTCGAAGGTGAGCTTCTTCAGGGACGTCGCGGAGAAGTTGATGGTGCTCGGGCTGCCGCTGCCGCTGGTCAGGACCGAGCCGGAGTCGCCGTTGAGCACCCGCCAGGCGCTGATCGAGCCGCCACCGGACGCCTGCTTGATGACGGCCGAGGAGACCGACGTGGCGCTGCTCCACTTGACCGAGACGTAACCGGTCGCGCTGCTCGGCGACCAGTAGGTGCTCGTGTTCCCGTCCTTGACGTTGCCGTAGCTGGTGCCGCTGGCCTTGCTGGAGCCGTCGGCACCGCCGGCGAGGCTCAGGTTGTCGGCGGCCATGGCCTGCGAGAGCGGCAGCGACAGCGTGATCGCGGCGCTCGCGGCCACGGTGGCGCCCACGGCTACCCACCGTAGAGCGACTGGTCGTTTCATCGGTGTCTCACCTTCATCTGGGGATTGGGTCGCGCCTTCAAGCGGGGGGAAAGCGCTTTCCTGTGGAGGATAGAGACGGGTCGATGTGAATGCAAGGAGTTACCGGGACGTAGCTAACGGCCCGGCACGACCAGGCCCGTCTCATACGCCAGGACGGCGGCCTGGGTCCGGTCGCGCAGGTCGAGTTTCATCAGGATGCGGCTCACGTGGGTCTTCACGGTCTGCTCGGCGACCCTCAGGTGCACGGCGATCTCCGCGTTGGACATCCCCCGCGCGACCAGCCCGAGAACCCTCACCTCCTGCGCGGTCAGGACCGACAGCCGGCCGGCCGGTGCCCCGGGCGGCGCCGGCCGCTGGGAGAAGTCGTCCAACAGGCGCCGCGTCACCGACGGCGCCAGCACCGCGCCACCGGACATCGTGGTCCGCACGGCGTCGGCCAGCTGATGCGCCGACGAGTCCTTGAGCAGGAAACCCCGCGCGCCGGCCCGGATCGCCTCGTGCACGTACTCGTCCTCGTCGAACGTGGTCAGCATCAGCACCCGCACCTCGGGGGTACGCGCCAGGATCCGGCGGGTCGCCGCCAGGCCGTCCAGGACCGGCATCCGCACGTCCATCAGCACGACGTCGGGCCGCAGGTCGGCGGCCATCCGGACGGCCTCGTCCCCGTCCCCCGCCTCGCCGGCGACCTCGATGTCGGGCTGGACGCCGAGCAGGACGGCGAAGCTCTCCCGCAGCATCCGCTGATCGTCGACGACCAGCACCCGGATCCGTGCCGTGCTCATGCCACCGCCAGCGACATCGTCACCTCGTACCACCCGTCGGCACGCGGGCCGGCCCGCAGGTGCGCGCCGAGGACCGCCGCCCGCTCCCGCATACCGGTCAGCCCGTGACCGGCGGCCGGCAGCGACCGGTCCGGCCGGCCCGGGCTGTTGGAGACCCGCAGATCAAGGGCTCGGCGATGGTACGAGACATCGACCTCGACGTCAGCGCCGGGCGCGTGCCGGACCACATTGCTCAGCGCCTCCTGGATCACCCGGTAGGCGATCAGCTCGACCTGCTCCGGTAGCGGGCGCACCTCACCGCGGACACCCGTCGTCAGGGTCAGCCCGGCGCTTCGGCAGTTGGCGAACAGCTGATCCAGATCGGACAGGGCCGGCTGTGGGGCGTACTCCGGCGAATGCTCCGACCGCAACATGCCGAGAATCTGCCGCATCTCCGTCATCGCGGCCAGGGCGTTCTGCCGGATGGCGGCGAAGCCCTCGGCCGCGGCCGGATCGAGGTCGGTCAACCGGTAGGGCGCGGCCTCGGCCTGGACGGCGATGACCGACATGTGGTGGGCGACCACGTCGTGCAACTCGCGGGCGATCCGAGTGCGTTCCTCCAGAGCCGTCCGCCGGACCCGCTCCTGCTCGGTCAGGCCGACCTGGTGGCGCAGCTCGCGCCGGACGTCGCGCAGCCAGCGGGCGAGTGCGACCCCGGCGAGCCCGGCGGCGTAGAGGCCGGACAGCACGAGTCCGTTGTTGATCTGCTCCCGGCCGGGGAGGAGCACCTCCGCGGCGACGGCCACGACGGTCGTGATCAGCCACTGGGCGAGGTAGACCGGCGGTGGCGCCTGGTAGGCGACGAGCAGGCCGACGAACAGGTGCGCGACGATGCCGGCGGCGCTCCACGGCCAGAGCGCCGCACCCGCCGCGGGGTCCGCGGAGAGACCGACGACGATCAGGTACGGCAGAGCCGTCACCAGCGACAGCCACCAGGCGGCGACCGGCCGGTGGATCACCAGGACGACCGGTATCGCCTGCGCCACCGCGGCCACGCCGAGCACCGGCAGGGACCGGGGCAGGGTGTCGGCGAGCACCCCGGCACCGACGGCGGCGGTGTAGAAGGCCAGCACCGACACCCCGATGATCCGCAGGCCCCGCATCAGGGCGGGCCGGTCCCGGCCGACGGTCCGCTCGGGACGGATCGACAGGTCGAGGAGCGTACGGACGGTGGGCGCCACGCGTACATGTAAGCACCCGGCCACCAGGTCACGGCATCCGGAAGAACAGCATCGGGTCGTCGTGGCCGTCGTGGACCGGGGTGAGCAGGCCGAGGCTCTCCTTCACCTCCCGGAGCCGCCGGTTGACCGGGGGCGCGGCCCGCCGGGACGCGGTGAAGTGTCCCGCGCCGCGGGCGGCGAGCCAGGACAGCAGCACACGGCCCTCGCTGACCGGCCATGGCCGCCGCCCGTGGAAGACGTCGTGGACGCTGACCGTGACCCCGGGCCGGACTGTCGGAAAGAGATCACCGACGAACCAGCGGGCGAACGAGGCGGTGTGCGCGGCGTCGATGAACAGGTGGTCGATGGTGTGCCGGTGGTCGCGCAGCGTCTCGCGGGCGTCGCCCGGCACGAAGGTCCACCGCCCGTCGGCGAGGTCGGCGGGCACGTTGTGGCGGGCGTTGCCGATCAGGTCGTGGGTGATCAGCGATCCGGCCCGGTTGTCGCGCAGCGCCCGCAGGATCCAGGTGGTCGACCAGCCGTGCAGCGAGCCGATCTCGACGACGGTCGCCGGCCGTCCGGCACGGATCAGCAGGTAGGTGATCTCCGCCTCGAGGTCGTCGAGCTGGGTCTTCATCCCCGGGCGGAGAACACGTAGTTCGCGCTGTTCCTTGCGGACCGTGCGGAGGTCGTCCTGAAACTCGCGGTACAGGTCGGTGACGTGGTCGAGCCCGATTTCGGCGAATGTTTGATTCACGTGACGAATGTAGGAATCGCCGGATCCGGTGTCGTCACTCTCCGGTAGCGCTTCGCGGAGCCCCTCTCACTCCGGAGTACTACGCGGTGACGGCCGGGTCAGCAGCAGCCAGCCCACCACGAGGACCACGCCCAGGTTGATCAGCAGCAGCACCGCGCTGAGGGGATCGACACCGTGACCGTGGTCGTGTGCCGACGCTGTGGCACCGGTGGTCCCGATCTCGCCGCTGGCCACTCCCCCGTCACGGCCGATGACGTGGTAGGTCAGCGAGTACGCGGAGCCAGGTTCCAGGTCGACGGGGACCTTCAGGACGTTGGCCGGGTCTGCCACCGGCGGGCCGGCCGGGACCGGGCGGCCGTCGGGACCGGTCACGGCCAGGTGTGAGAGTTCCGCGTCGACGTCCGCCGAGAGGGTGAGACTGGCCTCGCCGGGGCCGGCGGCACTGTCCACCACCCGCAGCTCGGTGTCCTGACGGGTCGCCGCGACCACCAGTCCCAGCACCACCAGGACCAGGATCGCGGCGACCCGCCGGGATCGTGCCGTCACGATCAGGCCGCGAGGGCGGCCGCGCGGGTCCGCCTCTGGACGCAGTCGCAGTCGGCCAGTGTGAGTTCGCGCTCGTTGGGGCGCAGGTGGAGGTACATCGCGATGACCATCGGGATGAAGACGACCGAGTTGTAGAACAGGTGCAGCTCGACCCGCGGGTAGATCACCTGGAGCACGCTGGTGGGTGCGGCCGCGCCGAAGAGGAACTGGCCGGTCTGCGCCTGGATCAGCAGGAGCAGGTGTTCGATGTGGTGCCAGAACTGGATGGCCAGGGCGACCGTCCACCATGTCCTGGCCCGCCCGACGAAGCCGCCGCGGAGCAGGAAGAGACCGGCGAGCATCACCAGCGCGTAACCGTAGTGCATCCACTCGGAGGTGACCAGCCACGGGAAGAACTGGCCGAGGACACCGCGGGACTGGGGCCGGGGCCAGCCCAGCGCCCACACCTGATAGGCCTGGACGAGGTGTTCGGCCCAGTGCGCGAGGGTGATCGCCATGAAGATGCCGAGACCCACGCGATGGTGGTCGTGATTGAGTGCCCGGGCCGCTCGGAAGGCCATTACGGGAGCTCCTTTCGCAGAGATTGATGTCAACCTAGGGGTGGTCCGGGCTGCGGATTTCTTCGAGATTGCTGAATCGGCTCACTGGTTGTAAGGCATTTCGGGAAACCACCCGAAGCCGAATATCGAGGGCACCCGGAGGTCCCAGTAGACGACCGTGAAGACGCCGAGAGCGACGAGCATGGCGCCGGTGAACACGGCGGCCCGGCGCGGGTTCCCGGCGAACCAGGTCAGGAACCGGCCCCGGGTGACGGCCAGGATCAGGGCGAAGAGCACGACCAGCACGACGATGTTGCCGAGGGACTGGAGGATGAACGCGGCCGCCCCGTTGAGCGGGTTGCCGGTGTCGACCGCCCAGTGGAACAGCTTGTTGAACAGCGGGTAGGGCCGTCCGATCAGGAACCCGCCGATGAGGGCGCCCAGGACGACGACCCGGCGCACCGGGTGATCGCGGAAGACGTCACGGACCACGCCCAGCGACGCCAGGCCGAGATAGATCAGGGCCAGCCCGATCACGCCGAAGACCACCGAGGCCTGGATCAGCCGGACCGGGAAGCCGTCGATCGTCGCGGTGGACAGTTGCGGAAGGTCGTCACCGATCAGGACGCCGACGAAGCCGTACAGGCCGGAGACGGCGATCATGCCGACCGAGAGCCAGCCGACCGGGCGGGCCAGGGCGCGTACCGTGCCGACGCCGGCCTGGCTCATCGGGCCGATCGCGGCCGCCATCGCGATGTTGCAGGCGGTGAAGGTGCCGGCCAGGCCGGACACGAAGGCGAAGACGAGACCGGCGACGGTGCCGGCGATCGCGGTGTGCTTGGCATCCCGGTCGAGCAGGGTGTTGGCGACGTTGTCACCGATGACCGAGTCGACGAACTCGTAGGACCAGAGGACGGAGAGCAGCACGCCGGCCAGCGCCGCGAAGAGGACGACACGGCCGCGGCGAGGCGCGGTGACGACAGGGGCGGACGGGGTGACGAGGGACTGCTGTGCCATCGGGACTCCTGGGAAGTACGGGGTGGGGAGGCAGGGCCGTGCCTCCCCACCCCGGTCAGCGGGCGACGGGCAGTTCGACCGCCGCGGGAGGTGCCACCGGCTGGAGTCCGTGCTCGCGGCGACGGTTCGTCAGCCACCTGCCCCACCAGTAGAGGCCCCGGACGGCACAGACGATCGTGACGGCGAAGAACATCGTGTAGACGATGTTGAATGTCATCAGGATGCCGTAGACCGTGGCCACGCTCGCGCCGAACATGAACTGCCAGCGCGGGGCGGACGGAGTCGTACCCGGGTCGGTGACCATGTAGTTGGTGAAGAGGATGAACGCGACACCGGTGACCGGCACGAGCGCGCCCCACAGCGACACGTCCCAGATCCAGTGCCGGACCAGGGCCTGGATGATGAATCCACCGACCCAGCCGAGGATCAGCGGGACCTTCTTGGTGAGCATCGAGTTGAGCACGGTGCCGGCGGTGAGGATGACCAGCGGCACCAGGATGCTGATGACGTCGGTGACGTTCTCGGTGAAGTGGTAGGGCGGGGCGACGTTGACCCAGGAGAACGCGAGCAGGGTGATGGTGATCCCGAAGTTCGACGGGTTCATGTAGTGCCGCATCCGGCCCGCGATCGGCGCCTGGAGCACGGCCTTCTGCCCGATGGCGACGAGCACGGCGAAGGCGATCGGCCAGAACGTGTCGTTGGCGTAGAGCAGCATGTTCGCGGCGAGCGCGGTGATGTGGGTGGGCAGCAGGAACGTGTACATGCCCCACATGCCGTGCCCGCTGTAGGCCGGCGGCCGCTTGTAGGCGGTCGCCGAGACCCTCTCGATGACGATCTCGGCGGTGTAGCCGACGGCCAGGGCGAGGATCGGCCACAGCCAGGGCTGTTCGAAGCCGAGCACGGTGTAGCCGAGGATGTTGAAGATCGACATGGACAGGGCGAAGTTGCGCAGCGCCATGTAGCGCGGGTCGCGTTTGTCCACCCGGGGCGGGATACCGGCGGGCGGGGCGACCACGCCGTTGGGCGATGCCGGCACGGCCGGGACGGTCACCTGCGGTGAGTTCTTGAGATCGGTCATCGGGTCACCTCCTGCGCGCGATCGGTCAGCACGATGTCGTGGCGGCCGGCCGCGAGAGTGAGTTTCTGGGTGTGCCGGGCGCCGTCCTCGGCACGCCAGCTGATCTCCGCCTCGACCGGCTGGCCGCCGGACGTACCGAGGCCGAAGTGGATGTCGAAACTGCGTTTGCCCGAGTGCCCGCCACCGCCGTCGAGCTGGGCGACCTGCATCCGGCCGTCGGCGGTCTTGATGCACACCTGGGCGCCGTAGGCGGGGCTGCCCGGAACCGCGGTGCTCGCCGCCGCGCCGCCCTCGACGGTCACCGGCCGGAACAGGCGCAGCGCGAGGAAGTCCCGGTCGGTCGTGCGGGTGTTGCGGAAGTAGGCCGGCGGTCCCCACTGCCGGGCCACCGCGAAGTCCTGGGCGCCGTCGGCGTCGGTGTCGGCGACGGCCACACCGCGTGACGGGATCTTCGCGTCCATGCCGAGCTGCGGGCTGAGGTCCACGTACCGGCCGTTGTCCGGCTCCTTGGCCCAGAACGCCATGTGGTTGCCGCCGGAGATGTCGTCGCCGGGTTCGGCATGCGGCCACATGTCCGGGTCCTGGAGCATCAGGTCGTTGCTGGTGGCGAGCTCCTGGAGCCAGTTGAAGCGGTTGATCGTGCCCTTGACGAAGCCGGTGGTCTGCACGATGGCCAGCTGTCCGCTGTTGTCGAAGTCGGCCATCTTGGCGTCCCAGCCCCAGCCGACCCAGGCGAGGTTCTTCTCGGCCGCGAGGTTGCGGAACGGGGCGATGCCACTCTGCATCTTCCGGCGGGCGTCGGCGGCGTCGGTGGAGGTGTTGCGCCAGACGAAGTTGCTCTCCTCCAGGCCCCACGACTGGGTGATGTTGCTGACGAACAGGTCGAAACGGCCGTCGCCGTCCACGTCGCCCCACTCGGCCGACATGCCCTTGAAGGAGTCGTGCCCCATCACCATCGACTTCGGGGTGAGCGCGGTCCGCTCGCCCTCGGCCAGCTGGAACCGGATCCGGCCGGGCGTCGACACGTTGTGCAGGAACCGGTCGTTGCCGAAGTCATTGGCCAGGTAGAGCTCGGGGAGCAGGTCGCCGTCCAGGTCGACCGAGGCCGAGCCGAGCGTCCAGCCGCTGGCCACCCCGTAGGCGATGGCCGGCTGCTCCTCGTGGGAGACCGACGGCTCGTTGCCGGAGACCGCCGACTGGAAACGCAGCACGTGGGCGCCACCGGCGTTGCGGGCCCGCGACATGGAGTGGTTCATCTGCACGTTGGGGTGCCCGTTCGGGTCGAGCACCGCGGTGTCCGGGAAGTAGTTGAAGATGCCGACGTCGGGTTTGCCGTCACCGTCGAAGTCGGCCACCGCGACGGCGTTGGTGTTCCACAGCGGGCCGCGGTAGAGCCCGTCGGCCGGGTCGGCCTGCGGGATCAGCTCGGTCGGGTGGAACGTCTGCGGGGTCAGCCCGGTGGCGTCGGCCTTGCGCAGGAACAGGATCGGGGTCCGGCCCCAGTAGTAGACGAGCAGGTCCATCCGTCCGTCGGCGTTGAAGTCGCCCGGCGTGCACCCCATCGGCGCGATCGCGGGACCGGTCGGCAGCGGGTCGGTGGCCAGGACGAACGGCGCCCAGTCGCCGGTCTGCGGCGCCGGGGTGACGATCACGCTGTCACTGCGCGGGTCGACCAGGCACAGATCGTCGGAGCCGCCGTCGCCGTCCAGGTCGTTGACCGCGACACCGGCGCCGACCGAGGAGATCCACGAGCGGATGTGCTCGTACTTGGGGTTGACCTGCCGGACGGTGCGCTCGGGCAGGCCGGGCGGCAGCGCGATGGGCAGCTCGGTGAAGGCGAACCGCTGCGCCATCGCGCCACGGGTCGCGGCGGACGCCTGCGGCAGCCGGGCGACGAGGTAGACGACGAGCACCAGGAGCATGACGAAGACCGCCGGCACGGCGCGCCTCAGGCGGCTGACTCTCGTGGGTGGCAATGGATTCCCCTTCACACGTCAAAACATTCAAGATCATCAATGTCTTTGGTACGGGTGAGCCCGCGCGAGCCGCACCCGGACGGCTATCGGGCCGTCTCGACCGTCATCGGGAGCCCACCGCGCACCCGCAGCGACAACATCGGCTCCGGGACCACCGGCCGGCCCGGCACACCCACCAGCCGCAGGTCACGGACCAGCACGGCGAGCACGAACGCCGCCTCCATCAGCCCGAGGTGGTTACCGACGCAGAACCGTGGCCCGGCCCCGAACGGGATGTACGCGTACCGCGGCCGATCGGAACGCCGGTCCGGGGCGAACCGTTCCGGGTCGAAGCGTTCCGGGTCGGGCCAGAACTCCGGGTGCCGGTGCAGCGTGTACGGACAGATCAGCACGTCCGCTCCCGCCGGAACCGGGTAGCCACCCACCTCGTCGGCGGCCAGCGACCGGCGCGGCAGGATCCACACCGGCGGGAACAGCCGCATCGCCTCCTCCAGCACCATCGAGGTGTACCGCAGCTCGTGCAGATCCTCGAAGACCGGAAGCCGGTCGCCGAGCACCGACACCGCCTCCTCCCGCAGCCGCTCGCGCACCTCGGGATGCCGGTCGATCAGATGCAGCGTCCAGCTCAGCGTGCTCGCCGTCGTCTCGTGCCCGGCCAGCAGCAACGTCACCAGCTCGTCGCGCAGCCGCTGCCGGCCCACCCGCGGGTCGGACTCGGCCGCCGCCGACACGATCAGCCGTGACAGCACGTCGTCGGCGTCCCGGTCACCGCGCTCGGCCACCAGCCGGTCCACCGTGCGCTGCAGGTTGCGCCGTGCCTTGCGGAACCGCAGCTGCCGCGGCAACGGCACCCACGTCGGCACCGCGCCCAGCGTCTCCAACTCGAACATCGCCTGGTCCTGCACCGCTGCGAAGTCGTCGCCGATGGTGTCGAACCGGGTCAGGTCCGCGTCCAGCAGCGTGCGGCCCAGCACGCCCAGGGTCAGGCCGGTCATCTCCTGGAGCACGTCGACCGGCTCCCCCGCGGCGTGCCTGCGCAGCCGTGCCGCCAGCTTGCCGGCCTCCTCGGCCACGATGCCCGCCTGCGCGGCGATCCGCCGGCTCTGGAACGCCGGCTGGATCACCGTGCGCTGCTTGCGCCACAGGTCGCCCTCGCTGGTCAGCAGCCCGTCACCGAGCGCCCTGCGGGCGTGCACCAGGCCGATGCCCTTGTGGTAGTTCGCCGCGTTGTCGGCCAGGACGTGCTTGGCGTGCTGCGGATGGTTGAAGAAGTACAGCTGCTTCGGGCCGACCGGGAGGCGGGCGGCGTCGCCGTACCGGGCCGCGGCGTCGGTCATCATGCCCAGCCGGTCGCGGCCCATCACCATCAGCATGCTCAGCGCCGCGGACCGCGGGGGCCCGGGCAGCACCCCGGCGGTCACGCCGCCACCCCGCTCGGGTCCGGCGCCACCGAGCACAGCCGGCCCCGGTGGAACAGCAGCCCCTCCTCCGGCCCGCCGCTGCCCAGGCCGAGCACCCGGCCCAGGAAGATGGTGTGGTCACCGCCGTCGTAGCGCCGCCACACCGCGCACTCGAAATGCGCCAGCGCCCCGGTGATCAGCGGCGCGCCGGTGTGCTCGCCGGGCCGCCAGCCGACCGGCACGAACTGCTCGGCACCCAGCGGCCGGCGCCGGTCGGCGAAGTAGCGTGCGGTCTCCGCGTGCGCCGACGACAGCACCGACACCGCGAACTGGCCGGCCGTGGCGAGCGCCTCGTGCATCACCGCGTTCTGCTCGACACAGACCAGCACCAGCGGCGGGTCGAGGGAGACCGAGGTGAACGAGTTCGCGGTCATCCCGTGCGGGACCCGGCCGCCCACGGTCACCACGGTGACCCCGGTGGCGAAGGCGCCCAGCGCCCGGCGCAGCGCCTGCGGGTCGAACGGCGCGGTGCTCATCGCGCGTCCACCCGGGCCGCCGTGTACGGCGCGAGCGCCGCCACCAGCGCGTCCGGCACCCGCGACGGCACGGTACGGGTGTTCGGCCCCCGCATGCACGCCACCCGCTGCATCCCCCGGGCGATCAGCGTCTCCCCGCGGTCCCCGTCCAGGCGCACGTAGTCGAACCCGAACTCGATCTGCGTCTGCCCCAGCTCGACCAGCCGCATCCGGATCGACAACTCGTCGAACGCGGTGATCTCGGCGAAGAACTCGCAGTCCACCTTCAGCGTGAACAGCTTCAGGTCGTCCTGCAGGTCGGCCAGCACGTCCGGCGCGTTCGTCTTCAGGAACATCTCCCGGCAGCGCCCCTGCCAGCGCAGGTAGTTGACGTAGTAGACGTTGCCCACGATGTTGGTCTCCTCGAACCCGACCACGTGCCGGTACTCGAAGTACTTCATCTCAACCCTCCGTTCCGGTCAGCACCGCCAGCACCACCGGCGCCTCGACACCGCGCACCGCCGTCACGAACGTCGCGATCCGCAGCTCACCGGCGCGCAGCAGCACCCACCGCTGCCGTCCGCCCGGCGCCGTCGTCAACGGCCCGTCGATCGGCCGGCCCACCTTGCGCAGGCACTCCATCGCCGCCCACACCCGGGTCGCCGCCACGTCCGCGCTCTCCCGCTGCTCGCCGGCAACCAGGGTCGCCAGCCCGGCGTGCCCGCCCAGCAGTCCCGCCCACGCCTCGGTGTCCCGCCCGGCCACGACCTCCATGTCGCAGCCCAGCACCACGTCGGCCACGGTGACCAGGGTCAGCCCGGCGGTGTGCGCCGCCGACACCGCACCCTCGGCCAGTTCGGGACGGCCGTCGGCCCGGTAGCGCACCTCGGCCGGCCGGCGCAGGGCCCGCGACACCGCGGCCCGGGTGGCCTCCCGGCGTGTCCGGTCGCCGTCGGGCAGCACCGTCACCGCCACCCGCACGCCGGCCAGGTCCTCGACCGTCCGCTCCAGATACGGACCGAGCAGCGCCGGCACCCACGGCCCGACCGGATCCTGCTTGCGCACCGCGCGCAGCCGCAGACCCTCCCAGCGCTCCAGCACCTCACCGGCGTCCGAGCGCAGCGCCACGTCGTAGACGTACAGGTCGCCGTCCCGGGACCGCTCGGTCGCGCAGTAGCGCAGGCCCTGCACCGCGGCCAGCTTCTCGCCACCGGGATGGATCCGGTCCACCCCGACCGGCAGCAGCGTCGCGTCCGGCACACAGACCTGGTTGCCGTGCATCAGCGCGTCACGCACCCCCGGGTCGCCGAGCAGCAGGTGGTCCGGCACGAACGAGGCGAACCACGGCACCGTCTCCACGGCCACCTCGGCGTCCACGTGCCGCGCGGCGACACCGTGGTACCGGCGCAACCGCTGGAAACGCCCGCCCTGGAACAGCAGGCCGTCGTACAGGTCCTCGGCGGGCACCAGCTCGACCGGCTCCACCTCGGCCGGCACCTGGTCCGGCGGGCCGTCCGCCACCGCGGTACCGCCCAGCACCAGACGTGCGGTGAAGTGGTCGGCGGCGTACCCCGTGTCGGCGCTGCGGATCGCCACCTCGACCACGTCGTCGTCGGTGACCACCGCGGCCACCCGGATCGTCGCCCGGCCGTCGGCCGGCACGATGATCGGCCGCAGGAACTCGGCCCGCTCGATCACCGGCAGCGTCTCCACCCCGGTCACCGCCGCCGCCACCTGGGCCATCGCCTCCATGCCGAAGACCGCCGGGAACAGCAGGTTGCCGTCCAGGTCGTGATCGGCCAGGTAGAGGTCGGTGCCGACGTTCAGGTCGATCTCACAGACCAGCTCGACGCCGTGATAGCGCACCAGCGGCCGTTCCACGAACCGGGTCAGCGGCAGCGGGGGCAGCGGCCGGCGGACGGTGCCGATCCCCTCGGTACGCCCACTGACCACCACCACGTCCGGCGCCTGCGGGTCGGACAGCACCCGCCGCAGGATGCCGACACCCTGCTCCGGCGTGATCGGGGTGACACCGTCGCGGGTCAGCGACTCGACCACGGACAGACGCTCACCCATGCCGACCCCGGACCACACCGACCACTCCAGGCAGACCGCCCGGCAGCCGGGATGCGTACGCCCGAACCCGGTGGTCAGATCGGCCAGCCACTCGTTGGCGGTGGCGTAGTGCGCCTCACCGCGCAGACCGGCCCGCCCGATGATGCTGCCCAGCGACACCAGCAGCCGCAGCCGGTCGGCGTCGACCGCCGCCAGCACCGCGCGCAGCCCGTCCACCTTCGGGGCGAAGGTCCGCCGGAACGCGTCCGCGTCGAGCGTGGCCAGCCCGGCCGGCTCGTTGCGGCCCGCGCCGTGCAGCACCGCGGTCACCGGCCCGAGCTCGGCGGTCAGCCGCTCGACCGCCCGCCGTACCTGTTCGGTATCGGTCACGTCGGCCCGCTCGTAGCGTACGGTCACGCCCTCGGCGGCGATCCGCTCCAGGTTCGCGGCCAGTTCCGGATCGCCGGCCGGGTCCGAGCGGCCCAGCAGTGCCAGCGACGCCCCGGTGTCACCGGCGATCGCCAGCGCGCACTCGGCCGTGATGCCCTTGCCACCACCGGTCACCAGCAGCACGTCGGTCGAGGTCAGCGGCGCCTCGCTGTGCGCCGGGCGCACCGGCATCGGGCGCAGCGTCGGCACCCGGCGCACACCGTCGGCGTCCAGGTGCACCTCGGTGAAGTCGTGGGTCGCGGCGACCTCCTCGACCACCAGGTCCACCGCACCCGAGCCGGGCGGCAGGTGCACGATCGTCACCCGCAGGTGCGGCGCCTCCAGGCGCAGCGTCTTGGCCAGCCCGGCCGCGCCACGACCGTGCTGCACCAGCACGAACCGCGTCTGCGGCGCGGCGGCGAGCGCCTCCCGGGCACCGGTCAGGGCCAGCTCGACGTCGGTCTCGGCGCACTCCTCCGGCAGCCAGACCAGGACACCCGCGCCGACGTCGGCCCTTTCCAGATCAAGAGCGAGTCTTTCCGCGTACGGGTGACCCGGGCGCGAGTGGACCACCCACGATCCGCCGGGTTCCGCCTCCACCCGGCCGGCCAGGGGCACCGGGACCAGGTCGAGGCGGAACGGCCGTGCCCAGGGGGCGGCCCCCGCCACCACCGCGGCCGTGACCTGGTCGCCCGCGGTCGCGGTGGACCGCAGATGATCCAGGGTGTCGGCGAGCTCACCGATCCGCGCGGTCGCGAAGTTGGTGGGCGTCTGTGACGGCGGCAGGCGCAGGGCGGCCGCCGCCGCGTTGACCACCTGACCGACCGTGATCGAGCTCAGGTGCAGGTCGTCGAGGAGGAGGCTGTCCGGGCGTACCAGATCAAGGGGTAGCTCGGCCCGCTCCGCCGCCAGCCGCCGCAGCAGGTCGATGGTCGTCTCGCCCTCGCCCGCGACAGCCGTCGCCGCGCCGGAGGCGACCGGCGCCGT
>NZ_JBHSBL010000019.1:770388-787567 GCF_042650585.1 Actinoplanes subglobosus
TCGCCGGGACCGCCGCCAGGTCGGCAACCGGAGCCTGCTCGCACGGGCTCTCGAAGAAGCTGAACTCGGCGTCGAGCGCCAGCGGCCGCACCAGACGGCCCTGGAACAGCCCCGGGTCCAGGTCGGACGCCCCGATCGCCCAGGCCGCCGCGGCCGCCCGCAGGAACCCGGTCAGCGACTCCGCGTCGGTGTCCACGGCCAGCGCCGGCACACTCGTGACCTGCCCGGCCAGCGTGCTCAGCACCCGGCCCGGACCGACCTCGACGAACAGGTCCACCCGCTCGGCGGCCACCTCGACCGCCTGCTGGAACAGCACCGGGTCGATCATCTGCCGGCGCAGCAGCCCGGTCACGTCGGTACCGGGCGCGAGCACGTCCCCGGTCACCGTCGACACGACCGTCCGGTGCACCCGCCCGAACTCCTCACCGGCCAGCTCGGCGGCGAACGTCTCGACGGCCGGGGCGACCAGCGGCGAGTGGAACGCGTGCGACACCTTGAGCGCGGTGGCGTCCAGGCCGCGATCGCGGGCCCGCCGGCACACCTCCGCCACGTCGTCGACGGTTCCGGCGATCACCGTCTGCGACGTGCCGTTGTAGGCGGCGATCACCACCGGCAGCCCGTCGAACAGCTCCTTCACCACATCGGCCGAGGCGGTGATGCCGGCCATCGTCCCGGACGAGCTGTGCCGGGCCATGCTGCGGCCCCGCACCGCGGCCACCCGCAGCAGCGTCTGCTCATCGAACGTGCCGGCCCAGTGCAGGGCGGTGATCTCGCCGAGACTGTGCCCGACCGCCACCGACGCCGACACCCCGATCTCGTCGAGCACCCGCAACGCCGCCACCGAGCCGGTCACGATCCGCGGCTGGGCCACCTCGGTCGCGACCACGTCGGCACCGGTGGGCAGCGCCGCCGCCGTGTAGACGGCGTCCGCCTCGGCGAACCGCCGCCGCAAGGCTCCACCGCTGACCCCGGAGCCGGAACCCTGGCCCGGGAAGAGGAACCCGACCCGGGCCGGGCCACCGGCCCGGGCGATCAGGATCCGGCTGTCCGCCGAGATCAGCCGGGTCTCGCCGGCCACCAGCGCGTCCCGCAGCTTGCGCAGCTGCTCGACGGCGTCCTCCGGCGACCGCACCACCGTGGCGGCCCGCAACGGCAGCCCGCGCAGCTCTCCGTGCAGGGTCGCGGCCAGGTCGGCGAGCTGCCCGTAGGCCAGCGACGGCACGAACGCGATCAGCTGGTCCACCCGGCGCAGCAGCTCCTGCTCGGTGCCGCCGTCCATCAGCAGCAGCTCGGCGTCCTGGGCCGAACCGGCCAGCGCCCGGGTCCGCGAGTCCAGGCCGGTCCGCCCGCGCGGCCGCGAGTTCTCCAGCACGATGTGGGTGTTGATGCCGCCGAAGCCCATCGCCGTGACCCCGGCCCGCAGCGGTGCACCCGACGGCCACGGCTCGGCCTTGCGGACCAGTCGCAGGGCGGCGTCCGGGCTGTCCAGGAGCTCGTGCGCGTCAACCGACCCGATGCTGGGCGGCAGCACCTCGTGGTGCACCGCCAGCACCGCCTTGATCATGCCGGCCACCCCGGCGGCCGCCTTGGTGTGGCCGATCATGCCCTTGATCGACCCGATCGCGGCCGGCGGCGCCGACGGGTCGGCGGCCCGGCGGGCGGCCGACAGCGCGCTCAGCTCGGTCATGTCGCCGACCTTGGTGCCGGTGCCGTGCCCCTCGAACAGCGGGACCGTCTCCGGCCCGAACCCGGACCGCTCGTAGGCCCGCTGCAGCGCCAGCTGGTAGCCGCTGACCTCGGGCCGAGTCATGCCGCCCTTGCCGTCCGACGAGATGCCCCAGCCGGTGATCGACGCGTAGATCCGGTGCCCGGCGGCGACCGCGTCGTCCTCGCGCATCAGCACCACCATGCCGCAGCCCTCACCCGGCCAGAAGCCGTTGGAGAGCCGGTCGTAGACGCGCATCTCACCACTGGCCAGGGCGCCGGTCTTGGCGAAACCGATGATCTCGAACGGGTCGATGGACAGGTCGACACCACCGGCGACCGCCACGTCCACGTCCCCGTCGAGCAGCGCGCGGCTGGCCGTGGCCACCGACAGCAGGGACGACGAACAGGCGCCGTCCACCGTGTAGCCGCCACCCTTGAGGTCGAAGTAGTTGCAGATCCGGCCGGCGATCGTGTTCGACAGCGCACCGGCCAGAGTGTCCTCGTCGACCGACGGGAACGGGCTCTTGAACGTCGTCTCGAAGTCGGCCAGGAACCCGGCCAGCTGGTCGTCGTCCCAGTCCTGCTCCTTGAGAGCGGCGGCCACCATCCGCCGCACGTACGGCCACCGCAGCCGCAACTGGTTGGCCCGGGAGAACTCGCCGGTCAGGCTGTTGCCGACGACCACTCCGGTGCGCTCGCCGGGCAGGCCCTCACCGAGCGGGAACCCGGCGTCGGCCAGCGCGTGCGCGGCCACGTCCAGGGCCAGCCAGTGGGTCAGGTCGGTGGACCGGTAGGTGCTGCCGGCCACCTTGTAGGACACCCGGTCGAACTGGTAGCCCTCGATCACGGCGGCGTGCTTGGCGTAGAAGGCGTCCGGGGTGGCCGGGTCCGCGTTCCAGTAGTCGTCGAGCCGGATCCGGACGTCCGGCAGCCGCCGGAACGCGCGCCGCCCGGCCAGGGCGTTCTCCCACAGTTCCCGCGTCGACGTGGCGTCCGGATAGCGGCAGGCCATGCCCACGACGGCGATTCTCGTCATGCCTTCTCCCGTTTTCGGTCCACCGACGGCTGGTAGGCGCCCTTGATGCGCAGGCGCCACTGCTCGTACGCCGGCAGGGTGTCGTTGTGGTCCAGGCCCTCCAGGGCGTTGTCGTTGATCGCCGACGCCTCCTCCGGCGTGCGATCGCAGAAGATCCGGGTGGCGACCTCGTTGTGCGGCACCACCAGTCCCGCGCGCACCCGGGCGCCGGCGGCGAACGAGGCGCCCTGGGCGAGATCGGCGGCGTACGGTCCGGCCGCCTCGCGCAGCCACCGGAGCTCGACCTCGTCGGCGCCTCCGGCGTAGGTGGCGGCCAGCCCGGTGCCGGCATAGAGGTCGGCACGCCGGTGCTCCGGGAAGCGCTGGACCATGGCGTGCAGGCGCTCGGCGTCGGTGCCGGCGACGAACCACATGGCCCGGCCGACGCCCTGGTCGATGACGCGGGCGGCGTACCAGCGGGGGCCGTCGGCCGGCCAGGGGAAGCGTTCGTGCCGGTGCTGACCGTCGACGTACCGGGCGGTCCGGAAGTAGGCCTGGTGGAAGCCGTACCCGTCGAGGATCAGCCAGCGCAGCAGCGGGTCCGGGGCGTGCAGGGCGGGCCAGCACAGGCGTGGCAGCCGGGCCATCGCCCAGCCGACGCCGACGTAGGCCATGTAGACGTGCTGGTCGGCGCGTCCGGCGAGGAACCGCTCGACGTGCCGGCGGCCGCCGATCGGGAGGCCGTCACGGATCGCCAGGGCCATCGCGGCGCCTTCGTACGCGAATCCCCGGAATTCTTTACGGATTTGTTCCAGACCGGTTTCGGAATCGGTCGGCTGATCGGATTCGGCCGCCAGCGCGAACCCTTCCAGAAAGGTTCGGCCGACGTTTTCCAGGCGCTCTCGGGCGGCCGCGCTCTTGACGTGGAATCCGCGCACCTCGAGTGAGGTCTGAGAAACATCAGGGGTCAGTATCTTCCGGCGCATTCCACCGAGGACACCCATGCGAGCTCCCATCATCTCGTATTTACTTATCTTCTCGGCGTCATCACCCGGCGTCATCTCCAGAATTGCCGGGGAATCGTTTTCAGGTGACCGGGCGAACAGCCGTGACCTGCTCGCGTATCCGGGCCCGCCAGCATTCGTAGTCGGGTTCACCGGCGGCCGGGAATCCACCGGCGGCGACGTCGTCGGCGAGCAGAGCCGCCCGCGCCGGGGTGAGGCCGGCCAGTTCGGTGGTGGCCACCGCGGTGTGCGGCGGCTCGAACCCGGACCAGACCCGGGCCTTGGCCGCGAAGACCGCGCCCTGTGCCACGTGCCGCCAGTGGTCGCCGGACAGCTGCCGCAGTGTCGCGAGCCCGGCCGCGCCGGTGCCGCCGGCGAAGGTCGCCGCCAGGCCGACCCCGCTCCACAGGTCGGGCCGCCGATCGGCCGGGAACTCGTCGACGGCCGCCGCGGCGGCGGCCGGCACACCGCCGTGGATGAACCACAGGGCGCGGCCGATCCCCTGGTCCACGGCGCGGGGGAAGTAGTCGGCGCGGCCCTGCCAGGCGTACGGCGCGGGCCGGTCCTGGCGGTGCACGTACCGGTCGGTGTGGAAGTAGGCCAGGTCGAACCCGTAGCCGTCGACGGCCAGCCAGCTCATCGTCGGGTAGTACGGCGTGCCGGTCAGGTCGGGCAGCACCTTGTTCCAGGTGACCCGGGGCAGCCGGGTCATCGCGAAGCCGATGCCGATGTAGGTGAGGAAGGTGTGCGGCGCGCCGGGGCCGGCCAGGAGATCGCGGGCCCGCGTGCCACGCCCGCCGGACATCACGTCGCGGACCGTGCTGGCCATCGCCGCGCCCTCGTACGCGAACCCGCGCATCTCCGGCTCGACCAGTTCCAGCCGGCGTTCCAGGTCCCACAGCGTCCGGTTGTCGATCCCCCACTCGAAACCGCAGATCACCGCCTGCGGGATGGCCTCCAGCCGGCGCGTGGCGTCGGTGGCGGTGACCGGGAACCCGCGGGCGGCGAATCCGACCGACTCCAGCGACGGGGTCAGCGCCAGCCGGCGCAGCGTTCCGAGCATCGTGGGCATCTCTAGCCGTCCTTCGTCGGGGACGGCACCGTCGCGCCGTCGCGGTCGTGGCGAATGCCGATGCGGCGGGCCGTGGCGAAGCTCGCCCAGGCGCCGGCGTCGATCAGCGTGGCGTCGTGCGGGAAGTGCCGCCGGAACTCCTGCACCACCTCGGCGTCGACCTGGTAGGAGGCCAGTGCGGTGAGCAGGACGAGACGGCCCGCGGCACGCTGCGGCGCGGGCAGTCCGGCCACCAGGTCGGTGGACCAGCCGGTGTTCAGGCCGGTGTCCGCGCCGTTCCAGTCGTCCAGGACACCGAGCACGAGACGGCGTACCGCGGGATCGAGCGAACGCGCCCCGGCCGCCTCGAAGATCCGGAAGGACCGGGTGGCGGTGTCGGTGATCAGCGGGCTGCCGGCCGCCCACGCGGTGTCCGCGCGCGGTGGCGCGGGGTCGAGGAGCCGGTTGGCGCGGCCGGGTGCGAAGTCGCCGCGGACCACCGGGCGCAGCACCCGGCTGAGGCCCTGTTTGAGGCGGCGGCGCGGGCGCGGGCCGAGCCCGGGCGGAAGCAGGAAGTTGGACAGGAAGACGTTCACCATCCGGCTCAGGTAGTGGAAGCCGACGACGACGCCGACCAGTTCGGCGCGCTGCGCGGCGGTGACGCCGGCCGGCAGCGGCGGCCCGTCCGGGCGGTGCGCCTCCCGGGCCCAGGCGACGAAGTCCCGCAGTGCCGGGTCGCCGATCTCGTCGAGCCGGTCCAGGGCGATCGCCTCGGCGTCCCGCTCGCCGGTCAGGTCGTAGAGACCGACGGTGTGCATGTCCGCGCAGTAGGGGCAGACGTTGGCCACCGAGACGGCGGCGGCGACCGCTTCCTTGACCGTACGGGTGACCTCTCCCGACGGGAACAGGGGTTCCCGGGTGATCGCCCAGTAGGCGGCGAGCACGTCCGGGCTGGCCGAGTGCAGCAGCGCCGGCGGTACGACGATGCGCATCTCGTCGGCGACCTGCTGGTAGACCTGGGCGGTCAGTCCGCCCGCCGTGGACGGGTTCACCACGGCGACGTGCCTGACCTGTCGTTGGAGCACTGACGACGCGATGCGGCCGGGAACCATCGTGACCTCGCGATCCTCAGGCGACGCCGGCTATGTACGGCTCCGGCGACCGGTGGATCCGGCTCAGCGCGTGCTGGCGTGCGTCCAGCAGCGCGAGCAGGACGGGTGGATCGAGGAGCCGGCTGCGGCGCAGTTCGATGTCGGCGGCGACGACGGTGTCGGCGTGCACGGTGACCGGGCCGTGGGTGGCCACCGAGACCGGGACGTCGGCCCGGGTCACCGCGGCCGGACCGGCGGGGACGGCCTGGGCCAGCACGTACCACGTGCCGATCGGAACGGCGTCGAAGGTGACGCGCCCGGGCCGGTCCAGGACCGCACAGCGCACCGGGCGGCCCTCCGGGATCCGCTCGGCGAACAGGCCGATGAAGATGTTCGTGTCGTCGTCCGAGTCGGGGACGGTGACCTGGAGCGACATCCGGGCGCCGGAGGGGCGGCCGGTGCGGCGCTCGATACCGGAGTGGATGACCGAGGCGAACCCGGCCCGCCGGCGGTAGGTGGTCGGGGACATGCCGACGCTGCGGCTGAAGCGGGAGCTGAAGGTGCCCACGCTGTTGTAGCCGACGTAGACGCTGATGTCGGCCACGTTCATGGTGGTGGACACCAGCAGGTCCTTGGCCCGCTGGAGACGCAGCGCGGAGAGGAATCTCGCCGGTGAGACACCCGTCACCCGCTGGAACATCCGGGTGAAGTGGAACTTGCTGAACATTGCCGCACGGGCGAGATCGTCGACCGTGAGCTGCTCACCCATTCGTTCTCGCATGGTTTCGATGGAACGTAGGACGGCCCGTTCGGAAACGTCTTGCATGACACCCCCCAAACATTGTTTCCGCCATTGATCGGACTAAAGAGCGCAGCATTCAGCGACCGGTTTTGTTAACTCGGAAGTAACTGATGCGGTTCAGTTTCCCATTCATCAACGCTGATCTCGCCGACCATGGGCAAGGCTATCCGACCGGTAACGGCACTTCAACCCTCGATCACCGAGCAGGCACGCAGCGCAATCATGAAGTAAAAATGGATACCGGCACTGCCGGGTACGGATAGCGTATATCTCCAGTACGGGCGATAAACTCCGGATCAGCCCGATCCGAGGACCCGTCCGGCCCGGCGGGCGGCGGCCATGCTCGCCCAGGCGGTGAAGCGGACCAGCGTCTCGTCGTCGGCCTTGCCCAGCCCGGCGACGTCGGAGTCGGTGACCCGGTAGGACGCGAACGCGGTCAGCAGCGCGAGACGCCCGGCCGGCCGGTGCCGTTCCGCCAGCCCGCGCAGCGCCTCGTCCAGCCAGGGTCCCGCGCTCAGGCCCGGTCCGCGCTCGGCCGGGTCGGCGAGCCGGCACAGCACGAGCTCGCGGACCTCCTCCGGCACCACCGCGGCGCCCGCCTCGTCGATCGCGCCGCAACCGCGGCTCAGGGCGTCCGCGATCACCGGCACCGGCGCGGCCCACCCGAGGTCGGCCGGCAGCTCGCGCGGCGGCAGCATGCCCACCGCTGCTCCCGGGGTCGCCCCGGCCCTGGCCAGGCGCCCGAGCAGCAGCGGAGCCACCCGGCGGCCCACCGGCCAGGCACCGGGCGGCATCGGAGCCAGCGGCGACTCGGCCAGGAACAGGTTCACCATGCGGTTGATGTGGTGGAACGCGACCACGACACCGATCTGTGTCACGGTCACGGCAGGCGGGAACGGTGACGGCCCCTCCCCCACGGCCCAGCGGCGCGCGGCCGCGATCCGCGGGTCGTCGTCGCCGTTGCGTCCCGGGCCCAGTCCGGTCAGCGCGGCGCCGTGCACCTCGACGCAGTACGGGCACGAGTTGCGCGCCGACACGGCCGCCGCCACCGCCTCCTTCGCCCGCCGGTCGGCCGGATCACCCGCCACCAGCGTCTCGCGCAGCACCAGCCAGACCGCTTCGAGCACCTCCGGCGACGCCGCGTGCAGCGCCACCGGTGGCGCGAACATGCCGAACTCCGACTCCATCTGGCGGTAGATCCGGGACACCCGATCCGGCGCCCCGCGGTCGGTCACCGGGGTCAGCCGGCGGATGTGACGCAGCGCCAAAGCACGGGCGCCGCGCACGAACAAGGAGCCCACGGAATCCCCTTTCCTCGACTCCATGGTTCGTTCCGGGAAGGCCCGGTCGCATCTCCGTCCTTGCGGCGCGGACCCGTCGCATACGAGAGATAATTAAGATCTTTTTGACCGTGTTCGATGCCTGATGTCAACCGTGAGCGGGCCGAATACCCGTCATTCTCATCGGTTGCCATGCCTATCGATCTCCCATAACCTCACGAACAGTCCGACGGCTACAGGGGACAGCCGCCCGCCGAAATGGCAGCCCTCGGAGCCTGGGGGGAGTGAGCGCGGCATGGTCCTCGGCAAGGACGGGCAGTCCGATCCCACCTTCGCCTCCGTCGCCACGCCACCTCAGCGCCGCAGTGCCGGGCAGCCGGCCGACAGCACACCATGAGCGCCTTCCCGGCCGGCACCGGCTCCCAGGGCAGCACATCACGCGGGCACCGGCTGCTGGGGCCGCTGTCCCGGCAGCAGGGCGACACTGCAGTCGTCCCCCAGGAAAGTTCACCTACAGACGACGTGGCGGCGTTCGTCGGTTGCGGGGAGCAACATGCGCATTTCAGATCTCAGTCGACAATCCGGCGTACCCGTCGCGACGATCAAGTTCTACCTGCGGGAGCAACTGCTCCCGCCGGGTGAGCCGACCGGCCGCAACCAGGCCGTCTACAGCGAGGTGCACCTGCGCCGGCTGGAACTGATCAGGGTGATGACCGCACAGGGCCGGCTCGACCTCAACTCGGTGCGGCGCCTGCTCACCGGCATCACCGACGAGCGGATGCCACTGGCCGACCTCCTGGAGACCCTCAACGCCGTGACCACCGGATCGGACAATCTCATGCCGTCCGACTCCCACTTCATGACCCAGGCGCACGCCGATGTGGACCGCATCGTCGAGGACGCCGGCTGGCAGGTGCGCACCGACGGCGCGAGCCGGGACCGGCTGGCGCACGCCCTGGCCGCGATGCGCAGGCTGGGCTGCGACTGCACGATCGACTACTTCGACGGTTACGTCGCCGCGGCCGATCAGCTGGCCCGCCGGGAGAGCGATCTCATCGCGCCGGACCACGTCGACCGGGCCGCGGTGATCGCCCGGAGTCTCCTGCTCGAACAGGCTTTCGCCGCGATGCACGGCCTGGCACGGGAACATCACGTGCTGCGCCGCGTCGGGCCCGTGCCGGGCTGACCGGCGAACCGATCGCGCGGCACGAGCCCCGGGGCATCGCCCCGCTACCGCAACGCCGTGGCGAACTGGCCGGGACGGCGGCCCTCGCCGGACGGCCCGCGGTAGGCCTGGGCGATCTCCAGCCACTGCCCGGCATCCGCGCCGGTTGCCCGGATCGCCAGATCAGCGTGGTGCCGGCGCCGTGTCACCAGCAGGCAGAAGTCGACGGCCGGACCGGTCACCCGATCCTTCGCGTCGGCCGGGCCGAACTCCCAGACCTCGCCGGACGGCGCGGTGATCTCGAAACGGAACGGCGCGGCCGGTGCCTCCGACCCGCGCGCCAGGTACCCGAAATCCCACGTACGCACCGCGAACGTCACCAGGTGACGCAGCCGGTCGGTGTGCGTACGCCGGACGCCGAGCGCGTCGGCGATGTCCTGCCCGTGGCCGAACAGCTCCATCATCCCGGCGGCCGCCAGTGTGGCCGCCGGGATGGGCCGCACCAGCCACGGCACCAGCTGGTCCGGCGGCAGCGCCCGCAGCGCCGCCGACGCCGCGGCCCGTTCGGCACGCCACCGGGACAGCAGGACCTCCGGCGCCTCGGCGAGGTACGGGCTCATCGCCCGCTGCACGTTGACGTCGAAGTCCGGGGACAGCCGTGCCGCCATGGCACCGAACGTCTGCGGGTCGGCGGCCGCCAGCGACGCCAGCTTGAACGTCGCCGCCAGGTGGGCGACCTGATGAGCGACGGTCCAGCCGGGTGACGGGGTCGGCGTCGCCCAGCCGTCGGCGGTCAGCCCGTCGACCATCGCGTCCACCTCGGCGGCGGCCAGGTCGAGGTCGTCGGTCACGTTCGCCGGGGCGGTCACTTCGCGGCCCCGTCCCGCGGGCAGTTCTGGTAGACCGCCAGCACCCAGCGCCCGTCCCGCTTGACCAGGATCCAGGAGGCACGGATGGCGCTGGCGTCGGGCAGCTCGGTCGCGCCCGGCGGCAGCACACCGCCCTCGGTCAGCACCGCGACCGCGCCCGGGGCCAGCGGCTTGACCGCGATCGGCCGGCCGGTGACCGTCGTGCCCCGGTAGGGACCGGCGTAGGCGGCGGCCATGAACTCGCGGATCGCGGCCTTCCCGGTCTGGTAGACGCCCGGCAGGATCAGCGTCCCGTCCTCGGCGAACAGGTCGGCGAACGCGTCCGCGTCGTGGGCGGCCCAGGCCTCGACCATGCGGCGGGACACCGCGGCCAGCTCGGCCTGCTCCCCGGCCTCGGGCTCGGGCTTCGTGGTCGTCGTCATGCCACTTCTCCTCAGCACCTCGATGGAACGATCGAGGTTCATCTTGGCCGCGGCCAGGGAGAGCGGGCGTCTTCCAGCGTGCGGCAGCCCGGACGGCCGCAACCGGGAAGATGCACCGGCCCCGGCCCGCGATCGACGATGAATCGCGCACTCCATTTCGGACGAAAGGGGCGACGCGGTGCTCGACATCGCTGTAGAACTGAACGCGGAACAGGTGATGATCCTCGAAGCGTTCGCGGACACCATCATCCCGGGCGAGCGACGCGGCCCGGAGGATCGGGCGGTGGCCGGCGCGGCCACCGGAGGAGGAGCGGTCACCTCCGGGGCGGTGGACCTGATGGTCTCCGTCGAGGGCGGGATCGCCGGAATGCTCGACACACTCACCATCGCGCTCGGCGATCATGCCGTGGCGTACGCGAAACTCCACTCGCTGGACCTCGACCCGGCCGTGCCGCCACTGGTGGCGCTGCCGTTCGGCCATCGGACCGCGCTCGTCGCCGCGCTGACCGCGCCGGAGCACCCGGAGCAGGAGATGTGGGTGGCGCTGGCCATGTTCAGCGCCATGGCCTGGGACACCGGCGCCGCCGACCACACCGTCGACGCGATGGCCGGCGGGCACCCCGGGCTGCTGCAGGCCGGCTTCACCCGGCCGGACGACGACGGCCTCTGGCGGTTCCCCGACTTCTCCTACCGCCGCGTCCTCGCCCGGCCCCATCCGCACACCACCGCGACAGGAGACCCGGAATGACCGATACCGGAAAGGTCGACGTCGTCGTCATCGGCAGCGGCTTCGGCGGGTCGATACCCGCCTACCGGCTGGCCGCCGGCGGCGCCCGTGTGGTGGTCCTGGAACGCGGCCCGTGGCTGACCGCCGAGGACTTCGGCCACGACTTCAAGTTCGGCAGCGCCAGCACCCGCGCCTTCGAGTTCACCATGGGCGATGGCATGAACGTGCTCGGCGGCAACTGCGTCGGCGGCGGCAGCGTCGTCTACTTCGCCGCCATGCCGCGGGCACCCCGCTTCACCTTCGACCGGCACGGCAGCGTCGGCCGCCGGCTGTGGCCCCGGGCGGTCGACCGGGCCCACCTCGACCCGTGGTACGACATGGTCGCCGAGTCGCTGCCGATCACCCGCAACGACTGGGACGACGTCACGTTCTCCGGCGGGCTGTGGGCCGCGGCCTGCTCGCACGCCGGGCGCACGGCGAACCCGGTGCCCGCCGCGATCGACCGGGCCGCCTGCACCAACTGCAACTGGATGATGTCCGGGTGCCGGTTCGACGCCAAGCGGTCGCTGCTGCTCAACTACATCCCGGCCGCGGTGGCGCACGGCGCGGAGATCCGGCCGCTGCACGAGGTCCAGTACCTGTCGCGGACCTCCGACGGCGGCTACCGGGTGCACTTCAACACCGTGGACGAGGTCGACTACCGGATCGTCACCGGCACCGGCACCATCGAGGCGCCGATCGTGATCGTCGCCGCCGGCGCGGCCGCCAGCCCGGTCATCCTGCAGCGCTCGGAGGCCACCCTCGGGGAGATGCCGACCGCGGTCGGGCGCAACTTCTCCGGTAACGGCGAGCGGCTGAACACGGCGATCATGAACGAGGACCGGGTACGGGAGGTGCTGGGACTCAGCCGGGCCGACGGGCGTGCCTACGAGGCCTACCAGATCGGCAAGGGCCCGACCTGCGCCAGCTGGGACCGGCTCGACGGCGACCTGCCCGAGTTCAGCCGGTACTCGCTGGAGCAGCTCTACTTCCCGCCCGGTTTCGGGACCATCCTGGCCCAGGCGCCGGACGCCACCGGTCCCAGCTGGTTCGGGCTGGACAAGAAGGAGATCCTGAAACGCTGGCAGTCCTGGCTGACCATCTTCGTGATGAGCGAGGACGACAACGAGGGCGTGTTCGGGCCACCGCCGGCGACCGGCAACGCCGACCGGATCTCGCAGCAGATGCTCAGCCGGGGCGGCCTGCGGTACCGGCCGACCGCGAACACGCTGTCCGGCTGGGCGGCCGCCGACGCCGACTGCCGCGACATCCTCGAACGCGACGGGCTGGCCCGGGTCATGCCGTGGACCAACGACGTGATCGGGGCGTACACGGTGCACCCGTTGTCGTCCTGCCGGATCGGCGACGACCCGGAACTGTCCGCCCTGGACGACCGGCACGAACTGCGCGGTCACCCGGGCATCTTCGTCACCGACGGTTCCGCGGTACCGGCCGGTCTCACCGTCAACCCGGCTTTCACCATCGCGGCGCTGGCCGAACGCGCGGTCCCCGGCATCGTCGAGGCGGCGGCGGCCCGGGGCGTGGACGTCCGGTACGTCTCCGCTCCCCCGGCGCACGCCGCGACCAGCCGCCGCCCACTGACCGTCGGTTAGGACGCGGCAAAGAGGCCCGCCACACCGGTGGCGGGCCTCTCGTGTGTCCGCGTCAGGCCGGTGACGGCACGTCGAACAGGGTCGGGAACGTCCTGGTCAGCCCCAGGTCGCCGCGAGCCTTCAGCTTGCCCCGCAGGAACAGCGTCCACGCGGCCGCGTTACCGGTGGCCATCCGCACGAAATTCACCGCGTCCAGGCGCAGCGTCAGCCGCGGCACCTGGTCGCCGACCGGGCCGGTGGCGCACCGGCCGTCGCCGATGACCACCTGGTAGACGTCCTCGGCACCCTCGGCCGGGCCGTGCACGTGCCAGTGCACCACCGCGCTCAGATCACCGGCCCGGTCCGCCCGGAACGTCTCCGGCATGCCCGCGAAGAGGGCGTCCAGCGTCTCGCGGCGCCGCTCGCCCCGCAGCAGCAGGTCGAGTTCGTCGTACGACGCGCCGCGCACCCACGCCGCGAAGGCGGCCTGATCCAGCATCTCAGACCACCGTCGGCTCGGCCGGAGCGAACTTGTCGACGAGTGCGGCGATCTCCGGGGCGAACAGCGCGTCCGGCGGGTCGATCAGGCCGGCCACCCGCATGAACGTCTCGGTGATCCGGGCGTCGAACCGGGCCGCCGACTGCAACCGGCCCATGTACGCGTTGGCCGCCTCGATCTCCGGCGTCCGCTCACCCTCCACCTCGGGCCAGGCCAGGTCACCACCGGCCGCGATCCCCCACGGCACGTCGATGATCCGGGCCGCCGCCTCGTGGAACCGTTGCGGCACCGGCGGCTCCCCCTCGGCCAGCATCGCCCGCAACGCCATCGCCTCCAGGGCGGCCACCGTCATGCCCTGCCCGTAGATCGGGTTGAAGCTGCACAGCCCGTCGCCGAGGACGACCATCCGCTCGGGGAAACGGTCCAGGGCTTCGTAGCGGCGGCGCACACTGGCCGGGAACCGGATCACCGCGGGCGGGCCCTCCGGCTCGGCGTCCTTGATCGCCTCGTAGATCCGGTCGGTGCACAGCTCCTTGGCCGCGGCACGGAACTCCTCGATGGTGGCCGGCGGCGGGGCACCGAGCATCCGGGTCAACGACAGCGAGTGCCGGTCGCCCTTGACCCGGCCCATGAATGCGCCTGTGGGGTAGTTGGGCGTACCGAGCGGAATGATCGACAGGCTGTCCTCGAGCGGGCTGACCGGCAGCCGGAAGAAGCACGACGAGTAGGACAGGTTGATCTTCACCCGCTCCTCGGCGGGCCGGTCGTAACCGAGTTCGCGCAGCCACACCGGCATGCGCGAGCCCCGGCCGGTGGTGTCGACGACGAGATCCGCCGCGTAGGTCTGCTGCGTCCCGGCCGCGGTGTGGTGCACCCGGACCCCGGTGACACGGGTCCGCTCCGGGTCGGTGACCGGGCTGAGGATCTCGACACCGGCGACGAACCCGATGTTCGCGATCGCGGCGACCCGGTCCCGGACGTGCTGCTCCAGGTCGGTACGGGTCGCGTTGACCACGACGAGCCCGGTGCGCACCGACGCGAGCCGTTCGCCGTCGAGGTACCAGTGCAGCTGCCCCATGTCGGTGCACGGGACCCCGGAAGCCTCCACCTCGGCGGTGAACCCGGGGAACAGCTCGTTGAGGATCTGCTCGCCCCGGGCCAGCAACGCATGGGCGTGCACCGCCTGCGGCGTCCCCCGCCGCGGACCGGTGCTGCCGAGCAGGTCGTCACGGTCGAGGACGAGCACCTCTGCGTAGTGGTCGGACAGCACCCGCGCGGCCAGCAGACCCGCCATGCTCCCGCCGAGCACGATCGCCCGGCCACCCACTTCTCTCACCACCATCGTGGACTCCTTCGGTCATCAGGCTGCGCGGACGTACACGCCCCCACATCGTCGATCGACGCCGGACGGGCCCACATCTCCAGAAATGCCGGGCGGGGAGCAACCGCGGAGATGAGATCACCCGCTACCGGCGGTGACGATGCGAAGGCCATGTCCTCACGTCCGAAGGAGCACTGTGGAAACCACCCGCACACCCACCCAGGCGGAACTGGTGCGCCGCGTCGCGGACCTGGCGCCGCTGCTGCGCTCGCACGCCGACCGGGCCGATCAGGACCGGCGGCTGGCCGACGAGTCGGTGGCCGCCCTGACCGAGGCCGGCCTGTTCAGGATGCGCGTGCCGCTGCGCTACGGCGGCTACGAGAGTGACGCCGCCACCATGGTCGCGGTCGCCACCGAGCTGGGCCGCGCCGACGCGTCGGCCGCCTGGACCACCGGCGTCGCCTGGATCACCACCTTCATGGCCGGGCTCTTCCCCGACGAGGTGCAGGACGAGGTGTTCGCCACCCCGGACCTGCGCATGTGCGGGACGCTGAGCCCGTCCGCACTGGCCGAGCCGGTCGACGGCGGCGTCACCGTCAACGGCCGGTGGGGGTTCGTCAGCGGCGCCCTGCACAGCCAGTGGCAGGTCCTGGTCGCCATGATGCCCACCCCGGACGGCCGTCAGCTGCCGATCATGGCCCTGGCGCCGCTGGCCGACCTGGGCATCGTCGACGACTGGCACACCAGCGGCCTGCGTGCCTCCGGCAGTGTCACCACCGTCGCCGAGAACGTCTTCGTCCCGGCCGCCCGGATCCTGCCGCTGCCCGCCGTCCTCCAGGAGCAGTACGCCTCCAAGCAGAACGCCGACTCGGAGATCTTCCGGGGCCCGCTGCTGCCCACGGCTTCCGCCTCGTCGGTCGGCACCGCCGTCGGCCTGGCCCGCGCCGCGATCGACGTGTTCCTGGAGCGCCTGCCCGACCGCAAGATCACCTACACCACGTACTCCAGCCAGGGCGAGGCGCCGCTGACCCACCGCCAGGTCGCCGACGCCACCCTGCGCGCCGACGCCGCCGAGTTCCACGCCCAGCGGGTCGCGCGGCTGCTCGACACCAAGAACGCCTCCGGCGGGCAGTGGACGGTCCTGGAACGTGCCCGGGCCCGCGCCGACCTGGGACGGGCCTGCGAGCTCGCCCTGGAGGCGGTGCGGATCCTGCGCCAGGCCAGCGGCGGGTCGTCGATCTACACCTCCGCCCCGATCCAGCGCATCGAGCATGACGTCCAGGCGATCAACCTGCACGCCCTGATGCACGGCGACACCAACCTCGAGCTGTACGGACGTGTCCTCTGCGGCCTCGAACCCAACACCTTCTACCTGTAGGGGCGCCTGTATGGAACCGTTCCGGATCGACATCCCCCAGGCCGAACTCGACGACCTCCAGCGGCGGCTCGCCGGCACACGCTGGCCCGACGACCTGCCGGACGCCGGCTGGGACCGCGGCGTGCCGATGCACTACCTCAAGGAACTCGCCGACCACTGGCAGAACGACTACGACTGGCGCGCCGCCGAGGCCGCGATCAACAAGTTCCCGCAGTTCGTCACCGAGATCGACGGCGCCCGGGTGCACTTCCTGCACGTGCGCTCGCCCGAGCCGGACGCCACACCGGTCCTGCTCACCCACGGCTGGCCCGGCTCGATCGCCGAGTTCCTCAAGGTGATCGAACCGCTGACCGACCCGGCGGCGCACGGCGGTGACGCCGCCGACGCCGTCCACCTGGTCATCCCGTCGGTGCCCGGCTACGGCTTCTCCAGCCCGCTGCGCGAACCCGGCTGGGACCTGGTCCGCATCGCGTCGGCCTGGGCCGAGCTGATGCGCCGCCTCGGCTACGAACGGTACGTGGCCCAGGGCGGCGACTTCGGCTCGGTGGTGTCGCTGGTGCTCAGCCAGGTGGCGCCCGAGGCGGTGCTGGGCGTGCACGTGAACCTGCTGCTCACGCCTCCGCCGCCGGACGACCCGGCGGCGCTGGCCGGCCTGGACCAGGGCGACCTGGACCGGCTGGGCCTGCTGGCCGGTTTCGCCGCCGGTGACCTCTCCGGCTACATGAAACTCCAGGCCACCCGCCCGCAGACGCTCGCCTACGCGCTCACCGACTCGCCGGTGGGCCAGCTGGCCTGGATCGTCGAGAAGTTCCGGGACTGGACCGGCGGCAACGGCCTGCCCGAGGACGCGGTGGACCGCGACCAGATGCTCACCGACGTGACGATCTACTGGCTGACCCGGACGGCCGGCACGTCGGCGCAGCTCTACTACGAGACCTCGGCGGTCCTGCCGATCGCCCCGCCGCCGGCCGAGGCGCCGCCCCCGATGACGGTGCCGCTGGCCGTCTCGGTCTTCCCGCACGAGATGTTCCTGCCGGTCCGGCGGCTGGCCGAGGCCATGTACCCGGGCATCGTCCAGTGGACCGAACACGACCGGGGCGGCCACTTCGCCGCCATGGAACAGCCCGCCCTGCTGATCGACGACCTGCGCCGCTTCGTCGCGGCCCTACGCACCAGCCCCACCCGCTGACCTTCGGGGCGAACACCAGGGCCGGGCG
>NZ_JBHSBL010000019.1:787582-818144 GCF_042650585.1 Actinoplanes subglobosus
CCCTTCTTGTCCGGACAGTTGCGGCTCTGGCGATTCTGTGAGCGGCCGCCGGACAAGTGGAGGACAGTCGTCAGTGCTTGAGCGGCGGTCGCTCAAGCCATACGGCGTCCGGCCAGCCCGGGCGATCGTTCACGTCCCGGCGGACCTCGACGAACCCATGGGCGGCGTAAAATCCAGCCGCGTGAGTGTTCCCGTCGGTGTAACTCCGCACCGGCGAACTCGTACGTCATCGGCCCACATCCTGCGCTGAGTCCCGAGTCGTGCACAGTACGGAACTCGCATCTCCCTCGACGTGATCGCCACCACTGCCGTGTGAGAGTGTCCAGATCGACCTTCTTATCTGGACAGTTGCGGTTCCAGCGATTCTGCGAGCGGCTCGTGGAGCCCCTACGTTGTC
Organism: Actinoplanes subglobosus; assembly: GCF_042650585.1. Taxonomy (NCBI): domain Bacteria; kingdom Bacillati; phylum Actinomycetota; class Actinomycetes; order Micromonosporales; family Micromonosporaceae; genus Actinoplanes; species Actinoplanes subglobosus. Next base: position 787,980 of record NZ_JBHSBL010000019.1, read on the forward strand.
CAGCGCGCAAGGCTATACCGTGACCGAGTGGATCTTCTCGTGGTAGGTGGTAGCGGTTTCCTCGGACTGGAACTCACCCGTCAGGCGCGGCGGGCCGGTCACAGCGTCGCGGCGACCTTCCACAGTCGCGTTCCCGACGTCGCCGACGTCGACTGGAGGAGTTTGGACATCCGCCGCCGCGACGACGTGATGGCCCTGGCCCACGCAGTACGGCCTGACGTGATCATTAATGCTGCCTACCGGCAATCCGACTGGGCAACCACCGCTGACGGCGGCATGCATGTCGCCGTCGCAGCGGCAGCGGTCGGAGCTCGCCTGGTGCATGTGTCCAGCGACGCAGTGTTCTCCGGCACGACCGCCCGCTACGACGAGGCGCACGCCCCGGACCCCATCACGCCATACGGCGCCGCCAAGGCCGCCGCCGAGACAGCGATCAAGGGCATTACACCGACCGCCGCCATCGCCCGGACCTCGTTGATCATCGGTAACGGCGACTCGCCGCACGAGAGACACGTGCACGCATTGGCAACCGACGCCGTGACCGGTGTCCTGTTCACCGACGACATGCGGTGCCCGGTGCATGTCACCGACCTCGCCGCCGCACTGATCGAGCTGGCCGCGTCGTCCTATGCCGGAATCCATCACGTCGCCGGCGCGGATGCCATCAGCCGCTACGAACTCGGAGTGCTCATCGCACGCCGGGACGGTCTCGACCCGGCGACCCTTTCTGCCGGGCTCCGCGCCGGCACCGGCCTCCCCGGACCCATCGACGTCCGGTTGGACAGTGCCAACACTCAAGCACGCCTGAACACTCGCCTCCGAGGCGCACGCGAGTTCCTCGCAGCGACACCATCAGCATCACGCGAGTAGCCCGACTCTGGAGCACGCACCCCCGCAGGCCTCACCGATAGGCGGCCGCTTGCAGGCCGAAGAGCTCGGCGTACACCCCACGGGCGGCCATCAGCGCCGCATGATCACCACGCTCGACGATCTCACCGCCGGAGACCACGAGGATCAGATCGGCCATGCGTACGGTCGAGAAGCGATGCGACACGAGAACGGTGATGCCCCCGTTGCCCGCCGCCACCCGGCGCGACTGCTCGGAGTACCGCTGGAACAGGTCGTGCTCGGCCTGCGGGTCGAGAGCCGACGTAGGCTCGTCGAGGACCAGCAGCAACGGCCGGGGCCGCATCAACGCACGGCCCAGCGCCAGTTTCTGCCACTGCCCACCGGACAGCTCAGCGCCGTCGGTCCAGCTCTTGCCCAGCTGTGTCTCCAGCCCGGAGTCGAGACGGTCGAGCACGTCGGTCGCGTGTGCCCGGCCCAGGCCGGCCAGCACGTCGTCGGAGGAGTCGATGCGGGGCAGATCCCCGATGCCGACGGTCTCCCGGGCCACCAGCTCGAAGCGGACGAAGTCCTGGAAGCCGGCGGCGATCCGTTCCCGCCAGCCGGTGACCGACAGGCCGGCCAGGTCGTAGCCGTCGACGGTGATCCGCCCGGCGGTCGGCCGGTAGAAGCCGCACAGCAGCTTGACCAGCGTCGACTTCCCAGCGCCGTTCTCGCCGACGATCGCCACCGTCGCCCCGGCCGGCAGTGTCAGGTCGACGTCGCGCAGCACCGCTGTGCCGGTCCCGGGATAGGTGAACCCGACGCCGTCGAACGTGATCCCCTCCCGCAGCCGGTCCGGCGGCTCGACGACGCCGGCGGGCCCGCCCGACCGCTCCCGGACGAACGTCTCCAGCTCGCCCAGCCGGCGGTAGGTGCTGGCCGTGCGCTGCAACGTCTCCAGCAGCGTGACGGCCTGGGTGACCTGCTGGCTGACCTGCGCGGCGAGCACGATGACGAGCACCACGTCGCCGACGCTCCGATCGCCGCGGACCGCACTCGCCACGACGAGCAGAACCGCCGCGATGTAGGCGGCGGCGAAGACCAGCTGACCGGCGACGGTGAGCAGGGCCCCGGTCAGCCGGCCGTGCCAGAGCCGGTCCCCGGCCCGGTCCCAGAGCACCCCGTGCCGGTCCCGCAGCTCCTTCTGCAGCCGGAAGACCCGCAGCTCACCGGCGGTGTCGGCGCTCGTGGCCAGGCGGAAGAGATTCAATGCGACCCGGGTGGGCTCGGCGGCCGCGGTCCGGGACCGGTCGATCCGGCGTTCGGCCCATCGCCCGCACAGCAGGGGCGGGATCGCGGCCAGCGGTAGCAGGAGCAGTACCGGATGCAGCCGGGCCAGCAGCACCGCGGTGACTCCGGAGGCGATCAGCAGACCGAGCGTGTTCAGCAGCGCCTCGATCGCGCCCTGGAACTGCCGGCTGTCCTGCTCCAGCACGCTCAGCGTGTCGGCCTGCGCGGCGTCCTCGTGGTGGTGGATCCCGGCCGTGCCGTGCGACAGCCCGATCAGGCGCTGCTGGAAGTCGAGTTCGGCCAGGTCGGCCAGGTCGAAGTAGAAGACGTGCGCGAAGTGGGCGAAGGTGAGCACCGCGACCGCGAGAGCGGCGACCAGCAGGCCCGCCCGGGTGGCATCGGCACTGTCGCCGGCGACGACGGCGTCGGTCATCACGGCGAGGGCGGCGGCGATCAGGGGCGCCGCCGCCGCACCCGCCACCATCAGCAGGATCGATCCGATGGTCTTGCCGCGGTGCCGGCGCCAGATCGCCGCCAGCACCTCGCGTGCCCCTCTGATCAGGTCTCTCACGCCAGGGCTCCCTTGAGATCGGGCTCGTCACCGGCGAACCGGTCGGCCTGCAGCCGGAACAACGTCGCGTACCGGCCGTCGAGGGCCATCAGCTCCTCGTGGCTGCCCTGCTCGGACACCCGGCCGTCCGCCAGGACGACGATGTGGTCGGCCCGCCGCACGGTGCAGAACCGGTGCGAGATCAGCAGGGTGGTGACCCCCCTGGTCAGGCCGGTGAACTCGTCGAAGAACCGGGCCTCGGCCCGCACGTCCAGGGCGGCGGTCGGCTCGTCGAGGACCACCACCGACGCGCCGTGGCGCAGCGCGAACAGCGCCCGGGCCAGCGCCACCCGCTGCCACTGGCCGCCGGACAGATCGGCGCCGCCGGTCAGGTTGCGGCCCAGCGGCGTGTCGAAGCCGGCCGGCAGATCACGTAGGGCGGCGGCGATCCCGGCCTGCTCGGCGGACTGTTCGACACCGGCCCGGTCGTCGAGGCGGTGGGCGGCACCGTAGCCGATGTTGTCGGCGGCGGAGACCTCGAACCGGGCGAAACTCTGGAAGATCACCGCGATCCGCTGCCGCCAGCCGTCGACCGGGTAGGAGCGGACGTCCACGCCGTCGACGCTGACCTGGCCGCTGTCCGGCTCGTACAGCCGGGCGAGCAGCTTGACCAGGGTGGTCTTGCCCGCGCCGTTGAGGCCGACGATCGCCGTGCACCGCCCGGCCGGAAGGGTCAGGTCCAGGCCGTCCAGCACCGGCCGCCCGGTGCCCGGATAGCCGAAGGTGACCTGCTCGAACCGGATCGACCCGACACGGGCGGGCACCTCCGCGACCGGCACGTGCGGCGGTACGGCCGTCTCGTCCCGCACCCGGTCGGCGAACTTGCGCACCCCGTCGTGGCCGAGCATGCCGATCGCGGTCTGCACGTCGGCCTCGGGATAGAACTCGCCGAGTCGCAGTGCCGCCAGCGTCGACTGGACCACGATGGCGAACGCGGTCAGCGTCAGGCCACGCGACACCGTCTGCCCGATCAGCGCAAAGATGATCATGGTGGCGGCCAGCCCGCAGAGCGCGAACCACACGAACGGCCACAGGTAGATCCGGCGACGTGCCTCCCACAGCGGACGCATCCAGGCCAGGAAGGTCGCGCGGTACCGGTCGCTGAGCCAGCCGGTCAGGCCGAAGACCCGCAATTCCTTACCGGCGGCGGGCCGCAGCGACAACTCGCGGAAGTAGTCCATCTCGCGTTCGGCGTCCCACAGGTTCATCCGGACGTCGCCGAACTTGCGCAGGCCGCCGCGCTGGCCGTACCGGAAGAGAAGGACCGCGCCCAGCAGACCGGCCGCCGCCGGCCAGGACGCCGCCACACCGACCACCGCAACGTACCCTCCGAGCTGGACGTATCGCGCGATCAGCGCGATCTGCCCGGCACACGCCTCCCCCGGCGACTGGTAGGCGACCTCCAGGCCACCGACGGCCTGGCGAAGGTCGTCGAGCGCCTCCTGGTCCTCCAGCAGCGCGATGCCCGGCGAGCCCAGCGACGCGGCCATCAGCAGGTCGAAGACGTGGCCGTCGACGTTGCGGGCCACCAGGGTGCCGACCGCCGCCGCCACCGGCGCCAGGATCTGCTGCCCGGCGAAGGTGGCCGCCGCGACGACGAACGCGGTGACCAGAGCGTCGTACGCCGGTGACGCGAGCCCGTCCTGAACGGCGTCCGGCACCAGGCCCAGCAGGCGGGCGGTGGCCAGCACGAAGGCCACCGGCAGCACGCCGAGGACCAGGTTGATCGCCACCAGGACGGTGACCGGTCCGGCGCCGCCGTGGCGGGTCAGCCGGACGATGCTCAGCCGGTCGGCGATCAGGCGCCGCATCGTCACGGCTCCTGCAGGACCGACAGGATGTTGCCGGCCGGGTCACGGAACCAGGCGATCGGCGGGCCCTCGCCCCGGTACACGCCGGTGTCGTCCACGTTGTCGTACATCTCGAACCGCACGCCGTGCCGTCGCAGTTCGGCGACCGCCGCGTCGATGTCGGCGACCGGGAAGTTGAGCATCGTGTACGTGGCCGGCGTGTGTTCCGGTTTGGGGTAGACGAGCACCTCCGCGCCGGTGCCGAGGTGCAGGTGGAGCATGCCGTGCTCCTCGTCGACCGGCAGGCCGAGCACCTCGCCGTAGAACTTGCGGGCGGCCGGCACGTCGTCGACCGAGAACCCGCTGAAGGCCGCGCTGCTGGCGAGCATGGCCGTCTCCTTCCGTCGTTGAGAATCGGTGGTGCTCACGCCTGTTCCTTCTCGATCTGCCCGGTGGGCACCGGTGCTGTCCGCGCGCCGCTGCCGCCGCCCAGCACCTTGCGCATCACGGCCGGGCGCATCAGCGCGGTCACCGGGTCGACCAGGCCCGCCGCCCGCATGAACGCGGCGGTCAGCGTGCCGTCCCGGGTCGCGGCGGCGTGCAGGCGTGCCATGTAGGCGTTGCCCATCCGCGTCTTCAGAGTCCGCTGCCCCTCGACGCCGGGGAAGCTCAGGTCACCGCCGGCGGAGATCTCCCACGGCGCGTCGATGTCGCGGGACACGTCCCGGAAGAACGCCCGCGGCTCCGGCGCCCGCCCGGTGGACAGGTGCCGGCGCAGGGTCATCGCCTCCAGCGCGGCCACGGTCATGCCCTGGCCGTACACCGGGTTGAAGCTGCACACCCCGTCGCCGATCACCAGCAGCCGCTCGGGCAGGTCGGACAGTCGCTCGTAACGGCGGCGGACGCTGGCCGGGAACCGGAACGTCACGCCCTCGTCGAGGGGCTCGGCGTCGTGGATGGCGTCGTAGATGTCGGGGACCGGCAGAGACCGGGCGAAATCGCGGAAGCCGTCGAGGTCGGTCGGCGGGTGGTCGCCGAGGATCCCGGTCAGCGACAGCATGCTGCAGTCGCCGGGCAGCTTCGGGAAGAACGCTCCGCGCGGGTTCGCCGGCGAGGCCACCGGGTTGATCGACAGGTCGGTGCCGTACGGGTCACGGCGCAGCCGGAAATGCCGGGTGGTGTAGGCCAGCCCGACCTGCACCCGGTCCTCGGCGGGCCGCCGGTAGCCGAGCTGTTCGAGCCAGACCGGGGTACGCGAGCCCCGGCCGGTCGCGTCGACCACCAGGTCCGCCGTGATCTCCTCCTCGCCGTCACCGTCGTGGCGGGCGACCCGTACCCCGGTGATCCGGCGGCGGTCCGGGTCCGCCGTCACCCCGGCGATGTCGGTACCGGTCAGCATCGCGACGTTCGGCAGGGCGGCGACCCGCTCGCGGACGGTGTGCTCCAGCACCGGCCGGGTCGCCGAGACGCTGAGCAGCCCCGAATCGCCGGGCGCCAGGCGGCGGCCGTTGAAGTACCAGCGCAGGCTGCTCGCGACGTCCCCGGCCGGCACCCCGGCGCTGATCAGCCCGTCGGTCAGCCCGGGGAACAGCTCGTCGACGATCTGCTGGCCCCGGGCCAGCAGGGCGTGCGCGTGCCGGCCGTGCGGGACACCACGGCGTGGCTCGGCGCCGCCGTCCAGCCGGTCACGTTCGACGATCACCACCTCGCGGTAGTGGTCGGCCAGGACCCGGGCGGCCAGCAGCCCGGCCATGCCGGCGCCCAGCACGACCGCCCGGGCGCCGATGTCAACGCTGCTCATGGAACTCCTCCTGTGTCAGCGGGTGGTCAGCAGGTCGCGGCAGGCGGGCAGGCCACGCTCGCGGATGATGTCGTTGAGGTCGAAGAAGACGTCCGGGTCGGATTCGCTGAGCAGCCGCACCACCGGCGTGCCGTACTTGCGGACCATGTAGCGGTAGTTCTCGCCGGCACTGGCCATGTTGGCCTCGAAGTTCTTCGGGTGCGGGATGTCCAGGGCGGCCGCCGCCCGGCTCAGCATCACCCGTGCGCCGTCGAGATAGAGCCGGTAGCCGAGGTCGAGGTCCTCGCCGCCCCAGCCCTGGAAGGCCTCGTCGAAACCACCGACAGAGCGGATCTGGGCGGTACGGGCGGACGCGTTCACGGTCCAGTAGACGAGCCACGGCGCGGGCAGATCACCGAAGTCGTCGCCGTAGTGGCCGTAGAAGAACTCCCGCACGTCGGGCCAGCGCCCGCTGGCGCCCAGCCGGTACATCGCCCGGTCGGCGTCGGTGAGGTCGACGGTGGACAGGAACTCCTCGGCGTCGGCCGGGTCGGGCGCGAACCCGTAGACGTACCCGCAGACGGCCACCGGGCCGTCGGCTTCCCGGTGCGCCGCCCGGTGCCCGTCGAGGCAGCCGCTGTGCAGCACGATCCCGCTGTCGACGAACACGCTGATCTCGCCGCGCGCGTGGGCGACGCCGGTGTTGCGCATCCGCCCGGCCCGGAAACCCTCGTGCGGTGAGGTGAAGAAACGGATGTCGAGCTGGTCGCTGAAGCTCTCGACCACCTCGGCGGTGTCGTCGGACGAGCCGTCGTCGCAGACCAGCACCTCGAAGTGGTGGGGCGCCATCCGCTGCCGGGTCAGCGACAGCAGGGTCTGTGTCAGCAGCGGCGCCCGGTTGTAGGTGGGGACGATGACGCTGAGCTCGGGTGCACCGGTCATGCCGATCAGTCTTGTGGTGGCACGGGCGATCAACCCACTTCCAACGTGCGCTCGATCGATCGATGAGCATCTTCGGAGATGTGGCGGCCGGGAGCTGACCATGACGATGGGAGGCGCTTCGGCACGACCGGAAGGAGTGCTTCTCCATGTCGCCATCCCCTGTCCAGCCCACCCGCCGCCACCTGCTGCTCGGCGCCGCCGCCGGGCTCACCGCGACCACGCTGGAAGCCGGTGTGCTCGCACGGCCGGCCAGCGCCGGGCGGGCGGGTGCCAAACCGTCGGCGGCCCGCTCGCAGACCCTGATCACCGCCGGGTTCCTCTGGGGCCCGCCGTCGAACTTCAACATGTTCGGCGAGCAGACCTGGCCGACCCAGGTCAACTCGATGCAGCTGGTCTACGAGACGCTGTTCACCTTCGACATCCGCGACGGCACGCTGCGCCCGCAGCTGGCCGGTTCGTTCAAGACCGACTATCCGAACACGCTCACGGTCAAGCTGCGGCCGGAGGCGCACTGGCGGGACGGCCGGCCGCTGACGGCACACGACGTCGTCTACACCGTAGAACTGGCCCGGCGTTATCCCGAGGTCCAGTTCTCCGACGTATGGCTCTACATCGACGCGGTGAGCGCCCCGGACCGGCACACCGTGGTCTTCCACCTGAACCAGGCGCAGCTGAACCCCGGCATGATCAAGGCGCATCTGGCGCAGATCCCGATCGTGCCCCGGCATCTGTGGGAGAAGCTGGAGCGCAGGCACGCGCACCTGAGCGACTACTGGACCCAGGATCCGCTCGGCTCCGGCCCCTACCGGGTGCAGACCGCCGACGACACCCAGCTGGTGATGGTCCGCGACGACCGGTACTGGGGCCGGTGCAAGCGGGGCGGCCTGCCCGCGCCGCGGTACATCGTGCACCCGGTCTTCGACGGCAACGACGCCGGTAACGCCGCCTTCGAGCGCGGTGACGTGGACGTGATGCAGCAGTACCTGCCGGAGATCTGGAAGCTGCGCGAGCGGGGACTGCCGGTCGGCACCTGGCTGGACAGCGCGCCTTATCACGTACCCGGCGCCATGCCCATGATGATCTTCAATACGCTGCGGCCGGGGCTGAACGACCCCCGGGTGCGGCGGGCCATCGCCTTCGCCGTCGACTACGCCCGGATCGCCCGTGACGCGGTCTCCAACTACTCCGATCCGGCGAAGTCGAGCCTGCTGCTGCCGCAGGGACCGGAGGCGTCCTACTTCGACGCCGCCAACGTGGCCCGCAACGGCTGGCGCACCGACCCGGCCGAGGCGATCCGCATCCTGGAGCAGGATCTGGGCGCGGTCCGGGGCACCGACGGCGTCTACCGGCTGCCCGACGGCACCCGGCTGGGCGGCTGGCGGATGCAGGCACCGACCGGCTGGACGGACTGGCAGACCGCGATCGAGATCGTCGCGGAGAACGCCCGCGCGATCGGCATCGAGATCATCCCGACCTACCCGTCGGAGGCCGAGACCGCCACCACGCTCTACAACGCCGAGTTCGACATCGCCGTCTGGCACATCACCGCCACCACGCCGAGCACGCCGTGGCAGCGGTTCCGGGACGTCCTGGACATGCGCGGCGTGCCGGCGCCCGGTCTGCCGGCCTCCTACAACTACGGCCGGTTCGACCACCCGGACACCGCGACCCTGCTGGACAAGGCGGCCGTGGCCAACGGCACCGAGCTGATCTCCACGATCACCCGCCTGGACACGCTGTTCATGGAGCACGCGCCGATGGTCCCGCTGATGTACCGGCCGCTGGAGTTCTTCGAGTTCAACCAGACGGTGTGGACCGGGTTCCCGACCGCCGCCAATCCGACCGCGCCGCCGTCCTTCCAGGGCGCGGGCGTCGACTGGCTCTACCGGATCCGGCCCCGGCGCCGATGAGCGCCGGCGTGCACGTGAGAGGAGACCTGCCGATGGATCCCGCCGTGGTGGAGAGCTATCACCGGGACGGTTTCGTGCTGATGCCGCCCGGCTTCCTTCCCGGTACGGTCGTCGACCGCATCGCCGCGGCGGTGCCCGGCCTGCTCGGGAACGACGGGCCGGAACGGGTGATGGAACGCGACGGCGTCACCGTGCGGTCGGTGTACGGCGTACACCGTCAGGGTGTGGTCTTCCCCGCCGTGGTCCGTCATCCGGTCCTGCTCGGCGCGGCCCGCACGCTGCTGGGCGGTGAGGTCTACGTTCACCAGTCCAAGGTGAACGTGAAGGCGGCGTTCGCCGGTGATCAGTGGGACTGGCACCAGGACTACGTCTACTGGCTGCAGGACGACGGCATCACCCGGCCGGACATGGTCAACGTGGCGGTGTTCCTCGACGACGTCACCGAGTTCAACGGCCCGCTCACCTTCGTGCCCGGCTCGCACCGGCACGGGGTGCTGGCCGCGACCGGGCGCGACGGCATGCCGCTGGGCTACGAGGACGCGCCCGGCTGGATCGCCACCCTGACCGCCGACGAGAAGTTCCGGGTGCACACCGACGTGATCGCCGAGCTGACCGCCGACGCCGGCATGGTGAGCCCGAAGGGCCCGGCCGGGTCGGTGCTGTTCTTCCACCCGAACCTGCTGCACGCCTCGGTCCGCAACATGTCGCCGGGCCGCCGGGCGATGGCGATCTTCGTCTACAACGCCGTCGGCAACGCGCCCCGGCCGGTCGACAGCCCCCGGCCCGCCTTCCTCGCCGAGCCCGACGTCCGGCCGCTGCGGCCGGGCACCGCCGACCTGATCGGAGAGTCATCGTGACCGGCACCGTTCAGCTGATCCTGATGAACAGCGCGGAGTACCTGCTGCGCAATCCCTCGTTCACTCTCACCGGCCCGGAACGCGACGGCCTGGTCACCTACGTCGGTACCTCGGAGGCCGAGCACGCGGTGTTCTGGAGCGTCGAGCCCCGGGTGCTGGTGCTTCCGCACGGCTTCGACCGGCAGTGGTACACCGACGTGCACCGGGCGCTCGGTGTCGACGAGCCACCGGTCGTCGCGCCGCGGCCGGTCACCGGGATGCTCGTGCCCGACCTGATCAAGGACGGTGCGGCCCAGAACGAGCTGCGCCACCACCTGCTCACCTACGACCGGGTGGAACTGCTGGTCACCGGGCCCACCCCGGAGACGTACCAGCTGGCCGAGATCGTCCGAGGGTGGGGCCTGCCGGTGGAGATCGACCACCTGCCGGAGGAGCGGTACTGGGCCAGCCTCTACCTCGACTCCAAGATCAGCTGCATGGACCTGGCCCGGGAGATGCCCGGCGAGGTCGACGTGGCACCGGGCATGACCTTCTGCACCTGGACCGAGCTCACCGGCGGGCTGCGCGCCATGCTGGAGCGGCACGGTACGGTCGTCGCCCGCACCCTCTACGGCGTCTCCGGCGCCGGCACCGCGGTGATCCGCAACGAGCCGGGCAGCGTCGAGGCGTTCATCGCGTCGGCCGCCAAGGACTCGTTCTTCGCCTTCCCGATCCTGGTGCAGCGGTTCGTCCCGCACGCCGAGGGGGTCGGCTGCCCGGCCGCCGACATCCTGATCGGCGAGGACGGCGTGGAGAACATCGTGCTCTGCTCGCTGACGGTCAAGAACGGTCACGTCTTCCGCAGCGTGGACGTCGGTGACGGTGCCCTGCCGCCGGTCTGGGGTGACCGGATGCGCGCGGTGTCCCGTTCGCTGGGCACGGCCGCCCACCGGCTGGGATATCGCGGCTGGATGTGCGTGGACGCGGTGGCCGGCACCGACGACATCCTCTACGTCACCGAGATCAACGCCCGGCGCAGCGGCTCGATGCACGCCTGCATGCTGCTGAAGAACTGGGACGCCGAACGGGACCTGACCCTGTCGGCGCACTTCGTCGTCGAGGTGCCGTCCTGGGTCACCTACGCCGACCACGTCCGGCCGATCTTCCAGCGGCTGTGGGCGGACGGCGTCCGGGCGTACCCCACCAGCGTCCGTGGCCTGTCCTGGCCCGACTCGCTGTTCGCCGTCATCGCCGCCGCGCCCACCGCGGCGGAGGCCAACAAGATCGTCTCCGGGATCCGGGACGCCATCGACGCCCTCCAGCCGCCCGCGCTCGTCACCGCCGAGGAGAACTGAGTTGACTTCCTCCCTGACCGACACCGCGATCACCGACGACGTCCTCGCCGCGGCCTTCCCGGAGGACGGTTCGGCACCCGACATGGCGGTCCGCCTGCGCCTGTTCCGCCGCCTGCACCGCTACTACACCGACTACCTGGGCGCGCCGGGCGATTTCCAGCGGATTCCGCGCCTCAACACCGATCCGGAGATCGTCCGTCTGGAGAACGCGTGGCTGCGCTGGGAGGACGCCCAGGTCGACCTGACCCGGCTCCCGTCGGACGCGGCCGGATTCGCCAAGTGGTTCGAAGAGCTCAGCGCCGACCACGTGCAGCCCGAGTTCTGCCGGCACCTGGCCGAGGACGCCACCGAGGCCGAGGTCGCGCTCTTCTTCCTGGCCGAGGAGCTGGTCGACAGCCGCTTCGACGACCTGGTGGCCCTGGCCCAGCTCGGGTCGGCCGGCACGATGAAGCTGGTCATGGCCGAGAACTACTGGGACGAGATGGGTGAGGGCGTCGCCGAGCGGATGCACACCGTCCTGTTCGAGCACTCGGCGCGGCACATGCGGGCGGTGCTCGCCGCCCGCGGCTTCGACGTCGGCGACCTGATCTGCGCCGAGATCTACGAGAACGCGTGCCTGACCCTGATGTACGGCGTCCACCGCGAGCTCACTCCCCGCTCGCTGGGTGCGCTCGGGCTGATGGAGCACAGCGCGCCGCCCCGGTTCACCGCGATGGTGGCCGGCTGCACGCGGCTCGGCGTGCCCGAGGACGTCATCGAGTACCAGCGCATCCACATCCACGTCGACGAGAACCACGGCGCCGAGTGGCTGGAGCAGGTGCTCACCCCGCTGGCCGAGCGCTCCCCCGAACTGCTGCGGGAGATCGCCCTCGGCATCCTGACCCGGGAGCGCGTGGCCAACGCGTACTACCGGCGGGTCCGGCGGCAGATGACGGCGCTGCGCTGACCGATGGAGCCGGACGACTTCTACCAGGACGGAAGCCGGCTCCTCCAGGAGCGGTTCGGCACCCGGGCGCTGGCCGACCATCTGGCCGGTAGATACGTGCTCGCGGAACTGGAGGACCAGCACGCCGACTGGATCCGAGGCGCCGACACGGTCTGGCTGGCCACGGTCAGCCCGGCCGGGCAGCCGGAGTGCTCGTACAAGGGGGGCCTGCCGGGTTTCGTGCACGTGGCGGGCCCCCGCCTCCTGGAGATCCCCAGCTACGACGGCAACGGCATGTACCGCACGCTCGGCAACACCGTCACCAACCCGCGCGTCGGGCTGCTCTTCCTCTTCCCTGCGGTCCCGGCGAAGCTGCGGGTCAACGGCGCCTGCCAGCTGACGACGGACGGGCTGGACGCCCACCCCGGGGCCGAGGCGGTGCTGCGGGTGCACGTCGAGCAGGTCTTCGAGAACTGCCCCCGCTATCTGCACCACCCGGTGACCGGCGAGCACTCGGCGCACTGCCCGCGCCCCGGATACCGGCCGCCCGACGCCGACTGGAAGCAGAAACCGGAGTACGACCAGCTGCTGCCGGGCCGCCCGGCGGCAGCGGAACGGGAGCACCTGTGAACCGCATCATCGAGCTGTCCCACCGCATCGAGGACGGCATGGAGACCTACCCCGGGCTGCCCGGGCCACGCATCGGCGACCACATGTCCCGCGAGGCGTCCCGCGACCGGTATCCGGAGGGCACCGAGTTCCAGATCGGCACGGTGTCCCTGGTCGCCAACACCGGCACCTACGTGGACACCCCGTTCCACCGCTACCCCGACGGCCCCGACCTGGCCGCGATCGACCTGGCCCGGCTCGTCGACGTGCCGGGCCTGGTGATCGACGCGACCGCGCACGGCCGGGCGATCGGGCCGGAGCTGCTGTCCGGGACCGAGGTGCGGGGCCGGGCGGTGCTGTTCCGGACCGGCTGGGACCGGCGTTTCGGCACGACCGGCTACGGAGCCGCCGACCATCCGTTCCTCACCGCCGACATGGTGGAACGGCTGGTCAAGGCCGGTCCGGCGGTGGTCGGCATCGACTCGGTCAACATCGACGACATGGCCGACATGACCCGGCCCGCGCACACCGGCCTGCTCGGTGAGGGCATCCCGATCGTGGAGCACCTGCGCGGCCTGGATCTGCTGCCGGCGCGCGGCTTCCGCTTCCATGCGGCGCCGCCGGCGGTCGCCGGGATGGGCAGTTTCCCGGTCCGCGCCTACGCCGTCGTGGACGGGCCGCGATCGTGACCGCGACGCCGCTGGTCACGGTGATCATCCCGACCTACAACCGGGACACGATGATCCGGCGTACGCTCGCCGCCCTCACCCGCCAGAGCATCGGCACGGACCGTTTCGAGGTGCTCGTCGCCGACGACGGCGGCAGTGACGACACGCTCGCGGTGGTCCAGGAGTTCACCGGCGAACTGGACGTGCGCTACGTCTGGCAGCCGGACCGCGGCTTCCGGGCCGGGCAGGCACGCAACGCGGGCGCCCGGCTCGCGACCGCGCCGCTGCTGGTCTTCCTGGACAGCGGAGCCCTGGCCGGACCCGGTTTCCTGGCCGCGCACCTGGCCGCCCACGGCACCCCGGAGCGCCGGGTGGTGGTCGGCTACGCCTACGGCTACAACCCGGAGGAGCCGATGCACGGCGCCGAGGAGGTGATCCTCAGCCGGCACCCGGAGGAGACCGTCGCGCACTTCGACGGCGACCCCGCGTTCCACGACCTGCGGCACGGGATGCTCGAACCGTACGGCTTCGACCTGGAACGCCGGGCCCTGCCGTGGGACCTGACGTGGACCATCAACGTGTCGGTCGGGCGCGGCGACTTCTGGGCGGCCGGTGGCTTCGACGAGTCGTTCGTGGGCTGGGGCGCCGAGGACTCCGAGCTCGCCTACCGGCTGCACCGCTCGGGGCTGCGGTTCGCCTTCGACCGGGACGCCTGGGTGATCGAGGTGCCGCACGAGTCGGACTGGGACGTCCAGGACGAGACGTACCGGGTCAACATGCGGCAGTTCCTGGCCACCCACCGGCGGCCGGAGATCGAGATCGGTGAGCGGCTCGTCTTCCACGGCTCCGGGCTGGACTGGAGCGAGCACGTGCAGGCACTGAACGAGTGGGCGGTCAAGGCCCGCGAGGTCGACGTCGCGGAGGAGGTCGCCGCGGCGGTCCGCGAGGCCGGGCCGGGCGCGCGGATCGCCGTGTTCGGCTGCGGGGCGCACCGCCCGGACACGACGGTCCCGGCGCAGCTCTGCGACTTCGACCTGGACCTGCTGGAACAGGCCACGGCCGGGGGCGGGCACACCGGGCACCACGCGATCGGCATCCACACGCCCTTGGCCGACCGGTCGGTGGACGTGGTGGTCCTGACGTCCCGGCTGGCCGGGCTGCGCCCCCGCTGGGACGAGGACCTGCACGCCGAAGCGGCCCGCGTCGGCCTTCGGGTCGTCGACGCGGGCCGCCGGTAGCGGTCGCTCCCTAGGACGCGGCCTGGCCCGCACAGTGCGGTGCGTGCTCCGGCGCCTCGACCGGGGTCACGCCGGGCCGCGTCCACTGGGCGATCGGCCGCCCGTCGGCACGCCAGGCCGAGTACGTCGGGATCTGCGGCCAGCCCTCCGGGGAGTCCTCCCAGGTCTCCTTCCGCCCGTACACCGTCATGTCGAGCAGTTTGTGCTGCGCCATGATCGCCTCGACGCCGCGGCCGGTGGTCTCGTAGGTCAGGAAGAATCGGTCACCCTGACGCAGGTAGCAGGCGATGCTGCCGCCGCCGGCGAAGGCCGGGTCCTCGATGCCGTAGGTGGAGAACCACGGCAGGGTGTAACCCATGAAGTCGCGGAACGGCGCGGCCTCCTCGTAGGGGCCCTCGCAGAAGACAGCGGCCGAGACGCCACGAACCTCCAGGTAGGAGGCGTCGTGGAAGTCCCAGACGGTGGCCGTGCAACCCTCGCACTGGTCCTCGAAGGGCTTGCCGAGGTGCCACATGTGCTTATAGACGACGAGCTGGTCGCGGCCCTGGAAGATGTCCGCCAGCGGGGTCGGGCCGTCGGGCCCGACGAGCGTGACCGGATCGACCTCGGTCATCGGCAGACGACGGCGGGCGGCGGCGATGGCGTCGCCCTCGCGGGTGTGCGCCTTCTCGCGGACCAGAAGTTTCTCGCACTCGTCGAGCCAGGCCTGCCGATCGACGACCGCCGGGGCGGCGGGACTCGTGGGATCGTGTGAAGACATGCTCGCTACTCTAAACATAGTCATCGCTTCTGTTAAGTAAGTGGGTCGGATGTGCCGATAAAACGGGCATACGCAGATTTCGGGGACGCTTGTCGCGCGGCGAACGCTCTCGATCTGGTCGGCGACCGGTGGACGCTGCTCCTCGTGCGGGAGCTGATCCTCGGCCCGAAGAGGTTCGCCGACCTCCAGGAGTCGGTGCGCGGCATCGGCCCGGCCGTGCTCACCGAGCGGCTGCGCACACTGTGCGACGCCGGGATCGTCGAGCCGGTCGAGCTGCCCGACCTGGCCCGGACCAGGGCGTATGCGGCGACACCCTGGGGCCGGGGGCTGGAGCCGGTGCTGGAGTCGCTCGGCCGGTGGTTCTCGTCCGGCCCCGCCCCGGCCACCTCCGGCGGCATGACACCGGACGCGACGGTCATCGCCATGCGGACCATGGCGCCGGAGCGACCGGGCCCGCTGCCCGGCATCGAGTTGCGGCTGCGCGACGACCGCCGCGCCCACCCGCCCGAGCATCGGTACGGTGTGGTCACCGACGGCGACGTCCTCGCCGTCACCGCCGGTGAACTGCCACGGGCCGTGGCCACGGTGACCGCCGACTCCACCCTCTGGAGCGAGGTCCTCTTCGACGGCCGGCCACTGGACGACGCCGTGCGGGTGACCGGCGAGCGGTCCGCGGTCGACCGGCTCGTCGCCATCTACGCTCCTCCGGTGAACTGCCAGTAACCCTTGGCGTTCAGCGTGCCGTCGGCGGTGCCCAGGCCGTACAACCGCAGGTGTTCCCGCAGGATGCGGGTCGCCGTCGCCTCGGCCGCGACGAAGGCCTGCACCCGGCCCGCCGGCAGCGCGAGCCGAAGCACGTAACGGATCAGGGCCTCGCCCGGCCGGTCCCGCCCGCGATCGAGCCACCGCACCGGGCGGCCCCGCAGGTAGTCGCGATAGCCACGGTCGGCTGTCTCCACCACCACCAGGCGCCCGGCCGCAGCCGGCAGCGCGTCCAGGATCGCGCCGAGCGCCGGCAGCGCCGTCTCGTCGCCGACCAGCAGGTGCAGCGCGGTGCCGGGCAGCCGCCGGTATCCGGACTCCGGCCGCAGGAGCCCGACCGGTGATCCCGGACGGGCTCCCGCGGCCCACGACGCGCCGGGGCCGTCGTGGTGCAGCAGCATGTCGACGTCCATCTCGGCGGTGATCCGGTCGTGCCGGCGAACCGTGTACGACCGCATCGCCGTGCGACTGCCCGGCGCCCACAGCAGGCCCCGGGGCGTCCACTCCGGGAAATCGGGCGGCATCGCCGGATCCGACGGCAGGAACAGCCGTACCTTGGCCGCCGGCGGCGCGGCCGGCAGGTCGGCCAGCACCCGCCCGGCCAGGGTGACGCGGCACATCCCCGGCACGACCCGCGTCACCCGCCGCACCGTCGCCCGCAGAAACTGGGGATCACGCAGCGAACGGCCGCGCGGCTCCAGGACCCGGTTCATCTCGGGGAGATACATGGCCATGGCTCTGCCGCCCGCGCTCTTTATCCGGCGTCGACCAGGTCGAGGGCCGGCGTGCGGCCCCGGACCAGGTCGGCCGCCCGCTCGGCCAGGGCCACCGTCGGCGCGTTCGTGTTGCCCCGGGGCACCAGCGGCATCGCCGACGCGTCGGCCACCCGCAGCCCGGCCACGCCGTGCACCCGCAGCTCCGGGTCGAGGACCGGGCCGATCGCGCAGGTCCCGGCCGGGTGGAAGACCGACTGGGTGGCCGTCCGGGCGAACTCCCGCAGATCGGCGTCGGACTCCGACGCCGGATGCGTGAACCGGTCTTTCGTGTACGGCGCGAGCGCCGCCTGACGCGACAGGTCCAGCGCGACCCGCAGCCCGGCGACCATGGTGTCCAGGTCGTCCGGGTCGCTGTAGTAACGGTTGCGGATCCGCGGTTTCGCCGACGGATCGTCGGAGGCCAGCGTCACGTCGCCCCGGCTGCGCGGCCGCAGCACACACGGGCCGAACGAGATGCCGTGCCCGGTCGGCACGCCCAGCGCGCAGTCCACGAACATCACCGGCAGCACGTGGAACTGCACGTCCGGCGCGTTCAGGCCGGGACGGGTCCGCACGAAACCGCCGGCCTCCGGCACGTTGGAGGTGAGCGGGCCGTACCCCTGCTCGTACTGCAGCCGGTACCGCTCCTCCCCCGAACTGATCAGGCTGACCGGCTGGTCGTGGGTGAACACCAGATAGGTGCCGGCGTGGTCCTGGAGATTGCGGCCCACCTCCGGCAGATCGGCGACCACGGGGATACCCAGCCCGGCCAGCTCGTCGGCCGGGCCGATCCCGGACAGCAGCAGCAACTGCGGCGTGTTGTACGCCCCGGCCGCCAGGATCACCTCCCGCCGCGCCCCGACGGTGATCTGCTCGTCGAGCCGCCGGCACACCACACCCCGCGCCACACCGCCGGACACCTCCACCCGCTCCACCTGGAGGTGGGTGCGGATCGTCAGGTTCGGCCGGTCCGCGACCGGGTGCAGGTAGGCCGCCGCGGCACTGCACCGGCGCCCGTTCCGCTGGTTGATGTGGTACGGCCCGAACCCGTCCTGGCTCCCGGCGTTGAAGTCGCCGTTCGGCTCGTACCCCGCCTCCAGAGCGGCCTGGACGAACGCCAGCGCCATCGGGTTACGCGACCGGCTGTCGGTCACCGGCAACGGGCCGCCGGTGCCGTGATACTCCGACTCGCCCAGCACGTGATCCTCGGACCGGCGGAAATAGGGCAACATCCGGTCGTACGTCCAGCCGGGCTGCCCCCACTCGTCGAAGTCGGCCCGGTTGCCCCGGACGTGGACCATGCCGTTCATCGCGCTGGTCCCGCCGAGCACCCGCCCCCGGGGCAGGTAGATCCGCCGCCCGCCGAGTCCCGGGTCGTCGTGGCCGTCGTAGTCCCAGTCGTACCGGGTCCGGCAGAGCCGCCCGCCCGCGGCCGGTATCTCGATGTTCGGCGAGTCGTCGGACGGGCCGGCCTCGATCAGGCACACCGTGACGCCGGGATCCTCACTGAGCCGGGCGGCCAGCACACACCCGGCGGTTCCGGCACCGACGATCACGTAGTCGTAGGTCCCGGTCACGGCAGCGCGCCGATCACGTCCAGGACCGCGGCGGCGGCCCGCTGCACCTCGGCCCGCGACACCACCAGCGGCGGCGCCATGACCAGGGTGTTGCCGTAGTCACGGGTCACCACCCGGTGCCCGTCGCGCAGCCCGGACGCCACTCCCCCGGCCATCAGCGGCTCCCGGGTGGCCCGGTCGGCGACCAGCTCGATCCCCGCCGTCGCGCCGGCCACCCGGATCTCACCGACCCGGGGCAGCCCGGCGACCGGGGCCAGGGCCTCGCGCAGCCAGCCCCCGACGGTCACCGACCGGTCGATCAGACCCTCGCCCTGCAGAAGGTCCAGGTTGGCCAGGGCGACCGCACAGGCGCCGGCGTGACCGGAGTAGGTGTGGCCGTGGAACAGGTAGGCGTCCCCACCCACCAGGGTCTCGCCCACCCCGTCACCGACCAGCACCGCGCCGAGTGGCGCATAACCGCTGGTCAGACCCTTGGCGAGCACCACGATGTCGGGACGCATGCCGCGCTGCGCCGAGTCGAACCAGGCGCCGGTACGCCCGAACCCGGTCACCACCTCGTCCGCGATCAGCAGGATGCCGTGCCGGTCGAGCAGCTCACGCACCCGAGGCCAGTAGTCGGCCGGCGGCACCAGGATCCCGGCGCCGCCCATCACCGGCTCCCCGATCATCGCGGCGATGTTCCCGGCCCCGATGGTGTCGATGGTGGTCGCCAGTTCCTCGATCAGGAAGTCGGTGAAGTCCCGGCCCGGGCACATGTCCTCGGCACGGTACGCGTGCGGCGGCGACACCTTCACGACGTGCGGCAGGCCCGGCCCGATGCCGTGGTGCATGCCGGGGAACCCGGTCGCGGTGCCGCTGCCGTAGGTGCTGCCGTGGTAGGCGAAGTGCCGGGCGATGATCCACGTGCGCTCCGGCTGGCCCCGATGGTGGTGGTAGAGCCGCGCGAACTTCATCGCACTCTCCACACCCTCCGAGCCCCCGTTGGTGAAGAAGACCCGGTCCAGACCGTCCGGGGCCAGCGCGACGAGACGGTCGGCCAGCTCCAGCGCCCGGTCGTTGGAGAAGATGTCGAAGCCGGTGAAGTACTCCAGCGTGCCGATCTGACCGGCCGCGGCCTCGGCCAGCTCACGGCGACCGTGCCCGACCTGGGCGACCCAGTTGCCGCCGCCCATCATGTCGAGATACTCGGTGCCGTGCGCGTCCCACACCGCGCATCCGGCGCCACGGACGATGACGCAGCGCTCCTGCCGGGCCCCGGTCTGGTGGGGGTGCAGCAGCCGGCGGCGGTCCAATTCCTCGAGTTCGGCGGCCGATCGCGCCGGCGCCCCGGTCAACACGGACATGCATCGCTCCTTCAACGGGGTTGATACATGCCAGTCAACGGCGGCGGGCCGTCGATGGTCATCTCTCGCTGTGCCTCGTTCAGACCAGGCAGGCGATCGTCCGGTGTGAGCCGTCGTCCTCCTCGACGACACCGTGGGTGATGCCGGTGAAGCCCGGCCACCGGTGCGCCAGGATCTGCTCGTGCCGCAGGAACCGCACCACCGACGCACTGATGCGTTCGCCCGGAACCAACAGCGGGATCCCCGGCGGGTACGGCGTGAGCAGCACCGCCGTGACCCGGCCGGCCGCCTTCTCCACCGGCACGTGCTCCACCCGGCCGGCCGCCATCGCCGTCCACGCGTCGGCCGGCAGCACCACCTGCTCGACCGGCTCGGTGTAGATCGCCGTGGTCAGCTCGGCCAGGTCGGCATCCCGGTAGGTGGCGTGCAGATCCTCACAGATGTCACGGAGGCCGCGTCCGGCGTACCCCGGGAAGGTTGTCACGAAGCCCGGCATCAGCCGCTCGATCGTCGCGTTGCCGTCGTAGGCGCTCTTGAACCGGTGCAGCTCGGCCACCAGCGAACTCCACCGCCCCTTGGTGATGCCGATGGTGAACAGCACGAACAGCGAGTACAGGCCGGTCTTCTCGACGACCACCCCGTGCTCGGCCAGGTAGCGGGCCAGCACCACACCCGGGATGCTGGGCGCGCCCGGTGCGCTGAACTCGCCGTGCACCGTCAGGCCGGGCGTCGTCAGAGTCACCTTGATCGGGTCCAGCATGGTGAATCCGTCGTCGACCTGGTCGAACCCGTGCCAGCCGGCGCCGGCGGTCAGCTCCCACTCGGCGCGCTCGGGCAGGCCGGTCCGGGGCGGCGTGTCCGGCCCCCACACGCCGAACCACCAGTCGTCGCACTCGGTGCCGACCCGGATGATGGTCCGGCGGAACTCCATCGCCTCGGTGATGGTCTCCTCGACCAGCGCCGGGCCCCGCTTGCCGGCCATCATCTCGGCTGACACGTCGCAGCTGGCGATGATGGCGTACTGCGGGCTGGTCGACGTGTGCATGCGGTACGCCTGGGCGAACACCCGGTCGTCGAAGTGCCCGGCAGACGTGTCCTGCACGAGGATCTGCGACGCCTGCGACAGCCCGGCCAGCAGCTTGTGAGTGGACTGGGTGGCGTACACGACGGTCCGGTTCGTGCGGTCGCGGTCCTTGGCGACACCGTGCATGCCGTCGTAGAGCGGGTGGAAGGCGGCGTGCGGCAGCCACGCCTCGTCGAAGTGCAGCGCGTCGACGACACCGTCGAGGCTCGCCTTCAGCTCGTCGGCCCGGTAGATGATCCCGTCGTACGTGGACTGGGTCAGCGTCAACAGCCGGATCGGCCGGCTCTTGTCCGTGATCAGCGGGCTGGCCTCGATCTTCTCCTGCAACGCCGCGGCGGTGAACTCACGCCTCGGGATCGGCCCGATCACACCGGCCTTGTTGCGGGTCGGCATCAGGTAGATCGGTACGGCCCCGGTCAGGATGATGGCGTGCAGGACCGACTTGTGGCAGTTGCGGTCCACCGCGACGATGTCACCCGGTCCGACCAGCGAGTTCCACACGATCTTGTTCGACGTCGAGGTGCCGTTGGTGACGAAGAACAGGTGGTCGGCCCGGAAGGTGCGGGCGGCCAGACGCTCACTGTCGGCGATCGGCCCACTGTGATCGAGCAACTGCCCGAGGTCCTCGACGGCATTGCACACGTCCGCCCGCAGCAGGTTCTCCCCGAAGAAATCGTGGAAAAGGGTGCCGACCGGGCTTTTCAGGAACGCCGTGCCGCCGGAGTGCCCCGGGCAGTGCCACGAGTAGGCGGCGTCACCGGCGTAACTCATCAGCGCGGCGAAGAACGGCGGCGCCAGCTGCCCGATGTAGTGGCTGACCTCCCGCTTGATCTTGCGGGCGACGAAGTCCGGCGTGTCCTCGTAGGCGTTGACCACCCCGTCGATACGCGACAGGACCGACTGCGGAACCCGCCGCGCAGTCAGCTGGTCACCGACGAGCAGGATCGGCACCCGGTCGTTGTGGGCACGGACGGTCTGCACGAACTCGGCCGCCGCGCGCACGGCGGCGACGTCCGCGGGTTCCTCAGGACCTTCCTGGGTACGGCGTACCGTGAGCCGCAACGCGTAGAGGACCGCCGCACTCGACCGGGCCACATGGGCGAGCATGCCCACCCGCTCGGCGTCGCGCCCCTCGTCACCGAAGCGCCGCAGCTCCAGCCCGGCCCGTTCGAGGGCGTCCTCCAGTTGGCGCAGCGGCCGCTGTGCGGCGGCCGGAACCTCCGCGGGAGTGACGATCGTGACCGGGAACGACACCGTGAAAGTCCTCTCGCCGGGGCTCTCCGCGACCCTAGCCAGGGCGGACACCGTCCGGAGCGGGAACAGCGCGAACGTCACCGACCGGGTGACCGCGGCGCCCGGCCAGCGCCGCCAGTGGGGCCAGCAGGCACATCAGCCCGGCGGAGGCACCGGTCGACAGGAGCAGGAACTCGTCCAGCCGGCCGGCCGCCAGGAAGCCGCCGAGCAACAACGCGACCCCGGCGCAGACTGCCCGGTCGACGATCGATTCGAAGGACAACAGGGTCGCCCGGTACCGCGAATCGGTGATCGCCTCGTTGATCAGCTTCCGCTGCACCGGATAGGCCAGTCCTACCACCAGCGAGAACGCACAGAGACAGGCGGCCGTTGCCGGCGCGCCCGCGGGCACCACCAGCGCGAGGCACACCGCCAGGACCACGGTGAGCACCGATACCGCCGCCAGGTCGCTGAGATATCGCCGAAGCCAGTGACTGCGGGCCGAACCGGCCACCTCGAACAGGGTCATGCCGGCCATCACCACGCCGTGCCAGGCGGCTGGGGCCTGCTTCCCGGTCAGGATCGGCTGGAACAGGTTGACCTGGCAGATACGGGCGAGGGTGAAGACCGCTACACCCTGCACCATGACGATCGCCAGTCGCGGAGACCGGCGCAACAGACCGGCCGCGCCCCGGACCGTGGCGACGACCGACGGCCGCCCGGCGCCGGACGGGGCGACGGCAGGCGGCAGAGCCGGCAGGAGTAGTGCGACGACGACGGCCACGGCGGCGTTCAGCGCGGTCAGCCAGTAGACCGCCGCCGGCCACCAGACCATCAGGAACCCGGCCGCCGGCCAACAGACGATCTTGCCGGTTAGACTGTAGGCCCGCCCGTTGCCCTCAGCCTGCTGGTAGTGTTCGACGGCTCCGTTGCGGTGCAGGTACTCGTACAGGTAGGCGTTGGCCGCCCCGGAGACCAGCGATCGCGCCAAGGCGACGAGCACCCAGTGCACGACGAACCCGGAGTAGGTCGGCGCGGTGACCGGCAGGAGGTTCGCGATCAGCAGGACCGCGCCGCCGGCGGTGAGGCTCCGGCGGTAGCCGAGGTGGTCGGCGATCAGCCCGGTCGGGATCTCGAACAGGCAGAACACGATGTAGTAGATACTCTGGATCCCGAAGATCTGCCGGTCGTCGAGCCCGGCGAGCCGCTGGAAGGTGTAGAAGACGGGCACCCAGACCAGCAGTCCGAAGAAGAGCTGGAATGCGTAGGTGAGGCGGACGACGCGACGGATCGGGGCGGGCATGGTTCAGACGGCGTAGGGACGGAGTTGGACGAGGGAGATCCGGTCCGGCGTGGCCACCCACTCGATGTCGACCGGAGCGTTGACGGTGTCGAAGGCGAAATGTGCCTGCAGGAACCGGCCGATCAGGGCCAGCCGTTCCAGCCGTCGCCGGTCACCCTCGGCCAGGTCGTGGGCCGCGTCGCCGAGCGAGATCGTCCGCCCGCCGCCCTCCACCGTGTTGAACAGCATCTGGATGGGCTCGCCGACACCGTTGACCACGTGCTCGACGGAGCTGGTGGACACGTTGAGGTAGACGTTGCGGAAATCGTGGGGAACCGCCGGATTGGTGGTCACCAGCACCCCGCCCATCGTCGCCGGAGCCTGTTCCTGGACGACCACACCCATCCGGGCGTCGTCGACGGCGATCCCGGCCTGGTGGCGCAGGCGCACGCCGCGTGGGGTGTAAAGGGAGGCCCAAACCCGGCGAACCGCGTCGATCACGGCGTCCGTCGTCGTCACACCGGTGACCGAGGTGTAGAGGCCGGCCGCGGGGAAGCCGGCGAGATCCTCGGCGTTGGAGGAACTGCGGACCACGAACCGGGTCGCCGCGCCCAGGTGCGCGCGAATCGCGGCGAGGATCCGGCGGCGGACGGCTTCCGGTACCGGCGTCCGGAGCGCGAGCTCACGCAGGCGGGACGAGTCCCCGGCCGGCGGGGCCCGCAGCCCGTCGACACTCCGCCCCAGTTCGGGCGAGGACTCCAGGAACTCGCGGTGAAGCGCGAACGGCAGCGCCACACCGGGCATCACGGTGACCTCGCGCAGCAGCCCCAGCGCAGCACCGTCGACGTCGGCGCTCTCGTCGACACCGAGCAGTCCGCGCAGGTAACCCATCAGATGCGGCCGGGGATCACGGGTCGCCTGGTACCAGCCGAGCAACCGGTCGGAACCGGCCGTCAGCAGATGCAGGAGCTCGCCCAGGTGGGCCGCCTTGGTCCCGTACCGGCAGACGTCGGTCACCCGCAGGTCCGCCAGCGCGGCGATCGGTGCCACGGCGGTGTCCGGCGGCTCGACCGTCACCCGGCACACGGTGCCCGGCAGTGGTGAGTCGACGGTGGGCGGCCGGGCGATCCTGGTCAGGCGGATGCCCGCCGCGGCCGGGTCCACCTCGTACCATACCCAGGCGCCATCGAGTCCCTCGGCATCGATCAGGTCGAGCGCACCGACCTGGACGGCGTTCGGGATTCCCCAGCCGGCGGCCAGGACGTTGGTGTGGGACAACGGTGTCGTGCGCCCCGCGTTGACGATGCCGCTCAGCCGCGGGATGTCGTCCGGCGCCCGTTCCATCGCCACGATGTCGTACCACTCCAGCGGCGGGTCGGCCCGGTAGTAGGCGGCGACGTCACGGAAGGCACGCAGCCGGCCGGCGGCGGTTCCGGGCTGCAGCGCGAAGTACGGCGTGGCGGAGAATATCTCGTGCGCCGCGATCTGTGGGACCTCGTCCTCGGGGACCGCTGCGAGCTGCTCCTCCTGCCGGTGGGTGGCCGGTTTCAGCCGCAGCGACAGGGCCGGATCCACGTACCGGCGCACGAACCGGTAGAGGTCGAGCAGCATCGCGGTCGACATGAGATCGACCTCGACGGTCTCCAGACTCAGCAGCAGCCCATGACGGGCGTGCCGGTGCAGGCAGAGCACGCCGAGGTAGAACCTGCGATCCGGGTCGACATAGAAACTCCGGTTGTATTCGTCGATCTCGGCATCCAGCTCCGCCACGGTGATGCCGAGAATGTGCTTGGCGATGTAATAGGCATGGAACTGTTCCCGGGCACTGTCGATGAAATGGATCGTCCCGGTCCACCGGTCGACGACGACTTTGACGAAGGAATGACCGGAGACCATTCCCGAAAGACGCTCGAAATGATCCAGCGTGAGAATCGCACCGACCAGTGCGGGAGCGGAGATCCCACTGTCCATCGTCGTTTCCGCCGTAACCGATTTCCGTGCCTTCGAACATCCGTCGCGGCCAGCGTAGACGTGGGTGTGTGGTGGCGGCGCCACAATCGCCGGGCCGGTAAAGGTCCATCATTTCGGGTGAGCGCCGTCAGAGGCCGGCCAGGGTGGCCTCGACGCCGCCGGACAGTGGCGAGTCGTGCAGTTCCAGGACCGTCAGGGTGGTCTTCTTCGGCACATCGAAGACCAGTTTGCCGGTCACCTTCTCGCCCGGGCCGAGCTGTTCCAGGAACGCCTCGGTGCCGCGGTTGGCGATGATGCCGGCCAGTTCGTCGCTGCTGTACGCGGTCCCGGACGCGTCGTGGGCCTTCTGCGCCGGGCCGACGAAGAACTTCGAGGTGTCACCGATGTTGCGGACCGTCAGGCTGACGACGCAGAACTTTCCGTCGGCGGAGCGTTTCAAGTGCTCGATGCCGAGGGAGGAACGGGAGCAGTCGACCCGGCTGACCACGAACTCGAACTTCCCGTCCCGGACCGCGTCGCCGGGGCGCGGGCCGTCGGCGACAGCCTGCGCGGGCGGGGCGGCGGCCGTCTTCCCGGTCGGCGGGGCAGCGGCTGCCTTCCCCTTCGGAGTGGCGGGTGTGGTGGCCGCCGGGCTGCCGTGGCTGAACTGCTCGGCGGCGATCCCGGCCGCGAACAGCGCGATCACCGCCAGGACCGACACCACGACCGCGACCGTCACCTTGACCGGGGAGACGCTTCTGGCCTTCCGGACCGGTCGGCGTTGGTGACGAAAGTCGTGCGACATCGGACCACTCCAGGAGGCCGGGCAGGTTCACTCCCCTCACTGTCAGCTACCGAGTCATGCCGGGCCAGTAATCCGGCATGATCACCACCATTCTTCGCTCGAAAGGACAAGTCAGACCCCTTCCGGCACGGACCGGACCTCCGGACGCCTACCGGTACATCTGCCGCCGGAGGGCACCGGCGGCGACGTCCGGCTGCGGGTGGTCGCGCAGCCGGTTCAGCGCCACCGGCCACGGCTCCTTCCAGCGGCTCGCCCCGCCGGCCGCGGAGACCAGGGCCAGCGCGAACAACCCGCCGGCCAGATCACCCCGGTCCCCGAGGGTGCGGGCGGTCTCCGGCCGGGCGGTGTCCTTGGCGGACTCGCCCAGTTGCCCGGCCAGCCGCACGGCCAGCGCCGGGCGCCCGGCGACCAGGTCGGCGACCTCGGCCAGTGGCTCCGCCTCCACCCTGGCCAGGGCGAGCAGCAGTTCGGCGCCGTCGTCGAGGAACCCCGGGTGGGCCGCCAGCCCGCGGGCAGCCGCGCGAGCCGGCTCCGGATCGGCGCAGGGATGGCTTCGGACCCGCCGCGCCGCGGTGTCGGTTATCCGGGTCAGGCTACGGCGGACGGGCCGGTCACGGTCCGGCCTGCTGGGCTCGGTGTCCTGCTGATCCCTCGCGACCAGCCGGTCGAACACCTCGGCCAGAGCGCTGCGCCCGGTCCCGCCGAACCGGCCATCCCCGCCGGGCCCGGCCGAGTCGTCACCGGCCCCGTCCGGGTTGTTACCAGCGGTGGCCGGGTTGCTGTCGGCGGCGGCCGGGTTACTACCGGCAGGGGCTGGGTTCCTACCAGCGGCGGCCGGGCTTTCCAACAGGGCGGCGACGAGCGCGGTGTAGGCCGGGTCCGGACGGTAGGTGCCCGGGCCGGTGAAGTCCGGGTCGGCGAGTGCGGCGACGACCAGGTCGACGGCCTGCGGGGCCCACGGGATCCACTGCGGGAGGCGTTCGAACGCGGCCCACGCGATCGTCCGGTCCGGGCTGGCGCACGCGGAGACGACGAGTTCCGCGAACCGGGCGCGGCCGGGTTCGGCCAGCTCCTGCGGGGTGCAGGCGAGCAGTGCGGCGACCTCGGCGCGTTCGGCCGAACCCGCCGCCTCCGTGAAGATGGCCCAGGCGGCCGGTGACGGCACCGGGCCGCGCAGCGCGGTGACGACGGTGGCCCGGACGTCGGTGTGCGCGCCCGGCGCGTGCCACACCTCGGCGAGCAGTTCCGGCGACTCCGGCGGACCGTAGCGGGCGAGGATCCGCACGGCGGCCTTGCGGCTCGACACCCGGACCGGCGCGGCCGGCGGGGCGAGCAGCACTCCCCGCAGCAGGCTGATCAGGACGGACGGGTTGACGAAACGGGCCGCGCGGTCGGCGGCGGGGAGGGCGACGCGGGCGCGGTCGCCGCCGGCGTGGGTGAGCAGGATCGGCAGCGCCTCATCCGGCCGATCGGTCCACGGCAGCGCACCCAGCGCCGCCTCGGCGATCGGGGTCGAGGGCACGTCGAGGAAGTCGCCGAGCAGTTCACGACCGGTCACCGGCACCCGGGCCAGGTTCTTCACCGCGGCGACACGGACGCGCTGATCCGTGTCGGGGTCGGCGGCGACGGCGGCGAGGGCCGTCGCGTAGGCGCGCTGCTGCCGGACGGTCCAGCGGCGCACACGCCCGGGCGGCCCGGCCGCGGCGAGGACCGGGACCAACCCGGCCGCGGCGAGGACCGGGACCAACCCGGCCGCGGCGACCGACGGAAGCGGCGCCGCCGGGGCGAACAGGATCTCGTCGAGCAGGTCGGTGCTGAAGCCGCTCACCTCGCGCCAGACCGGCGCCAGACTGATCGCCGTGGGGTCGGCACGCAGGATTGTGGCGGCTCGGGCGGACCGGGTGCGCGGGTCGTCGAGCCACATGGTGACGGCCCGGGCACGGACGTCGGCCGGGGAGGCCGGGTCCGCCGCCCGCCCCAGCAGGTCCTGGACGGCGGGCAGGGCACGGGCCCGCTTCTCCAGGAGCAGGACCAGGTCGAAGAGCTCGGCGGTGTCGGCGGTGATCCGCTTGAGCAGCGCCGCCTCGACGAGGTGTTCCTGACCCGGGCGCAGTGGCGTCTCCACGTAGGTCGGGATCGGCACCCGAGCGATCAGGTCCAGCGCCCACCGGGACACGACCTCGTCGTCACCCGCGCCGGCCAGCACCATCCACGCGAACTCGCCCAGGAAATCCTCCTGGGGCCGGGACAGGTCACGGGCCTCGATCGTCGCGTCGACGACCGCGGCCAGCGCGGGCACCACCGCACCGGTCAGGTGCGGGATCAGCACCGTGAACGTACGCAGCACCTCCTTGCGGACGCCCTCGCGTTCGTTGCGGAGCCGCCGCAGCCGGTCCAGCACCCGCGGCAGGGCGGCCGGCTCCCGGCCGGCGACGGCGACCATTGCCTGATACGCCCCCTGGCGCACGTACGCATCCGGGTCGCGTGCCCTCTCGTCGAGGATCTGCAGTGCCTCGGCGGCCGGCAGGTGCGTGCGCCACGACCGGGTCAGCGCCTCGTCACCGGCGACCCGCGGTAGTGCCAGCACCCGGCGCACCTCCCGCTCCCGGGCCGGTTCCGGCAGCAGATCGACCTGCTCGGGGTACGGCAACTCCGGACGGGTCGCGTCGAACAACGCCACCCGCCGGTCCGGTGGCAGCATCTCCAGGAGCTTCCAGGCGACCCGGGACAGGGCGACGAGATCATCGAGTCCCAGGGCCAGCAGGTGACGCATCACCCTGTCCGGCAGGTACTGCCAGGAGCTCCGCGACTCGACCCGGGTGGCCACCAGGGCGACGACCCTGGACGGGAAGCGGGCCGCGAGCGGGGCGAGGTCGATCAGCGGAAGCGGATCGGTCGTGTGCCGTTCCAGGAGGTCGAGCACGCGGGCCGGCTGCAGGGCCGCACACGCCTGGACGGCGTCCAGGACCGGCGCCCAGTCCGGTGACCCGGCGGCGCTCAGGGTGGCGTCCGCCCAGTCCAGAACGGCCGTGCTGTGCCGGCGGGCCAGGACCTTCCAGGACACCGTCGAGCGGGCCAGGGCGGGCAGCAGCCGGGCGACGACCGGTGCGCTGCACGCGGGCAGGAGCACCGCCGCCTCCCGGTCGCCGTACCGCTCCCGGACCAGGTCGATCACCGCGTCGCCGGAGCCCGGGTACTTCCGCAGCAGGCGCAGGACCAGGTGACGCAGCACCGGCGGGGCGTCGGCCAGCAGTTCCCCGCCGGTCGTCCAGCCCCGCCGGAGCGCCTGTCGCGCGGCCTCCGCCCGTACCGCCGGATCGGGATCTCGCAGTGCCCCGGCCACGATCGGACGGTGACCGGACGCGCCCGCCGCCACCGCCGCCAGGTATCGCGCAGTGGGCCCGCCCGCCGCCAGCCCGGCCAGCCGCGCCCCGGGATCGTCCTCGTCGCGCAGCCGGCTCAGCAGCGCCGGGACGCGTCGCGGGTCGGGCAGCGAGTCGAGGTCATCGGAGAGCACCCATGGATTGTGCCGCCGCCGGTGTCGCGGTGAGGAATCGGGGACGGTAGGTGCCGTTCGGCAGGGCCGCTCGGATCGCGACGCGGACCCGGGTCAGGTCGGTGGCGTGCAGCAGCGCGCACAGCACCGACCGCGACGACGCGCCGAGGGCTCCGGCGGCGTTCGCGGCGGCCACCGCCGGATGCTGATCGCCTTCGGTCAGCAGGCGGCCGAACCCGGCCGGATCGCCGTCCCGGAGGGCGTCGGCGGCCCGTTCCACGACTCCGGCCGGCCGTCCCGTCGTGCCCGCCGAGGGCTCGCCGGGTTCGACGACGAG
>NZ_JBHSBL010000020.1:0-74159 GCF_042650585.1 Actinoplanes subglobosus
ATGGCACGGGTACGACGCTCGGTGACCCGATCGAGGCGCAGGCGTTGCTGGCGACCTACGGCCAGGGCCGCTCGGGTCAGCCGCTGTGGCTCGGCTCTCTGAAGTCGAACATCGGTCACGCTCAGGCGGCGGCGGGTGTCGGCGGGATCATCAAGATGGTCATGGCCATGCGCCACGGCGTCCTGCCGAAGACGCTGCACGTGGATGCTCCGTCACCACATGTCGATTGGGCTTCCGGCGATGTCCGGCTGTTGACCGAATCGCGGGAGTGGCCGGTTACGGATCATCCGCGCCGGGCGGGTGTCTCGTCGTTCGGGATCAGCGGGACGAACGCGCACGTCATCCTCGAACAGGCCCCGGTTGTGGAGGCCCCGGTTGGGGAGGCCTCGGTTGGGGAGGCGCAGGCGGGGGAGGCGCCGGTTGGGGAGGCGGGGTCTGCGGTTGTGCCGTGGGTGCTGTCGGCGCGATCGGCTGAGGCTCTGCGCGACCAGGCTCGCAGACTGTCTGCATATGTTGGGAAGAGCCGGGCCGACGATGTGGGGTACTCGCTGGTCACCGGCCGCGCCCTCTGGGAGCACCGCGCAGTCGTGGTCGGCGAGGACTTCGCCGGCCTGCTGCAGGCCGTCGTCGATGGCGACGATGCCCCGGACTCGAGTCGGTCCACCGGTCGGCTGGGCTGGCTGTTCTCTGGTCAGGGTGTGCAGCGCCTGGGTATGGGTCGTGGTCTCTACGAGGCGTTCCCGGTGTTCGCTGCCGCGTTTGACGAGGTCGCCGATCTGGTCCCGGGTGATCCGAAGGGCATCTGGTGGGGTGCGGACCGTGCGACTTTGGATTCGACGGACAACGCGCAGGTCGGCATTTTTGCTTTCCAGGTCGCTTTGGTCGCGCTACTGAAGTCGTGGGGTGTTAAGCCGGAAGTTTTGGCTGGTCATTCGGTTGGCGAGTTCGCCGTCGCCTATGTGGCGGGGATGATCTCGTTGCCTGATGCGGTGCGTCTGGTGGTGGCGCGCGGAAGGTTGATGGCGGCGTTGCCTGCTGGTGGTGCGATGGCGGCGGTGCAGGCGACCCTGGCTGAGGTCGAGCCGTTCGGTATTGCGATCGCTGCGGTGAACGGTCCGGATTCGGTGGTGATCTCCGGCAGTGCTGAGGACGTCGACCGGGTGGTTGAGGCGTTGGGTCGCCGTAATACTCGGCTGCGGGTGTCGCATGCGTTCCATTCGTCGTTGATGGATCCGATGCTGGCTGCTTTCGAGCAGGAACTTTCGACGGTGGTCTTCAGTCCGGCGCAGATTCCGGTCGTCTCGACGGTGACGGGTAAGGCGGCGACTCCGGACGACCTGGCGACCGTCGACTACTGGCTGAGGCACACCCGCGGGACAGTGCTTTTCGCTGACGCCGTGGCCGCGATGGACGCCGGCATCCTGTTGGAGATCGGGTCGGATGCGGCGTTGACGCCGATGGCCGACGGAGCGATCGCACTCCAGCGCCGTGACCGCGATGAGGTCACCGAACTGTTGAGCGGAGTGGGTCAGGCATTCGTGCGGGGTGTGCCGGTCGACTGGAGCAGCTTCTTCTCTGGTGCGCGCCGGGTCGACCTTCCGACCTACGCCTTCCAGCGCGAGAGCTACTGGCTGGAGCCGGCCCCGGTCGTCGGGGATTCCGGCCATCCGCTGCTCGGGGCGATCGTGGTGCTGCCGGACGGCGACGGGGTCGTCGCGACGGGCCGGTTGTCGGTGCAGGCTCAGCCGTGGCTGGCCGATCACCGGGTCAACGACACGGTCCTCGTGCCCGGTACCGGCCTGCTGGAGATGGTGATCCGGGCCGGTGACGAGGTCGGTTGCGCGACGGTCGAGGAGTTGATGCTCCAGGCGCCGCTGGTGCTGCCGGCTCAGGTGCAGGTCGTGGTGGGTGCGGCTGACGACGATGGCCGCCGGCCGGTGACGGTGCACTCGCGGGACGGCGACGAGTGGACCCGGCACGCCGAGGGATTCCTCTTCGCCGGCATCGGCCGCGAGTGGATCGAGGACGCCGGGGAGGCCCGGATCCGGGACGCCGGGGAGGCCCGGATCCCGGACGCCGGGGAGGACCGGATCCGGGACGCCGGGGGAATCGCGGGACTGAGGGAATGGCCGCCACCCGGCGCCGAGCAGGTCGACGTCACCGGTGTCTACGACGCCCTGGCGGACGCCGGCCTGGAGTACGGGCCTGCCTTCCAGGGCCTGACCGCGGCCTGGCGAGCTGGCGACGACGTGTACGCCGAGGTGTCGCTACCGCAGGGCGTGACCGGCACTCAGGGTGCCACCGGCACCGGCACAGGGTTCGGGTTCGGGCTGCACCCGGCACTACTGGACGCGACACTGCACGCCCTGTCGGTCCGGGCGGACGCCGGTGAACGGGCGCTCGTCCCGTTCGCCTGGTCGGGAGTCACCGTGCACCGCGCGGGCGTGGACGCCGTCCGGGTGCACCTGGCGCCGACCGGTTCGGGCAGCGACGTGACCATCCGGATCGCCGACGACACGGGCACCCCGGTCGCCACGGTGGCCGGCCTGACCCTGCGCGAACCGGCCACGGCGGCGGGACCGGCCCCGCTGTTCCGCCTGGACTGGGTGCCGTCGAACCTGTCCGGCAACGCGGCGGACGGCGACGCGGCGGACGGCGACGCGGCGGAGGGCAACGCGGCGGACGGCGACGCGGCGGACGGCGACGCGGCGGACGGCGACGCGACGGGCGACCACGGGATCGAGGTCTGGCACAGCCGCGGAGGCGACGACCCGGCCGCCACCCGCACCGCCGTGCACGAGGCGCTGGTCGCACTGCAGGAGTTCCTGACCAGGACCGACGCCGACCAGCGGACCCTGGCGGTGGTGACTTCCGCGGATCTGGCCGGCGCCGCCGTGTCCGGCCTGGTGCGATCCGCCCAGTCGGAGAACCCCGGCCGCTTCGTGCTGATCGACGCCGACGCGGATGTCGACGTGTCGTCCCTGGCAGCGGCCGCACTGGAGGCCGATGAGGCACAGGTCCGGGTGCGTGACGGCGAGGTCCTGGTGCCGCGCCTGGTGCGGGCCGGCGTCGAGCCTGCGGTCGAGCCCCCGGGCTGGGGCGACGGTCCGGTTCTGATCACTGGTGGTACGGGCGCGCTGGGTGTGGCGGTCGCGAGGCATCTGGTGGCGGCGCACGAGGTACGAGATGTGGTGCTTGTTTCTCGTCGTGGGTCTCTGCCGGACGGGTTGGATGCCCGGGTGCGGGCGGTGGCGTGTGATGTCGCTGATCGGGAGGCGACGTTTGCGCTGGTGGAGGCGGTGCGGCCGTCGGCGGTGGTGCATCTTGCGGGTGTTCTCGACGACGGGGTGTTGTCATCGCTGACGCCGGATCGGGTGGATCGGGTGTTGCGTCCGAAGGTGGATGCGGTGTGGAACCTGCATGAGGCGGCTGGTGATCTGGCGGCGTTCGTGGTGTTCTCGTCGGCGGCGGGGGTGTTCGGCAACCCGGGGCAGGGGTCGTATGCGGCGGCGAACTCCTATCTGGACGCGTTTGCGCAATGGCGTCGTGATCAGGGGTTGCCGGGGCAGTCGTTGGCGTGGGGTCTGTGGGCTGATGGGATGGCCGGGACGCTCAGTGATGCTGATGTGCAGCGGATGAGTCGTGGCGGGGTGACCGCGATGCCGGTCGACGAGGCGCTCGCCCTGTTCGACCTGGCGCGTGCCCTCGACGGGGAAGAGCCCGTGCTCGCCCCGGTCCGCCTCGACACGGCCGCGCTGCGGGCCGCCGGCACCGTCCCGGACATCCTGCGCACCCTGGTCCCGGCCCGTCCCCGGCGTGCCGGCGTCCCCACGGCCCGGCCCGGTGACCTGCGGCAGCGACTCGCCGGTCGGGACGAGACCGAGCGTGAGCGGCTGCTGCTGGAGGCGGTGCTGACCAGCGCCGCCGCGGTCCTCGGGCATGCCGGTGCCGACGATGTCCACCCGGAGCGGGACTTCCTGGAGTCCGGGTTCGACTCGCTCTCCGCCGTCCAGTTGCGCGAGAGTCTCCGGGCGGCGACCGGCCTGCCACTGCCCCCGATGATCGTTTTCGACAGCAAGAGCCCGGCCGGACTCGCCCGGTATCTGCTGGCGCAACTGGGGGAACAGCCCGCGGCCGGTGCTCGGGCGCGAGACCGGGATCAGCTCACCGGCCTCTTCCGCGAGGCGGTGCTCGGTGGCCGTACCACGCAGGGAATCGCTCTTCTGAAGGCCGTCGCCGACCTGCGTCCGCGTTTCGGAGACCGTGCCGACCTGCCGGCGTTGCCGGCTGCCGTCCGTCTCGCGGACGGGCCGGATCCGGTGCGGCTGATCTGTCTCAGTACCCCGATGGCGACCGGTGGTGTGCATCAGCATGCGCGGCTCGCGGCGCCGTTCCGTGGTGTCCGTCCGGTTCTGACCCTGCCGACACCCGGGTTCGCGGCGGGTGACGCGCTGCCCGAGTCGGTGGCGGCGGTGACCGGGGTGCTGGCCGACGCCGTGCTGGCCACGGCCGAGGGGGAGCCGTTCGTGCTGCTCGGCTACTCGTCGGGTGGGGTGCTGGCGCATGCGGTGGCCGAGCGGCTGGAGCATGACGGGCGGGCGCGGCCGGAGGGCCTGGTGCTCGTCGACACCTACCGGGTGCGGGCCGACGACGGGCGGGCGACCGTTTTTGAGGAGATGTCGGTGGCGCTGGTGCGGCGGGACGCCGAGTTCGGGCTGTTCGACAGCGCCGGGCTGTCGGCGATGAGCCGCTACTTCGAGCTGCTGCCGATGTTCGCGCTGGAGCCGGTGAACGTGCCGGTGCTCTTCGTCGGTGCCGAGCAACCGTTCTTCGAGGACGGGACTAGTGGCTGGCAGGCCCGGCCGTGGTCCGGCGGGCACCGGCTGCGGACCGTGCCCGCCAACCACTTCACCATCGTCGAGGAGGCAGCCGGGGCGACCGCCGAGGTGGTCGCCGAATGGCTCGCTGACCTGGGAGGGGTCACGGAAGCAGGGGTGCGCTAGGGGGTTCGCGCGGCGGTCGGCTCTCCTACGTTCGGTGCAGACCGACGAGCCGACCCGAGTGGAGTCCGACAATGCCCGTGGCGCCCAGTGCCAAAGGAACCGTGCCGTTCGGCGAACACCGCACCTGGTACCGGATCAGCGGCGAGATCCGCGACGACCGGCCCACCCTGGTGGTGCTGCACGGTGGTCCCGGCAGCACCCACGACTATCTGCTGAACATCGCCGATCTCGCCGGGCAGGGCTGGGCGGTCGTGCACTACGACCAGCTCGGCAACGGCGGCTCCACCCACCTGCCCGGCCGCGGTGCCGACTTCTGGACCGTCGACCTGTTCCTCGCCGAGCTGGACAACCTGCTGCGCGGCATCGGCGTCGACGACAACTATGTGCTGCTCGGGCAGTCGTGGGGCGGCATGCTCGCGGCCCGGCATGCCGCCGCCCGGCCCGACGGGCTGCGCGGGCTCGTCATCGCCAACTCGCCGGCCTCCTACGAGCTGTGGCTCCAGGAGATGAAGGTGCTGCGTGACGAGCTGCCCGACGGTGTCAACGACGTCCTGCTGCGGCACGAGGCGGCCGGCACCACCGACGACGACGAGTACTTCCAGGCCATGCAGGTCTTCTACAACAAGCACGTGTGCCGGTTGACGCCGTGGCCGCGGGACTTCATGGCGTCGTTCATGGAGATCTACAACGACCCGACGGTGTACTACACGATGAACGGGCCGAACGAGTTCCACGTCATCGGCTCGCTGCGGGACTGGTCGGTGATCCCCTATCTGGCCGACATCGACGTGCCCACCCTGATCCTCTCCGGGCGTCACGACGAGGCCACCCCGGTCACCGTGCAGCCCTTCCAGGACCTCATCCCGGACGCCCGCTGGGTGATCTTCGAGGAGTCCAGTCACCTGCCCCACCTCGAGGAGCCGGGCTTCTTCCGGGACGTCCTCGCCGGTTACCTGAGCAGCCTTTCCTGAGCACGGGAGAAATCGTGGACAACAGTCTTCAGGCGACGACCGCCGTGGTGTTCCCCGGCATGGGGCCGACCAGTTTCGCCGACGTCGGCCGGTTCATGCTCGTCAACCCGTACGCGCGGGAACTGGTGGCGGAGGCCGACGAGGTCCTCGGCTACCCGCTGGTCGAGCGGTACCGGGAGGCGAGCGGCAACTACTCCGAATACGCCCAGGTGGCGTTCATGGTCAACAGTGTGGCGCTGGCCCGCTGGGCCGAGGCGAACCTCGGCATGACCGCGGGCGTGTGTGCCGGCCCCAGTTTCGGCGGCAAGGCGGCGATGGCCTACTCGGGGGCGCTGTCGTTCGCCGACGCGGTCCGCCTGACCGCGGGGATGGCCCGCGCGCTGGACGAGTACTTCGCGGTCGAGCACCGGGACGTGGTCACGCACTCGTTCATCCGTACGCCGGAGGACCGGTTGCGGGAGATCCTCGCCGAACTCGACGAGGCCGGCGAGTGGCACGAGGTCGCCTGCGTGCTCGACGAGGGCTTCCAGATGATGTCGCTGCACCGGGGACGGTCGGAGTGGCTGGAGAACCGTCTGCGCGCGGTCGGCGGGCTGCCGCTGTTCACCATGCACCCGCCACTGCACGCGAGTGTCTTCGGTGCGCTGCGCGACCGGATCGAGTCCGAGTTGCTCGGTGGCCTGACGTTCGCCGACCCGAGGCTGCCGGTGGTCGCCGACCAGGACGGCACGGTACGGACCACCGGCGAGGGGGTACGGCGGATGCTGCTCGACGGTGTCGTCCAGCCGGTCCGGTGGCCGGAGGTGGTGGCCTCGCTGCAGCGCCTCGGAGTGGGCACGATGTACGTCTGCGGCCAGGACAGCCTGTTCGGCCGGGTCGGGGTCACCACCCGCAACTTCGAGCTGCACCGCGTCGACGTCCGGACCGCGATGCAGCCCCGCCGCCGGACCGTGAACGTCTGATCCGGCGGCGGGGCTGATCGATCGGGCGGAACGCTCAGACGGTCACCCTGATCCCGTCGACGGTGCGCCACAACACCCCCGGCGTGGTGAAGTTCGCCGGGTTCAGGGCGTCGTCGACGAAACGCACGTCGTAGCGGCTCTCCAGAGCGGCGAGCAGTTCCACCGTCGCCAGCGAGTCCAATCCCAGATCACGCAGTGCCGAATCCGGCGCCAGTTCCTCCTCCGGCGGAAGGAATGGCAGGAATCGGCGCAGTTCCTCTTCGAACCCGGTGTCCCACATGAGTTTCGTCCTTCGGTCGCGGCATCCATTCACCGATGCCGTCGACGCTCGCACGGACGCGCGCGACGCCGGCACCCCTTCACCACCCCTATTGCGGCGGCACCGATCAGGAGAGTCATGAACGAGACAGGGACGAACGTCGCGGCGGAGCGATTCGGGCGAGGCCGCACCGCCTCACCCGACGGCGATGCTCTGCGTACGGCGGACACCACGATCACCTACCGGGAGATGCACGAGACCGCTCTCCGCTGGGCCGCCGCGCTGCCGCAGGGCCGCCCGGGCGCGCCCGCCGTCGTCGGGGTGCTGGCCGGCAAGACCGCACCGGCCTACCTCGGACTGCTGGCGGCCCTCTACTCCGGCGCGACAGTGGTACCCCTCAACCC
The DNA here is from genome assembly GCF_042650585.1 of Actinoplanes subglobosus. Lineage (NCBI taxonomy): Bacteria > Bacillati > Actinomycetota > Actinomycetes > Micromonosporales > Micromonosporaceae > Actinoplanes > Actinoplanes subglobosus. Next base: position 7,600 of record NZ_JBHSBL010000020.1, read on the forward strand.
GGACTTCCCGGTGGCCCGGCTGCGCCGGATGCTGACCCTGGCCGGGGTGTCCGCCCTGGTCGTGGACGACATCGGCCGTGAGCGGCTGCCGGGGATCTTCGACGGCGGCGAACCCCTGCCGGTCCTCGACCCGGCACGGCCCCCGGCCGGACCCGGGCTCGGTGCGCCTCGCCCGGTCTGCCCGGCGGACGCCGCCTACATCCTGTTCACCTCCGGGTCGACCGGCAACCCCAAGGGCGTGCCGATCAGCCACGCCAGCATCGGCCACTACTTCGGGCTCCTCGACCAGCGGTACGACTTCACACCCGCCGACGTGTTCTCCCAGACGTTCGACCTCAACTTCGACTGCGCGATGTTCGACCTGTTCTGCGCCTGGGGGGCCGGCGCCACGGTGCAGACGATCCCGCCGCACGAGTACCGGGACCTGCCCCGTTTCCTGACGGACAAGCGGGTCACGGTGTGGTTCTCCACCCCGAGCGCGATCGCCCTGGTGCGACGGCTGGGCGGGCTGGGCCCCGGCTCGATGCCCGGCCTGCGCTGGAGCTTCTTCGCCGGCGAGGCGCTGAACTGCCACGACGCCGAGGACTGGCTGGCCGCGGCGGAGAAGTCGACGGTCGAGAACCTGTACGGCCCGACCGAGCTGACCGTCACGATCACCGGCTACCGCTGGACGCCGTCGACCCCGGAGATCGCCGTCAACGGGTTGGTGCCGATCGGTGCCATGCACCCCGGCCACGACCACCTGCTGCTGGGCGACGGCGACGTCCCCGACGACGTGGAGGGGGAGCTGTGCATCACCGGGCCGCAGCTCACCACCGGATACCTGGATCCGGCCGACGACCGGGGACGCTTCCTGGACCGGGACGGTGCCCGCTGGTACCGCACCGGCGACCGGGTGCGCCTCCTGCCCGGCGGCGTGCTCACCTATCTCGGCCGGCTCGACAACCAGGTGCAGGTCCAGGGCTGGCGGGTGGAGCTCGCCGAGGTCGATCACGCGCTGCGGTCGGGCACCGGTGTCCAGGACGCGGTGACCGTCGCCGTGCCGGTCGACGGCAGCACCGAACTCGTGTCCTTCTATACCGGTGAGCCGGTCGCCGCGAGCGAACTGGCCCGCCGCCTCCGTGATTTCCTGCCGCACGGCATGATCCCGAAAGCATTCGTTAACGTCTCTGAATTCCCCCTGAACGCCAACCGCAAAGTGGACCGCCGGGCCCTCGCCGATATCGCCGCCCGCAGGTAGCAATCAATCAGGGGAAATAGCTTCGAGAATGGTGGTTAGGGGTGACTTAGGGGTGCGGGAGTGGCGTTCTGCGCCGTTAGCGTGACCGCGGCCCACGCAGCTATTTCTACGGATGGAGTGCGGCGTTGGAACACCGTGCGAAAGCATCGACGACCCTTCTCGACAGCCCGCCCGTCGCGGGCACGGTGCCGGAACTGCTGGCCGGGGCGGTCCACGAGTCCCCGGACGCGCCGGCGATCCGCGACGCGGACGGCGTGTGGAGTTACCGCGAACTGGCGGAGGCCGCACAGGCCTTCGCCGGCTGGCTGCGCCGGCAGGGAGTCCGGCGCGGCGACCGTGTCGTGGCGCAGCTGCCGAGCCGGCGTGAACTGGTGGCGATGTTCTACGGCACGGTGCAGACCGGCGCCATCTTCGTCCCGCTCAATCCGGCGATGAAGCCGTACCACCTGCGCGGTGTCCTGGAGAACGCCGAGCCGGTGCTGATCGTGGCCGCCGACGAGGCGGTCGCCGGCATCAAGGAGCTGGCCTCGGTGCCGGTGCTCGCCTCCTCGGACGTCTGGTCCGAGGTCGAGACGCCGCGCGCCGGACCGGACCCCGCCGGGACCGGCTACATCCGCCCCGACGACGTCGCCGTGCTGGTCTACACCTCCGGCAGCACGGCCGCCCCGAAGGCGGTGGTCTGCCCGCACGGGCAGGCCACCTTCGCCTCCCGCTCGATCCAGCAGGTGCTCGGCTACCGGCCGGACGATGTGGTCTTCTGCCGGTTCCCCCTCTCCTGGGACTACGGGCTCTACAAGGTGCTGCTGGCCTGCCTGGGCCGGTCCGAGCTGGTGCTCGCGGGCGAGGAGTCGGACCTGGTGCTGCTGCGCCGGATGCGCGAGACCGGCGCCACCGTGGTGCCGATCGTCCCGTCGCTGGCGACCATGATCGCCACCCTGGCCGCCCGCGACCAGGAGCCGCCACCGCCGGTCCGGATGTTCACCAACACCGGCGCGGCACTGCCGCAGAGCACCATCGACGCACTGCGGGCCGCGTTCCCCGGCGTCCGCGTGGTGCGGCAGTTCGGCCAGACCGAGTGCAAGCGCATCTCGATCATGCCGCCGGAGCAGGACCGCGAACGGCCGCAGTCGGTGGGACTGCCGCTGCCCGGAACCGAGGTGCTGATCCTCGGCCCGGACGGCGAGACGCTGCCCGCCGGCCAGGTCGGCGAGATCGTCGTGGCCGGGCCGCACGTCATGCCCGCCTACTGGAACGCGCCGGAGGTGTCGGCGAAGACCTTCCGGCCCGACCCGGTGACCGGAGCACGGCGGCTGCACACCGGCGACTACGGCAGCCTCGACGCCGATGGCTACCTGTACTTCGACGGCCGGCGCGACGACATGTTCAAACGCAAGGGCATCCGGATGAGCACGCTGGAGATCGAGGCCGCCGCCATGGACGTCCCCGGTGTCACCGCGGCCTGCGCCGTACCGCCCGGCGACGGCCACGACCTGGTGCTCTTCGTCTCCGGTGACGTCGCGCCGCACGGCGTGCTGCGCGAGATCTCCCGGCGGCTGGAACCGGCCAAGGTGCCCTCGGTCTGCCGGGTCCTGGCGGAGTTCCCGCTCACCGCGCACGGCAAGAACGCACGGCAGACCCTCACCCGCATGCTCGAGGAGGAGTCCCGGTGAACGACGCCGATCACGCGCAGCGCTACGGAACCCCGCTCTACCTCTACGACCTGGACCGGGTGGCGGCCGCCCGGGACGCGCTCCTCGGCGCGCTGCCGGACGCCTTCGAGCTCTACTACGCCGTCAAGGCCAACCCCCACCCCGACCTTCTGCGTACGCTCCACAACAGCCTCGGCCGCGGCTGCCGGGCCGAGATCAGCTCCACCGGTGAACTGGAAGCGGCCCTGACCGCGGGGTTCACCGGTGCCGACTGTCTCTACACCGGCCCCGGCAAGACGCCCGGTGAGCTGGAGATCGCGATCAGCGCCGGGGTCCGCACCTTCTCCGCCGAGTCACTGTCCGACCTCGTCCACATCGGCGAGGCCGCCGCGGCCCAGTCGGTCGTCGCCCGCTGCCTGCTGCGGATCAACAGCGCCTCGGCGAGCGCCACCACCAGCATCCGGATGACCGGTACACCCTCCCAGTTCGGCATCGACAGCGAGACCCTCGCCGGCCTCATGCCGGAGTTGCGTGCCGTACCCGGTGTCGACATCGCCGGCTTCCACTTCTTCCCGCTCAGCAACGCCCGCGACGAGGCCAGCCTGATCGGCGAGTTCCAGCACACCATCGCGCTGGCCGCCCGGCTGCAGGCGGAGACCGGACTGACGCTGCGCTACCTCGACATCGGTGGCGGGTTCTCGGTGCCGTACGCCGTACCCGGCGCCCGTGGCCACTACCCGAAACTGCGTGCCGAGCTGGAGGCCGCCCTCGACCTGCATCTGCCGGCCTGGCGCACCGGCGAACTCACCCTCGCCTGCGAGTCCGGCCGTTACCTGGTCGGCGACAGCGGCCGGCTGATCACCACCGTCACCAACGTCAAGACCAGCCGCGGCCGCCGGTTCGTCATCGCCGACGCCGGGATCAACACCTTCGGCGGGATGTCCGGACTGGGTCGGCTGCTGCCGGTCGCGGTCGAGCTCGACACCGACCGGACCGCGCAGAGGGCGTCGCTGGTGGGGCCGCTGTGCACGCCCGGCGACGTGCTCGGCCGGGAGATCGAACTGCCCGCACTCGAACCCGGCGACGTCATCGGCATCCCCAACGCCGGCGCCTACGGTGTCACCTCCAGCCTGCTGATGTTCCTCGGGCGGCCCTGCCCGGCCGAGGTCGTCGTCCGTGGCGACGAGGTGGTGTCCGTCTCGCGACTCACCCATACCCGCACGTTCGAGGCCGGCCGGGACACGGGTCCCGTCCGGCCGGAGTAGGCCGCCGACATGCGCAGCATCCTGAACGACCCCGCCACCACGGACCTCGCCGTGCACCGCGGCACCGTCGTGGTCAGCACCATGGCCTCCGACGCGCACACCTGGAACCTGGTCTTCCTCCAGCTGCTCATCGAGGAGCTGGGTTACCGGGTCCGCAACCTCGGCCCGTGCGTGCCCGACGACGTCCTGGTCGACGAGGTCCGCCGCAGCGGCGCCGACCTGGTCGTGCTCAGCAGCGTCAACGGCCACGGCTTCCAGGACGGGATGCGTGTCATCCCGGAACTGCGGGCCTGCCCGGAACTGTCCGCGGTCCCGATGGTGATCGGCGGCAAGCTCGGCGTCGACGGGGCCGGCGGCGACTCCGGCGCTCTCGTCGACGCCGGTTTCGACGCCGTCTTCAGCGATGACCAGCGGGGCATCGAGACCTTCCGGGCGCTGCTCACCACACTCCCCGCCCGCCCACCGGTGCCGGACATGGTCACCGCATGACAGCGCCGGCGCCGGTGGACTTCGGTGCCTTCGTCCGGGCCGCGGGTGCCCGCGGCCGGCTCGTGGTGCAGCCGCGGATGGGTTTCAGCGACCCGGACCGGATGCGGGAGGGACTGATCGCCACCCGGGCGGCCCGGGCCGTCACCGTCGGCACCCTGACACTCGACAGCTACACCCGGGTCGGTGAGCATCAGGCCGCGGCCGACGCGCTGCGCGACGGGATACCCCTCAACGGATACCCGATCGTCGAGCATCCGGCGGAGACCACCCGCCGGGTGCTCGACGGTGTGTGGGATCCGGAGTTCCCGGTCCAGGTCCGGCACGGATCGGCCACCCCACTGCGGATCTTCTCCACCCTGGTACGGCTACGCCTCAACGCGACCGAGGGCGGGCCGGTCTCGTACTGCCTGCCCTACGGCCGGACGCCGCTCGCCGACTCGGTCCGCAACTGGGCGCGCAGCTGTGAGCTCTACGCCCAGCTGCGCGACTCCGGGATCGAACCGCACCTGGAGACGTTCGGCGGCTGCATGCTGGGCCAGCTCTGCCCGCCCAGCCAGCTGGTGGCGATCAGCGTGCTGGAGGCGATCTTCTTCCACCAGCACGGCATCCGCAGCGTGTCGGTCAGCTACGCCCAGCAGACCAACGCCGAGCAGGACCGCGAGGCCGTGACGGCGCTGCGCCGGCTCTGCCGCGAGCTGCTGCCCACACCCGACTGGCACATCGTCATCTACGCGTACATGGGCGTCTACCCGACCACCCCGCGCGGGGCGCTGCGCCTGCTGGGGGAGGCCGCCGAACTGGCCGCGGCGACCGGCTCGGAACGGCTCATCGTCAAGACGGTCGCCGAGTCGATGCGCATCCCGACCATCGCGGAGAACGTGGAGGCGCTGGAGCACGCCTACACCACCGCGCGGCAGAGCCCGGCGGTCGTCGCGGACGAGCCGGCCGACTCACAGACCTATGCGGAGGCGGCCGCTCTGGTGCATGCCGTGCTCGACCTGCACGAGGACATCGGGCAGGCGCTGATCGCGGCGTTCCGGCGGGGCTACCTGGACATCCCGTACTGCCTGCATCCGGACAACCGGGGCCGCAGCCGCAGCTATCTGGACGCCGAGGGCCGGCTGCGCTGGGCGTCGCTGGGGTCGCTGCCGCTGCACGGCGTGGTGAGCACCGGCCGTGCCCAGCCGGTCACGTCCAGCGGCCTGCTCCGGGACCTGATGTACCTGCGCCGCGGCTTCGACGAGCAGGGGTGGCTGAGCCGCGGCGGTGCGGCGGTTCCCCCGGCGTCCATAGGGGTGCGTTGAGGGGTTCAGCCCGCGAAATCCCGCGGATACGGTTTCGGCACGGTACTTCACACATCGACGGAGGTGCTGATCATGAACGTTCTACCGGGAACGGTGACCAAGGCAATGTCCGCACTATTGGCGGGCGGGCCGGACAGTCTCCCCGCTGAGCTGCGGCGATGCGCCGCGCCGGAGAGCGACGACCGGATAAAGGTCGAACATTGGGGTGGGTACGAGCATTTCCAGCGCCGTTCCGTGCAGAATCCGGACGACGGTTTCGTCATTTTCGACTGGGTCACCCGGACCCGCATCGCGGAATAGGCGTCGGCGGTGACCGTCAACGGCGAATCCATGCGGCGGCACGTTGAGGTCGACGACGCGGACGCGGCGGTGCTCTTCTACACCGCGGTGTTCGGGGGCGTCGAGTCGAGTCGTGAGTCCCTCTTCGACGGTCGCGTCCTGCACGTCGACATCCGGGTCGGCGACTACCTGCTGAGTGTCGGCACCCCGTGGTGGCGACCGCACCCGGTCGTCCCGGCCGCCGGTCCCAGCGAGCTCGTCCTCACCGGGGCCGACATGGACCAGGTGCTGCTGCGGTTCGCCGAGGCCGGCGCGACGGTCGAGCGGACCGGTGACGCCGCCACGGTCGGCGACCGGTTCGGCCACCGCTGGCACATGGTGCGTGCCGGTTGAGCCCGGAACCCCGGTGTGCGGTGGTGACCGGCGCGGCCCGTGGCATCGGTGCCGCGACCGTGCTGACGCTCGCCGAGCAGGGCTGGGCGGTGCTGGCGATGGACCTCGCCGCCGGCGATCCGGCGTTGCCGTACCCCCTCGGCAGCGCCGCCGAACTGACCGGGGTGGTCGCGGAGGCAGGCCGCCGGGCCGGTCGTCCGGGACGGGTCAGGGCCTTCATCGGTGACGTCCGCGACCACGACACGGTCCTGGCCGCGGTCGCCGAGGCCGAACAGCACTGGGGTGGACTGGACGCCGCCGTCGCCGCGGCCGGGGTGATCGCCGGTGGGGTGCCGCAGTGGGAGGTGCCGATCGACCAGGAACGGGCGGTGCTCGACGTCAACCTCGGCGGCGTCCTGACTCTGGCCCGGGCGGCGGTGCCCGCCCTGCTGCGGCGGGAGCCGCCACGCCACGGCCGGTTCCTGGCCGTCGCCTCGGCTGCCGCCACCCGGGGACTGCCCCTGCTCGCGGCGTACTGCGCGGCCAAGGCGGGCGTTGCCGGCCTGATCCGTGCCCTCGCCGTCGAACTCGCCGCCCACGGTGTGACCGCCAACGCGGTCAGCCCCGGTTCGACGGCCACCCCGATCCTCGACGAGAGCGCCCGCCTCTACGACCTGGGCGGCGCCGGTGACTTCGCCGCGCAACAGCCGATCGGCAGGCTCCTGCGGGCCGGGGAGATCGCGGCGGTGCTGGCCTTCCTCGCCGGGCCGCACAGCAGCGGCATGACCGGCGCGGTCGTCCCGGTGGACGGCGGGCTGGCGCTGTGACCGCGCGTGCTGGTGGACGGCGGGCCGGTGCTGTCGCCGCGCGTGCTGGTGGACGGCGGGCCGGTGCTGTCGCCGCGCGTCCTGGTGGACGGCGGGCCGGTGCTGTGACCGCGCGGCCGCCGCTGCCGGTGGGCTTCCGGGTCGACCTCGATCCGGCGACGCTGCGCCTCACCGGCGACCTGTGGTTCGGTGGATCGCCGGCCCGGATACTGCGCCTGACCGCTGCCGGGCAGGCCCTCTGGCAGCGCCTGGAGAGCGGAACGGTCACGTCGCGTGCCGAGGGGATCCTGGCCCGCCGGATGACCGACGAGGGACTCGCCCACCCCCTGCCGCCCGAACCGGCCACGACCCCGGCGATCACCGTGGTCGTGCCGGTGCGCGGGCGACCGGAGATGCTCGACCGCTGCCTCACCGGACTCGGTGACCGGCACCCGGTGATCGTCGTCGACGACGCCACCACCGACCCGCGGGTGGTCGCCGGGGTGGCCGCCCGGCACGGCGCCACCCTCGTCCGGCGGGACATCAACGGGGGACCGGCCGCCGCCCGCAACACCGGCCTGCGGCATGTCACCACCGAGCTCGTGGCCCTGGTCGACAGCGACTGCCGGCCGGTGCACGGCTGGTTGGAGCAGCTGGCGGCACACTTCGCCGACCCGCTGGTCGCGGTGGCCGCGCCGCGGGTGGTCGCCGCCGGGGACGGGCCGTGCGCGCTCGACATGGGTGACCGGCCGGCCCGTGTCGTCGCCCGGACCCCGGTTCCCTACGTGCCGACCGCGGCGCTGCTGGCCCGCACGTCGGCGCTACGTCAGATGGAACGCGACGGCGACGTCTTCGAGGTGGCGCTGCGGCCCGGCGAGGACGTCGACCTGGTCTGGCGGCTGCACCGGGCCGGCTGGCTGGTGCGGTACGACCCGTCGGTGCGCGTGGCCCACGAGGAGCCGGCCACCCGGGCCGCGCTGCTGGCACGGCGCTTCCACTACGGCACGTCGGTGGCGCCGCTGGCCGTACGCCATCCCGGCGCGATGTCGCCGCTGGAGCTGCATCCGTGGCCCGCCCTGACCGTCGCCGGACTGCTGGCCCGCCGCCCCACGCTGGCCGGAGCCGCGTTCACCGCCTCCGTGTTCGCGATGCTGCGGACCCTGCGAAAGGCCGGCGTGCCCGAGGCCGGGACCGTGCCCGCCATGGCCGAAGCCGTCCGCCAGACCTGGCTGGGCACCGGCCGGTACGCCACCCGGTTCGCGTCACCGCTGCTCGCCGCCGTGCTGGTGGCGCCCGGCGGCCGGACACCGGCCCGCCGCTGGGGCAGACGGCTCGCCGCGGCGTCGCTGCTGCTCGGGCCGGCTCTCACCGCCTGGCTGCCCCGGCGCTCGTCGACCGGCCCGGTCCGGTTCGTCGCGGACAGCATCGCCGACGACATCGCCTACGGCGCCGGTGTCTGGGCGGGCTGCCTGCGGGAGCGCACCACCGAACCACTGCGGCCGGTGATCAACCGGCATCCCCTGCGAGACGAGAGGCCGACGAGATGAGCAACGCCTGGTTCGAGAGCGTCGCCGAAGCCCAGCGCCGGGCCCGGAGACGCCTGCCCGCCTCGGTGTACAAGGCCATCCTGGCCGGCTCCGAGCGGGGGATCACCCTGCGCGACAACGTCGACGCCTTCGACGAGATCGGCTTCGCCCCGCACACCGCCGGCCTGAGCGGCAAACGCGACCTGACCACCACCGTCCTCGGGCGGTCGCTGGCCCTGCCGGTGCTGATCTCGCCGACCGGGGTGCAGGCCGTGCACCCGGACGGTGAGGTCGCGGTGGCCCGTGCCGCCGCCGCGCGGGGCACCGCGATCGGGCTCAGCTCGTTCGGCAGCAAACCGATCGAGGAGGTCGTCGCGGCCAACCCGATGACGTTCTTCCAGGTCTACTGGTGCGGCAGCCGCGACCAGATGCTGGCCCGGATGGACCGGGCGCGTACCGCCGGGGCCGCCGGGCTGATCGTCACCCTCGACTGGTCGTTCTCGCACTCCCGGGACTGGGGCAGCCCCTACATCCCGCAGCGGATCGACCTGCGGGAGGCGGTGCGGTTCGCCCCGGAGGTCGCCGTCCGGCCGCGCTGGCTCCTCTCCTACGCGCGCAGTCGCCGGCTGCCCGACCTCACGGTGCCCAACATGGTGCCGCGCGGTGCCGAGGCACCCGGTTTCTTCGCCGCCTACGGCGAATGGATGCAGACCGCGCCGCCGAGCTGGGAGGACATCCGCTGGCTGCGGGAGCAGTGGGACGGGCCGTTCCTGCTGAAGGGTGTGACCCGGGTCGACGACGCGCGCCGGGCGGTGGCCTGCGGTGTCACGGCCATCTCGGTCTCCAACCACGGCGGTAACAACCTGGACGGGACACCGGCCGCGATCCGGACCCTGCCGGCCGTCGCCGAGGCTGTCGGCGACCAGGTGGAGGTGCTGCTCGACGGCGGCATCCGCCGCGGCGGTGACGTGGTCAAGGCGCTCGCCCTGGGCGCCCGTGCGGTGCTGGCCGGGCGGGCCTATCTGTGGGGGCTGGCCGCCAACGGGCAGGCCGGTGTGGAGAACGTGCTGGACGTGCTGCGCAACGGCATCGACTCGGCGCTGCTCGCCCTGGGCCGTGACTCGGTGCGTGACCTGTGCCGCGACGACGTCCTGGTGCCGGCCGGTTTCGAACGATCGCTCGGCCGGTAGTGGACACGACCACGGACCGGGAGCGCTGGCGTTCCCTGGCGGCGCGGGCGCTGAGCCGTACCAGCGGGAGCAGCGTCGACCCGGCCGATGTGGAGCGACTGCTCACCACGACCACCTACGACGGTGTGGAGATCCGGCCCCTCTACACCGAGGAGGACGCCGGTCATCCGTACCCCCGCAGCGGAGCCCGCGAAGCCGGCGGCTGGCGGATCCGGCAGCACCACCGCATCGCCGATCCGGGCGAAGCCCGCCGGGACCTGGACGCCGGCGTGACCTCGCTGTGGGTCGCGGGTGGCGCCGGTCTGACCGGCGTGCTCGCCGAGATCGACCCGGCCGCGCACACGATCGTGCTGGACGCCGGCGACGACCTGGCCGCGGCGGCGGAGACCCTTCTGCGGTACGCCGCCGGCCTGCCCGGACCACTCGAAGGCGGCCTCGGCGCCGACCCGATCACCCGTCGCGTGCCTGGCGAGGACGCCACCGCCCTGGCCGTGCGCTGCGCGCGATCCTTCCCCGGGCTGCGGGCCTTCACCGTCGACGCCACCGTCCACCACGACGCGGGTGGCAGCGACGCCGAGGAACTGGGCTGCGGGCTGGCCGTGGCCGTCGAGTACCTGCGGCGGATGACCGGTGCCGGGCTCACCGCGGGGGAGGCGTTCCAGCAGATCGAGCACCGGTATGCCGCGACCGCCGACCAGTTCGCGACGATCGCCAAGTTGCGGGCCGCCCGGCGGTTGTGGGCGCGGGTGGCCGAGCTCTTCGGCGCGGCCCCGGGCGCTGCCGTCCAGGTGCAGCACGCGGTGACGTCGGGCGCGATGATGACCGTCCGGGACCCCTGGAACAACATGCTGCGCGCCACGCTGGCCTGCTTCGGTGCGGGTGTCGGCGGCGCGGACGCGGTGACTGTCCGGCCCTACGACGACGTGCTGGAGTCGCCCAGTGAGCTGGGCCGCCGGGTGGCCCGCAACACCGGCGCGATCCTGCTCGACGAGTCCCGGCTGGGTGCGGTGGCGGACCCGGCCGGTGGCTCGTGGTTCGTCGAGAGTCTCACCGACGGGCTGGCAGGCGCGGCGTGGGACTGGTTCACCGAGATCGAAAACGGTGGCGGCGCGGCGGCTGCCCTGGAGTCCGGGCTGATCGAGAAACGGCTGGCCGCGACCCGTGACCGGCGTCGTGACGACATCGCGAATGGCCGTACCACCATCGTCGGGGTCACCGCCTTTCCCGATCCGGACGAGATCCCTGATCGACCGGCCACACCGGACGGCGTGCCGTCCGGGCACCGCTACGCGGAGGAATTCGAGTGACCGAGATCGGCTATCCCGGGCTGCCGCCGTTCGTCCGGGGCCCCTATCCGACGATGTACGCCACCCAGCCGTGGACCATCCGCCAGTACGCCGGGTTCTCCACCGCGGCCGAGTCGAACGCCTTCTACCGGCGTAACCTCGCGGCCGGGCAGAGGGGCCTGTCGGTCGCGTTCGACCTGCCCACCCACCGCGGCTACGACAGCGACCACCCGCGGGTCGCCGGTGACGTCGGGATGGCCGGGGTGGCGATCGACTCGATCCTCGACATGCGGCAGCTGTTCGACGGCATCCCGCTGGACCGGATGAGCGTGTCGATGACCATGAACGGCGCCGTCCTGCCGATCATGGCGTTGTTCGTGGTGGCGGCCCGGGAGCAGGGTGTCGCACCGGAACAGCTGACCGGGACCATCCAGAACGACGTCCTCAAGGAGTTCATGGTCCGCAACACCTACATCTACCCGCCCGGGCCGTCGATGCGGATCGTCTCCGACATCCTCGGCTGGACCGCGCGGCACATGCCGAGGTTCAACTCGATCTCGGTCTCCGGCTACCACATGCACGAGGCCGGGGCGACCGCCGACCTGGAACTGGCGTACACCCTGGCCAACGGCGTGGAGTACCTGCGGGCCGGTGTCGCCGCCGGCCTGGACGTCGACGCGTTCGCCCCCCGGATGTCGTTCTTCTGGGCGGTCGGCGCCGACTTCTTCACCGAGGTCGCCAAGCTGCGGGCGGCCCGGCTGCTGTGGACGTCGCTGGTCCGCGAGTTCCAGCCGCGCGACGACCGGTCGCTGATGCTGCGCATGCACTGCCAGACCTCGGGCTGGTCGCTGACCGCGCAGGACCCGTTCAACAACGTGATCCGTACCTGCGTGGAGGCGATGGCCGCCACCCAGGGCCACACCCAGTCGCTGCACACCAACGCCCTGGACGAGGCGCTGGCCCTGCCCACCCCGTTCTCGGCGCGGATCGCCCGTAACACCCAGCTCGTGCTCCAGCACGAGTCCGGCACCACCCGGGTGGCCGACCCGTGGGGCGGCTCCCACCACGTCGAACGGCTCACCGCCGACCTCGCCCGGCGGGCCCGCGAGCACCTCGACGAGATCGAGGCGGCCGGTGGCATGGCCCGTGCCATCGACGCCGGTCTGCCCAAGGCCCGGATCGAGGAGGCGGCTGCCCGTACCCAGGCCCGGATCGACACCGGCCGGCAGCCGGTGATCGGCGTCAACCGCAACCGGCCGGAGACCGAGGAGCCCTTGGAGATCCGCACCGTGGACAACACCGCGGTCCGGGCCGAGCAGTGCGCGAAGTTGCGCCGGCTGCGTGCCGAACGCGACGGTGCGGCCTGCGAGGCGGCGTTGCGGGCGCTCACCGAGGGTGCCGCCGGTGATGCCGATCTGCTCGAACTGTCGGTGCGGGCGGCCGCCGCCGGTGCCACCGTGGGTGAGATGTCCGACGCGCTGGAGCGGGTCTTCGGCCGCCACACCGGGCAGGTGCGGGTCGTCACCGGCGTCTACGACCAGGAGGCCGGTGCGGCCGGCGCGGTCGGCCGGGCGCGCCGGGCCGCCGACGAGTTCCTCGAGGCCGAGGGCCGCCGGGCGCGGATCCTGGTCGCCAAGATGGGCCAGGACGGCCACGACCGCGGCCAGAAGGTCGTCGCCACCGCGTTCGCCGACCTCGGTTTCGACGTCGACGTCGGCCCGTTGTTCCAGACCCCGGACGAGGTGGCCCGCCAGGCGATCGAGGCCGACGTGCACATCGTGGGCGTGAACTCGCTGGCCGCCGGACATCTGACGCTGATCCCGGCGCTGCGCGCCGAGCTGGACCGGCTGGGCCGGCCCGACATCCTGCTGGTGGCCGGTGGCGTCATCCCGGAGCAGGACCATGCGGCCTTGCGGGCCGCGGGGGCGCAGGCGGTCTTCCGGCCCGGCACGCCACTCGCGGAGGCGGCCCTCGAGGTTCTTTCCCTGCTCGCGGTACGGCCGGACGCGCCGGCCTGACCATGCGAGCCACCGACCTGTCCCGCGCTGTCGAGGGCGTGCTCGCCGGCGACCGGGTGTGGGTGGCGCGTGCCCTCACCCTGGTCGAGTCGATCCGCCCGGACCACCGCGACACCGCCGAGCGGCTGCTCGGCGCGCTCACCCCGCACGCCGGGCACGCCGTCCGGGTGGGGGTCAGCGGCCCGCCCGGTGTCGGCAAGTCCACCTTCGTCGAGGCGCTCGGCACCACCCTGACGGCGGGCGGGCGCCGGGTCGCGGTCCTGGCCGTCGACCCGTCGTCCCCGCGCGGCGGCGGCAGCATCCTCGGCGACCGCACCCGGATGGGCCGGCTCGCGGCGGATCCGGCGGCGTTCGTCCGCCCGTCACCCAGCGCCGGAACCCTCGGCGGGGTGACCGCGGCGACCCGTGCGGCGATCGTCGTGATGGAGGCCGCCGGATACGACGTGGTGCTGGTCGAGACGGTCGGTGTCGGCCAGTCCGAGACCGCGGTGGCCGCGATGGTGGACACGCTGCTGCTGCTGGCCCAGCCCGGAGCCGGCGACGAGCTGCAGGGTGTCAAACGCGGTGTCCTGGAGTTCGCCGACGTCATCGCCGTCACCAAGGCCGACGGCTCGCGGGCCGCCGACGCCCGCCGTGCCGCCGCCGAACTGTCCACCGCGATGCGGCTGCTGCACCCGTCCGGCACATCGTGGCGGCCGCCGGTGCTGACCTGCAGCGCGGTCGAGAACACCGGCATCACCGACGTGTGGGCGGCGGTGACCCGGCACCGGGCCGCGTCCGGCCACCCGGCGGCACTGGCCGAGAAGCAGGCCGCGTCGCTGTGGGCCCTGCTCCAGGAGCGGGTCATGGCGCAGCTGCGCGCCGACCCGGAGGTGCGGCGCCTGCTCCCGGACCTCCAGCGGCGTGTCCGCACCGGTGGGTGTTCCGCGACCGAGGCCGCGGAACACTTGGTCCAGGCGTTCCGCGGCGGGATCAGCCGATGATGTCGCAGATCGCCGAGCCGGTGGTCACCGCGCTGCCCGCCTCGGCCCGGATGCCGCTGACCGTGCCGTCGCGGTGAGCGTGCAGCGGCTGTTCCATCTTCATCGCCTCCAGCACCGCCACCAGTTCACCGGCCCGCACGTACTGCCCGTCTGCGACGGCCACCTTCACGATCGTGCCCTGCATCGGCGCGGTCAGCGTGTTCTGGTCCAGCACCGCGGCGCCACGACCGGAGCCGCGGCGTGCCGGCCGGGCCGGCTGCGGCGTCGCCGGCGTGGCCGTGACCCGTGCGGCCGGCAGGGTGACCGCGACCCGCCGCCCGTCCACCTCCACGACCACGGTCTCCCGCGGGTCGTCGGCCGCCTCGGTGACCACCGGCGTGGCAGCGGGCAGGTCGGCGGCGAACTCGGTCTCGATCCACCGGGTGTGCACGGTGAACGGCCCGCCGTCACCGGTGACCTCGGGCGCGAACGCCGGATCGGCCACCACCGCCCGGTGGAACGGCAGCACCGTGGGCACCCCGGCAACCTCGAACTCGGCGAGCGCGCGGGCCGCCCGGCGCAGCGCCTCGGCCCGGGTCGCGCCGGTCACGATCAGCTTGGCCAGCAGCGAGTCCCAGGCCGGGCCGACGACCGTACCGGCCTCCACGCCGGCGTCGAGCCGCACTCCCGGGCCGCCCGGCGGACGGAACACGGTGACCGTGCCCGGTGTGGGCAGGAAACCCCGGCCCGGGTCCTCGGCGTTCACCCGGAACTCGATCGCGTGCCCGCGGACCGGCGGATCCGGGTAGTCGAGCATGCCACCGTCGGCGATCCGCAGCATCTCGGCCACCAGGTCCAGCCCGGTCACCTGCTCGGTCACCGGATGCTCCACCTGCAGGCGGGTGTTGACCTCCAGGAACGACAGCGTGCCGTCCGCGCCGACCAGGAACTCCACGGTGCCGGCGCCGACGTAACCGGCGGTACGCAGGATCGCCTTCGACGCGGCGTAGAGCTCGGCGTCCTGTTCGGCGGTCAGGAACGGGGCCGGTGCCTCCTCGACCAGCTTCTGGTGGCGTCGTTGCAGTGTGCAGTCCCGGGTGGACACGACGACGACGGTGCCGTAGCGGTCGGCCAGGCACTGGGTCTCGACGTGCCGGGGACGGTCCAGGTAGCGCTCGACGAAACACTCGCCGCGACCGAACGCCGCGGTGGCCTCGCGGACGGCTGACTCGTACGCCTCGGTGATCTCCTCCGGGTGGCGCACCACCCGCATGCCGCGGCCGCCACCGCCGTAGGACGCCTTGATCGCGATCGGCAGACCGTGCGCCCGGGCGAACGCCTCGACCTCCGCCGCGTCGCCGACCGGCCCGGGAGTCCCGGCGACCAGGGGAGCGCCGGACCGCTGCGCGATCGCCCGGGCCGACACCTTGTCGCCGAGCAGGCGGATCGCCTCCGGCGGCGGACCGACCCAGGTGACCCCGGCGGCCAGTACGGCCTCGGCGAACTCGGCGTTCTCGGAGAGGAAGCCGTAGCCCGGGTGCACCGCGTCGGCGCCCGAGCGGGACACCGCGGCCAGCACTCTGCCGATGTCGAGATAGCTGGTGAGCGGGCTGTCACCGCCGAGGGCGTACGCCTCGTCGGCCAGCCGGACGTGCGGCGCGTCCCGGTCCGGGTCGGCGTAGACGGCCACGCTGGTCAGCCCGGCGTCCCGGCAGGCCCGGACGACCCGGACGGCGATCTCGCCGCGGTTGGCGATGAGGACCTTCTTGATCGGCATGCTCGTTGGCTCCGCTCATCGGGGGCGCCAGCCCGGCAACGGCCGGGACGCCCAGGAGGTGGACAGCGCCGCCCGGTCCCATGTCGCGCGGGGCCGCACCGGCGGGGCGTCGTCCACCGCCGGGCCGCGCCGGCTGAGCAGGACGGCGGTCAGGGCGGCCAGTTCGGCCGGTGTGAGGGGGCCGCCCCGGACCACGATGGTCATTGCGGCGGATTGCCGTGTTTACGGCCAGGCAGGGTACGGGCCTTCGACTCCAGCGCGGTCAGGGCGTCGATCAGGCGCACCCGGGTCTCGCCCGGTTCGATCACGTCGTCGACCAGGCCCCGCTCGGCGGCGTAGTAGGGGTGCATCAGCTCGTCGCGGTACTGGGCGATGCTGGCCGCCCGGGCCGCGTCCGGATCGGCGGCGGCACTGATCTGCCGCCGGAAGACCACGTTCGCGGCACCCTCGGCACCCATCACCGCGATCTCGTTGGTCGGCCAGGCCAGCGACACGTCACAGCCGATCGAGCGGGAGTCCATCACGATGTACGCGCCGCCGTACGCCTTGCGCAGGATGACCTGCACCCGCGGGACCGTGGCGTTGCAGTAGGCGTACAGCAGTTTCGCGCCGTGCCGGATCACCCCGCCGTGCTCCTGGTCGACGCCGGGCAGGAATCCCGGCACGTCCACCAGCGTCACCAGTGGAATGTTGAACGCGTCGCACATGGTGACGAACCGTGCCGCCTTCTCACTGGACGCGATGTCCAGCACCCCGGCGAACCGGCTCGGCTGGTTGCCGACGAAACCGGTCACCCGGCCGCCCAGCCGGGCCAGGCCGACCACCACGTTCGGCGCCCAGCCCTCGTGCACCTCCAGGAACTCACCGTCGTCGACGATCTCACCGACGACGGCGCGGATGTCGTACGCCCGGCGCGGGTCGGCCGGCACCAGGTCGAGCAGCGCGTCGGTGCGGCGGTCGACGGGATCGTGGACCGGCAGGGCGGGCGGCTGCTCCCGATTGTTCGACGGCAGCAGCGACAGCAGGTAACGCACGTCCGCCAGGCACTCCTGCTCGTCGTCGTGGACGAACGACGCGACCCCGGACTTGGTGGCGTGCACGTCCGCGCCGCCGAGCTCCTCCATCGTGATCGTCTCGCCGGTCACCGTCTGCACGACGTCCGGCCCGGTCACGAACATCTGCGACCGGTCGCGGACCATGAACACGAAGTCGGTCAGCGACGGTGAGTAGGCGGCACCGCCGGCGCACGGGCCGAGCATCACGCTGATCTGCGGGAGGACACCGGAGTTGCGTACGTTGCGCTGGAAGATCCCGCCGTAGCCGGCCAGCGCCGAGACACCCTCCTGGATCCGTGCCCCGGCCCCGTCGCACAGCCCGACGATCGGGGCGCCCGCGGCCTCGGCCAGGTCCATGATCTTGTGGATCTTCTCGGCGTGCGCCTCACCGAGGGCACCTCCGAAGATCCGGAAGTCGTGCGCGTAGACGAACACGGTCCGCCCGTTGACCGGCCCCCACCCGGTCACCACCCCGTCGGTGTAGGGCCGCCGCTTCTCCAGCCCGAACCCGGACGCCCGGTGCCGCCGCAGGCCGTCGATCTCGGTGAACCGCCCGTCGTCGAACAACAGGGCGATGCGTTCCCGGACGGTGAGTTTGCCCCGGGCGTGCTGTCTGCGGGTGGCGTCGTCACCGGGCCCGTCCAGCACCTCCCGCCGGATCCGCCGCAGCCGGGCGGCAGCCGTTCGGGCGTCCTCCGGCTCGGGCGCCTCCTGCGGAGCCGGTCCGAGCCGGGCGTCCTCCTCGGCCGCCTCCTGAATGATCGTCATGGCGCCGCTCCTGACTGGCCGTCCCTACGGTTCGTCCCGCCATTCGATTCCACGCCGCCGCTCCCGGACACCCCTATCCCGCCCCCTACCGGGATCGACCGGCATCGTCCCCGGTGACTGTCCGGTGCAGATCCACCAGATAGCCGCTGGCCTCCGCGGTGCGAACAATTGCTTCCGCGGGCTGGGCACGGAATCTCCGTTCGCCGTGACCGCCGGTCGGTACGAGTCTCGTGATGGCCTGCACACGCCAGCGGTAGGCCATGGGGCGCCGCAACGCGGGCTCCAACTCGTCCACGACGTAGTCGTCGGCGACGCTGACGGTTCCTCGCAGGCGTACCCAGGTGCCGGCGTCGGGGGCAGCCTCGGTCTCGTCCTGAGCGGTGACGTGGATCGGGACTCCGGCGAGGTCCAGTACCCATCCCCCCAGCTCGGACGTGCCGTTCAGGGGCAGTACGACTCCGGTCAGGAAAATCTCCGCCTGCTGGTCGGAACTGGACGTGGCCCGCACGACCTCAGGCCGGCGGTCGCCCTCGGCCACATGGTCCCAGCGGTACGAGTGAGCGGTCAGAGTCACGGACACCTCGCCACCCACCCGCGCCCGGAAGCCGCTGCTTCCCACCAGGTCAGGGGCTACGAGTACGTCCGGGAGAGACAGGTTGGCAGGCTCAGGAAATCCCATCGAACTCCGATCACGGGTCATTTTCGACCGAGCGACCGAGGCCGCCGCGTACCGTGCGGCGACCTCGGTCTCGTCCTCCGTTTTAACCGATCGCGTTCTTGACCCAGTTCGGGCACCGTCCGACGTAGGTGTTGCAGTACGCCGTGGGGAATCCGAAACTGTACCCGTCCCGCAGGAGCCGGAAATCGACCGAGGCCACGATCGCCGTCTTCTTCAGGCTCTTGCACCGTCGGATGATGCCCGACCACGTGCAACGCATCTTATGGACCGGGTAGCTTTCGTAGGTGTATTTCTTACCGTTGACGTGATACCAGTACTGCGGTCGTTTCGTGGTGATCTGGAGAACCCGGACCGTCAGATTGTGCTTGCGGTCGATCTTCTCCAGGTTATGGCCCGTGATGTTGCCGTTCGAATCGAAATTGGCGACACCTTCCCGGATGACCGTGTGCACACCACGCACTTCCCGCCAGGCGGCGACGCGAGTGTAGGCACTCATGATTCCCACGGTCGGGGGCTCGACCGGAACCGGTGCGTATTCGGCCGATCCCCGTCCCGAGCTCGGCGCGTCGGGTTCGACCGGAGGCGGGCTACCCTCGCCGCCCGAAGCCGTCCATGCCTCGTTGAACGCGGTGTCGTCGTTCGGGTCCAGGGGCTCCGGAGTGCCCTCGGCCGCCGGCGGTTCCAGCGCGGAGGAGGCGGAGGCGTCGGCGGCGGGCACGATCGCCTGGTCGATCTGGGCACGGGTGTAGCCCATGGCGACGAGCTTGTTCTCCATCTCCGCGCCGGTCATCTCCATGCCTTCGGTGATCCCGGCTCCCGCCATCACGGCGAACTCGCCCTCACCGCTTTCGTAGGTGATCGTCGAGTAGGGCACCTGAGCGGTGTCGTCGGCGTTACGGGAGCGGAATTCCTTCCACTGCTTCGTGTCGGCCTCGTTGGTCGCCCGTACTCCCATGTGGCCCCACGAACTGTCGGCCGCCGCCGCACGCTGGAAGAAGGTGCGCGAGTCGATCGACACCCAGCCGTCGTTGCAGGAGGAGTTGAAGCCCTTCGTCTCGGTCGACGTCGCCTCCTTCGTCAGCCACCGGGGCTGGTTGGCCCATCGGGTGTCCGCGTCGGCCGGCTCCGTCGTCCAGATCTCCCACGACGTCTTGCTGCACGTCGTCGAATACCAGTTGTAGAAGTAGGTACGCGCTGCCGTGATCTCCATGCCGCGTAGCGCCGAGGTGTTCCACTTGACGAAGGTTCGCGACTTCTTCGGCGATGCCGACGTCGTCACCCCCAGGCGCAGGTAGTCCGCGCCGCCCTGGTCAGCCGACGTGCCCTCGGAGACGGTGGTGTCGAAGTAGGTGGTCAGCTTGCTGATCTGCGGGTCGATCGTGATCGGGTACCTGGTCTTCGGGTCGGTCAGCCACGCCTGGTCGGGGTTCAACTGGAGAGTGACCGAACCGGTCGGCTCCGGCTCGCTTCGAGCGAGGGTCCTGGCCCCCGACGGCTTCGCCGGCTTCCGCACGGCCACGTCGATCTCGGCGGTCCGGGCCGGGGTCTCGCCGTTGGGCGCCAGCTGGGCGTCCCACATCAGCGGCGTGGGCACGGTTCCCATGGTCTTGCCCTGCCGGTTCTTGACCTCGAGCGACCCCGTGGAGTCCTCCGTCACCGAACCCACGCCGGCGCCGGTCAGAGGAAAGGACAGGCTCTTCACGGCGGGCAGTGCCGCCGGGGTCTTGACCACGACGAACTGCTCGAAGCCCGAGCGGGTCGCCTCGACCACCACGTCGATACCGGGCGAGACCTCCCGGTAGACGGCCTTGTTCCGGTCGAGCTGCGGCTCCGGCAATGCTGAGGGCCACTCCATGTTGACGACACCGGCACCGTCGCCGAGCGACGCCAGCGTCCCCGATCCGGTCCGTGAACCGGAGAGTTTCAGTCCGATGGGATGTGCCACCGGAACCACCGAGCCGTCCGCGGCCTTCCGCAGGTCGAGGTTGACCGGCGTCCAGCCGTTGTCGCGGCGGATCCGCACGGGACCGGCGGCGACGCTGGCCTCGACCGCCCCGGACGGCAGGGCGAAGTATTCGGATGTCTCGGACGTCAGCGAGGTGATCCGAACACGCTGACCCGTCTCCATCGCGGCCGCGATCGCCGTCTTCCGGTCAGGGCGCTCGATGGTCTGCTGTGTCCCGGCCCCTGGCGCGGCCACCTCCGCCGCGGGCGTTGCGGGGTTCGCCGACGCGGGCTGAGCCACCACGCCGTCGGTCATTCCGAGAACTGACGCTACCGCCACACCGATGGCGAAAATGCGACCCGTACGCCCGTGGAGCGGACTCCGGGCGAAAGTGGAATCGTCTGCCGATGGCAATTTTTTTAACAAACCTTGTTCCCCGTTTTCCATCAACCGCAGTGATCAACTACTGCGGCGCCGTACCGTAGCAGATTCGGTGCGGAGGCCTCCGCGGGGAATGTGATTCGATGTTGATCAACTCAGGCATAACCGATCAATGGTGGGGTATGTGCCGACACTTCCCGGATATGCGGCAGGCCCTGTTCCGGGAAATGTGGTGTTCCGAGCCAATTCAGGGCCCCGCGGAAAGCGGTTACATGCGGCGACGGGGCGAATCGGCGGTTCCATCGGTCACCGGCCGTGGCGGCGCCGGGGCGGGGAGGGTGCCGCCGGCGGCCACGCCGGGTGGGATCGTGCACGTCGCCCAGGTGTGCCGCGAAGTGATGTATCTGATTCCACCGATGGCTTCCAGCGTGCACAATCGGTCGGCGTTCACGACCGACGACAGGACCCGGCATGAGCTTCAACGGCTTCATCTCCTACAGCCATGCAGCTGACGGCAAGCTGGCCCCGGCGGTTCAGCGGGGACTGCACCGGCTCGCGAAGCCATGGCACCGCCGCCGGGCATTGTGGATCTTCCGTGACCAGACCGGCCTGTCGGTGACACCCGGGCTGTGGTCGTCGATCCAGAAGGCGCTGGACGGCTCGGAGTGGTTCGTGCTGCTCGCGTCACCGGCGGCGGCCCGGTCACCCTGGGTGAACCGGGAGATCGAGTACTGGATCGCGACGAAACCGGCCGACCGGATCCTGCCCGTGGTGACCGACGGCGAATGGCGGTGGGACGCCCGGCTCGGCGACCTCTCGGCGGACTCGACGGCCGTACCGGACGCACTGCGTGGTGTGTTCGCCGAGGAGCCGCTCTTCCTCGACCTGCGCTGGGTGCACGACGACCAGAGGCTCAACCTGCGCGACATCCGCTTCCGGGACGCGATCGCGGAACTGGCCGCCCCGATGCACGGGGTCAGCAAGGACGAACTGGAGAGCGAGGATCTCCGGCACCACCGGCAGAGCCGCCGGCTGCGCCGGATGGCGGTGGCGGCCGTCGCCCTGCTCACCGCGGTGGCGTCCGGGACCGCCGTGCTCGCCGACCACAACGCCGACCGGGCCACCGCCGCGGCGGTGGAGGCTCAGCGCCAGCAGCAGGACGCCTCACACCAGCGTGGCGAGGCCGAGCGGTACGCCGAGGAGGCCGGCCGCCAGAAGAAGAACGCGCAGACGCAGGAGGCCCGGGCGCACGCCGCCACCGAAGAACGCCTGCAGCAGGAGAAACGCGCCCGGGAACTGCAAGCCTCGGCCCAGCAGGCGGCGGCCGAGGCACGACGGCAGGAGAAGGCCGCACGCCGCCAGCAGGAACTGGCCGCCCGTTCCCAGTCCCTGGCACGCCAGCAGGAGGCCGTGGCCCGGGAACAACGCGAGCTGGCACAGCAGGCGGCGCGCGAGACGGCAAGCCAGCGGATCATCGCGGAGCAGCAGCAACGCCTCGCCGAGGAAGCCGCCGCCGAGACCGAACGGCAGCGGAACAACGCCCAGCAACAGCAGCGGATGGCCGAGGAGGCCGCCGCCGAGGCCGACCGGCAGAAGGCGATCGCCGAGCAGAACGAGCGGATGGCCGGGGAGGCCGCGGCGGAGGCCGACCGGCAGAAGGCTCTGGCTGAGCAGAACGAGCGGAAGGCGGGAGAAGCCGCGGCGGAGGCCGACCGGCAGAAGGTGATCGCCGAGCAGAACGAGCGGAAGGCGGGGGAGGCCGCGGCGGAGGCCGACCGGCAGAAGATCCTGGCCGAGCAGAACGAGCGGAAGGCGGGAGAAGCCGCGGCGGAGGCCCGTCGGCAGGAGGCCAACGCCGAGGAGCAGAAGAAGATCACCGCCGGGCGACGGCTGATCAACCAGGCGAAAGCGACGATGGACAACGACCCGGTGACGGCGCTGCGGCTGGGGATCGCCGCGCAGCGGATCCAGCCGGGCACCGAGGCACGCACGGAACTGGCGGGAATCGTCAGCTCCGTCCGCCGGGCCGGCACGATGAACGACGCCTGGTACGCCGCACACGGGCCCGGCGACGTCGTCGCTGTCGTCGAGTCCGAGTTCAACGCCGCCCTGTGGAGCGTCGCCGACCGTGCCGACCCGGTCCGGCTCGCCCCGCTCGACGGCTTCCTCTTCACCTCTCAGCCCGTCTTCAGCCCGGACGGGAAGCTGCTGGCGATCGCCGGCGACTACGCGCTCGTGCCGCATCTGTTCGACGTGTCCGACCCGGCACATCCGAAGCGGGTCGGCACCGTCCCGTCCGAGCTGAGCAAATGGAACACCTTCAGCCCGGACGGGACGATGCTCGGCACCGTCGACTACTACGGCGTGTGGTCCCTGTGGGACGTCACCGACCCCGCCCGTCCCACCATGCTCACCCAGCAGACCGGCGGATATCCGGCGCCGCTGGCGTTCAGCCCCGACAGCCGGAGCGTGGTGACCGCCGGCGCGCCCGGAACCGTCTGGGACATCACCGACCGCACCCGCCCCCAGCGGGTGGCCACGCTGCCCGGCAGCTGGGCACGGGCCGTCGCCAACCCGGTCCGGCCCCTGCTGGCCACCAGCGACAAGGAGGGGACGCTGGCGTTCTGGAACCTGGCCGACCCGGCGAAGCCGCAGCGGGGCGCCACGACGTCGGTCCGTGCCCACAGCATGGCGTTCAGCCCGGACGGCCGGACGATGGCCAGCGGCGACGACGCCGGCATGACGCGGCTCTGGGACCTGACCGACACGCCGGTACCCATGATCGAGCTCAACGACCAGGGCGGCTCCCCGAGATCGATGTCGTTCAGCCAGGACAGCCGGATCCTGTCCGTGGTCGGCAGCCTCCGCACGCTGAGCCTGTGGAACGCCGCGGCACACGGTGAACCGACGGGTGTCGGCCAAGCTGACGGGACCACCGGACAGACCGTGACGGCGGCCCTCACCCCGGACGGGCGACGGCTGACCACCGTCCACGCCGACGGGACGGCGACGATCTGGGACGTCTCGGACCGGACCCACCCGGTCGCGCGTGGCACCGTGCGCATCCGGGACGGGGGCATCAGCATGGCGGCGGTCAGCCCCACCGGCGACGTGATCGCCGCGAGCGGGATGACGTACGGCGAACGGATCACGTTCACCGACGTGAAAGACCCCGGCGCACCGAAACCGCTCGGCTGGATTCCCGGCTGGGATCTGGACAGCCGCATGACGTTCAGCCCCGACGGGCGCACGCTCGCCATCGACATCGGGGCGTACACCGTCATGCTCTGGGACGTCACCGACCCGTCCGACCCCGGCCCGGTGACCATCCTGGACGGCGTGGACTGGGTCGACGCCATCGCCTTCAGCCCCGACGGGCGCACCGTCGCCGTCGGCGAGGGCCGGTCGGTCGTCCTCTGGGACCTGACCGACCGGGGGAATCCGGTACGGGGCGCGACGCTCAAGGGACACGCCGACGCCGTACTCGCCGCGGCGTTCAGCCCCGACGGGCGCACGCTGGTGACCGGCAGCGCCGACCGGACCGCGGCAGTGTGGACCCTGACCGGCCGCCCTCGCCGGCAGGCGATCCTGACCGGTACCAAGGCCGCGGTGTGGTCGGTGGCGTTCGGGCCGGACGGGCGGACCCTGATGACCGGTTCGAAGGACGGCGCGGTGGCGTTCTGGGACGTCGGAGAGCCGTCCGGCCCGATCCGGATGGCGTCGATGCGGCGCGCCGCCCTGGGGTCGAAGATCCTGCTGCCACACCCGGACGGCCGGACGCTGACGGCCGACGGCGGCGAGTCCGGGGTCCGGCGCGCGGCACTGTGGGACTACACGGCCCTGACCGCCCTGCGGGACGAGCCGGCTGCGGCCGCCTGCGTGGCAGCCGGCGGAGGTTTCACGGCCGACGAGTGGGACGCCTACATCCCGGAGATGGCATACCAGCCGACCTGCCCGGCGTAGCGGAGACCCGGCAGCGGCGGTGGCCGCCGCTGCCGGGAAGCCACCCCGGAGGGACTACCAGCGACGCTCTTCCTCGCAGGAGACCAGAGTGTTCGAGGCCTCCGCGTGTCCCGAGCACACGTCGGTACCGGAGCCGCCGTCGAGAACGCTGACACCGGTCAGGTTCGACGCCGAGATGTCGTCGTCGCCGGCCTCCCCGTGAACCTGGTTCGCGCCGTTCCAGCCGAGCAGGCGGTCCGCGCCGCCGCCACCGAGAATCACGTCGGCACCGTCCCAGCCGTGGATCTCGTTGGCTGCCGCGTTCCCGGTCAGGCGATCGTTGCCGGAGCCGCCGTAGATGTCCTCGACATCGGCGCCGACCGTGTCGTGCTCGCCCGCGATCCCGTCGTCGCGGGAGGCCCCGTCCAGGTCGACGGTGACCGCCTTGGTGTAGCCGTGGTAGACCACCAGGTCCCGCCCGGAGCCGCCGAGCAGAACGTCCGCCGCGGCCGTGCTCGAACCCTCGTCACCGTAGAGCTCGTCGTTGCCCGCCCCGCCCTCGATCCGGTCCCTGCCCACCGAGCCGTAGAGGAAGTCGTCGCCGTTCCCGCCGTAGATCCGGTCGTCACCGGGCCCGGCCGACACGAGATCGCGCCCGTTGCCGCCGTAGACCACGTCGTTGCCGGAACGGTCCGGGCCGTTGACGCACTCACCCTCACTGTTCACGGTGTCGTCGCCGTCACCGGCGGAGACGTAGTCGGCACCGTCCCCGGCCACGATGGTGTCGTTGCCGCCCCGGCCGTAGATCTTGTCGTTTCCGGCGTTGACCCGGTCGCACGGGTCGTCGCCGTAGAACACGTCCCCCTTGGGCCCACCGGCGAGCTTGTCGGCGCCGTCCCCGCCGTGGGCCACCAGCTTGAGGTCGCTGTTGTTGACCACCGAGTCGTTGCGGTCGTACACCTTCACGACCACCTGGGCAGGGGTCTTCTTCGTCTTGCAGCGGACCTTGGTCTTGTCGCCCTTGACCCGCTTACAGCCTTTGCCGGGCGTGATCGCGACCCGGTCGTCGATGGTGACGGTCCGCCCGGAACGGGTGATGACCACCGTGTTCTTGACCCCGTAGGCGGCGGTGAAGGTCACCTTCGAAGTCCCAGCGGCCGCGTCCCCCGAACCGTCGGCCCGAGCCGGACCGGCGACCAGCGCGACCGAGGCGGCGGTAAGAAGAACGAGACCGGCCCGAGCTGGCCAGCGCGAAGCGATCATCGATACATTTCCCCTGATGAAGTTACTGCGCGGAGCATAGCGACCGAAGATCAGGACCGCTGTCCCGGCAAACCTCGGCAGGTGCTCGGATCAGACGGCGCCCTCGGGGAACTTCACGTGCAGCCGGAACGAGGCGGAAGTCGTGTGGCGAAGGTGGCCACCGAGATCGAGTTTGGAGGCGGCCAGGACGCCGGCGAGCTTCGGGGAGATCTCCATCTCGGTTCCAGGCCGGAACTCCACCTTGGTCTCGTGGAGGCGCCCCTGGAGCCGCGCCGACACGATGTCCGCCAGCACGGGATCCTTGGCGAGCCAGACCGAGTCCCGCCGGTCGAAGTCGGGTCTGCCGCCCGGGCCCCGCCAGTAGTAGGAGACGGCAGCCGACTCGGTCGCCCTACCGGCCAATCTCGCATCGACCGGAGTCGCCACCGGCGCGGGCAGCGAAAAGGACAGGCCGAGGACCTCCATCGAGTCCTCGTCCGAGCCCTCCACGTCGAACTCGCACGCGCCGAGACTCCGCATGATCTTGGAGTATTCGCTGATCCGGCTCTGCAGGACGTAGAGATTCAGGTTGCACACCCGCACATACGTCGAGGCAATCAGCGGGTGCAGAGCGTAGACCACACCAGGGACGTACGGACCTTCCGGGAAGTCGAGCCCGTCCGCCACCGACCGGCTCACGTAGGTGACGCCGGCCTTGTCCTTCCGGCGGGAATCCCAGGACTTCCAGGCCCAGGTGCCGGCGAACGCGACTCCGGCGACCCCGACCGCACCGATGGCCACGGCCGGGTTGGCCCGGCCCGCCTGAATGATCTTCTTCGCTACCGAGGCGGCGAGTTCCACCGACTCCAGCGGGCGGTTGGCGACGACCTGGCTGGGCGGCGGTTGCGCCACGACCTGCGTCGGGTCCGGCACGGTCGTTGTTCCCTGGCGTACGCAGATGAGCTGCCGCCGGTTCTTGCTGAGCCGCGTGAACTCCGATGCGTCCTCGACAATCACACTTACTCTCCTCGATCAGGTGATCAATATCCGCCGACGCAGGACCCGTCCGGGGCATAGACCTTCCCGTCACTGCTGAACCAGCAGTTCGGAATGCCGTCGTAGGTCCCGTGGTAGCTTCCGCGGCCGAACAGCGGGCCGTGCGGCGAGTTGAGAACGACATCGACGACCTGACCCGGGGACAAGTCGTTCACGTCGACTCCGCAGCCGGCCAGAGCCTCCAGTGCTGCGTGCGGATCGGTGACGCCGCCGTCGGCGAGTGCCTCGATCAGTGCCTGCCAGACGGAATCCGACATCTGATCAGCCGATCCCCTTCTCGCGCAGACCTTCCCGGAACCTCTGCTGCGCGAGTCGCATGTTCCGGTCGTTCTTGAAGTAGAACTTGGCGGCCATACCCACGGCGTACGCGGTGGCGGACCCGACCGAGGCGTCGATCGCCACCGCGGCGCCGTACCCGATTCCGGTGGTGGCCAGCAGGAGCGAGAGCACCTTCCCGGCCCCGAACGCCGCCGCTGTCGCCGCACCCGCACCCTGGAGGAACTGCTTCACCAGTTTCCAGGACTCGTCCTTCGACAACGGCACGCCGTAGGCAGCGCCGATCGCCACCACGCCGGTGCCCATCGCGGCGATGAAGGCCACGGTGTTCACCGTCGGAATCACCGACATGGCGAGTGCCCCGGTGACCATCGTCCCGACGATCACGTCCGCTGTGCTGTCCTGCTCGGAAGTCACGGGACGCCCTTCTCTGTGGCGCGATGCGACGCAGCTGTCTCCTCCCGGTCAACTGACGAGAGCGACACCGGTGACGTGGCGACACAGCCCGAGCGGTCCATGATCACCCGTCCGGGGCCCGAATCGGCGGCCTCGTCCGGCGGGTGCGGATCTTGAAGAAAGGGTGGAATGCAGAAAACCCCACCAGGAACCACACGAAACGTGGTTTACCTGCATGGGGTTTAACGTGTCCGAGGGGACTTGAACCCCCACGCGTAGCACCCATTTCCATAGTGGGTGCTCATGCGATCAGTGTAGCGGTATTGACACGTAGGTCTGGCCCAAGGCCCCGTTACCTTCGGTGATCGCCTTCATCGTCGGCTGTGTGTCGTGGACGACGTCGAACGACAGTCAACTCGCGCAATTGCTCAAGACATGGAGGGCGTTGGAGGACTGCTCTGATCTGTGCCGCCTGCCAGAACCTGCTGGCGCAGAGCCTGACTTGGTCCGGCCAGGCAGGGAATCCGGGGTGATCACCAGCCAGCGCGCACGCACCATTGATTCGGCTGATCGGAATGCTCTTGGATTGGACTTAGCAGGACCGCAGCTGATGCCGTCATGTCACAGTCCTACGAGCATGGGCAGAGTTCTCAAGCGGCCTGTCGGCTCGGATCCCGCAAGCTATCCGAGCCGACCTCTACTGACGCATAAGCTCTGACTTCGGCGTCAGGCTTCGGGGACGGTGATGTTGAAGCTGAGGAAGTCCATCTGGTCGGGGTTCATGGTGTCGCCGATGTGTAGGGCGTCGATGCGGGCGAGTTCGTCGTCGGTGAGGTGGAAGTCGAAGACGTCGAAGTTCTCGGCGATGCGTTCGGCGCGTACCGATTTGGGGATGGCGGAGCGGCCCTGCTGGAAGTGCCAGCGCAGCATGACCTGCGCGGTGGTCTTGCCGTATTGGTCGCCGATGGCCGTGATGACGGGGTCGGTCAGCGGGGTCTGTGGGTTGCCGCTGTAGTGGCGGATGCCGCCGATGGGTGCCCACGCCTGGGTGAGGATACCGTGCTTGGCGTTCGCGGCTTGCGACTGCGGCCGGATGTTGTACGGATGGAGTTCGATCTGGTTGACCGCCGGCACGATCTCGGTGCGGGCCGTCAGCTCGTCGAGGCGGATCGGCAGGAAGTTGCTGACGCCGATCGCGCGTACCTTGCCGTCGGCGAGCAGTTTCTCCAGGGCCTGGTAGGCGGCGACGGTGCGGTCGAAGTGTGCGGGCAGGCGGCGGCGGTGTCGATGTGCCGGTAGCCGACTTCCAGGGCGGTCTGCACGGCCGCGACGGTCTGCTCGGGCGGGGTCTGGAAGACACCGAGCCCGAGCGCCGGCATGGTGACGCCGTTGTTGAGCGTGATGGTCGTCGTCATAGGAGAGCGGCTTTCTGGTCAGGCGAGGGTGGCGTTGTCGATGACGAAGCGGTAGCGCACGTCGGAGTCGAGGACGCGCTGGTAGGCCTCGTTGATGCGGTCGGCGGAGATCAGTTCGATGTCGGCGGTCACCTGGTGTTCGGCGGCGAAGTCGAGCATCTCCTGGGTTTCGCGGATGCCGCCGAACTGGGAGCCGACCACGGCCCGGCCGTTGGTCATCAGCGCGAACGGGTTGTATGCCAGCGGCTCGGTGGTGACGCCGACGTTGGCGAGGGTGCCGTCGCGGCGCAGCATGCCGAGGTGGGCGTCCACGTCGATCGGGGCGCTGACGGTGTTGAGGATGATGTCGAAGGTGTTGGCCAGTTGCTGGTAGGTGCTGGTGTCGCCGGTGGCGGCGTAGGCGTCCGCGCCCAGGGCAAGGGCCGCCTCCCGCTTGGACTCCGACCGGGAGAGCACGGTGACCTGCGCGCCCATGGCCTTGGCCATCTTGACGCCGAGGTGTCCGAGTCCGCCGAGCCCGACGACGGCGACGCGTTTGCCGGGGCCGGCGCCCCACTTCTTCAGCGGCGCGTAGACGGTGATGCCGGCGCACAGCAGCGGCGCGGCCGAGGCCGGGTCGAGGGAGGCGGGCACACGGACGACGAAGTCCTCGTTCGCCACGATCATCTGCGAGTAGCCGCCCTGGGTGTAGGAGCCGTCGCGGTCGACGTTGCCGAAGACCAGGGTGTGGCCGTTGAGGCAGTACTGTTCCTCGCCGGCCTGGCAGTTCTCGCATTCGCGGCAGGAGTTGACCATGCAGCCGATGCCGACCCGGTCACCGACGGCGTGCTTGGTGACCTGCTCGCCGATCTCGGTGACCACGCCGACGATCTCGTGACCGGGCACGAGCGGGGAGACGGGCAGCGGCCCGAAGTCGCCGGAGGTGAAGTGGATGTCGGAGTGGCAGACTCCGCAGAACTGGATGTCGATCTTCACGTCGTGGGCGCCGGTGTCGCGGCGTTCGATCGCGACGGGCTCCAGCGGGGCTTTCGCGGAAGCGGCCCCGTAGGCGCGAACGGTGGTAGGCACGAGAATCTCCTCGATGTGGAACAGATGGCGGTGACCGTTCCAGTTGACCTGTCCGCAGCCGTGGACGGCAGTGCCTGTTGATCCCGGTACTGACAGACACCCCCACCACGGCTCGGGCATCTCGTTTCTCCTGGTTGACCGCGCTGGTCGGGGGTAACCTCGCCTGCGGCTCAGCGACGGCGGACGGCGGACGGCGGACGGCGGAGAGTTCACGATGACGGCAGGCGCGGGTTACGAGGGCGAGATCATCGACGCGTACCGGGCGATGTACCGCGGCATGCTGGAACGCGACACCGCTCTGCTCGATGATCTGCTGGCCGAGGACTACACGTTGACGCACATGACCGGCTATGTGCAGCCCAAGCGCGAGTGGTTGCAGCAGATCGATTCCGGGCGGATGCAGTACCACTGCGCCCGTCCGCACAGCGTCACCACTCAGATCGACGGCGACTCCGCGGAACTGGTCGGCCGGGAGGTCGTGGACGCCACCATCTGGGGCGGCCGGGGCACCTGGAACCTTCAGCTGAGCACCACGTATGAGCGGCGCGATGACGCGTGGATCGCGGTGCGGACCGTCGCCACGACGTTCTGAGTGAGCCCGTTCAGCCGCGGTTGGCGGGGGCGGCGCTCCAGCTGGCGAGCACGTCGAGCTTGTCGCGGTCGGTGGAGCCGGGCTCGGCGCTGTAGGCGTTGATGCGCAGCCCTTGGCCGTCGGTGAGCTCCATCGACTCGTAGCCGAGGTTCAGCTCGCCGACCACCGGGTGACGCAGGTGCTTGATCCCGGAGCGGTGCAACCGGACGTTGTGCGCGGCCCACCAGGTCCGGAATACCTCGCTGCGGGTGGTGAGCTCACCGATCAGGTCGCTCAGATTCCGGTCGTACGGGTCACGGCCGGCTTCCCCGCGCAGCAGTGCGACCACGTCCTCCGCCAACTGGTCCCAGTCGCGGTAAAAGTCCTGCGCGGCCGGGTCGAGGAACAGGAACCTGGCCAGGTTCGGGGTGCCGTTCGCCCCGTCGAAGATCGGGGCGAACACGGCCCGGCCGAGGGCATTGCTGGCCAGCAGGTCGAGACGGCCGTTGCGGATGTAGGCGGGCGCTGCGGTCATCGCGTCGAGGATGTGCTGCACGCCGGGCCGGATCTGCTGCGCGGGGCGCCGCCGGGAGGCCTGCGCGGATTTGGCAGGGCCGCTGTTGGCCTGCCGGGCCAGGTCGAACAGGTGCTCGCGTTCCGCGTCGTCCAAACGCAGCGCCCGGGCCAGGGACTCCAGCACGCTCTCGGAGACGCCGGTGAGGTTGCCGCGTTCCAGACGGGTGTAGTAGTCGACGCTGACCCCGGCGAGCATCGCGGCTTCCTCACGGCGCAGCCCGGGCACCCGCCGGTTGGAGCCGTACGCGGGCAGGCCCGCCTGCTGCGGCGTGATGCGGTTGCGGCGGGTGGTGAGGAAGTCGCGGGTCTCGCTGCGATGGTCCATGCCTTCGACGGTACGTCCGTGGATGTGACGCTGGGGGGTTCTGCCATTACCTGGATCAGTAGTGACTCCCACAGCAGCAGGTGAGGCGGTTTCCTGGAGGACGAACCACTGCAAGACCTTCCAGCGAAAGGCACTGTGACAATGCGTGCGACTTACATGTTCGGCGCCGGTGACGTGCGCGTGATCGACGTGCCGGACCCCGAGATCGAACAGCCCACCGACGCGCTCGTGCGGGTGGTGGCGGCCTGTGTCTGCGGCAGCGACCTGCACCCGTACCACGGCATGCCGGCCGACGAGAACGGCAAGCCGATGGGCCACGAGTTCGTCGGTGTGGTCGAGCAGACCGGCTCGGCGGTATCCAGCGTGAAGGCCGGTGACCTGGTCATCGCGCCGTTCGCGTGGCAGGACAACACCTGCGACTTCTGCCGCGAGGGTTTCCAGACCTCGTGCCGGCACGGCGGGTTCTGGGCCGCCGGGGGTATCGGCGGCGGCCAGGCCGAAGCGGTCCGCGTGCCGCTGGCCGACGGCACCCTGGTCAAGGCGCCGGTCGGCGAGGATTCGGCGCTGCTGCCGTCGCTACTGACCCTGTCGGACGTGTTCGCCACCGGCCACCACGCCGCCGTGCGCGCTGGCGTCAACGCCCGCACCAGCGTGACCGTGATCGGTGACGGCGCGGTCGGCTTGCTCGCGGTGCTGTCGGCCAAGCGGCTCGGCGCCGAGCGGATCATCCTGATGGGCCGGCACAAGGCTCGCACCGACCTGGGTCTGGAGTTCGGTGCGACCGAGGTCGTCGCCGAGCGCGGCGAGGAGGGCATCGCCAAGGTCCTGGAACTGACCGGCGGCGACGGCACCCACACCGTCCTGGAGTGCGTCGGGCACATGCCCGCCTACGAGCAGGCCCTTGGCGTCGCCCGGGTCGGCGGTGTGATCAGCCGCGTCGGTGTGCCGCAGTACACCGACGGCGACATCGGCTGGACGCTGTTCGGCCGCAACCTCACGCTGACCGGCGGGCCCGCGCCGGTGCGCCAGTACATCGAGGAATTGCTGCCCGACGTGCTCAGCGGCGCCATCGACCCGGGCAAGGTCTTCGACCGCACGGTGAGCCTGGAGCAGACGCCGGACGCGTACCGGGCGATGGACGACCGTGAGGCCCTCAAGGTCCTCGTCCGTCCCTGACATCGTTGACAAGGTCGCCGGATCCGCGATGCGGATCCGGCGGCCCCGGGGAGGCCCGTTGTGAACCACCGTGAGCAGGTCCGCGACTTTCTGACCACCCGCCGCGCCAAGCTCACCCCCGACCAGGTCGGGCTACCGACCGGCGGGACCACCCGGCGCGTGGCGGGCCTGCGGCGTGAGGAGGCGGCGATGCTCGCCGGGGTCAGCGTCGACTACTACACCCGGCTCGAACGCGGCAATCTCGCCGGCGCTTCCGACAGCGTGCTGGAGTCCCTGGCCCGGGCGCTGCACCTCGACGACGCCGAACGCGAGCACCTGTTCAACCTGGCCCGCACCGCGAGCGCCGTTCCACCCCCGCGCCGCCGCCCGGCCGCACCACGCGGGCTGCGTCCCGCCGTGCAGCAGATCATGGACAGCATGGTCGGCACCCCGGCCTGGATCCACAACGCCCGCCTGGACGTGCTCGCCGCCAACACCCTCGGCAGATCTCTGTACGCGCCGCTGATGCAAGACGCGATCCGGCCGGTCAACAACGCCCGCTTCACGTTCCTCAACCCCCAGGCCCGCACCTTCTACCGCGACTGGCCGCGCGTCGCCGACGACGTCGTGGCGATCCTGCGCGCCGAAGCCGGCCGCACCCCGTACGACAAGGACCTCACCGGCCTGATCGGGGAGCTGTCCACCCGTAGTCTCGAGTTCCGCACCCGGTGGGCGGCGCACGACGTGCGCAAGCATCACAGCGGCACCAAACGCCTGCACCACCCCGTCGTCGGCGACATCGATCTCACCTTCGAAGCGGTGGACCTGGCCGCCGACCACGGCCTGACCCTGGTGGCGTACGTCGCCGAGCCCGGATCGGCGAGTGCGGCCGCTCTACGGCTGCTCGCCGAGACCGTGGCCGTGGGGCAGGCACGATGACCGACCGGCGAACATTTCTCCAGCTCGGCATGGCGGGGATCGCGCTGTCCGACTGCGGCACACCGGCACGACCACCGCTCGCCGAAGGGCCGCGATCTTCCATGACAGCGTCTGCCCCGGGCCGCCGGGTGCTGCTTGCCTACTTCTCCCGGGCGGGAGAGAACTACTACAACGGCGGCCGGCGCATGCTCCAGGTCGGTAATACCGAGGTAGTCGCGCAGATGATCCGCGACGCGCTGGGCTGCGACGTGTTCCGGATCGAGGCCGCGCAACCCTACCCGCGCGAGTACGACCCGACCGTGGCCCGCAACGTCCGCGAACAGGCCGCCGACGCCCGGCCGCCGATCGCCGCAGCGCTGCCCTCGCTCGCCGATTACGACACCGTGATCCTGGGCAGCCCGATCTGGAACGTCCGCACCCCGATGATCATGACCACCTTCACCGAAGCGCTCGACTTCACCGGCACGACGGTGTTCCCGCTGACCACGCACGCGATGAGCGGACTCGGCCGGGCCGTCGAGGACTACAGGGCGTCCTGCCGCGGCGCCACCCTCGGCGAAGCCCTGGCCATCCGCGGCGAACAGGCCGCGGACAGCCGGCCAGAGGTCGAGACGTGGCTGCGCCGGATCAGCCTGATCGCCAGCTAGAGAAGAGGAACTGCAATGACCTGGACCAGCGACGAACTCGCCAGGGTCGGTAGGGCCGAGGAACTGCGCGTCGCCTCCTACCGGCCGGACGGCACGCTACGGCCGTACGTGACGATCTGGGCGGTACGCGCGGGAGACGACCTGTACGTGCGCAGCGCCTACGGCGCGGACAACGGCTGGTTCCGGCGTGCCACCGCCTCCGGCTCCGGCCGGATCCAGGCCGGAGGCGTCGAACGCGACGTCACATTCACCTCCGCCGAACCCGGCGCGCAGGCCGAGATCGACGAGGCCTACCACCGCAAGTACGACCGCTACGGACCGGCGATCGTCGGCTCGGTCACCGGCCCGCAAGCGCCCGCGGTGACCCTGCGCCTGCTGCCCACCGCCGCCTGATCAGAAGGGAACCACCATGCAACTGCGACCGCTGGGACGTACCGGTGTCCAGGTCAGCAAGCTGTGCCTCGGCACCATGATGTTCGGTGACTGGGGCACCAAGGACCACGACGAAAGCATCAAGATCATCCATCGGGCGCTCGACGCCGGAATCAACTTCGTCGACACCGCCGACGTCTACTCCGCCGGGGAGTCCGAGGAGATCGTCGGCAAAGCGCTCAAGGGCCGCCGTGACGACATCGTGCTCGCCACGAAGTTCTTCATGCCGATGGGCGACAACCCGAACCACCGAGGCGGATCCCGCCACTGGATCATGAAATCGGTCGAGGACTCGCTGCGCCGCCTCGGCACCGACTACCTCGACCTCTACCAGATCCACCGCTGGGACCCCGCCGTCGACCTCGACGAAACCCTGGGCGCGCTGACCGACCTGGTGCGGGCGGGCAAGGTCCGCTACATCGGCCACTCCACCTTCCCTGCCTCGACCATCGTCGAAGCGCAGTGGCTCGCCGAGAAACGCGGACGGGAACGATTCGTCACCGAGCAGCCGCCCTACAACATCCTCGTGCGCAACATCGAGAACGAGGTGCTGCCGGTCGCGCAGCGCTACGGCATGGGCGTCATCCCGTACAGCCCTCTTGCCGGCGGATGGCTCTCCGGCCGCTACCGCAAGAATGCCCAGGAAGGGCCGATGTCCGAGGCCCGCAAGCGGCTCGCCGCCCGCTTCGACCTGTCCCTGCCGGAGAACCAGCGCAAGCTGGAGGCCGCCGAGCAGCTCGCCCAGTTGGCCGACGACGCCGGCCTGACGCTCATTCAGCTGGCGATCGCGTTCGTGCTGCGGCACCCGGCGATCACCTCCCCGATCATCGGCCCGCGCACCATGGATCACCTGGAATCGCAGCTCGCCGCCGCCGACGTCGTGCTCTCCGACGACGTGCTCAACCGCATCGACGAGATCGTCGCGCCCGGCCTGACCATCAACCCGGCCGAAAACGGGTGGGTCAGCCCGTCTCTGCAACCGGCCGCCCGGCGCCGGTAACGCCCTGCCTCCAGCACCCGTCGCGCGAGCCCAACGGCTCGCCCGGCGGGTGCTCGCGCATGAAGGGGGTACAGCCAGTACCGGGCAAGACCGATACTCCCTGGCCTGCCGCATTCGCGGTTGTCTTGAGGCAGCAGAAATCAGCGATGAAGGGAAGTGCCCGGTGCCGACACCGCGCCTGACGACCGAACCCGCGACCCGGGCCACGGCCGGTCACCCCACGATGATCCTGACGATCATCTGCCTCAGCTACTTCATGGTCATCCTCGACAACTCGATCATCTTCACCGGCCTGCCGAAGATCGAAGAAGCCATGGCGTTCACCCCGACCGGGCTCACCTGGGTCCAGGACGCCTACACCCTGGTCTTCGGCGGTCTACTGCTGCTCGGCGCCCGCTCCGGTGACATCGTCGGCCGGCGCCGCATGTTCGTCATCGGCCTCATCATCTTCGGCATCGCGTCGTTGCTGGTCGGCGTGGCACCGACGGCCTGGTGGATGATCGCCGCCCGCGCCCTGCAAGGCGTCGGCGCCGCCATCCTCGCACCGTCGTCGCTGTCACTGCTGACCGCGAGCTTCCCCGAAGGCCACCAGCGGGCCAAGGCCGTCGCCGCGTACAGCGCGGTCGCCGGGATCGGCGCCAGCGCGGGCCTCGTCGTCGGTGGCGTCCTGGCCGACCTCGTCTCCTGGCGAGCCGGGTTCTTCCTCAACGTGCCCATCGCCGCCGCGATGATCGCGCTCGCGATGCGGACGATCGGTGAAACCGAACGCCGCCGCGGCCGCTTCGATCTGGTCGGCGCGTTGTGCGCGACGCTGGGCATGACAGCCCTGGTCTTCGCCATCGTCGACGCCGCCGAGGTCGGCTGGACCGCACCGACCACCATCGGCGCGTTCGTCCTGGGTGTGCTGCTGCTGGCCGCTCTTGTGGTCAACGAGGCCCGCGCCGAGCAGCCCATCATGCCGCTGCGGCTGTTCGCCAGCCGGGAGCGCACCGGCGCCTACCTGGTCCGGATGCTGTACCTGGGCGCGATGATCGGATTCTTCTTCTTCACCACGCAGTATCTGCAAGGGGTGCTCGGTTTCTCCCCGCTGCAGGCGGGGATCGCGTTCCTGCCCATGTCGGCGGTCAACTTCGCCGTCGCCCTGCTGGTCAACCGTTTCGTGCGCCGCTTCGGCGCCACCCCGGTGCTGATCGCGGGAGTCGCGCTGACGCTGGCCGGGATGGGGTGGTTGAGCCGTGCCGGTGCCGACAGCGGATACCTGACCGCGGTGGCGTTGCCGATGGTGCTCATCGGCGTCGGCCAGGGCTTGGCATTCGCGCCGATGACCTCCGCCGGGCTCGCGGGCGTTGACAGCGCAGACGCAGGCGCTGCTTCCGGCCTGGTCAACACGTTCCATCAGATCGGCAGTGCGCTCGGCCTCGGCATCCTCACCTCGGTCGCCGCAACGGCCGTTCACGAGCGTGCCTCCGCATCGGCCGCTCTGGTGGACCGCGTCGGCGCCGCACTGACCGGCAGCACCGTTCTGCTCGCTGTCGCACTGCTCCTGGTCATCACCCTCATCGCCCGCATGCCTCGGCAAACCCAGGCCGGGCAGGTCGTTACGCCGCAGCCCGCACACACCGGCCGCTGACCGCCCTGCGAAGGAGGACCCTGTGCTCGCGCTCGTCGTAGTCGTGGTGCTCGGCGCCGCGATGCTCGCCTCCGGCGCGCTCGCCGTTCGCCTACGCTTGGCTCCTCCTGTGTTGCTGCTCGGCTGCGGCGTCCTGCTCGGCTTCGTCCCCGCGCTGCGCGAGGTTCACCTGCCGCCGGAGACGGTACTGCTGCTCTTTCTGCCAGCCCTGCTCTATTGGGAGAGCCTGACCACCTCGCTACGCGAGATCCGCCGTGACCTTCGCGGCATCATCCTGATGGGCACCGTCCTGGTGGTTCTTACCGCCGGTGCAGTCGCCGCAACCGCGCATGCCCTCGGTTTGCCGTGGGGCCCGGCGTGGGTGCTCGGTGCCGCTCTGGCTCCGACCGACGCCACCGCCGTCGGCGTGCTAGCCCGGCGGCTGCCGCGCCGTAATGTCACCCTGCTGCGAGCCGAGAGCCTCATCAACGACGGCACCGCCCTGGTGATCTACGCCCTGGCAGTCGGAATCACCGTCGGCGAGCAACAGCTCACCACCGTGCACGTGTCATGGCTGCTGCTACTGGCCTACGGCGGCGGAGCCCTCGCTGGACTGATCACCGCGTGGGCGGGGGTGCGGCTGCGCCGCAGACTCAATGATCCGATGCTCGGGAACGTCGCCATGCTGATCATCCCGTTCACCGCCTTCTTGCTCGCCGAGGTGATCGAGGCGTCCGGAGTGGTCGCTGTCGTGATCTGCGGCCTCGTCATGAGCCAGGCGGGGCCACGGGCGGTCAACGCCGAGACCCGCAGCCAAGCCGTGGCGTTCTGGTCACTGGCCACATTCATGCTCAACGGGGCACTGTTCGTCCTTGTCGGCATCGAAGTCCAAGCCGCCGTACGTGGCTTGAACAGTGTCGATCTGTTCCGGGGAACCGTGGCCGTGGCCGTGGTCGCGGTGGTCATGTTCGCCGCCCGACTGGCCTTTCTGTTCGTCTCCGCCTACACCATCCGTGGCCTCGACCGCCGACCGCAGCAACGTCTACGCCGCATCAGCCACCGTGCGCGGATGGTCAGTGCGATCGCCGGATTCCGTGGCGCTGTGTCTTTGGCAGCTGCCCTGGCGGTCCCCGCCACTCTCGCCTCCGGGCAGCCGTTCCCCGGCCGCGACACCATCGTTTTCGTCACCGCGGGCGTGATCGTGGTGACCTTGGTGGTGCAGGCACCGCTACTGCCGGTGATCGTGCGGTGGGCCCGTCTGCCGCACGACGTTTCCGTGGAGAAGGAACGCAGACTCGCCGAAACGACCGCAATCCGCGAAGCCCTAGCCGAACTCCCGGCACTCGCCGCCGTTCTGGGCACCGACCCGCAGGTGACTGACGCCCTTCGACGCGAGTACGACCGGCATCTCGAAATGTTGATGTCGCAGGATCCCGCCAGCGACGGCTCAACGTTGCGCCACCACGATGACGCCGCTCTGCGGCGAGCGCTGGTCGCCCACAAACGAGCGACAGTTCTTCGGCTACGCGACCAGGGCCACATCGACGACACCGTCCTGCGCCGGGTGCAGGCCCGCCTCGACATCGAGGACCTTCGCCTGTCCGACCACGACCTCGTCGAATGATCAATTCCGGCGTGTTGGCCCGGTCAAGCAGCGATCGGGGCGACCTGCGGTTCGTCAGGCGACAGTGATCGCTGCGAAGGCCTCATCCAGCAGGGTGTTCAGGTCCTGGTCTCCGTCGGAGACGGTCCAGCGGTCGACGGCGACACTCAAGCAGACGATGGCAGACGCCGAGCGGACCAGAGCGGACATGCTGTCGGCCGTCGGGCGGCCGGTTCGCTCGGCGAGGATGCCGGCCAGAACAGGCCGAAGGTTCGCTTGCCGTTCTAGATTGCGTGCGCGAAGGGCCGGGGTGTCCGCGATGAGCTTCGCCATGGAGAGCGCCGATGCGGGGTCCTGCCGGTAGTGCTCCAGGACGGGATTGAACGCCTGGCGCAGCGCGGTCCAGTCGTCCTCGCCGGCCGGCCGGTCGCGCAGCGCTTGTGCGACCTCAGCCTCATGCTCGTCCGCAGCGCTGAGGACGGCTTCCTCCTTCGTACCGAAGTAGCGCAGGAAGGTGCTGCGAGAGACACCGGCTGCCTCGGCGACGTCGTTAACGGTGACGCGGTCGAACCCATCACGGCGAAACAGGTCGAGAGCGACCTCAGTCAGCCGGGCCCGGATGGCGTTGCGAGCGATGTCTCTGGCGGTGCCGTGCGCTGAGGTTCCCACCCGCTGATCATAGATTCGACAACTCGGTTGCAGGAAGGTTGCCAGTCTCTTTCTGAGCTTGTGCTGCAAACTGACACTCAGTATCTTTTTGAAGCAGAGGTTCGGCGCCTTTGGTGAAGCGAGCCTCCCCTCCCGCGATGGCCGCCACCGAGCCAGTGATCAGCCACGCAGGCGCTCTGACAGATACAGGGGAAACCGAGTGACAAAATCCGAATCGGCCGTCCGCCCGGGCGGCATCGTGGCGGTACTGGCGTTCGCCGGCATCGTCGGCGCGATCATGCAGACAGTCGTGGTGCCGATCATCGGCGAGCTGCCGCAACTGCTGAACACCTCGGCCGGCAACGCGACCTGGGTCATCACCGCCACGCTGCTGGCTGCGGCCGTGTTCATGCCGGTCATCGGCCGCCTCGGCGACATGTACGGCAAGAAGAGAGTGCTGCTCATCTGCTGCGCGCCGCTGTTCGCCGGTTCACTACTGTGCGCAGTAGCGACGTCGCTGGTGCCCATGGTCATCGGCCGGGGCCTGCAAGGCGTCGGCATGGGCATGATCCCGCTCGGCATCAGCGTGCTGCGCGACGTCCTGCCCGCGGACAAACTCGGCTCGTCGATCGCGCTGCTGAGCGCGTCGCTCGGCATCGGCGGCGGCCTGGGCCTGCCGCTGTCGGCTGCCGTGGCCGAGTACGCCGACTGGCGTGTGCTGTTCTGGGGCGCCGCGGCTGCCACCGTGCTGATCGTCGTGCTGATCTGGAAACTGGTGCCGACGCCGCCCACCTACGCCAAGGGACAGACCTTCGACTACCTGGGTGCTGTAGCGCTCGGCGCGGGCATCATCTGCCTGCTGCTGTCGGTCACCAAGGGCAGCCAGTGGGGCTGGGGCGAGCCCAAGACCATCGGACTGCTCGCCGTCGGCATACTCGTGCTGCTGGCCTGGGGCTGGTGGGAGCGACGTCATACCGACCCGCTCGTCGACCTCAAGGTGAGCGCCCGCCCGCAGGTGCTACTGACCAACATCGCCTCGGTTCTGGTCGGCTTCGCGATGTACGCCCAGTCCCTGGCGGTTCCGCAGTTGCTGCAACTGCCGGAGGCGACCGGCTACGGTCTGGGGCAGTCGATGCTGGCCATGGGCCTGTGGCTCTTGCCCGCCGGTCTGATGATGATGGCGGTCTCCCCGCTGGGCGGCAGGCTGTCGGCCGCTCGCGGCCCGAAGTTCACGCTCGTCGCCGGCACTCTGGTGATCGCCCTCGGTTACGGCGTCTCGCTGGCCCTGCTGGGTACCACATGGGGCCTGATGGTCGTCGGCATGATCACCAACGCCGGGGTTGGCTTGGCGTACGGCGCGATGCCCGCTCTGATCATGGGTTCGGTGCCGCGGTCGGAGACCGGCGCGGCCAACAGCTTCAACACGCTGATGCGCTCGATGGGCAGCTCCGCCGCCTCGGCGGTGATCGGGGTGGTGCTTTCGCGGCTGACCACCGACTTCGGCGGGCACGCACTGCCATCGGAGAACGGCTTCCGGGTCACGATGCTGATTGGCTGCGGCGTCGCGTTGCTGGCGGCCACCATCGCCGCGACCATCCCGACCCGCGCCGTTGCGGCGGCGGAAGCGGCCGAGGGCGCCACGGGTCGCCGGCACGCCCACGCCTGACCACCGTCGTCCCGCGGGCCCGGACCTGGCCAGGTCGGGCCTGCGGCTTTCGGGTGATCTCCCGGTGGCGCCGCCAGATACCGCTCCCTCCTGGCGGAATCGGGCTGATCGAGGCGAGTCTGTTGGCGGCGCATGGACCTGTGGCGGCTGCTGCCGCGGTGGCACTGACATATCGTCTTGCAACTTCTGCTTGATCCTCTTGGCAGGCTCCGTCTCCTACGTCTATCTGCGGCGGCACGCCCGCGACGTCGCCCGTCCGTTATCGGCGGGCGTCGTCGTGTCCGACGCGTCCTAGTGCCTCGTGATGCTGATCGATTTACCTACCGTTGCTCGCAACGAGTTTCTTGATGTTGCGCTGAGTCAGTCGGACCTTGGCGAGGATCTCGTCGATGATTGCCGTCAAGGTGAACGGTTGAGGGCTGATATTCCAGGGGTGCTGTAGGTGCGGATCGTGCCGACTGGAGCGTCGCCGGATATCGAATTGATTCTTGGACAGTGACTGATCCGAGCGTGACGGCGTGGCGAAGCCGGGTAGGTGGTCACTCCGGTGGGTGATCGTCGTCGATGTCA
Source organism: Actinoplanes subglobosus (assembly GCF_042650585.1). Lineage (NCBI taxonomy): Bacteria > Bacillati > Actinomycetota > Actinomycetes > Micromonosporales > Micromonosporaceae > Actinoplanes > Actinoplanes subglobosus. The sequence continues at coordinate 49,727 of NZ_JBHSBL010000020.1, forward strand.
CGTCATCGCCGACGGTTGGTGCGGTCTCACCTGTATCCGGCTCGGATGGGGGTGATTGTGACGTCGCCTGTTGATACCGCTGATCTGATGGCTGCCTGGCTGACCACCCCGCCGCCGTCCGCGCGGGTCCGCGGTCGGCCGGAGCCGCTGCCGGTCGGGGTGTTGCGGTTCGCGTTCTACGGCCGTATGTCGACGGTCGAGTATCAGGATGACCTGTCGTCGCGGGGCTGGCAGCGTGACAGTGCCCTGCACCTGATTGCTGGGCACGGTGTGATCGTCGCGAGCTATTTCGATGCCGGCTGTTCGCGGAGCCTGCCGTGGTCACAGCGGTCGCAAGCGGCGGCTCTGTTGGCCGCGGCGGCGGATCCGTGTCGGCCTTTCGACGCGATTGTCGTGGGAGAGTTCGAGCGGGCGTTCTCGGCCGGGCAGTTCGAGCAGCTGCTTCTGCTTCTCGACGAGTACGGCGTCCAGTTGTGGCTGCCGGAGTTGGGCGGGCCCGTCGAGCCGGATGATCCGGTGCATCAGGCGACGATGCGGATGTTGGGTAGCCAGTCGCAGCGGGAGATCCTGCGGGCCCGGTTCCGGACGAGTGCGGCGATGCGGGTCCAGGCGCGTGAGCAGGGCCGGCATCTGGGTGGGCGCCCGCCGTACGGGTATCGGCTTGTTGATGCGGGTCCGCATCCGAACGCAGCGCATGCGCGGTGGGGCCGGCGGTTGCATCGGCTGGATCCGGACCCGGAGACGGCGCCGACGGTGCGGTGGATCTTCGCCCAGCGGCTCGCGGGGTGGAGTGTGGCGGGGATCGCGCGGACGTTGAACGCGACGGGGGTTCTGTCGCCGTCGGCCTATGACCGGGCCCGGAACCCGCACCGCACCGGCACGTCGTGGACGGTCCGGACGGTGGCCGCGATCCTGGAGAACCCGCGGTACACCGGCCGGCAGGTGTGGAACCGGCAGGGCATCGACCACCATGAGGTGAACCCGGGCGACAAGAGCAGCCGCCCGGCAGGCCGCAAGCCGTCACATCACTGGAACGACCGGGACCAGTGGGTGATCTCCACTGCGGTGGTGCATCCGCCGCTGGTCAGCGAACAGGACTTCCTGCGGGCCCAGCAGGTCAGCGCGCTCGCCGTGCCGGACGACGCGAACCCGCACCGCTATCAGCTGACTGGTCTTCTGATCTGCGGGTTGTGCGGGCGGCGTCTGGAGGGGCAGTGGGTGCACGGGCGGGCCGGGTACCGGTGCCGGCACGGCTATACCAGCGGCGGTGATGTGCGGCCGGACCGGGCGAAGATCCTCTATCTACGGGAGGAGCAGGTGCTGGCCGAGGCCCGTCGTCAGCTGGCTCACCATGTCGGCGTTGATCCGCAGGTACTGGACGGCGGGGAGTTGGGCCGGCAGTTGCGGTGGCACGGGTACACGATTCTGTGTACGCCGGTCAGCATCACCCTCGACGTCGGAGAGGAAACGGCCCGCGCGAGTACCGATGTCCCGGCGTCCCGGTCAGGCCGAGCACGTGAAAGAACAGAAGACGATCCGGAGTCTGGGCAGTTGCCGTTGCCGGGTCTGTCGGCCATTCCGCATCAACGGCGGAAAGCATTCAACCCACACCAGAATCATCCAAAACGTGAATGACCTTGGTGTGGGTTAACGTGTCCGAGGGGGGACTTGAACCCCCACGCCCGATAAAGGGCACTAGCACCTCAAGCTAGCGCGTCTGCCATTCCGCCACCCGGACCTGCTCCGTACAGCTTAGCGGGGCCGTCGCCCTGGCTTTCACCTGGGTTTTGGCTGCCTGCTCAGCGGCACGGACAGAACTATATACGGCCCTGACGCCGGGCCTAACCGGGGGCCGGTCGTTACCGGGGGTGTGGCGCGGAGCGGGGGAAACGGGCAGCATGGCGGACGTGTCTCCCTCCCCTCTCACTCCCGCCATCGAACGTGCCCGTGTCCTGATCGCCTCCGGGGATCTCGGGTCGGCCCAGGTCTTGCTGGAGCGGGCTGTGGAGCTGGGGCGGGAGAACCTGGGTAAGGACGAGCCGGACGTTCTCACCGCTCAGCGGGAGCTCGCGGGGGTCTTCCTGCTGTCCGATGATCCGATGGGTGCCCGGCGGATGCTCGAGGACGCCTACGCGGCGGGGCAGTGGCGGCTCGGGGACAGCGATCCGATCATGCTGCACATCTCCCATGATCTCGGCGTCGTCGCTCAGGAGCTGGGGAACCGGCACGAGGCGCGGAAGGCGTTCGGGCGGGTTGCCACCAGCGGGCCTTCGGCCCTCGGTGAGGGGCATCAGTTCGTCGCCAGGGCCCGGGCCTACCTCGGTGAGGATCCTTCGGGAGCGGTGGTACGGCCGGAGGCGCCGCCCACCCAGCCGGCGGTGACTCAGCCGACCGTGACGCGGCCCACGAATGTCACGCCGCCCCGGCCGAATGAGAACCAGCCGAGCGTGGCCCAGCCGAGCGTGGCCCAGCCGAGCGTGCCCCGGCCCAGTGAGAGCCAGTCGAGCATGACGCAGCCGACGGTGGCGCAACCGACGGTTCAGCGGGACCGCGGTGGCGAAGCGCATATCCGGGCGGTCCTGGAGGGCCCCACCAACGTGCTGCCGGTCACCAGGCCGGCCCCGCAGTCTGAGCCCGTCTCCCGCCCGGAGACGAAGTTCGTGCCGCAACCGGAACCGCAGCGGCAGGGCAACCCGTGGGACACCGCACCGGTGGTCCCGGAGCAGCGCCAACCCACGGTCAACGAGTGGAACTCCGGCCCTCACCACCGCCCGGCGCCCCAGCCGGCCCCTGCGCAGGACGGCGGATACCGGACCGCTCAGACCGGCTATCAGTCCAGCCACCAGGGCGGATACCGCAGTGTGGATAACCCGCAACCCGTCCACCAGCACGGATACCCCCGGACGCACAACGCGACAGCCGAGACCGCGACGACGCCTCATCAGGATCCGGGTACGGGACAGCCGTACCGAAAGAGTGGTCTTGCCGTTGGTCTGACCGTTGTCGCGACCCTCGTCGCGCTGGTCGCGGTGGGTGCCCTCGTCGTCGTCCTCGTCGACCGGGAGAAGGACCAGCCCACCCCGCCGGTGGCGACCGCCTCGGCCGGCGCCCCGCAGCTGGGAGGTGCTCCGCCGACCGCGGTGAAGCTGGCCGATCGGGGTTCCGCAGTGGACGTGAGCTGGGCGGATCCGAGTGGCGGCAAGGCGCCGTTCATGATCACGATGGCCCGTGAGGGGCAGCAGTTCAAGCCGGTGTCGCAGGTCGGTCTGGGCAAGCGGGAGACGACGGTGGCGGGGCTGAATCCCAAGCTGGAGTACTGCTTCGCAGTGGTCGCCGTCTATTCGTCGAGTAAGTACGCCAGCTCGAACCAGGTGTGCACCGAACGCGGCTGAGGTTATCCACAGCCCGTGGGACACGGGTATCGACGGCGACCGTCGTTTCGCTATGGTGGCCCACGTCCTTGAGGCGGCGACACGGGGAGGGCAGCCGCAGTGACCAGCACCGATGCCACCACACCGCGGCGCGGGGTCCGGATGCCGAGCCGGGGCCAGCTGGTCACGATGGCGACCGTCGTCGTTCTCGCGGCCGGTCTCGGGCTGACCGTGCGCGGGCTCGGCGCCGCCGATGACGCACTGGCCAGCTTCGATGCCGCCTCCTGGGTGTGGAGCAAAGGTGCCGGCGAGCTGGCCCGGGTCAACGGGGTGAGCGCCCGCGTCGACACGCGTGCCAACGTGCCGGATGCGTTGCGGCATCAGGTGCAGGTCAGCCAGAGCGACCGGTTCGTGCTGCTGCGTGACGCCGACACCGGCGCGATCGCCTCGATGGACCTCACCGACCTGCAGGTCTACTGGAATCAGCAGTCCCAGCCGGGCATCGGCGTGAGTGTGGCGCTGCATGGTGACGACGCGTTCGTCGTCGACGCGGTCCAGGGCAGGGTGCAGCAGGTCGACCCGTCGAGCGTGCAGCCGATGGGTGAGCCGCTGCAGTTCCCGCCGGGTATCAGCGGCGGTGTGTTCGACGGGGCCGGCCGGCTGTGGATCGCCGCGCCCAGCGAGGGCACCGTGACCGCGATCGTGACCGGCGAGGCGGGCGCGACACGGCTGCGCACCGATCCGGTCGCCGCGCCCAGTCACGATCTGGCCGTGACCGCACTGGACAAGGGCGTCGCCGTGCTCGACCGGACGACGAACGCACTGGTTCGCGTGGATGACAAGGGCGCCGGGCAGCCGGTGACGCTGCCGCTGGCCTCGCCCGGTGAGCTGCCGGCCCACTCCGACGGCGACATGATCGCCGTCACCCTGCCGGACGAGCGGCGGGTCTACACCGTCACCTCCTCCGGCGTGCGGGACGTCACCGTCCCGGCTTCCGGTGGTGAGCTGCGGCCGGCGGTCACCTACCAGGGTTATCTGTATGTGCCGGCGGCCGACGGCACGGTGCACGTCTTCGACAGCGAGGGCAGGCGGCAGGAGCCGATCGCCATCGCCCGGCCCGGCGGTGACCTGGAGCTGGAGGTCCGGGAGAACCGGCTGTTCATCAACGCGCCGGGCTCCTCGACGGCGCGTGTCGTCGACGACAACCACGAGGTCCGGACGGTCGACAAGTATGACGACGACGTCCTCGGCGGCGACCCGCCAGAGGTGTTGGCGCCGCCGACCCCGCCGAAGGAGCAGAAGCCGAAGAAGCCGGTGGCCGCGAAACCGGGCGCCCCGCGCAGCGTGCGGGCCGCTGCCGGCAACGCCGAGGCCCGGGTCTCCTGGCAGGCGGCCCCGGACAACGGCGCCGCGATCAGCAAGTACGTGGTGGCCGGCGCGGGACGCACCTTCCAGGTCGGCGCCGACCAGCGGTCGCTGGTGGTGGACGGGCTGACCAACGGCGAGAAATACCGGTTCGAGGTGCACGCCGTCAACCGCAAGGGCGACGGGCCGGGCCGTGACAGCAACGAGGTCATGCCGACCTCCGAGGTGCCGGACGCGCCGGGAGTCCCGGTCGCCGAGGCCGAGCCGGACGGGACGGTCACGCTCACCTGGCCGGCCGCCAACGGTCAGGGCCACGACATCGTGCGGTATGCGGTGACGGCCGTGACCGAGGGCGGCACCGCCCCGATCGGTGAGGCGACCGGCACCGAGCTGACCGTGGCGGCGAACCAGGTCGAATTCGGCAAGGCGTATGCGTTCACGGTCGTCGCGATCAACGACATCGGCGCCGGCTCCGAGGCGTCCGCCGTCAGCAACAGCGTGGTCCCGTTCGCGGCGCCGGGCGCCCCGGAGAACCTGGCCGCCACCACCGTCGCCGGGCAGGCCGGTGCGGTCAGCGTGACCTGGACGGCGCCGGCCGACAACGGGCGGCCCATCACGAAGTACGTGGTGACGTCGGGCGGCACGCGGACCGAGGTCACGGCGACCGCGACCACCCTCACCGGGCTCGGGAACGGCGCGACGGTGCAGGTCGAGGTGACAGCGGTCAACGAGGCCGGCCCCGGGGCGGCAGCGACGGCGTCGGCCCGCACGGTGGCGGCTCCCACGGTGACCGTCACCGCGGTCGACCCGACCTACAACACCGCGAAGGTGACGTTCGCCGTCAACAACGGCGGCGGCACCACCACGTGCACGCTCACCGTGTCGGGCGGCGGCAAGGGCTCCACCGGCAGTTGCTCGTCGCTGAACGCCAGCGGGCTGAAACCGAGCACCGGCTACACGTTCACGGTCACCGCCAAGAACGCGGCGGGCAGTGCAGCCAAGGGCATGGCGAAGACGACCGACGCCCTCTACGGCACGGCCACCTGCATCAACGGTGACTCCGGCGACCAGAGGACGTACTGCGACTCCGACGTCGACGGCCGCAACGGCAACGAGATCTTCAAGGTCGCCAGGCAGGACGACGACGAGCAGGCCGGTTGGGTCAAGAACGGGACGCGACTGAAGACGTACTGCAAGAAGGCCGGTGAAGAGGTCTACGCGTACGTCTACAACGACAACAAGCGAAGCACGTGGTGGGTCCAGGTGGACTACAAGGGCAAGACGTACATCCCGTGGGCGTGGCTCAACCTCGACGGCGGGGACGACCTGGCGGACCTGTCGACGTGCTGACCCCCGCCCACATCAAGGGGTTCGCCGACGTCGCGGCCGAACTCGCCAACCGGATCGGCACCGTCGTCCTCGGCAAACCCGAGGTCGTCCGGCTGGCGATCACCGCGATGTTCGCCCAGGGGCACGTGCTGCTGGAGGACGTGCCCGGCGTCGGCAAGACCACCCTGGCCCGGGCGCTGGCCGCTTCGATCCGCGGGCAGTGGCGGCGCATCCAGTTCACGCCCGACCTGCTGCCCTCCGACGTCTCCGGCGTGACCGTCTTCAACCAGGCCAGCCGCGGTTTCGAGTTCCACCCGGGCCCGGTCTTCGCCAACCTGGTGATCGCCGACGAGATCAACCGGGCGTCACCGAAGACACAGTCGGCGCTGCTCGAGGTGATGGAGGAGCGCCGGGTCACCGTCGACGGCGTGCCGCACCCGGTGCCGCAGCCGTTCCTCGTCGTCGCCACCCAGAACCCGGTCGAGATGGACGGCACCTACCGTCTCCCGGAGGCGCAGCTCGACCGTTTCCTGGTCAAACTCTCCGTCGGGTACCCCTCCGAGGAGGTCGAGATCGAGGTGCTGCGCGGCGCCGCGGTCCGGTCACCGGACACCCTCGACCCGGTCACCGACACCGCCATGATCGGCGAGATGACACGGATGGTCGCGGCGGTCCACATCGCCGACCCCCTTTACGCGTACGCCGTCCGCCTCGCCGCCGCCACCCGCAACCACCCGCAGGTCCGTGTCGGCGTCAGCCCCCGCGGCGTGATCGCCCTGACCCGTGCCGCCTCGGCGTACGCGCTGATCAACGGCCGTGGCTACGTCCTGCCGGAGGACTTCAAGGACCTCGTCGAACCGGTCTTCGCCCACCGTGTCCTGCTCTCCGCCGACGCCCAGCTGCGCGGGGTCACCCCGGCCGAGGTGCTCGCCGACGCCCTGCGGTCGGTGCCCGTCCCGCTGCCCGACCAGCACGTCCCGGCCTGATCCGGTGTTCCGCGGGATCACAGCACGAGGCGCCGGCCTGATCGCCGGGGCGACGGTCCTGCTCGGCGCCGGTTTCCGCTACGGCTACCCGGATCTGGCGGTACTCGGCGCGGCCGCCGCTCTCGCCGTGCTCGCGGCGGCGGTGTTCGCGTTCTGGCGCCCGAGCCTCGGCGTCACCCGGGTGGCCGACCCGGACCGGGTCGGCCGCGGCGAGCCGGCGAACGTCACGTTGACCATCAGCAACACCAGCCGGATGCGGGCCGCCACCCTGTTCGCCACCGACCGCTGCGGGACGGCGACGGTCCAGGTGCCGCTGCTGCGGTTGCGGGCCGGCCACGACACCGTCGAGACCTATCCGGTGCCCACCCACCGCCGCGGGCTCGTGCCGGTCGGCCCGTTGCACGTCACCCGCCGTGACCCGCTCGGGCTGATCACGCTGGCCCGGTCCTACGGCGAGACGATCGTGGTGCGCGTCCATCCGAAGGTGCATCCGCTGCGTGCCACCCCGGCCGGCCTGACCCGCAGTCTCGACGGCAACGCCGACAAGGTTCCGCACGGGACGATCACGTTCGACACGTTGCGTGAGTACGTTCCCGGCGACGAGATGCGGCGGGTGCATTGGCGCAGCAGCGCCAAAGTGGGCGAACTGATGGTCCGTGAGCAGCTCGACACCGCGGAGCCGACGATCGTGGTGCTCCTCGACGACCGGGCCGCTGCGCACCGTGGTGACAGTTTCGAGGACGCGTGTGAGGCGGCAGCGTCGATCGTGGTCGCCGCCGTCCGGGAGGATCTGCCGGTCAGTCTGCATCTGATCGGTGGAGGTGGCACGGGGCCGTATCTCGACGTGCTGACCGAGGCGGTACCCGGTGACGGGGATCTGGCGGCCACTCTGCGACGGCTGCGCGCGCAGAAGATCGGGGACACACTGATCTTCCTGACCGGGCCGGGTGGGCGTGCGGATCTCGGGGCCGTCAGTGGACTGCGGGGGACGTACCCCATCGCCCTCGCCGGAGTCCTCGGCGACCGTGACGCGCCGCCCGCCTCGGCGACCGACCGCCTGCTCGTGATCGAGGCCGCCGACGGCGCCGAGTTCGCCGCCGCCTGGGACGGGATGCGCGGATGGTGACGCCCGGGTCCGTGCCGGGCCGTGACGGCAGCCGGGGCACGCACATGGTGACTTTCCGGTCCGCCGGCTGGGCCGTGGCGGCAGCCGGGGCACGCACATGGTGACTTTCCGGTCCGCCGGCCGGGCCGTGGCGGCGGGGGTGCGCGGATGGTGACGTCCGCGTTCGCGCGGCGGGCCGTGGTCGCGGCGGCGCTCGCCGGGATGCTGATGCTGGCCGCGGCCGTGCTGGGGCGGATCTTCGCCGACGACCTGATGTTCCGGCTGGCCGCGGGTGCGGCGGCCGGGTCGGTCGGTGCCGGGGTCGCGATGCGGCGGCTGCCGTCGTGGGCGGTCGCCCCGATCTCCGCGGTGCTGCTCGCGGGCTACCTGGCGCTCGCTCTGCTCCTGGCCGCGGGCGACGCCGGGCTGACCGCCGCGGTCGCCCGGGACGCGCTCGCCAACGGCATTCCACGGCTGCTCACCGCGATGATCCCGGTCGAGAGCGCGCCGGACACCGTGGTCGTCGCGGTCGCCGCGATCTGGATCGCGGGCCTCGCCGCCGCCGAGGTCGCCGTCCGAAGTGGGCGGGTGCTGCTCGGCTGCGTGCCACCGATCGGGGTGTACGTGGCGGTGCTCTACGTGGTCGGGCCGAACGCGACGGCGGCGACCGGTTTCACGCTGGCCTTCGCCGGACTGGTCGTGGTCGCTCTCGCGGTGGCGTCGGGAACCGGTTCGGACACTCCCGCGGCCGTGCGGGCGCGCGCGGTGGGCGGGGCGGTCGCCGGTCTCGCGGTGCTTCTCGGCGTGATCGCGGCGGCCGGTCCGTGGATCGGCGGCAGCGTCACCGCGACACCGGTCGACCCTCGGCGGTACGTGCAGCCGCCCCGCGTGGACAGCCTCGACGAGAGCCCGCTGAACCGGATCTCCGGATGGGCTCTCGACCCGAGACAGCCACTCCTGGAGTTCCGGTCCAGCTCAGCCGGCGCCGGGAGGCTGCGGCTGGCCGTGCTCTCCGACTACGACGGCGTCACGTGGAAGGTCGGCGGCGTCTACCGCAACGCCGGCCGGGTGCTGCCCGCGGCCCGATCTGCCCGCCGGGACCGCTGTCACCGAGTTCCAGCAGGAGATCACCATCACCGGGCTGACCGGCCGGCTGCTCCCGGCCGTGCCGACGCCGGCGACGATCACCGGGGCACGGGTCGCCTACGACGCGGCCAGCGGCACCCTGATCCGCCCCGAGGGGCTCGACGAGGGCCTGCACTACACAGCGGTCTCGCAGGTGGCGAAGCCGGACCTCGGCCGGTTGCCGCTCGCCGACGTGCCGTCCGGGGACGCCGTCGCTCGCTTCCTGACCGTCGGTGCGGGCGCTCCCGAGCAGGTGCAACGGCTCGCCGAGCATCTGGCCGAGGGGGCCGGGGCGCCGTACGACAGGGCTGTCGCCATCGAGACGTTCCTCGCCGAGCACTACCGGCATGTCGCCGACGCGCCCAGTGGGCATGCCTATCCCAACCTGCGGCACTTCCTGTTCGGCCGGCGGGACATCGGCGGGCAGAAGGGCACGTCCGAGCAGTTCGCGGCGGCCTTCGCGGTGCTCGCCCGGTTGACCGGGCTGCCGAGCCGGGTCGTCGTCGGTTTCAGCGTGCCGGCCGCCGGCGGGTCGGTGACCGCCGGGGATGCGCTCGCCTGGCCCGAGATCTACTTCGACGGGCTCGGGTGGATGGCGTTCGACCCGATGCCGAAGAACGACGAGGTGCGGCCGGTCGAGGAGGACTTCACACCGCCGACACCGAGCCCGCCGCCGTCCCCGTCGGAGCCACCACCTCCCGCCGTGACCGATTCCGCGTCGGCGGCCACGGGGGTCGCCGCACCGCCCGCGACGGCCGGGCCGTCGGCGGTGGTCGTCGCGGGCGGGGCGTCCGGGGGAGTGCTGCTGCTGATCGTCGGGGCGGCTGTTGCCGTGGCCGGGATGCGCGGCAGCCTGCGGCGACGGCGGCTGACCACGGGGAGCCCGGGGCAGCGGATCGCGGGGGCGTGGCTGGAGTTCACCGACGCGTTGCGGCTGGCCGGGCGGCCGGTTCCGGCTCACCTGTCGGCTACCGAGGCGGTGCGGCATGCGGCCGTTCTGCCGACGGTGGCGAGGCGTTCCGGGTTGCTGCGCAGGGCTGTTCCGGCGCTGGCGGAGGCGCCGAAAAAGGTGTGGGTGGAAGCGCCGCCGGAGGTGCCGATGAAGGTGCCGGCGGAGGGGCCGAAGGAGGCGCCGGTGGCGGTCGACGGGCCGCCGCTGCCGAGGCTGGACGCCCTGGTCGACGCGGTGAACACGTCGGGGTTCGCGCCGGAGGCCGCCGATGCCGTGCAGGCGTTGCGGGCGGGGGAGCAGGTGGTCGCCTACGCCGCAGCGCTGCGGGAGCGTCGCTCGTGGTGGCGGCGGATCTGGTGGTCCGTGCACCCGGGCCCGTTGCGGTGGAACGGCCCCCGGCGCTGATACCCGGACACCGGGGCAGCGGGGTGCGGGCGGCCGGGAGGTGTGTTCCTGCTGGGGGTGGCCCGCCGGGGCAGCCGGGAGGTAACTGGGGGGACCGGCCGCCCCGGCGGGAGTCTCACGGACCGGTGACGTTGCTCGCGACGCAGCTCGTACCGTCCGGGCCGGAACCGATCTTGGTCGGCTCGTCGCCGGTGTCGTTGCCCTCGAACCGGTCGCACAGCTCGATGTCGTCGCCGACCAGGGTCACGCCGTCGATCGTCAGCCGGTCGCCGAGGTTGGAGTTGATGCCGGCCAGCACGTCACCGGGCGCGGTCGCGGTGATGTTCTCCAGCCGCACCGTGCGTGCCGCCTGGGTGGAACAGTTGCCGCACGACCGGTACAGCTTGCCGAAGTCGGACACCTCGAAGTCACGGATCGTCACCGAACCGCCGGCACCCCGGTTGTCCTGGAACACCTTGTCGTCGGCCTTGGCCGCGCTGCCACCCTCGATCACGACCGTCGCGTTCGTGCCCCGGAACGTCGCGGCGTCCTCGCCGACGTCCTCCCAGTGCACGCCGGAGAGGGTGCAACTGCCGGAGCAGTGCACGCCGTCGGCTGCCGGGCTGCCCAGGATCACGTTGCGCAGCGTCGCGCCGTCGGCCAGCTCGAACAGCGCGTCCTGACCCTCGTCCTGTCCGCCGTCGCCCAGCGCGCCACCGCCGATGAACCGCTTGTTCGCACCGTCGAAGACCCCGGTGACCTCGATCGTCTCGGTCACCACCTGCTCTCCGGTGGCCTCCGGCACCGCCGCTGACGCGAAGTTGGTGAAGACCACGGCCGCGCCCAGTCCGAGAGCGATCACCGCCGCCCCGATCGCTCTGCCTCTGATACGCCGGGAGTCAGCCATCGTGTGCCTTTCGCTCGTAGGGGCGGTTTCTCTCCAGAAGCACGGATCTTGCGAGAAAGCGGTTTCCTCCGCCGAGCAGACTTAAGGCTCTCTTAAGGAAGGTTGGCGGCCGCCGCATAACATGCCTCAGTGGACTCCGAGATCCGCGAGGCCTACCTCGAACGGTTGCGGCGGCGCTGCGCGCACGCCGATCTCGGGGCGTTGTCCCCGGTCACCGACGCCGACCGGCACCGGCTCGTCCCGCTGCAGGAGATCTTCGTGCCCCCTGAGGTACGGGCCGAGCCGCCCCCCATCGAACTACCCCGTGAACTGGTAAGACGTCTCGTCGAGCGCGGTGAGGCAGACGCCGGCGAACTGCCTCCGGGCGTCGACGCGGACACTCTCGACCGGATCCGGCGGGCGCACCGCGAGCAGCCGGCCGTCCCGGTGACCACGGTGGTGGCCGAGGAACCGGGCCGCGGCCTGGTCCTGCTCGGCGACCCGGGGTCCGGCAAGTCCACTGTCGCCCGCTGGCTCACCCTGACGCTGGCGTCCTCGGCATCTCCCGGCGGCACGCTTCCGGTCCTCGTCGAGTTGCGTGCCTACGCCGGTAACCGCTGGCAGTCCGGCACCCTGCTCGACCTGATCGAGCGCCTCGGCGAATCCGGAGGTCACGGCCTGCCCCGTGCGGTCCTGGAGGACCACCTGCGGTCCGGCGGCCCCGCGCTGGTGATCTTCGACGGGCTCGACGAGATCTTCGACCCGCGCCTGCGTGACGAGGTGGCCGACGAGATCGCCGGGTTCGCGGCCCGTTTCCCCAGTGCCCGTGTCGTCGTCACGTCCCGGGTGATCGGTTACCGGCGCACGACCTTCGACCGCGAGCACTTCCGCACCTTCCTGCTCCAGGACCTGGACCGTCCCCGCATCGAACAGTTCCTGACCTCCTGGTACCGGCTCGCCGCCCCACCCGCCGAGGCCGATCCTCTCCGGGACCGGCTGCTCGCCGCGATCGACGGCACACCGGCCGTGGCCGAACTGGCCGGCAACCCGCTGCTGCTCACTATCACGGCGGTGCTCGGCCGCAACCGTGACCTGCCCCGGGACCGCCGCGACGTCTACGACCACGCGATCGGCGTGCTCGTCGCCCAGTGGGACCCGAGCCGCCACCTGCACGACGACCGGCACACCCGCGAACACCTCGACCTCGGCGCACGAGACCGGCTCGCCCTGCTGCGCCGCATCGCCCGCCGCATGCAGGACGCCCCCGCCGGACTGGCCGGCAACCACCTGCTCGACACCGACCTGATCGGCGAGACGGCCGGCTACCTACGCGACGAACACGGACTGTCACCCGGCCGGGCCAAGGCCGTGGCCACCGCGATCACCGACGAGTTCCGCACCCGCAACTTCATCCTCAGCCACTACGGCGCCGGCGTGTACGGCTTCGTCCACCGCGCCTTCCTCGAATACCTGGCCGCCGCCGACATCCTGGACCGCGGCACCGCCGAGCAGGTGTACGAGCAGCACCGTCACGACCCCACCTGCGAGGAGACGCTGGTCCTGCTCGCCGGCATGGTCGACGCACCGCGGGCGGGCCGCATCGTCGACCGCCTGCTGACCGCCGATCCACACTGGTTCCGTGGCCGGCCACGCTCCGGTCGCGCCGCCGAACCCCGCGGCATCCTGCTCGCGCTCCGCTGCCTCGGCGAGATCCGCGATCCGGCGGCACTGCCACGACAGCGCGCGGCGGCGGCCGGCACGGTGATCACCCTGCTGGAACACATCGCGGAGAGCCGGGCCTGGCGCACCGATCCGCTGGTCGTGGCCGTGCTCAGGACGGCGGGTCCGCTGCTGGCCCGGATCGGCCGCCACGACTCCCGCATCCGCGACCGGGTCCGCGACTGGTACCTGATGCGCGGCCGCTTCCTGCGCATCCTCCGCGAGGGCGAGGACTTCGTCGACGTCGAGGTGCCGCCGGTGGCCCAGGTCGTCGCCCCGCTGCTGCACGACGACCCGGAGTTCCTCGCGATCGTGACCGGGTCCGTGCTGTTCGGGCCGCATCCGGCCGTCCGTGAGGACGCGATCCGCGGCCTTCTCCGGGCCCGCCCGGGCGACCCCGCAACGGCCGAACTGGCCCGCACCCTCGCCGAACGCGATCCGGACGGAAACGTGCGCGCCGGTATGGTCCGTTTGTTCGCCGATGCCACCGGGCCCGGCGGCGACGCCCTGACCTGGGTGCGGGACCGTCTCGCCGATGACGACGACCGTCTCCGGCAGGGTGCGGTGCTGGCCTTCGGGTTCGAGTGGCGGCACCATCCGGAGGCCCTGCGGACGGTCTGCTGGTTCGCTGTCACCGACCACTGCCGGCCGGTCCGGTCGAGCGCTGTGACGGCCCTGATCGAGAGCTGGCCCGGTGACCCGGAGGCCGGTGCGCTGCTCCGTGGCGTGGCCCGCTGCGAACCCGACCGGCTCGTCCGCTCGTCCGCCGTCCGCGGTCTGAGCCGCCACTGGCGCGCCGATCCGGAGACGTCGTCGCTGCTCGAGGCCCTGATCGCGGACCCGCGTACACCGCATTTCCTTCGGGTGGCGGCCCGCGACGTGGTTGTCGACGAAGACCCGAGAGAGCGGCCGCCGGCCCGGCGGCGCGTCGACCCGGTGGTCGTCCCGGGTGACGGTGGCATGACCGTCGAGGCTCTGTGGAAGGAGGCCACCTCTTCCGGCGATCCGGTCGATCGGATGGCCGCTGTCCGGGCGCTGGCCACCGGTTGGCCCGACGACCCGGACCTTCCGGGCCGACTGTGCGAACTCGTCGGCACGTCCGCGGCCGCCGCCTCACAGGCTTCCGCCACTCGCGCTCCCGCCCTCCTCGAACGCCGGTTCTCCGAGGCCGGGCTCTGGACCCTTGCCACCACCTGGCCGGATCGGGTCGACGTGCGGGACCTGCTCACGCGGATCGCGCGGGGTCAGATCCTGCCGGATCTCCGAGGGGTCGCGATGATGCTCCTGGCCGCGGTCGGGCGTCGCGACCGTGCCGTGCTCGCGCTCCTGGTCGAACTCGGCCGCGGCAGGGATCCGGCCGTCCGGGCGCGGGCCGCGGTACTGCTGGCCACCGATGGACCCGACGACGGGAACGCGGGCAGACGGCTGGACGGCATGGCGGTCCATGACGCGGAGGAGAGCGTCCGGGCGGCCGCTGTTCAGGCTCTCGTGATCACCCGGCGGCTGGATCCGGCGACCAGAGGGGTCCTGGTGCGGCTCGCGGTCGGTGACGACGACCGGGTGATCCGGCAGACCGCTCTCGAACACCTCGCGGCGGGCTGGCACGACGATCCGGGAACGCTGTCGTTGGTGCGGAGACTCACCGCGGAGGGCGCCACCGGGAACGACCGGGCCGCGGCCGTGCGGGTGCTGGCCGGTGGCTGGCGGGACGATCCGGCCACCGGGGAGCTCCTGCGGCGATTCGTCGACGAGGACGAGAAACGGGATCCGGATCGGTGGCGCGCTGCCGTCGGTGCGCTCGCGGAGCGGTGGCCGTACCACCAGGGTGTCAAAGATCTTGCCGACCGCATCGCGGAAGAGGACGGCATGTGGTGAAAGGGAAACGCCGTTTCCATTACGCCCCGCTGCGGTCTCGCGGAGACGCATTGGTGCGGAGGTGCGTGTGCGGTATGTGATCGTCGGCTGCGGCAACGTCGGGATGGAACTCGCCGCCCGCTGGACCGCCGCCGGGGCGACGCGGCCGCAGCCCTCGACTTCGTGGTCACCAACGACCTGACCGGTCCGTTCAACGCCGTTCCCGACACCGCGGTCCCGCCGACGAACCGTGAGTTCTTCGCCCGGATCAGCACCGGGTCGGGTCTGCCGCAGCTCACCTACCGCGCGGAGATCGCCACCCCCACGGTCCCGATCTCCTCGGCCCGTCTCCGAGCAGCCGGATTCAGCTTCCGACCGTGATGCAGTCGCAGTACACCAGGCTGTACCCCCAGACGGCCAGACCCGCCGCCGGCAGCAGGCTCAACGCCCATCCGGCGAGCGCCGCCGGCCGTGCCTTCGGGAAACGCCACATCATGGCCCCCAGGAACAGGACAAGGAAGATCGCCCACAGCCCGGCCGTCGCATAGACACTGCCGGTGCCGTTGTCGGCCAGATTCTCCATCCACTCGACCTCGGCAGCCGCCGCCAGATAGAAGAACGGCACCGCCCCCGCGATCACCCACATGGTCCGCCCGAACACCGACGCCGTAACCCGCAGCCCCTGCTCATCCCCGTGCATCCGCGCATCGTCGCACGCACGTGCAATCTGCTGCACCCGCCGGTTGACCTGCGGTACCCGCCGATCGACGGGGCACCGCAACGACGGATCGCTGTCTATGATCACGCCCCATGCCCGAACCCAGCACCGCCCGGACTCCCACCGCCACCACGTCGCCCGAGACGGAGCCTGTCGAGGCCGAGATCGGCAGTGCGGATTCCGAATCGGGCACCTCCGAAGATGCCGCGGTTGCTGCTGTCCAGGCGGGCGGTGCGAATTCCGAATCGAGTGCCTCCGAAGATGCCGCGGTCGCTGCTGTCGCGGTAGCGGGCACCGATCCGAGGCCGGGCGCCGACGTTCCGGGCGACGACGATCCTCCGGTGACCACGAACGATGTCGCCGTACACGCATCGATGGCGGGCGCTGAAACCCCCGACAGCGAGGTGCAGCCTGAGCCGGGCCACGTCGACGACGGCGAGTCGGCTGTCGTCGCTGCCGCGGAGGCCNNNACTGCTGCCGATGCCGCCGCGACTGCTGCGGATGCCGCATATGCGGCCGCTGTCGCCGCGGCGGAGGCCGCTGAGTCGGCTGCCATCGCGGCCGACCTTGCCGCTGCGGCGGCGTTCGGTGGAGCCGGCGCCGCCACCAGTGCCGGGCCGGTCGCCAGGGACGCCGACGGCTTCGTGCCGGGCGATGCCGGCGATTCGGTGGGCGACGATGCCGATGAACTGGCGTCGGAGGACGAGGAGCTCTCGGAGCGGGGCCGGGGCCTGGCGCGGTGGACCGGGGATTGCCGCCGGGACCTGCTCGCCTACATCGCGGTACCGGTGGTGACGCTGTTCGCCGCACCCGCGCTGGTGATCTTCTGGGGCATCGTGATCCTCGGCTCGGCGGGCGAACCGCCGTCCATGTGTGACGAGGTGCGGGCGATCAACGGCTGCGAGGAACTCACCTGGACCCTGATCCGCACCCACGTGCTCGGATTCCTCGGACTCTGGGCCCTTCTCTGGGCTCTGCCCTGGTGGCGTGGCCTGCGCCAGCCCCGCGTCCTGCTCGCCCTGGCGTCCGGAGCCGTCCTGTTCATCGCCCTTCTGCGGATGGCCGCGTGACCGCCGCAGCATGCGCGGCGCAACGATGTCGGATCCCCACGGGCGTTCACCGGATCGCTTTGCGAGATTTCGACCGATCAGCCACCGCCTTCGATGGTCAGGCGGGCAAGATCGGCCGGGTCGGACCCGCTGCACCACGACCACACCGGCAATCCTGACAGAGATCTGGAATACCGCGCCCGGCCCGGGGATTGCCACGGACATGACCGACTCTTCGTTCGACCCTCGTCAATTGATCGCGGACAGCCGGATCGGCGTTCTCGCCACGATCAAGGCCAACGGATTGCCGCAGCTCTCCCCGGTGACGCCCTGGTACGACCGGGCCTCCGAGACCATCTACGTGTCGATCACCGCGAACCGTGCGAAGACCGCCAACCTCCGCCGTGACCCGCGGGCCGCGCTGGAGGTGACGAGCGCGGACGGCTGGGCGTGGGCGACCGCCGAGGGTTCGGTGACGCTGACCGGCCCGGGCGACGATCCGGACGGTCCCGAGGTGCAGGCGCTCGTCGACTACTACCGCGGTGCGGCCGGCGAGCACCCGGACTGGGCCGAGTACCGCCAGGTCATGGTCGACGACCGCCGGGTTCTGATGGCGCTGAAGGTGGAGCACGTGTACGGCTCCAAGTTGCGCTGAATCGGTGCGAAAATCGGGGGCGTGCTCCTGGAGATCGAGGACATCACGGCTCTGACCTTCGACGACGGCTCGCCGGTGCGGTCGGCTTCGGCGATCGCACCGTTCGGTGACGGATGGCTGGTGGCGCAGGACGACGCCATCCACGCCGCCTGGATACGACCGGGAACGATCACTGCGCTCCCGGTGATCGACCCGGTCGACGGCTGGGAGACGTTCAGCGAGGCCGCCGGGACCAAGCATCTCAAACCAGACTTCGAGGCCGCATGCGCGATGCCCGGCGGCGAGGTCCTGATGCTCGGTTCCGGCTCGTCACCGTCCCGGATGCGAGCCTCCCTGGTGACCGGAAGCACCGCCGAAAGGCTGCCCGGAAGCGCCGCCGAAAGGCTGCCCGGACACGCGACCGGAAGCACCGCGGAAAAGGCGGACGCGAGCGGTTTCACGGTCGCCGATCTCCGCCCGCTCTACCTGGCCGTGGCCACCGCTTTCGGCCTGCGCGAGGATCAGCTCAACCTGGAGGGCGCCTGCCTGACCGGCGACAGGCTGCACTGGTTCCAGCGCGCCAACCTGGCGGTGGGCGCCACCACGGCGTCGGCCGAGATCGAGGCCTCCGCGCTGCTCGCCGCGATGCGAGGCGAGATCAACCCCGACGAGATCCAGATCCTGGGGGTACGCCGACACGACCTCGGCACCACACGGGGAGTGGCCCTGGCCGTGACCGACGCGGTGACCCTGCCCGACGGCCGGATCCTGGTGAGCGTGGCAGCCGAGGACACCCCGAACGCGGTCGACGACGGCCCGGTGATCGCTTCCGGTCTGGCCCTGCTCGGCACCGACGGCGAGCCACCGGTCTTCACCGAGATCCCCGGCGCCGAGAAGGTGGAGGGCCTGGCCATCCGCGAGACGACCCCCGGCGGCGTCCGCCTGCTGGCCGTCGTCGACGCCGACGACTACGAGGCGCCGTCGCGCAGGCTGGCACTCCACCTGCGGTGGTGATGCCGGCGGTGGTGACACTGGCGGTGGTGATACCGGCGGTGGTGACACCCGCGGTGGTGGATAAATACGTTGCCGGCCGGTCACGCCGCACAGAAGAATGGCGATCGGCCCCGGCGGTCTCAGAAGAAAGCGCGTAAGCAGCGGGCGCACAGGCGATCAAACCAGGCTTGTCCGCTGCCATCATCCGCGACCGATCCTTCCCATCGGAACCGCTACGGGGCCTCCCTTTCTTTCCCCGAACAAATGCATGACAAGACATAAATGCATGAAAACAGTAATGAGGTGTACCCCCGATGACCGACGAGGTGATCATCCGCAGCGGTTTCCGTGGCCTGCGCTATGTCGACGGCCGTTTCGACCAGGTCCTGGAGCCGGGCCGCTACGAGCTGCCGCGACGCCGCCGGCTGGGTGGCCGGGTGGCGACGGTCGACGTCGTCCAGGTCGACCTGCGCGAGCGTGAGCTCAACATCAAGGGCCAGGAGATCCTGACCGCCGACAAGGTCGCCGTCCGGGTCAACATCATCACGCATTTCCGGGTCACCGATCCGGTCGCCGCCGTCGAGCGGGTGTCCGACTACAGCGACCGTGTCTACAGCGACGTGCAGCTCGCGGCCCGCCGGTCGCTCGCCTCGATGACGCTGGAGGCCATCCTCACCAACCGCAACCAGCTCTCCGAGGACATCCTGCGTGACGTCGAGGGCGTGTCGGCGGGCTACGGCGTCCAGATCATCCGTGCCGACGTGAAGGATCTGGTGTTCCCGGGCAACCTGCAGGACGTGATGAACCGGGTGCTGACCGCCCAGCGGATGGCCGAGGCACAGATGGTCGAGGCCCGTACCAAGGCTGATCGTGAACTGCTGGAGGCGACCTCGCGCGCCGACGCCGCACGGATCGCCGCCGAGGCCGACGCCGAGGCGAAGCGGGTCCGCGCCGACGCCGAGGTCGACGCGCTGCGCCGTCTCGCCGACGCCGCCGAGGCGTATGCGCAGCACCCGGCCCTGCTGCGGCTGCGCGAGCTGGAGACCCTGGGCGCCCTCGGCGCGAACGCGTCGGCCCGCCTGTACATCGGCTTCGACAAGCACGTGAACGAGTAGCAGCACGTGAACGAGTAAGGGACCTCATACGGGCGATGGCGCGACCGATCTGGCAGGTCGCGCCATCACTGTCGCCCGGACTGCGGAGGTTCCTGTCATGCGTCTCGTCCCGCTGTTGCGCCGGCGGCGCACCGCCTTCGCGGCCGGTGCAGTCGCCCTGGTCGCGGCGATCACGACCGCGCTGTTCATGAACACCGGCCCGGCCGCCGCCACCTGGCAGACGCTGGCCGGCAGCCCCACCTGCGACTGTGTCGTCAAGGACAGCAGCACCGGCAGGTACCGGGCGGTCTTCGGTTACGTCAGCGACTCGACCGGCACCGGCACGATCGCGGCCGGCGACAACAACAAGGTCGTGCTCTCCGGTGGCACCTCGTCGACTGACGCGAAGGTGGCCACGAAGTTCTCGCCCGGCACCCACAAGGCCGCCTTCGCGACCGGCTGGGTCACCAAGGACACCAAGGTCACCTGGCAGGTCGGCGGCAAGAGCGTGGCCGCGCACTGGAACCGCCCCTCCTGCGGCAACGACGTCAGCCTGCCGGCCGGCGGCAACGGGTTCGGCCCGATCCTGGCGTTCCTGGCCGCGGGTGCCGTCGCCGCCGTCCTGGCGGTGTGGCGCAGGCGCCGGGCGGCCCGCACGTCATGATGCGCAGCGTGCTGGCGGTCGGGGCGCACCCCGACGACATCGAGCTCGGCTGCGGTGGGGCCCTGGCCGCCCACCGGGCCGCCGGTGACGCGGTGACCATGCTGGTGGTGACCGGTGGCCAGAACGGCCCGGGCGCCACCGGTGGCCGCCGCCGCGAGGCCGAGGCGGCCGCCCGCAGCCTGGACTGCCTGCTGGTCTGGGGGAGTCTGGTGGACTGCGAGGTCACCGCCGGCGCGGTGACGATCGCGCTGATCGAGCGGGCCATCACCGAGGCGGAGGCCGACGTCGTGTACGTCCACGCCCCCGACGACTCCCACCAGGACCACCGGGCCGTCGCCGCCGCCACGATCTCCGCGGCCCGGCACTCCCGCCGGATCCTGCACTACCGCAGCCCGTCGACGACCCGTTTCGAGCCGTCGCTGTTCGTCGACATCTCCGCCCACCTGGACCGCAAGATCGCCGCGCTGTCGTGTCACAGCAGCCAGGTGGAGAACTCGGCGATGGTCGACCCGGAGGTGGTCGTGGCGAGCGCCCGCCACTACGGGGCGCAGGCCCGGGTCCGGTACGCGGAGGCGTTCGTGCCCGGTCGTTTCGTCTGGGATCTGGCCGCGCCACCGCATCTCACGGATCTTGAGATCCCCTCGTACGCCAGGGCAGCCGCGTGAACAGGCGGGGGCGCCGCCGGGCGGTGTCCCCGCACCACCGCCTCGGCCTGCTGGCACACCTGGCCGGATTCGTGCTGATCGCGGCCGTCCTCGGCCTGGACAGCACGCTCGGCTGGATCGCGACCGTCCTCAACGTGATCTTCCTGCTGTTCTTCTTCCGGCACCTCGGGTTCGCCGTGTCGGCCGCCCGCTGGGCCGAACGCGACCTGGACGCCCCGCTCGTCGGCGCCGAGTCGTTCACCCCGCCGGTCGCCGTCCTGGTGGCCTGCAAGGACGAGGAGCTCGTGGTCGACGGCATGGTCGCGGCGATGCTGTCGCTCGACTACCCGGGGCACGCCCTCACCGTCGTGATCGTCGACGACGCCTCCACCGACGGCACCGGCGCGAAGCTGGACGCGTGGGCGGCCGCCGACCCGCGTCTGCGGGTGCTGCACCGCGAGCCGGGCGCCGGCGGCGGCAAGTCGGGTGCGCTCAACGACGCGCTCGCGCTGGTCGACGCCCAGATCGCGGTGATCTTCGACGCCGACCACCAGCCCGAGCCGGACGTGCTGCGCCGGCTGGTCCGTCATTTCCGCGACCCGAAGGTGGGCGCGGTGATGGGGCGGTGCGTGGTGCGCAACGGGGTGGAGTCGGGGCTCGCGTCGACCATCTTCATCGACTATCTGTCCGGGTATCTCGTCAACGAGTACGGCCGTCAGGCGCTGTTCGAACTGCCCGCCTACGGTGGCGCGAACTGTGCCGTGCGCACCGACCTGATCCGGGCGCTCGGCGGCTGGAACCCGCACACCGTCACCGAGGACACCGACCTCACACTGCGGCTGCTGCTCGACGGGTGGCGGGTGCGCTACGACCCGTCGGCCGTCGATTTCGAGGAGGCGGTGCTGTCGTCGCGGCGGTTCTGGAAACAGCGCTACCGCTGGGCACGCGGACACCAGAAATGCCTGCGTGACTATTGGCGGCCCATTCTGCGTACGCCGCATCTGTCGGTCATGGAGAAGCTGGAGACGATGCTTTTCCTGTGGGTGTACCACGTGCCCGTACTCTGCGGCCTGGGTCTGCTCCTGATCCTGTTGCGGGCCTGCGGGATCGGTGACCAGTCGGCTTTCTCGATGGTGTCGCTGTCGGCACTGTTGTTCGCCGGGCCGTTCACCGAACTGGCCGTCGGCCTGGTCCTGGGCCGGGTCGAGCGCCGCGCGGTGTGGATGCTGATCGGTTTCATCCCCGCTTTCGGCATGTCGATCCTGACCGCGTCCAAGGCCTATGCCGACGGCATGTGGGGCACCTCCTACACCTGGTCGAAAACGGCACGGTCGGGCGCCACCTCGACACCGGTGAGCGTTTCATGACCCGCATCGGCAAACGGCTCGACTCGGCTCTGCGGGAAAAGCCGAGAACCGCCGCGACGGTACGCCGCCGCCAGCTCGTGATCCTCGAGATGGTCGGCGCGGTCGTCGCGTGTGTCGGCGGATATCTGCTGTTCGTCGACCCGGTACGCCGTTTCGAGGTCAGCCTCGCCTCGAAGATCATCGACGTGCTCGGGGTCGACCAGATCTCCGGTGCGCTCGGCGACTCGTTCGTCGTCTTCGGCCCCGATCTGGAACCGGTGGTCGCCGAGATGACCGGCTCCTGCTCGATCTGGAGCAGTGTCCTCGCGCTGGCCGCGCTGGCCGTCGTCGCGTTGCGCCAGCGTCCGCAGGCCCTGCTCGGGTTCCTCAGCGCGGCCGCGTTCGTCGTCGCCGCCAACCAGTTCCGGCTGCTCGGCTCGCTGCTGGCCGGGCGCTACTTCGCCGTCGACGCCCTGGTCTTCTTCCACGACTGGGTCGGTGCCGTCCTCAACTTCGCCTACACCCTCATCGGCCTCCTCATCATGATCGGATTGACGATGTACGACGCGCAGCGCGCCGAACAGGACCGTGCCGGCCGGCACACCGCCGACCGCCCGGCCGGATGGGCCCGCCCGGGGCTCGGTCACCGGGTCCCGCTCGAAACGTCTGAGGACGACCCGCGGGACCGGGGTCTGCAGATCGCGGCCGTCGTACACCGGCGCATCCTGCCGAAAGCCCTGTCCCGCAGGCTGGCCCGCCGCCGCGAACAGCGCCGCATCGACTACCGGGTCGGCCACGAGACCCCCGCCCGCCGTGCCGAGATCGTCCGTGAACTCGCCGCCAAGGGCCTCGGCGTGCACACCGCCACGCTGCTGGCCGTCGCCTCCTACGAGACCGACCCGTTGGTCCTCGACGCCCTCGCCGGTGCGGTCGCCGCCCGCCAGTGGGAGCCGATGGGCAACGGCGACGTGATCGCGCTGCGCCTGTGGGCCCGCGCCTGGCTGATGCGCGCGCCCCGGGAACGCTCGGTCGAGGAGACCGGTCGCCTGATCGCCGTCACCGGTGCCGGCGGCCCGGCCGGTGTCGCCGTGATCCGCGCCCTGCAGGCCGCGGGAGACCACGTCCTCGCCCTCGACGCCAACCCCGACGCGGTCGGGCTGCGTCTCGCCGGCCGTGGTGCGGTGCTCCCGCGGGCCGACGATCCCGGCTACTCGGCCGCGGTGCTCGCCGTCCTCGACGAGCACCGGCCCGTCGCGCTGATCTGCACCGTCGCCGAGGAATACCACGCGCTCGCCTCGTTCGAGCCGGCCGTCAACGCGCTCGGCGTCCGGACCTGGCTGCCCGACCCGGCCGCCGCCGAACTCTGCCTCGACAAGGTCACCTTCGCGCGGATCATGCACGCCGCCGGCGTCCCCCACCCGGCGACCGCGTGGACGGCCGCGACCGCCGGCCGGATCCCCGGGCCCTGGGTGGTCAAACCGGCCCGCGGCCGTGGCAGCCGCGACGTGATCATGGTCGACGATCCGGCCGACCTCCCGCACGCCTTCGCCGCGGTGCCCGGCGCGATCGTCCAGACCCGGCTGCCCGGCCGCGAGTTCACCGCCGACGCCCTCGTCGGCCGCGACGGGACCCTGCTGGCCTGCGTGCCCCGCTGGCGCGACGAGACCCGCGGCGGCATCTCCACCCGCGGTACCACCTTCGAATCACTTTCGGTCACCGAAGTGGTGGCGGCGACACTCCGGACGGTCCGGCACACCGGCCCCGCCAACGTGCAGGGCTTCGTCGACGACTACGGCGCGGCGACGGTCGTCGAGGTCAACCCCCGCTTCTCCGGCGGGCTGCCCCTCACCCTCGCCGCGGGCGCCGACGTCGTCGGCGCCTTCCTGTCCGGCATCCTCGATCCGGGTACGGCCATCGCGCCCCTCGGATTCCGCCCCGGCGTCCGGATGGCCCGCCACTTCGCCGAGGTCTACTACACCGCCGACGGGAGCCCGCTGCCCGACCCGCTCGACCCGGTCACCGTCTCCGTCCCGAACTACACGCCGCCCGCCCCGTCCACCGCCCCGGCCCGCCCGGCCCCGGCGCCCGGCGGCGGTCACGCCGAGACGCTCGGGCACCTGGTCGCGACGCGCGCCGAGTCCGTGGCGGTGGGCCGATGACGCGGCCGGCCGGCGACGTGCGCGGCGGGCCGGTGACGCGGGCGGCCGGCGGCGGG
>NZ_JBHSBL010000020.1:74175-410378 GCF_042650585.1 Actinoplanes subglobosus
CCGGCGACGTGCACGGCGGGTCGGTCGCCCGGCGCCGGGTGCTGGTGCCGTTCGGTACCCGGCCCGAGGTCATCAAACTCGCCCCGGTCGTCGACGCGCTGCGCACGGCCGGGCACCGGGTCACCGCGGTCGACACCGGCCAGCATCAGGACGCGGCGATGAGCGGCGACGTCCAGCGCAGCCTGGGACTCGAACCCGACGTGCGGCTGGCCCGGCCGGACGGCCTCGGCGGACTCGTGACAGCGGCCCTCGGCGTGGTCGCGGCACACCCGTCAGACCTGGTCATGGCACTCGGCGACACGCACACCGTGCCCGCCTGGGCGCTGGCCGCCCGCAACGCCGGGATCCCGTTCGCCCATCTGGAGGCGGGGCTGCGCAGCTTCAACCCGCGCAGCGCCGAGGAGGTCAACCGGCGGGTGGCGGCGGCCACCGCCCAGCTCCACTTCGCACCGACGGAACGGGCCGCCTCGTTCCTGCGCGACGAAGGCGTACCCGGCGAGCGGATCTTCGTGGTCGGCAACCCCGTCGTCGACACCCTCCGGATCCGGGGCGTGTCACCCGTACCCCCGGAGGCCCGTCGTGGGGTCCTGGTGACCGCCCACCGTGCGTCGAACGTCGACGCCGCCGACCGTCTCGCCCGCCTGGTCGACGTGGTCGGCCGGCTCGCCGCGATCGGGCCGGTCCGCTTCCCGGTCCACCCACGCACCCGCGCCCGCCTGATCGAATTCGGTCTCGCTGATCGCCTGGCCGCCCTGCCCGGCGTGACCTGCGAAGACCCGCTGCCCTACGACGACCTGCTGACCGCCCTGGCCCACGCCCGCGTCGTGGTGACCGATTCCGGCGGGCTCCAGGAGGAGGCCGCCTACCTGGGCGTCCCGGTCGTGGTGCTGCGCCGCTCGACCCCACGCTGGGAGGGCGTCGAAGCTGGGACCGCCATCCTCACCGGCCTGACCAGCGATGCCGAGACCGACCGGGCGGTGGCCGCCGCCCATTTCCTGGCCACGCCATCCGAGCTCGCCCGGGTCGCCACGCTGCCCTGCCCCTACGGAGACGGTCGGACCGGCTCCCGGGTAGCCGCCATCCTGACCGATCCTGCCCTCGACGAACTCTTGACTCTCGACGAGCCTGACTACACCGACGGCACCCTGCCCTGGACGAACCCGCTCGTCGCCGCCGCATGAACACCGACCGCACGGAGATCGACCGCATGGACCTGATCGAGAAGCCGCCGCTGGCTGTCGTCATCGACCTCGACGACACCCTGTTCCCGCAGTGCAGCTACCTCTACGGCGCATCCCGGGCGGTCGGCCGGGCCGGTGCCGGGGCCGGACTCGACCAGGTCCGGCTGAGCCGCGCGGTCCGCCGCCAGCTGGTGGCCGGTTCCGATCGGGGCGGCACGATCGACCGTGCGCTGGCGGCCTACGGCATCGCCCCCGATCCGGCCGCCGACCTGATCCCGGTGCTGGTGGCGGCGTTCACCACCTACCGGCCGCGCCGGCTGCCGTGCTATCCGGGCGCGGTGGAGGCGCTGATCGCGATCAGTTCCCGCTTCCCGGTGGCATGCCTGACCGACGGCAACCCGGACATCCAGCGGGCCAAACTGGCCGCGACCGGTCTCACCGAGGCCTTCACCACGATCGTCATCACCGACGAACTAGGCGGCCGCACGCTGCGCAAACCCCACCCCGAGGGCCTGCGCCAGGCCGCCGAGACGCTCGGCGTCCACCCGTCCGACCTGGTGATGATCGGCGACCGCCCGGCCAAGGACATGGCGGTCGCCGCGGCCCTGGGCGCCCGCTCCATCCGAGTCCGAACCGGCGAGTACGCCGACGCCCCCGACGACCCGGCCCCGACAGCACACGCCCCCGACCTCCCCGCAGCCGCCGCCCTCCTCGGCCTCTGATCAGTCCCGGACATCGGTCGTTCATTGTGGGGTGCTGGGGCGCGTCGGCCGTACCTCATCGGGTTGTAGATCCAGGAAGGTCGCGGCCAGCGAGTGCGCCGGCGACAGTGAGGCGGCCTCCAGATCGCGGAAGAGGCCCTGCGCCCGCGCCGCGGGCCAGTCGGCCGGCAGGTGTTCGACCGGCAGGCGTGGGTCGCGGCGGATCGCGTCGAGCCATTCGGCGATCAGGCTCAGGCGTGCCGCGAGCGGGTCGCGGAACGGTGACGTGCCCTCCCAGCGGCCGAGAAAACCCTGGTAGCGGAGGGCGAGCGCGTCCAGATCGTAGGCGTCGCGCACCATCGCGCCGATGTCCGTGAGTTCGGCGGCCCGGGCGTGGAAGACACGGGCGTGGGCCGACAGTCCGAGCCCGGTGACTATCGACTGGGCCGGCCGGGTGCCAGGCGCGATCCACAGCCCGCCCTGTAGTGGCCCGAACCCGGACCATGCCAGCTGGGACCGCAGATCGTGCCGCTGGCGCTGCCATGACTCGGGCAGGGAGAAGCAGAGCAGGGTCCACGTCCCGTCCCAGTCGTCGTTGACGGCACCGGTCTCCCAGATGCGGGACCGTCCGTCGTGGAGGATTGCCGCGGTCCGGTCGGTGAGCCCGAAATACATCTTCCGGCCGTGCCGCTGCCGGCGCAGCAGGCCCCGGTTGACCATGCGGGACAGCGTGGACCGGGTGGCGTGGGAGGAGACGCCGAGCCGTCCGAGCACGTCGATGGCGCTGCCGGAGAACACGCACACGCCCCGGTCCAGGACGAAGTCGCCGAGGAGCATGAGCATCAGGGTCTGCGGGGGGACAAGAGGCGGCATGCGCTAGATGTTAGGCACTTTCTTGACGGCCGTCGAAGACAGAGCCTAACTTCGATGAACCTCACCGAGGAGGTTCCTCATGCGCAGACTCGGGCCGCTCCTCCTGGCCCTCGCCCTCGTCCTGACCGCCTGCGGCAACGAGACAGCCGACGGTGACGACCCGATCCGGGTCGGCCAGATCGTCTCGCTCACCGGCAACTACTCACCGCTCGGCACCGAGAACCAGAAGTCCGTGGCCCTGGCCGTGGAGAAGATCAACGCCGCCGGAGGCATCGGGGGCCGGCGGATCGAACTGTCCGTCCGCGACGACAAGAGCCTGCCCGACCAGGCGGTTCTGGCGTTCAACGAGCTGAAGGACGACTCCGACGCCATCATCGGGTCGCCGTTCAGCAACTCGGCGCTCGCCACGATCCCGCTCGTGGACCGGGAGGAGATCCCGTACGTCTCCCTCACCCCGGCCGACGAGCAGGTCAACCCCGTCCACCCGTATGTCTTCGTCGTCCCCGCGCTCGCCGGCACCTACGCCGAGGCCGCCCTGCAGTACTTCCAGAGCACGAAGATCACCAGAGTCGCCCTGGCCTACGACACCAAGAGCAGCTACGCCGTCGCCGGGGCCAAGGGCTTGCAGGCCAAGGCCGCACAGTACGGCGTGACGGTGAACCCGATCGAGGAGTTCCAGACCACCGCCACCGAGTTCGGCGCCGTCCTCACCCACGTCCGCTCCTCGGACGCGCAGGCCCTGATGGTCTGGGCCACCGGGGCACCGGCGGTCGCGCTCACCAAGCAGTACGCCGCCTCCGGCCTCACCGTCCCACTGGTCCTGACCGGCGCCCAGGCCAGCAAGCTGTTCCTGGAGCCGGCAGGCCCGGCCGCCGAGGGCGCGGTCATCGCGAGCTCGGTCGGCGTCATCGGCGAGTACCTCCCGGCCGGTGAGCTGAAAACCGCCGTCGATGAGTTGACCAGCGCGTTCACCGCGAAATACGGCTACCCGCCACCGCAGTTCGCGCAGGACGGCTACAGCGGTGTCAAACTCCTGGCCGCCGCGATCTCCAAGGCCGGCGGCACCGACCGGGCGAAGGTCCGCGACGCGCTCGAAGGCCTCACCCTGACCACCCCGAACGGCACCTACACCTACTCCGCGACCGACCACTCCGGCCTGACCACCGACTTCATCGCGATCACCACGGTCGAGGGCGGGAAGTTCACACCCACCGACTTCACCAAGGGCCGGCTGAAGTGACCGTCGAACTGGCCGTCGACACCGTCTCCCGCGCGTTCGGCGGCGTCTACGCCGTCCGCGACGTGAGCCTGACGGTGCCCCGGGGCGAGCTGCGCGCCGTGATCGGACCCAACGGCGCCGGCAAGTCCACACTGTTCGCCCTGATCGGCGGCCAGCTCGCGGTCGACGGCGGCACGGTGGCACTCGACGGCATCCGCGTCGAGCGCCTCCCCGCCCACCGGCGGGGGATCGGCGTCGTCTTCCAGTCGGCCCGCATCTTCCACGGCATGACCGCCGCCGAGAACGTCATGGTCGGCGCACACGCCGTCACCCGCGCCGGGTTCCTCGCCGCCGCCCTGCGCCTGCCACGCCACCACCGCGACGAACGCCGCATCCGCGAACGTGCCCTGACCTGCCTGGACCGCACCGGCATCGCCGACTGGGCCGACCGGCCCGCCGAGGAACTCCCACTCGGCCAGCAACGATCCCTCCAACTGGCCCGCGCCCTCTGCGGCGACCCCCGCCTGCTCCTGCTCGACGAACCGGCCTCCGGCCTCCGCGCCGCCGAACGCGAACACCTCGCCACCCTGATCACCGGCCTCCGCGCCGAAGGCCTCACGATCCTGCTGGTCGAGCACGACGTCGCCTTCGTCATGCGCCTCGCCGACCGGATCACCGTCCTCGACCTCGGCCGCGTCATCGCCGACGGCACCCCGGCCGAGGTGAGGGCAAACCCCGAGGTCAAAACCGCATATTTGGGGGTACGGCCGGACGACCTCGCCGAACACGCAAAAGGCGTCGTCGAATGACCGGTGCTGTCGACATCGGCAACCTGACCGTCCGGTATGCGGGCGCCACCGCCCTCGACGACGTCAGCCTGTCCGTCGCCGAGAACGAGATGACCGCCCTGATCGGCGCCAACGGTGCCGGCAAGTCGACACTGGTCAAAGCCCTCGCCGGCCTGATCCGCCCCGACCAGGGGACGATCACCGTGCGGGGCCGGCTCGCGCACGTGCCGGAGGGCCGCGAGATGTTCCCGGACATGACCGTCGACGACAACCTGCGCCTCGGCGGCTGGCGCACCCGCAACCGGAACACGGCACCCGTCTACGACCTGCTCCCCGACCTGGCCGCCATCCGCTCCCGCAGGGCCGGCAGCCTCTCCGGCGGCCAGCAGCAGATGGTCGCGATCGGCCGGGCCCTGATGGCCGACCCGGACGTGCTGGTCATCGACGAACTGAGCCTCGGCCTGGCCCCGATGATCGTCACCGCCCTGGTCGACCACTTACGCACCCTGCACGCCACCCGGGAACTGGCCGTTCTCCTGATCGAGCAGAACGCCCGGCTCGCCCTCGACCTGTGCCACCACGCCTACGTCCTGGAGTCCGGCCGGATCGCCCTGCACGGTCCCGCCGCCGCCCTGGCCCGGGACCCCCGGGTGACCGCCGCCTACCTGGGCGGCCACGTGACGGTGAACCCGTGAGCGACCTCATCGGATACCTGCTGACCGGCCTCGGCATCGGATCGGGTTTCGCGCTCGTCGCCAGCGGGCTAGTCGCCATCTACCGGGTGACCCGGGTCGTCAACTTCGCGCAGGGCGGGTTCGCGGTCCTCGCCGCCCTGCTCACGTCCACCCTGCTCGGCGCGGGACTCCCGCACGGCGTGGCCGAGCTCGGTGGCGTGGCCCTCGGCGCGCTCGCCGGACTGATCGTCGGCGTGGTGGCGATCGGCCGCCCCGGCACCAGCCCCGGAACCTCGCTGATCGTCACTCTCGGGCTGGGCGTTCTGGCGTACGCCATCGAGGTCTTGATCTGGGGCGACCAGCCCCGCTCCTTCCCGGGCGTGCCCGGGGTGGCCGAGGTCGGAGACGCCCGCATTCCCGCCCACTACCTGCTGATCATCGCCGTGACCGGCCCCGTCTTCGCGCTGATGGCCTGGTTCTTCGCCCGCACCGACCTGGGCCGGGCCCTGACCGCGTGCGCCTCCAACCGGTACGCCGCCCGGGTCGTCGGCATCGACGTCCGCCGGATGGGCCTGCTCGCGTTCGCCATCGGCGGCGCCCTCGGCGGGCTGGCCGGCGTCCTCACCACCCCGGTCCAGCAGGTCACGTTCGACAGCGACGTCACCCTGATCGTCAACGGCTTCGCCGCGGCCGTCCTCGGCGGCCTCACCCGCCCGATGATCGCCCTGGCCGGTGGCCTGCTGCTCGGTGTCACCCAGACGGTCGTCGCGGGTTACGGCGGCGGCGCCTACCAGATGGAGGTCGCCCTGGTGCTGATGCTCACCGTCATGATCATCCAGGCGGCCCGCACCGGCCCGGTCCCGGACGTGGCCCGATGAACCGCTACCGCTGGCTGCTCCTCGGGGTCGCGGCCGGCACGCTGGCCCTGCCACCGCTCCTGCCGGAACGCCATCTCGCGACGTTCGTGCTGCTCCTGCTGGCGGCCACGGTCACCGTCGGCGTCTCTCTCCTGATGGGGTACGCGGGACAGGTCTCCCTCGGACAGGCGTCCTTCTACGCGATCGGCGCGTACGCGGCGGCACTGCCCGCGGTCCACGGCGTGCCACCGCTGCTCGGACTGGCCCTGGCACCGCTGGCCGCGGCCGTCGCGGCGGTGCTCCTCGGCGCCCCGCTGCTGCGGCTGCGCGGTCACCATCTCGCGTTCGCGACACTGGCCGTCCAGCTGATCCTGCTGTCGTTGCTGGCACAGGCCGACTGGGCGGGCGGCGCCATCGGGCTCCAGGGCATTCCACGGCTCACGATCCTCGGCGTCGAGTTCCGCGATCTCGGTTACGCGTACGCCGCCTGGCTCGTCCTGGCCCTCGCCCTGCTGATCGCGCGCAACGTCGTCGACTCCCGCCCCGGCCGCGCCCTCCGAGCCGCCGCGACCAGCGAGACAGCGGCCGCGGCCAGCGGCGTCGCGGTCGGCCGGCACCGCCTGGCCGTCTTCACCCTGTCCGCCGCGATGGCCGGCCTGGCCGGTGGCGTGTACGCCTTCTACCTGGGCTATCTGTCCCCGGGTTCGTTCCCGGTGCTGCTGTCCATCGAGTTCGTGGTGATGGCCGTGGTCGGCGGCCTGGGCACGATCGCGGGCCCGGTCGTCGGCGCCACCGTGATCATCCTGCTGGTCCAGCTCCTGAACACCCTCGGCACACAGCCCGGGATGCCGGACTACGCCCCGAGCGTCCTCTCCTACGCCGTCTACGCCCTGCTCCTGATCATCTGCGTCCTGTACCTGCCCCGAGGCCTCGTCCCCGCCCTCCGCTCCCGCACACCACCCCACCCCCGCTGAACCCTGCCCGCCCCACCCGCGCCGCCGCCCCACCCGCGCCGCCGCCCCACCCGCGCCGCCGCCCCACCCGCGCCGCCGCCCCACCCGCGCCGCCGTCCCGCAGCGCCGCCGTCCCGCCGCCCTGCCCGCTCCGCTGTCCTGCCGTCCCGCGTGCGCTGGCGTGCCCGGCTCGCGATCCGCCGGAGAGTTCCGGTCCGGACGCAGCCAGGAGGCCATGCCTCATCACTTCGCGCGGCAACCGCCAGCGTCGCTGCCAGCCCGGCCGATCTTGACCGCTTGACCACCGGAGGCGGTGGCAAATCGGTCAAGATTCGAGCGGTCGGGGTCAATGCGCGGACCTTCCTGTCCGCGCTTTCCGGGCCGTCGTTTTCGGCCCGCGTTCCTTACGCGCCGCCACTTCTCGGGCCCGCGTTCCTTCTGGGCCGCCGCTTCTCAGGTTCCCGGTCCTTTCGGACCGGCGCTTCTTCGCGCCCTTTTCTTTCCGGCCGCCACTCCTTCCGGCCTCCACTCCTTGCCGCCGCAGCGGCGATGGGAGCACACAGAACGAGAGCGTGCGACCTGAACATCGCGATGGCGACGATGAACGAGCACGATGAGCCGATCGTGGACGCTCGTCCTCGTCATAACGGCGACAAAAGTCCACGATCGACGAACCTGTGCGCTCATCCACGCTCCCGCGAGGAGCAGCCGACCCACGTTGCGCCGACCACCGCGACGGCAACAGGGCGGCGGGGTGACCGTGCCTGCCGGCCCTGACGCCGAAAGATCTCCAGCACACCTCGCCCCGCCGGCTTCGAGCTCTGCCGACGTCGAGGCCACGGCGGCCGCGTCCCGGGGTCAGCCCTCCAGAACCTGGCGGAGCATGGCGGCGAACGGGCCGGGATCGCCGTGCTGGCCGTACTCGCCGCCCAGGAACCCCGCGTGGTTGCTGGGAAAGACGACGGGCGAGAGGCCCAGCCGCTCAGCGACACCCCGTCCGCTGCGATGGGCCAGCTCATCCTCCGACTCAGCCCCGACCGCGACGACGATCCGGGTGGGTGCGGCCCGCAGCGCGTCGAAGTCGGGCTCGTAGAGGCAGCAGGTCACCAGGTTCTGCCCGAGCAGTGGGTCGTTGCGGGAGCCGTCGTCCTCCCCGGGCAGGCCGAACGACGCCGGGTCCGGACCGGGTTCATCGGCGAAACCGGACGGGACCGGCCCTTTCAACGAGACGATCTGGATGAACTTGACCATCGCCGGCCCGAGACCGGACCGCTCGTACAGACTGCGGATGCCGTGCACCGCGGCCTCGGCCTCCTTGTGGTCGGGCGTGAACCGGACCGCCGGCGGCTCGTGGGCGACGAGCGTCCGGACCAGCCCGGGGTGGGCCGCGACCAGGGCGAGCGAGTTGACCGCTCCGCCGCTGCTGGCGAACAGATCGACCGGTCCACCGACCGCTTCGATGACCTGGCGTATATCGTCGGCGTGCTGCTCGGGAGTGCTCTCGAGGGCCGGGTCGGTGCGCTCGCTGCGCCCCGTACCCCGTGGGTCGTAGGTGATCACCGCCCGGTCGCCGAAGTGGCCGGCCAGGGTGACGAAGCCCCTCGCATCCATCGGCGAGCCGATCAGCATCAGGGGCGGCTCGCCGGACGGCGTCGACGGCTGGCGCACGTCATAGGTGATGACGGCGCCGGAAGCGTCCAGGGCGTGGGTCGCGGTCATGCTGCGACCCTAACCCGGGGCGCGGGGCCCGGCGGGCCCCGCGCGGTTTCAGCTCTCCGCCGGGCGGGTCGCCGGCCAGGTCAGAACATCATCGGGGATCGAGGTACGCCGCAGCGCGCGCCCGTTCCGGCCCGGGATGGCCCGGCCGTGCGCGACCACGAGCCGCGCCACCTCGATCGCCCCGTGCGCCTGGAAGTGCGTGTTGTCCTGCACCCCGTCCGGATAGTTGGGGGACTCCCCGGCGTCCAGCCACAGGAACTCGTCCTTGGTAGCCTCCGGCCCGAGCGCACCCCACCGCTCGAACGACAGCGCGGTCAGGTCGACCAGCGGCGTCCGGGTCTCCTCGGCGAGGGCCCGCATCGAGTCCGGGTACTCGCCGTGCGACAGATA
The DNA here is from genome assembly GCF_042650585.1 of Actinoplanes subglobosus. Lineage (NCBI taxonomy): Bacteria > Bacillati > Actinomycetota > Actinomycetes > Micromonosporales > Micromonosporaceae > Actinoplanes > Actinoplanes subglobosus. The sequence continues at coordinate 83,531 of NZ_JBHSBL010000020.1, forward strand.
GGGCGTGCCGTCCGCGGTGAACCGTCGCCGCTCGACCGGCGTGACGAGGACCGGCCGCGCCTTGGCGGCACGAGCCCCGTCCAGGTAGAGCCGCAGATAGTCCTGGAAGGTGGTCCACGGCAGGGTCCCGCGGGCCGGGTCGGTGGTCTTCTCGTCGTTGTGGCCGAAGGAAACGAGTAGCACGTCTCCGGGCCGGATCGCGGCGAGGATCCGGTCGAGGCGGCCCAGGTCGGCGAAGCTCTTGGAGCTCGCTCCGGACAGCGCTTCGTTGACCACCCGGACGTGGCGGTGGAGGAAGACATGGAGGGCCTGCCCCCAGCCGGCCCGGGGATGGTCGGCGACCGCGTAGGTGGCGGCGGTCGAGTCCCCGGCGACGAAGACGGTGGGCCGGGGCCCGGCCAGGGCGGGGTCGGCGAGGGTGAGTGCGCCCGCGATCGTGCCGCCGACACCCGCGCGGAGCAACGTTCTCCGTTGAATCTGCATGACGACACATTGAATCAAGCAACATCGATGCAGGCAAGCGCTTTCCTGCTGGTGAAACCCGATCAATCGGATGTCGATGGAGAGTGTGCACGATGGAGTCCGGGTCATGTCGTACCCGCGTTGTAAGTTACGGTCGCCGGTACCGAGCAGAGGAGTGGTTATCGTGACGACATCCGTGGACCGGGTGCAGCCCACCGAGGCCGCGGCGCCGTTCACCGCCCGCGAGCGCTGGGTGCTGCTGATCGCGAGTGCCTGGCTCGTCATCGGGTTGCAGCTCGATGCCTATGCCCACGCCACCACGCCCGAGCTGGAGACCTTCTGGACCCCGTGGCACGGCGTGCTCTACTCCGGTATCGCCGCCTCCGGGTTCACCCTGCTCTGGATCATGCGGTCCCGGCTGCCCGGCATCCCCACCTATCGCTCGGTGCTCGCCCTGCCCAACGCCCTGCGCCTCCCGCTGGCGGGCATGGCGTTCCTGCTGGTCGGCGGCGGCGTCGACACGCTGTGGCACAACATCTGGGGCATCGAGCGCGACATGGAGATCTTCGTCAGTCCCAGCCACGAGTTCATCATCCTCGGCATGGCCCTGGTCGCCATGGGCCCGACGTTGATGCTGGCCGCCGACCCGGGCGACCGTCTCACCGTCGGCGGCGGCTTCCTGGTCGGCATCTCCACCCTGTTCGCGGTCCTGCCGGTGCACATCTACTCTCTGCACGCCTCGGCGATCGGTTTCCGCCACCTGGGCAGCGGCCGAGAGCCGGTCCCGATCTTCTCGCCCGACGCGCAGCTGGTCCACGGCTACGTCTTCAGCACGATCCTGCTGCTCCTGCCGTTCATCGTGATCGGCCGCCGATGGCCCCTGCCACTGGGCCTGCCGTCCACCCTGGTCGCGATCATCGCCGTGCTGATGCACCTGATGTTCGACTCCCAGGACGAGTGGTGGCCGGCCTTGACGCTGGCCGCGGCCGCCTTCGCCATCGAAGCGTTGTGGCGCCTGCTCACCCCGCTGCTGACGATTCCAAGCAACGGTCGCTGGCTCCTGTTCGGCCTGCTCACACCCCCGTTCGCCTGGGGCGCGGTCCTGATGGTCGGCAAGATCCAGGAGGGCAGCACAGGCTTCAACATCCACATGGTGACAGGCTTGCTGACCTTGACCGCCATGACCGGCGCCGCCACGGTGCTGGTCGCCCGCAGCGTCCAGCACCTCCCCAGGTGACCAACCCGTCCTCGCCCCCTTTCGCCGTGCCGACCACCCTGACTCCGTCAGCACCTGCCCAGGTGACCGGCCCTTTAGCGAACGCTCTCGCCGTGCCGACCTCCCCGACTTCATCACCATCACCAACCGCGGCGATTCCGGCGGGCCCGCTGTTCCCGGCCGCCGCGATGGTCTCTCCGGCCGTCTCGTTTCCGGCGGGCTCGGTGTTTCCGACGGCCGCGGTCGGCCATGCGGGTTCGAAGGTTCCGGCGGTTTCGGTGGTCTCACTGGCTGATCCCGCGGACCGCGGTGATCTCACGGACCGCGGTGATCTCATGGACCGCGGTGATCTCACGGACCGCGGTGATCTCACGGACTGCGGTGATCCCACCGACCACGGCGATTCCGGCGTGCCCGATGATTCCCGCCGTCGCGATGGGCCCAGCAATTTCAGCCGCTCCGCTGGCCGTCGCGGGTCCGGCGGCCGGAGTGGCCCCGGTGGTTTGGGCGGCCGGAGTGGCCGCGGTGCTTCAGGCAGCGGTAGTGTGCCCGGCGGTTTCGGTAGTTGCGGCGGCGACGGTGGCGCGGGCAGCGGAGGCGGTTTCGGTGAATCCGGTGGCCGTGCCGGCTCTGATGGCGTCGGTGGTTTCGTTGACTTCGATGAGATCGGCGCTCCGGTGATCTCGGCGGCCGTTTCCCGCTGGGCCGTGCGGCTTGTGTCGGCGTTGCTCACGATAGCCGCGACGCTCGCCGTCACCGGCGGCCCGGCGGCGGCGCACGCGGGCGGGCTGACGGCCACCGACGCGCGGGGGCGGGTCGTCTCGGTGACACCCGCGGTTCCCGGACTGGAGATCACCGCGATCGAGTCCGGCGCACGGTTGCGGCTGCGCAACGGCACTCCCGACCCGGTGACGATCAAACCCGGCGGCGGTACGGCCACCCCCTCCACGATCCCCCCAGGCGCCGAGTTGACCTGGATCGACGAACGCTCCACCCCGGACGGCCGGTCGGTGGCCGCGGGCGAGACGGTCGAGTGGACCGTTCCCCTGGATATGGGCGGGACCGAGGTGGTCGTGACCGGAGTCCTGGTCGGCGAGCAGAGCCCGACGGCCGCAATCTGGTGGCTGGCCTCCGTCCTGACCGGCGCGACGATCATCCTGCTGGCCCGCCGCACCCGCCGGGCAGACCGCCTGCTGGCCACCGCCGGAACCCTCGCCGCCACCGCCTCGATCATCCACGTGACCGGTTCCACCCTGGCCGTCGAGTCGGCCCCGCCGGCCGGCACGTTCCTGAACGCGGCCGGCATCAACCTCCTCGCCTGGCCCTTGATCATCGGCGGTGCGGTGACCACGTTCCGGGGCCGGGCGGCAGGTGTCCTGGCCGTGTGTGGGGGAGCGGCCCTGACCGCGGTCTTCGTCCTGCCCGACGTCACATCGTTCCACCGGGCGGTCCTCCCGTTCGAGGGGCCGGCCGCACTCGAACGCATCCTGGTAGTCCTGGCCCTCGGCCTGGGCATCGGAGTAGCGGTGGCCGGCGCCGGAGTCCTCCGAGACCTGGCACAGAAGGCCACTCCCGACACACCCACAACCGCCGACACACCCACAACCACCGACACCCCCGCGGCTGACCCCGCCACCAGCGCCGACGCCCGATCCGCCGGGGAACCCAGCAACACCGTCGCCCACACCCAGCCACCCGTCGCCCGCACGCTTCCCTGTGCCGAGCCGCCTGTCGCCCGCGCGGTGCCCGGCGCCGAGCCAGTCGCGGACCGCGTGGTCATCCACGCGGAGAAGCCCGCAGCCCTCAGCGAGGATCCAACCTCCGATCGCGCCGAGCCCGACTCCGGCGGCAGGAACAGCGACGGTGGCAGGAACACCAACGGCGGCGCGAACGGCGGCGGTGGCGGGAACACCGACGCTGACGGCGACGGTGGCGGCGGGAACACCGACGGCGGCGGCGACGGTGGCGGCGGGAACACCGACGGCGGCGGGAACGGTGACGGCGACGGTGGCGGGAACGGCGGCGGCGGAAACGGCTGCGGGACCACCAAAGGTGGCGGGAACGGCGGCGGTGGCGGGAACGGTGACGGCGACGGTGGCGGGAACGGCGGCGGCGGAAATGGCTGCGGGACCACCAAAGGTGGCAGGAACGGCGGCTGTGGCGGGAACACCGACGGTGGCGGTGGGGGAAACGGCGGCGGGAACACCAAAGGTGGCGGCGATGGGGGAGTGGCTGTGATGGAGCAGCCACCCACGGCGGATCGGGCGTGACCGGCCGGAGAGCGACGAGCGGCTCACGGCGTACCACATCGGGTTGGGAAGAAGGAAGACCGTGACCGGACCGCTGGCGCCCCTCGCGCATGGGGTGGGCAGCGCCGAAGGGCTGCCGCTGCCGCTCGACCTGGTGTTGCAGGCCGGCGCCGCGACCGTGGTGATGTCGTTTTTGATCGCCGCATTCTGGTGGCGAACACCGCGACTGAAACCGTCCGAACCGCGCCGTCCCGGTATGGCCAGATGGCTGCGATACCCGGTTCTGCTGCTCGTTCTCTATGTCACCGGCCTGGCGCTAGCCGGACCGCGCGACGGGAACCCGGCAGCTCACGCGCTGTTCGTCTGGCTGTGGGTGGGACTGATTCCGATCAGTGTGATCTTCGGTCCGGTGTGGCGGGCGGTCAATCCGCTGCGGACGATCTTCACTCTGCTGGGGTTGCCGCCGCGTGGGCTGCGCCCGCTTCCTGCCGACCGAAAGGGATCATCCTGGCCTGCGGCAGCCTTCCTGCTGGCGTTCGTCTGGTTCGAACTGCTGGCGCCGCACCGCGGCGATCCGGTCGCGGTCGGCCTCTGGATCCTGGCGTACGGCCTGGCCCAGATGATCCTCGCGCTCCTGCGTGGCGAGGAGTGGTTCGCCCGCGGGGATTGTTTCGAGGTCTACTCCGACCTGGCCGGCCGCCTGAGCCCGCTGCGCCACCGGCCGCCGCTCTCCGGCCTGGCCGTCACCGAGACGCCGTCCGCGCCTTCGCCTGTGCCTCCGCCCGCGCCTTCGCTCGCATCTCCGAAGAGCAAAAGCCCAGCCACGACTCCGAAGGGCAAAAGCCCAGCCACGACTCCGAAGAGCAAAGGCCCAGCCACGACCTCGATCCGGCCACCACTCCCAGCGGCGGGCATCACGGGTTTCATCGCCGTCTGGTGGGGCTCGACCGTCTTCGACAGCGCTGCGGCTTCCCCACTCTGGACTCGCACAGCCGGGGGCGCCCCCGTACTGCTCGGAACAGCGGCCCTGGCCCTCCTCTGCACCCTGATCTTCCTGGCCGTCCGCCGAACAGCGGGCCACGACGACCTCTCCCTGGTCCCGATCGCGGTCGGCTACACCCTGGCCCACTACCTGTCCCTGCTGATCATCGAGGCCCCACAGGGATTCCTGCTGCTCATCGGCGCCCCGACCACCGCCTGGACCCCGGACCTCGCACCCACCGCGATCACCACCGCCCAGATAGCCCTGATCCTGATCGGACACGCACTGGGCGTGATAGTCGCGCACGATCGTTCACTGGCGGCGACACCGCAGCGGCCCACCCTGGCGGTCCTGGCCGACGAGCTCCCGATGGTCCTCTTCATGATCGCCTGCACGTGGACGGGCTTGTTCCTGCTCTTCGTCCGCTAGGCAGGCACCACCGACTGACTTCTCATTGACAATCATCTTGAGAAGATTCCTTTGCATAGATATCTTCTCATCCATGCGTCGCAACCTGACGGACATCGACTCACTGAAGGCCCTGGCCCACCCTCTGAGGCAGCAGATGTTCACCCACCTCAACCGCTTCGGCCCCGCCACCTCCGCCGACCTCGCCGCCAGTTTCGAGGCCGACCGCGGTGCCACCAGCTACCACCTGCGCCAACTCGAACGGTTCGGCTTCATCGAGGAGGACACCGACCGCTCCGCCGGCCGCCGCCGCTACTGGAAGGCGATCCCCCTCGACCTGCGCCTGCCCTACGGTGCCGAGGACCCGGAGATCGCCGCGGCCGCGGACGCGATCGGCCGCGGCTGGATGGAGCAGGCCCAGCGCGACCTGCACACCTACCTGGCCGACCGGGAGGCGTTCGGCGCTTTCGGCGAGGCCGCCATGCACTCGTTCAGCACCACCACCCTGACCGCCGACGAGTTGTCCCGATTCGCCGAGGAGTACGTCGCCTTCATCAGCCGCTGGCACCGGTACCCGGAAGAGGCCTCCGACGGAGCCCGCCCGATCACCGTGCTGTTCAACGCGTTCCCCACGCCGTCATGACCCCGCTCTGGCGCAACCGCGACTTCACCCTGCTCTGGAGCGGCCAGGTCCTCTCCAGCCTGGGCGCCGCGATCAGCAGCACGGCCACCCCGCTGCTGGTGCTGGCAACCACCGGTTCCCCACTGGACGCCGGGCTGGTCGGCGCGGCCGGCACCCTGCCGCACCTGATCGCGAACCTGCCGGCCGGCCCGCTCGTCGACCGCTGGAACCGCCGTCTCATCCTCCTGATCAGCGAACTCGTCGCCGCCGTGGCGGTGCTGAGCGTCCCGTTGGCGATCTGGTCCGGCCTGTTCAGCGTCGCCCAGTTGTGCGTGGTCGCCTTCGTGCAGGGACTGTGTTTCGTCTTCTTCGGACTGGCCCAGGACGCGGCCCTGCCGATGGTCGTCCCACCGGCACAGCTGGCGACCGCGATCGCCGCGAACGAGGCCCGCAGCCGCGGCGCGACACTGGCCGGCCCGCCGATCGGTGGCTTCCTGTTCGGACTGGACCGGGCCGCCCCGTTCCTCGTCGACGGCATCTCCTACCTGATCGCCGCCGTAGGGCTCCTCTTCCTCCGCCGTGACCTGCAGAAACCCGCCGAAGGTCCACCCGAGTCCCTGTGGCGGGCCGCCGTCACCGGCTTGCAGTACGTCTGGCAGGACTCCCTGATCCGCGTGTCGATCCTGCTCATCGCGGTCAGCAACCTGGTCTTCCAGGCGCTGATCCTGGTCCTGGTGGTGCTGGCCGGCGAACAGGGCGGCACAGCGTCGGACATCGGCCTGATGCTCGGCATCTACAGCGCCGGTGGTCTGCTGGGCGCGTTCGTTGCGGGCCGTCTGCACCGGATGGTGTCGTTCCGCACGGTGCTGGTGGGCATCAACTGGGTCTGGGCCGCCCTGCTCCCGTTGTTCCTGCTCACGACGGCCCCGTGGCAGATCGGCGTGATCGGCGCGCTGACCGCGTTCGTCGGCCCACTCTGGAACGTGGTGATCTTCACCTACGCCGGCGTCGCGGTTCCCAACGAACTCCTCGGCCGCGTCATGAGCGCCGCAGGCACTCTGACCTGGGGCGTCATGCCGATCGCCTCCCTTGCGGCAGGCCTCATGCTGACCTGGTCCGGCCCGACAGGTTCGTTGTGGTCCCTCTCCGCGATCATGCTCACCGCCGCGATCGCCGCAACCCTTTCCCCTTCGGTACGCCGTGCGCCGCCCCTGGACCACGCAAAAGGCGTCGACCCCGTCCCCACGGAGAAAGCCGAAGTCCCACAGTGATCACCGCTCCCCGCCCGGCTCCGAATCCGGTGATCGTCCCGCCGCCGGTGACCGATTCCGGTACTCGATACCGGCTTCGTGCCACCCGTCGCGCCGCCACAGCCGGTGGCCGCGCACCTCCGGAAGAGTAGCCGCCATGACACGGAACAGCCCGCGCTCCAGCGCCCTCCGCGCGCTCATGGCACTCACCCCGGCCCTGCTCGTCACGGGCATCGCCGTGGCGCTCGTCGGCGGCGGCCGGGCCAGCGAGGCCGCCGCGGGCGCGATGCCGACGGCGCAGTCCTCGGAGACGCCCGCGGGCGCCGTGTCCGCCACCGTTCCGAGCCCGGCCTGCCTCACCGACGACCTGGCCGGAACGGTCACCGGCCAGCCCGGTGGCGCCGCCCGGGAGGCGACGCTGAGCCTGACGAACACCGCGGACCACACGTGCGAGATCCACGGCTGGGCCGACGTTGCCCTGGTGACCCCACCCGGCGACGTGGTCCGGGTACCCACCCGCAAACTCGGCACCGCCGGCCCGGCGATCATCCTGGCCCCGGGCGCCGCCACCGAGTCCCGCCTCCAGTGGGACACCTGCACCGCCTCCGGGAAGGGTTGTGGCGTAGGGGTGACCTTCCAGTACATCGCCGACCCGGACTCCACCGGAGTGGCCGCCGACCTGGCCGACCTCCCCGAAGCCGACAACGAGGGCATCACCGTGAAGTCCCTCCGCATCTACCCTCTCCAGCCCGCCACCACCTGAGCCCGCGGCCGTGTGGGCAGCGACAGCGGCAGGGGCGGTCGCCACGATGGACACGACTCGGGCGGTGTCAGACGATGGCGGGACCGAAGGTGTCGGACATGGCGGCGACCCCGAGGCACAGCAGCGGCCCCGGGAAACTGTCGTCGACGTCGGTGAGGTCGTGCCACTGCTGAACCACCGGGTCCAGGGAGTGCCGGTGCAGCGACCGCAGTCCCGGATCGGGTACCTGGTGACCGGCGGTGCGGAGCATTCCAGCCACCGTGTCGAGCAGCCGCCGGACCGCGGCCGCGATGTTCCCGGGTGCCGCCTCCGGGCCGGGTAACCCGTGTTCGGTCACCCAGGCGGCGAGTTCGGGACCGGACACGACATGGTCGGCGACGCGGGTCCCGTAGGTCCGGCCGTACACGACCAGCGACGTCGTCTGCACGAGCACCTGGTGCACCGGGACCCGCCGGGGCAGGGCGATCACCGGATGTGTCGGTGCGAGCAGGATCGCGGCGCGCCGGGTCGCGGCCAGCCAGTAACCGTTGTCACCCGCCGCGACCTGGTCGGCGTACTCCCAGATGGTCGGCATCGGATGATCTTGGCGAGTCCCGGGCGGCCGGGCATCGGTCGTCGGGCCGGGCCTGGTGTCCCCCGAACGTGCGGGTTTCCGGTCACGATTAGTACATCTGATCTAATCATGGGGTATTGTGCGGGCCATGAGCATCGACAGCGGTGCAGATTCCCGTCCGCGCCTGACTGCCCGCCAGCTGCGCATCCTCGCAGTGATCGAGGATTCGGTCCGCGCGCGTGGCTACCCACCGACGGTCCGGGAGATCGGCGCAGCCGTCGGTCTCGTCTCCCCATCGTCCGTTTCCTACCAGCTCGGCGTCCTCGAGAGGCATGGCCTGATCCGCCGCCAGCCCAACAACTCCCGTGCCGTCGAGCTGTGCCGGCCACCGGCCGCCGACGGCGATCGCCGGCCGGATCTCGGCCGGGTGGTGACGATTCCCCTGCTGGGTGCGATCGCCGCGGGTGCGCCGATCCTGGCCGAGGAGCACGTCGAGGACCATTTGACCGTCTCGGCCGCGATGGTCGGCGGGGGCACGCTGTTCGCCCTCGACGTCAAGGGCGACTCGATGATCGACGCCGCGATCTGCGACGGTGATGTCGTCGTGATCCGCCAGCAGCCGGTCGCCGAGAACGGTGAGATCGTCGCCGCCCTGATCGGCGACGAGGCCACGGTCAAGGTCTTCCGCCGCCGCGACGGCCACACCGAGCTGCTCCCACGCAACCCGGCCTACCAGCCGATCCCCGCCGATGACGCCACCATCCTGGGCAAGGTCGTCTGCGTCCTCCGCCGCCTCTGACCACCCGACCCACCGGGACCGGCATGCGGCGTGGAGCACGTCAGGTGACGGCGGGCGTGCTGCTGCGGGGCGGGTGGGGGTGCGGGACGGGCGGGAAGGCTGGCGGGTGCGCCGGGTGGCCGTACCGGGAAAGGTCAGGAAGGCCACGCGCTGTGGAGCGAACCGACGCAGCCGGACGCCGGGCGGATCTCGATGCCGGAGGCGTCTGCCGTCACCGACGGGATGGCGGCGACCCGGCGGATGTCCTCGAGGCAGGCTTCGAAGGCGGGCCGGAAGGCCGCCGGATCGCTACCGGAACCCGCGGCCGGGGACGGTGCGGGGGCGGCGAAACGGGCCTCGACCGACTCCCAGGTGAACTGGCGTGCGTCGTCGAGATGCATGCCGATGTGGGTCAGCCACGCATAGACGTCGAGCGCCGTGCACGACTTCCGGCTCAGGGCCCGGACGACCTCGCTGTCGAGCGGCACCCACCGCAGCGCCGACTTGGCGAATTCGGCGTCCAGGGTGATGGCCGGCGGGTGTTCGGCGGACGAGTCGAGGAGGCCGCGGCCGTGGCGTCCGCGGGTGGAGACGAGGGTTCCGGTGGCGCCGGGGTGTTCGCCGATCCAGCCGTGGCGGAGGGTGCGCTGGAGCTGGCCCTGGAGTTCGGTGAACCAGCCGCCGCGGACGGTCTGTTCGGAGAGTGAGCCCAGGCCGGCCAGGAAACCGTAGATCCGGTGCGGGTGCAGGGTGATCGTGCGGGTGCGGCAGCGGAACGTCTCGGTGCACAGGAACATCACCAGGTGGCGGCCGAGGAGTCCGAAGGGGATGCCGGCGTAGCGGCTGAATTCGCCGTCGCCGAGGCCGGAACGCCAGCTGCCGATTCCGGGCCGGTAGTGCAGTTCGACGTCGCCGGGATCGGTGACCGGCAGGACCAGGTCGGCGTGCGCCGGTGGGTAGAGGATCGTCTCACCGGCGGGCCGCGTGCAGCCGTGGTGGCCGTCCGCCGCGTCGACGGTGATGTGCACGGCGACGTCGCCGTGCCGGAACGAGAGACTCACGACGACAGCAACGACTGATCATGAAGAATGTGTCAGGCCGCCAGCATGCTGTGGTCGTACCGCATCCACGTGCCTTTGCCCTCGTGTTTGGCCGCGTACATCGCCGTGTCGGCGGCGTGCAGCAGGGTCCGCAGGTCGTCGTCCTCTTCGGAGCTGGCCACGCCGATGCTGGCGTTCGCGCAGACCGGAGCCCCGTCGATCATGATGGGTTCGGTCAGTGCCTGCAGGATGCGCTGGGCGGTGCGTTCGGCGTCGCGGGAGTCGCAGTCGCGCAGCAGTACCGCGAACTCGTCGCCGCCGAGCCGGGCCGGCAGGTCGCCGACCCGGACCGAGGCGCGCATCTTCTCGGCCACCCCGGCGAGCAGGGCGTCGCCGGCGGCGTGCCCGAGCGTGTCGTTGACGCCCTTGAAGCCGTCGAGGTCGATGAGCAGCACCGACACGCTGCCGGGTTCCGCTTCGGCGAGGGTGGCGTCGACCTCCTCGCGGAAGTGGGTGCGGTTGGCGAGTCCGGTGAGGTCGTCGAAGAGTGCCTGCCGCCGTAGCCGGGTCTCGTGTTCGCGCAACTCGGTGAGGGTGGTGTCGAGCTGGGCGATGAGCTTCTTGTTGTCGTGGAAGGCGAGGAGTTGCCGGGCCACGACGAGGCCGACGATCACGCCGAGGCCGCCGACGGTGCCCCACAGGCGGGCGTCCTTGTCCTCGTTCTGCGAGAGCATCACGATCATGACGGAGAAGACGACCAGGATCGAGCCGTACGGCAGGAGGCTGTACGGTTTGCGGCGCCGGGACCCGAACGCGTACTGATCGAACTGCGCGATGATCTCCTGGACCCGTGGGCCGACGGCGATGAACAGCGACGGCAGGAACCGGATGGCGTAGGCGTAGGCCGGCAGCGATCCCTCGGCCTCGGGCGCGGCGAACAGGCCGGCCGCATTGACGACGGCCGCGACGATCAGTGGGACGGCCGCGTGCCGGTGCATCGGCGCGTTGCCGCTGAGGATCATCTTGACCGCGGCGAAGGCGGAGGTGAGCACGACCGCGGCACCGAACAGTGCGCCGACCAGGTTGGTCTCGCGGTCCTCCGAGTTGATCGCGAAGCACCAGGCCACGACCGCGCCGCCGACCAGGACGGTGGCCGAGTCGAGCCAGAAGGCGAGGCGTTCCTTGCCGCTGCGCCCGGCGTGCGGATGGATCAGCATGCCGATCACGATGAGGCTGAGGCCGATCCCGAAACAGGCCGACTGGACGGTGCCGCCCGCGGTCGACCACTGGTCGCGTTCCCAGTAGGAGGTGACGGTCTGGACGGTGTCACCGATGGTGAACAACGTCCCGGCGATAGCCATGAACCGCCAGAATCGCCGGATGGCACCGGTGGCTATCCGGAAGACCCGCCATGAGGAATAGGCGAGGAGCGCGTCCAGCGGGACCTGGAAGGTCCAGAAGACGTTGACCTGGGTGTCCGGGTGACCGTGAAGGATGAAGAACAGTGCGGTCCCCAGTAGGGTCCACGCCGAGGCCACGGCGAGCACCGGGTCGTGCCGTATCGATCCGCTCCCCATCACTCAGGGACTATCGGCGTCCCGTGCCCGGGTCTGAGGAAATCGACAGGCGACAGCGGGCGTCGCTCACCGTCGGGTGATCTTCGTCCTCGATTACGCCCCGTGGTCTTGACATGGTTGCCCGCCCTCCGCCACTGTGCCTCACTGACCTGCTGTTTTCCGTCACCGGGAAGGAGTTGCCGCACATGGAGCTGCATCCGGACGATCACGAAGAGTTACTGAAAGGTGGCTCGGTTCTCGAGGAGTGGCGCCGTAGTGACCACGCCTTCGAGGTGGCCGAGGAGCTGATGCGGATGCACGGCGGCACGGTCCCGATGAGCGACCTGCTGTGGCTGGGCGCCGAGTCGTTCCTGCCCCGCCCGTGGAAGGCCGGCCGCGCCCCCGAGCCGATCGAGGCCGCTGTCGAGGTCTACAACCGCTGGCGCAGGCTGGAGCAGCTGCGGCTGAAGCGCCGTCAGAGGGCCGGCGAGGACGCGGTGTAGCCGAGCGCCGCCGCGGCCGTCGTCTCGGCGGTCCAGCAGGCGTGCGGGAGATCGCCGACCGGAACGGCGGGCGCCAGGGCGTAGCCCTGGGCGTAGTCACAGCCCATCTCGCACAGCTGGAGCAGCGCCGCCGGGTTCTCCACGCCCTCGGCCACCACTTCGAGCCCGAGGTTGTGCCCGAGGTCGATCGAGGTGCGGACCATCACCTCGTCCGGCGTGCCGGGGGTGAGGTTCCCGACGAAGATCGGGTCGATCTTGAGCTCGTCGGCCGGCACGTCCCGCAGCTGCAGCAACGAGCTGAACCCGGTGCCGAAGTCGTCGACCGACACCGTGACGCCGCTGCCGCTGATCCGGCGCAGGGTGTCCAGTGCGGTCCCGGAGTCGGCCATGATGCCGGTCTCGGTCAGTTCCAGGCGGAGCATCTCCGGTGGCAGCCCGGCCGCGCCGATCATCGCGAGCACGATCTCGGCGAAGTTCTCGTCAGCCAGTGCGCCCGGTGACACGTTGAACGACACCCGGCCCCGCCAGCCGGAGGCCAGCCAGCTCGCCGCCTCGCGGGCGACCACGGCCAGCAGGTGATAGGTGAGCGCGACCTCCACGCCGCCGCGCTCGGCCACCGGCAGCAGGGCGTCCGGCATGATCAGCCCGCGTTCCGGGTGGTGCCAGCGGACCAGCGCCTCGACGCCGGTGACCCGGCAGTCCCGCAGGCGCAGCTGCGGCTGGTAGTAGAGCTGCAGCCGGCCCTCCGGATCGCCGGTCTCCAGCAGGACCCGCAGGTCGGCGAGGACTTGCAGCCGGTCGTCCGGCTGTTCGGCGTCGGTGCCCGGGTCGTACACCGTGACGCCGCCGCCGTGCCGTTTCGCCCGGTACATCGCGGCGTCGGCGTGCCGGAACAGCTCGTCGGGGTCGCCGGGACCGTCGGCCGGGCTGAGCGCGACGCCGAGGCTGCCGCTGATCGCCGCCGGCCGGTCGTCGAGGACGAAGTCCCGGTTGAGTTCGGCGACGAGCCGGTCGGCCAGGGTGGTCGCCTCGGCCAGGCCGGTCACCCGGGGCAGCAGGACCGCGAACTCGTCGCCACCGAGCCGGGCCACCACCTGCGGGGCGTGGACGTGCCCGGACAGCCGCCGTCCGGCCTCGATCAGGACCTGGTCGCCGGCGTGGTGGCCGATCGTGTCGTTGACGGCCTTGAACCCGTCCAGGTCGATCACCATCAGCGCGACCTGCCCGTCCCCGCCGCGGGCCAGGGCCTTCTTCAGGTCCCGCTGGAAGAGCGCCCGGTTCGGCAGCCCGGTCAGCGCGTCGTGCAGGGCCTGACGACGGCTGTCGGCGGCCTGGGCGACGAGCCGGCGCTGGTAGCCGAGCACCATCCGCATGATCATCGCAACCAGTGTCAGGCCCACGCCGAAACCGATCGAGGTGCCGACCAGCAGCCGTCCCTGCGTCTGCCCGAGCGCGGTGACCTGCTGCTGGGCGTACTCGTGGTAGGCCCGTGACACCTCGTCCACGTCGTTCTGCAGCAGGTAGAACGCCGGCGTCACCTGGAGCCGGTCGAACGCCATGAAGTCCGGGTCGCTGTCCGCGACCTTCGCGATCAGGTCGTCGGCCAGCTCGTGATACGCGTGTTGCCCGGCAAGCAGACGCTTCGCGTCCTCCCGGGCGCGATCACCGGAGGTGGCGATGATGTCGGTGAGGTTCCGCTCCGCCTCGGCCGCGATCTGATCGAATCTTCCGCGTACGGCCACCGACGGCTCGACCTGGTAGTGCCGCAGGTTCACCTCCTGCATGGCGACGGCGATCCGTGCCTCGGTGAACTTCATGTCCACGATCAGGGCGTCGCTCTGCAGGTCGGTCGCGCGAGTGGTGTTGATCGTGCCCTGGAGCACGTAACCGGCGAGCGCCAGCAGGACCACGGCCAGCGCCGCCGTCATCAGCAGGCTGCGACCCCGGCCACGCATGCGCCCCAACACACCCTGTTTGTCGGCAGCCGGATCACGTGTTCAAGGAAACCGGTTCAGGTTTGCCGCGTACCCGTCGATCGGGACCGGTGAGACCACCGATCGGAGTCGCTCGTGCCTGGCCCCAGAGTCACCGCCGCCCTGACCGCCGTCCTCCTGCTGGCCGGGTTGTCCGCCTGCGGCGAGGAGGAGGACGCCCCGCAGACGGCCACGTCCGCGGTGGCCGACCCCATCCGGATCGGCGGTCTCATGCCGATCAGCGGCCGCAACAGCTATTCCGGTGAGGCGATGCTGCACGCCGCCGAACTCGCGGTGAGCGAGACCAACGCCGCCGGCGGGGTGCTCGGCCGGCAGGTGGAGCTGGTCGCCGAGGACGACGCCTGCGATCCCGGAACGGCGGTCACCGCGGCCCAGGCCGTGATCAAGAAGGACATCGCGGCTTTCGTCGGCGGCTACTGCAGCAGCGCCATGGTGCCCACCCTGAAGATCTTCAACGACGCCGGCATCCCGATGATCATCGCGCTGGCCAACTCGACGGACCTGCTCGAACCCGGCTACGACACGGTGTTCCTGATCTGCGGCACGGTCGGTGCCGAGGCCGAGTTCGCCGTCGACTGGATGAAGAAGATCGGCGGGAAACGGCTGTCGGTGGTCCACGACGGCACCAGCTTCCCGGTCACCCTGGCCGACTCCACGGTCGCGCGGGCGCAGAAGACCGGCGCGCTCAAGGTGGTGAGCGAGCTGAAACTGAGCCAGGGCGCCGCCGACTACCGCCGGACCGCGCTCTCGATCATCGCCGGCAAGGCCGACGTCGTCTACTACACCGGCTACTACGGTGAGGCCAACCAGCTGATCAAGGACCTGCGAGCCGAGGGCTACGCCGGCAAGGTCGTCGTCGGGGACGGCGCCACCGACGGGCCGCTGCTCGCCGACCTCTCCGCGACCGAGAGCCGCGACGTGTACGGGACCGCGATGCTCGTTCCCGAGTTCATGCCCGAGTTGCGGGACTGGTCGCGGCGGTACGAGGCCGTCTACGGCACGGCGCCCGGGCCGTCGACCGCCGAGTCCTACGATGCCGTGATGCTGGCGATCGACGCGATCAAGCGGGCCGGCAGCACCGACCGCCAGGCCATCCGGACCGCCCTGACCAACTCCGACTACCTCGGGCTGTCCGGGAAGGTGGTCTTCAAGGACGACGGCACCCGGACCGTCCCGAAGTTCCTCCTGCTCAAGGCGGAGGGCAAGAAGTTCGTCCTGGAGTCGTAGCGGGCTGCCCGCAAGATTTCGTTGACGTTACTCGATGCCTGGCCTACGGTGGCGAGGAAAGCGCTTTCCCCCAGCGCAATCCCCATCGGTAGGTAGGAGAGTGGTATGCGTAGGCGTACCTTCCTTGGCATGTCCTCCGGCCTCGGCATCGTGGCCACCGGCATGGTGTCCGCACCGGCCTCGGCCGGCTGGCGGCGCCCGGATCTGACCGTCGCCGCCGACGGCAGCGGCGACCACAGCGGGATCCAGGCCGCGATCGACGCCGCACCCGCCGGGGCGACCGAGCAGTTCGTCATCGGGGTCCGCCCCGGCACCTACCTCGGCCAGGTGATCGTCCCGTCGAGCAAGCCGCTGATCGAGCTGCGCGGCCTGGGCCGCCGCCCGCAGGACGTGGTGATCGCCGACGACCGGGCCAACGGCACCGCCAAGCCGGGCGGCGGCACCTGGGGCACCTCGGGCAGCGCGTCGGTGACCGTGGACGGTGCCGGTTTCCGGGCCTCGAACCTGACCTTCGCCAACCTGTTCGACGAGGCGGCGCACCCGGAGATCACCAACCGGCAGGCGGTCGCCGTGCTGACCCGCGCCGACCGGCTCGTCTTCGAGCGGGTGCGCTTCCTCGCCAATCAGGACACCCTCTACGTCAACAGCAGCGCCGCCGGCGTGATCGCCCGGGTCTACCTGCGCGACTGCTACGTGGAGGGCGACGTCGACTTCATCTTCGGGCGGGCCACCGCGGTGTTCGACCGCTGCCGTATCCATTCGCTGAACCGGGGGACCACCCCGAACGGGTACGTCACCGCCCCGAGCACCGACATCACCAACCCGCACGGGTTGCTCTTCGACCACTGCCGGTTCACCTCCGACGCCCCGGCCGGGACGGTCTTCCTCGGCCGCCCGTGGCATCCGAGCAACGACCCGAACGCGATCGGCCAGACGGTCATCCGCCAGTCGTGGATCGGCACCCACATCCCCGATGTCGCCTGGAGCGACTTCGGCACCTGGCCGTGGGAGGAGGCCCGGTTCGCCGAGTACCGCAACTACGGCCCCGGCGCCCTGGTCTCGGAGAACCGTCCACAACTGACCGACGAGCAGGCCGCATCCAGCACCCTCGAGGCGTTCCTGCGCGGTTCGGACGGGTGGCGGCCGGACGGCTGTTAGAAAGCGGACCCAGACGCCCGTGCGGGTGACGACGGGAGGCCGGGGCCGGGAGGGCCACATATTCTCGGCCCGTGCCGGTCTCTCGTAAACGCAAGAAGTCCAGGTCCGCCACCGCCGTCCGGGCCGAGCGCCGTCGTGCGCACACCCGGCAGGTCCGGATGGCGCAGACGGTGCGGGAGGTCGCCGCGAGCTGGGCGGAGGGCCAGGCCCAGCGGATCGGGCTGGCCCGGCCGTACGCCGTGGAGCTCGCCGCACAGCTGACGGCGTCACCGAAGAACGGCACCGCACTCGAGGACGAACTGTGCGAGCGGCTCGGCCCGCTGCTGGCGGACCTCGGCGACCGGCCCGTCGAGGAGTACGTGGGGCCCGACCACCTGGTCGCGGCGCTGGCCGACGCGCTGATCGAGGCCGGTGACGACGAGCCGAGCCGCCGGGTCCTGGCCGCGCTGGCCGCGATCCTGCCGTCGCAGCTGGTGGACCGGACCGGTGTGGAGCCGCCCGGCCCGATTCTGGCCGGCGAGGTCCGCTGGACCCGGGACCGCTACGGCAGCCGTTTCGCCGTGGCCGCTCCGTTCGCGACGCCGGAGGGCCCGATCCGCTGGTACCTGTGGGACGTCGACGCCTGCGCCTTCGCCCCGCTGACCGTGCACGCCGGCTTCTACGCCTCGCCGGAGGAGGCGCTGGCCGCCTGGCAGGTCGGGGCCGGTGCGTTCGCGGCCGGCGGCACGTCGTGGCGCCGGGTCGACGACTCGGGCCTGCTGGCCGACCTGCTCCCGGCGCCGGAGGAGGTCGCGGCGCTGGGCGGGGAGTCAGCCGGGCAGTTCACCGAGTACCACCGTTCCCGCCGGCTGGCCGAGGTGCTGCGGGACCTGCCGCCGGTGCTGAAGCTGGACGTGCCGGAGACCGCGCTCGACCTGGGCCCGGACCGGTTCGTGACGTGGTGGCGCAAGCGTGCCGAAGGCCCCGAGCCGGCCGACCTGGAGGCGCTGGCCGCGGACATGTTCGACTCCTGGCCCGCGCTCGCCCCCGCGCTGTTCGACACCTGCTCACCGCACCGGGTGGAGTCGGTGTCGCATCAGATCCGCGACGAGTACCGCGAGGACGCCGACGAGTTGCTCGCACTCCTGCCGGCCTGGGTGGCGTGGCTGTCCGAGCGCACCGGCCTGCCGCCGGAACTACGTCAACGGGCCCTGGCCCGGGTCGGCGGCGCGACGGTGCACGACGACAACCTCATGCGGCTGGTCGCCGAGTAGGCGGCTGGTTGCCGAGTAGGCGGCTGGTTGCCGAGGGGTCAGCGGTCGCTGCCCGTGACCGGCCCGAACAGCCGTTGCGCCTGCTCGGCCAGCAGCGCCACGAACTTGCCGGTCGCCCGGACCAGGATCGTGCCGGGATCGTCCACGGTGGCGATGGTGCCGGTCGCGGTGACCACCCGGTTCTCCACGGTGACCACCTGGGCGGTCAGTCGCAGCGGGGTGTAGAGCGGCACCGGCTGCCGATAGCCGGTGTCGAGCTGCACCGTCATGCCGGGCCGGCCCGAGACGGTGACCGCGTACCCCAGCATCTGGTCGAGAAGCATCGCGCTGACGCCGCCGTGCGCGAAACTCGGCGGCCCCTCGAAGGCCCGGCCCAGCGAGCACGTGCCGACCGCGACGTCGCCCTCCCGGTGGATCTCCAGCGGCGGGGCGAAGGCGCTGCCCAGCCCGGTGACCGGGTTGTAGAGGCGCACCCCGCCGAGCAGGTCGTCGGCGGCCGCGGTCTCGAAGCGGCCCCGCACCCGCTCGCCGAGGGGTGCCGCCGCCTGCCGGATCAGCTCGGCCGCCCGGAGCAGTTCCGCGGTGGGCGCCTCGGTCGCCGTCGCCTGTTCGATCAGCAGGCGCAGCGCGTCGCCCAGGCCGGTGATGGCCTCCCGGCGGTGCTGCAGACCATGGCCGTTCTCGATCTCGCTCACAGCAACAGGCTGCTATACGCGGCGGCATCGGACCTAGTGAATCTCATCACACTGCTATAACCTGTTCTAGTTATTGCGGAGGGGTAAACGACACGGCGGATGGGGATGCCATGGCGGTCACCGTGGAGTACGACGTGGTCGTGGTGGGTGCCGGCGCCGCCGGCATGACGGCCGCGCTGACGACGGCCCGCTCCGGGCTGAACACGGTTCTCATCGAAAAAGCGTCTGTCTACGGTGGATCCGCGGCCCGCTCGGGCTCCGGGATCTGGGTGCCCAACAACGACGTGCTGCTCGCCGCCGGGGTCCCCGACACCTACGCCAAGGCCGACACCTACCTGGCCGCCGTGGTCGGGCCCGAGGTCCCCGCGGCGCGCCGGCAGGCCTTCCTCACGTACGGCCCACGCGCCATCACCTACCTCCAGAAGTGGACGCCGCTGCGGTTCGCGTGGATGGAGGGCTATCCCGACTACTATCCCGAGCTGTCCGGCGGCATGCCCAACGGCCGCTCGATCGAGCCGCGCGCCCTGGACGCCAACATCCTCGGTGACGAGCTGGCCCACCTCAACGGCCCCTACCAGGCCAGCCCGGCCGGGACCGTGGTCTACACGGTCGACTACAAATGGCTGTCCCTCGTCGCCCGCCACCCGCGCGGCCTGGCCGTGGCCACCGAGATCGTCTGGCGTTACCTCCAGGCCGCCGCCCAGGGGCAGAAGCCGATCACCATGGGCCAGGCGCTCGCCGGTGGCCTGCGGGCCGGGCTGATCGCGGCCGGCGTGCCGGTCTGGCTGGACACCCCGCTGCTCGACCTGCACGTGGAGAACGGCCGGGTGGCCGGAGTGCTGGCCCGTCACGACGGCGCCGAGACCCTGGTCCGGGCCCGCCGCGCGGTGGTGATCGCCAGCGGCGGCTTCGAGCACAACGAGCGGATGCGCAAGCAGTACCAGGCCGAGCCGATCGGGGTCGACTGGACGATCGGTGCCGACTCCAACACCGGCGACGGCATCGAGGCGGGGGAGCGGGCCGGCGCCGCCCTCGGCCTGATGGACGACGCGTGGTGGGGGCCGATGATCCCGCTGCCCGGCGAACCGTGGTTCTGCCTGTCCGAGCGGACGCTGCCCGGCACCGTCTTCGTCAACCAGGCCGGCAGGCGGTTCGTCAACGAGGCCGCGCCCTACAGCGACGTCGTGCACACCATGTACGCCAAGGGCCACGTCCCCTGCTGGATGATCACCGACCAGGACTACCGCAACCGGTACCTGTTCAAGGATCTGTCCCCGATGCTGCCCTACCCCGACGACTGGTACTCGTCGGGCGCCCTGGTCAAGGACTGGACCCTTGCCGGGCTGGCCGCGAAGATCGGCGTGCCGGCGGCGGCCCTGAGCGCCACGATCAGCCGGTTCAACGGGCAGGCCCGGGCCGGCCGGGACCCGGACTTCCGACGTGGCGACAGTGCCTACGACGCCTACTTCGCCGACCCGACGAACCTGCCGAGCCCCTGCCTCGCGCCGATCTGGCTGCCGCCGTACTACGCCTTCAAGATCGTCCCCGGTGACCTGGGCACCAAGGGTGGCCTCGTCACCGACGCCCGCGCCCGCGTCGTGCGGCCGGACGGCACGGTGATCGCCGGGCTCTACGCGGCCGGCAACGCCAGCTCCGCCGTCATGGGCCACAGCTACGCCGGTGCCGGATCGACCCTCGGACCGGCGATGACCTTCGGCCACCTGGCCGGCCTCGACATCGCCGGCCTCTGACCGTCCCCGTTCAACAGGAGGAGTCATCATGCCCAAGGTGAGCGTCTCGGCGAACTCAGCGGCCGAGCCCGACAAGGTGTGGCAGGTCATCACCGACCTGCCCCGGACCCCCGAGTGGAACAGCATGCACCAGGGATTCACCGGTGACCTGCCGGCCGCGGTGACCGAGGGGGCCACGTACAAGCAGAAGGTCAAGCTGATGGGCATGCCCGCCGAGATGGCCTGGAAGGTCGTCACCGCGGACGCCCCCCGCCACTTCGAGACCGCCGGCGACGGCCCGATGGGCGTCAAGGCCAAGAATCGCTTCCTCATCGAACCCGACGGCACCGGCTCGAAGATCACCTACGAGATGGAGTTCGCCGGACCGGCCCTGAACGGGCCGATGGCCGCCATGCTGGAGAAGCAGGCCGGCCCCGCCGCCAAGCAGGCCCTGGAGAAGCTGAACGCCCTGGTTGCCTGACCCCCGGCGAATCGCGTGGCGGCCCCGGGCCGCCACGCGATTGATCAGTGCAGCAGCAGGCGGGTGGCCAGCTCCAGGTGGTTGACCACGTCGTTGGCCGAGGCCCGGCGGGTCACCCAGGCCACCAGGTTGGACAGCCACACGTCGCCGATCACGCGCGCCTTGGCCCGGTCGTCGGCCGTCGGCTCGACGTCGTCGCCCTCGTGCATCGCGCGGGTGAACATCTCCTCCATCAGCCGCGCCACCGCGTTGACCTCGGCGGACGCCGACGGGTCGGCGAACATGAAGGCCCGCGTCATGGCCTCGGCCAGCAGCGGTTCCCGCTGCATGGCCCGCGTCATCCGGCCGAGGACGAAGATCATGCGGTCGTACGGCGTATCGCCCGGAATGGGTTTGCGCCCGAGCTTCTCCTGGATCGACTCGAACTCGGACGCGAGCGCCGACACGAGCAGGTGGATCTTCGACGGGAAGTAGCGGTAGAGCGTGCCCAGGGCGACCCCGGCCCGCTCCGCGACGGTGCGCATCTGCACCGCGTCATAGCCGCCCTTGGACGCCAGCGCCAGCGTCGCCTCGAGGATCCGCCGGCGTCGGTCGCGCTGCGCCGCCGAACCCTGCTCGACCTCAGCGCCCGCGAGAGCGCTGCGCGTGGTGGTACTCGTTCTCGCTGCTGCAGTGCCCGTTTTGACAGCCATGGTCGCCCCTTCCCGGTGAATCAAGCCTAGCAACGTCGCGTTGCGTCTCTGTGTCGCCCGGTGGTGGCGAGCGCAAACTGAAACATGTTCTAATCTGCTCATGGATTTCCGGCTGGACGAGACGCAGGAGGCGATCGCCCGTCTGGCGGCCGAGGTGCTCGACGGATCGGACAAACCGTGGGCCGCCCTGGGCCAGGCCGGGCTCCTCACCCTCGCCGTCCCGGAGCGTCTCGGCGGGGCCGGGCTCGGCGCGCTGGAGACGACCCTGGTGCTGACCGAGATCGGCCGGCGCGCGATCGACGTCCCGGCGCTGCACCACCTCGCCCTCGGCGTGCTCACCGTCGCGCGCTGGGGCAGCGAGACCCAGCAGGACGAGCTGCTGACCGGCCGCACCCTCGGCGCCGCCGTCGCCGAGCCCGGCGACCCGCTGCCGGCCGCACCCCGCACCACCGTCGCCCCAGACGGGACCGTCACCGGGGTGAAGACCGGCGTGACCGGTGCGGACCGTCTGCTGGTGACGGTCGCCGGCCCGGCCGTCGTGATCGTCGACCCGGCCGCCCCGGGCGCCACCCTGGCCGACGGCATCCTGTACCTGAACCGCGCCCCGGCCGAGCCCCTGGGCGGCGAAGCACCCGGCGCGGCGGTGAGCGGCGCGGCGGCGGGCGGCGCCGCCTCAACGGGTGCGGACTGCCACGCCGACCTGCACCGGCACGCGATCGCCGGTGCCTGTGCGCTCGGTGACGGTGCTCTCGCCGGGGCCCTCGCGCTCACTGCCGGCCATGTGCGGACGCGGGAGCAGTTCGGGAAGCCGCTGGCCACCTTCCAGGCCGTCGCGCAGCAGGTCGCCGACGTCTACGTGGCCTCCCGCACCCTGCATCTGGCCGTGACCAGCGCGGTCTGGCGGCTCGGCACCGACCGCGACGCCGACGACGACCTCGACATCGCCGCGCAGTGGCTGACCGCCGAGGCCCCGCCGGCCGCCCGCACCTGTCACCACCTGCACGGCGGCCTCGGGCTGTCGGCCGACTACCCGTTGCACCGGCACACCGCGCTGATCCGGGACCTGGTCCGGTTCCTCGGCGGCGGCGAGCACCGGCTGACCGTCCTGGGGGAGCGCCTGTGTTCATCGAACTGACCGCCGATCAGCGGCGGCTGCGGGACGAGCTCCGGTCGTACCTCCGCATGATCCTGACGCCCGCGGAGCGAGGCGTGCTGCTGCGGGAGAGACATGGCGCCGCCTTCCGCGACCTGGTGGCCCGCCTCGGCCGCGACGGGTGGCTGGGGCTGGGATTCCCCGAGGAGTACGGCGGACGCGGCCTCGGCCCGGCCGAGCAGCAGATCTTCGTGAACGAGGCGGCCCGTGCCGACGTGCCGCTGCCCGCCGTGACGCTGCAGACGGTCGCGCCGACACTGCTGGCGCACGGGTCCGAGGACCAGCGCCGCGAGTTCCTGCCCCGGATCCTGGCCGGTGAGCTGCACTTCGCGATCGGCTACACCGAACCGGAAGCCGGCACCGATCTCGCCGCGCTGCGGACCCGGGCGGTGCGGCGCGGCGACGAGTACGTGGTCGACGGGCAGAAGACGTTCACCACCGGCGCCCACGAGGCCGACTTCCTGTGGCTGGCCTGCCGGACCGACCCGTCGGCACAGCGGCACCGCGGGCTGTCGATCCTGATCGTGGACACGGGCGATCCGGGGTACTCGTGGACGCCGATCATCACCTGCGACGGGACCCATCACGTCAACGCGACCTATCTCAGCGGGGTTCGGGTGCCGGTCGCGCGGCGGGTCGGCGGCGAGGGCGACGGGTGGCGGCTCATCACCACCCAGCTGAACCACGAGCGCGTGATGCTCGGTCCGGCCGGGCGGATGGGGGCCCTGTTCGATCGGGTGCGCGATTGGGCGTACGCCGCCGGGGTCGAGAAGAACGCGGACGTCCGCCGCGCCCTGGCCCGCACGCACGCCGCACGCCGCGTGAACGAGCTGCTCAACTGGCAGGTCGCCGGGGACGCGCCGAGCCCCGCGGACGCCTCGGCGACGAAGGTCTTCTCGTCCGAGCGGCTGCTGCGGCTCGGGCAGGAACTGTCCGAGGTGGTCGCCCGTCACGGTGATCCGGGTGATCCGGCGACGGCGGAACTGCTCGACTGGCTCGACGTGCACGAGCGGCGTGACCTGGTCCTGACGTTCGGCGGCGGCGTCAACGAGATCCAGCGGGAGATCATCGCGAGCGCGGGCCTGGGCCTGCCGAGAGTGCCGAGGTAGGTAGCGGATGATCACGGAAGAGGCCCGGCGGCTGATCGATGCGGGGGAGACGGCGCCGAAGCCGGGGCGGGATCCGGTCAACCTGCCGATGATCCGGTCCTGGCTGGAGGCGATGGGGGACGCGAATCCGGTCTACGAGAGCGAGTCGATCGCGCCGCCCGCGATGATCCAGGTCTGGACGATGCGCGGTCTGACTCCGACGTCACTCGACGACCCACTCCAAGCAGTGTCTGATTTATGCGAAAAATCAGGATTTGGTGCGGTGGTGGCCACGGACTCCGACCAGACGTATCACCGCTGTCTCCGGGTCGGAGAACAGGTTACCGTCCGCAGCCGCCTCGAGTCGGTGACCGGCCCCAAGCGGACAGCGCTGGGCGAAGGCTGGTTCATCACCACCGCGACCCGGTGGCTGGTCGGGGACGAGACAGTCGCTGAGATGAAATTTCGGATATTACGGTACCGGCCGGAGCCGCGAGCCGAAACGCCCCGCCCCGAGCCGATCCGCCCGGTGATCACCGCCGACAGCGCCTTCTTCTGGGACGGCATCACCGCCGGAGAACTGCGCCTGCAACGCTGCGGCGAATGCGGACGACTGCGCCACCCACCCGGCCCGGCCTGCCCTGCCTGCGGTTCCTTCAAGCAGGAGCACATCGTCTCGCCGGGGGTCGGCACGTTGCACAGTTACACCGTCCATCATCATCCGGCGATACCCGGGAGGCGGGCCCCGTACATCATCGGGCTGGTCGATCTTGCCGAAGGCGTCCGGATGGTCGCCGAATACCGCGGCCCGCGACCGGAGATCGGCGACCCGGTCCGCGTCGGCTTCGACGGCGGCCTGCCGGTCTGGCGCCCCGACGTGCCCACCCTCGGCCCGTGGGAACTGCACGTCACCCCCACTCTGATCGTCAGCACGGCACTGGCGACCCGCGACTTCCAGAACGTCCACCACGACCGCGACGCCGCCGTCCGCCTCGGCGGCACCGACATCTTCGTCAACATCCTGACCACCACCGGCCTGGTCCAGCGCTTCGTCACCGACCGTCTCGGCCCGGCGATCAAGATCAAAGGCATCAGGATCCGATTGGGTACGCCGTGCCTCGCCTACGACACCCTGACCTTCACCGGCCAGGTGTTCGGCGAACGGGTCGACGTGACCGGCCGGACCGCGAACGGTGTGCACGTCACCGGATCCGTGGAGCTGGGGCCGCTCGACGGCGCGCGCCTCTCCGGGAACGGCGCGGTGGCCTCGTGACCGCCGCGATCGCCGGGATCGGGGCCACCGAGTTCTCCAAGGATTCCGGCCGCAGCGAGCTCCGCCTCGCCGTCGAGGCCATCCGGGCCGCCCTCGACGACGCCGGCCTGCGCCCCGCCGACGTCTCCGGGCTGGTCACCTTCACGATGGACAACAACAGCGAGATCGCCGTCGCGCGGGAGCTCGGCATCCGCGAGCTGACGTTCCTGACCCGGATCGGGTACGGCGGAGGCGCCGCGTGCGCGGTCGTGCAACAGGCGGTCCTCGCCGTCGACGCGGGCCTCGCCGACGTGGTGGTCTGCTACCGCGCCCTCAACGAGCGCTCCGGCCGCCGTTTCGGTCAGGCCCACGCGTCCCCCGACCCCGACACGGCCTGGCACGCGCCGATGGGCCTGGCCACCCCGGCCGCGCAGGTCGCCATGGTGGCCCAGCGCTACCTGCACGACTCGGGCGCGAGCCCCGACGACTTCGGCCGGGTGTCGGTCGCGGCCCGCCGGCATGCCGCGACCAACCCGCACGCGTGGTTCCACGGCCGCCCGATCACCCTCGACGACCACCGCGCGTCCCGGTGGATCGCCGAACCGTTGCGGCTGCTCGACTGCTGTCAGGAGAGCGACGGCGCGGTCGCCGTGGTCGTCACGTCGCTGGAGCGGGCCCGTGATCTGGCCCGGCCGCCCGCGGTGGTGGCCGCGTCGGCGCAGGGGAGCGGGCCGGGTCAGTATGTGATGACCAGCTACTACCGCCCGCAGATGGGTGCCCTGCCGGAGATGGGGGTGGTGGCCCGGCAGCTGTGGCAGCGCTCCGGCTACCGGCCTGACGACATCCGGACCGCCGTGTTGTACGACCACTTCACCCCGTACGTCCTCCTGCAGTTGGAGGAGCTGGGTTTCTGTGGCCGGGGTGAGGCCCGGCACCTGATCGCCGACGGCGGGATCGAGCTCGGCGGGCGGCTGCCGGTGAACCCGCACGGCGGGCAGCTGGGGGAGGCCTACATCCACGGCATGAACGGCGTCACCGAGGCGGTCCGGCAGATCCGCGGCACCGCGGCCAATCAGGTGCCCGGTGACGGCCCGGTGCTGGTCACCGCGGGAACCGGCGTTCCGACGAGCGGACTGGTCCTCGCCCCTAGTCTATGATTCATGAGGTTTGTCCTATTTATGGCGCTGATCCTGCTCGCCGGCTGCACCTCCCACGAGGCCGAGCCGGCTCCCACTCCGTCAGCGTCATCGACATCCGCGTTGCCGGAGGCGGAAGGGCCGGCCGGCAACCTGGCGAGCGCCGGCAAGGACGCCGACTGGGACACCTTCGTCCTGCCGTGCGAGGACAAGACGAAGGAACCGACCATCCAGCAGGTGGTGACCGCCGACATCACCGGAGACGGCATCGCCGACGCGCTCGTAGTCCGTGCCTGCGACAACTCGACAGTCGAGGTCTTCGACGGCTCGTCCCCGGCGCGGCGGCCCTGGCGGATCGATCAGCCACTGCTCAGCAGCCCGACAGCCGAGCTGCGCCGCCCGTGGGTCACCGGACTGGAGGTGGCGTCACGGGAGATCATCATCAAGGCCAACGGGCACGCCATCGACGACCACGGCACCTGCCGGAAGGACCGGCTCACGTTCGCCTTCACCCTCGTCGGCACCGACTTCACCCAGCTCCGGCTGGAGAACGACCCGGCCGGCAAGTGTCTGCCGGCCGGGTGACCGGACTCAGTCCTTCGTCTTGCCCTCGACGACCGGGTGCTCGCCGTTGACCTTGGTGCCGCCCAGCCGGGCCAGCAGCCCGGTCAGGTCGATACCGGTCAGGTCGGTGCCGATCTGCAGACCCTGCGCCACGTTGCCGGCCACCGACTTGGTCAGCGACGTCGCGCCGTCGGTCGAGATGACGGTCAGCTTGTCGACGTTGCCGAGCGGGGCACTGGCCGCCTCGACGACCTGCGGCAGCACCTTCACCAGCAGGTCGATGACGGCCGCGTCGCCGTACGCCGCGAACGCCTCGGCCTTCCTGGCCATCGCCTCCGCCTCGGCCTGGCCCTTCGCGAGGATCGCCGCGGCCTCGGCCGAGCCCTCCCGCTCGATCGCCTCGGCGATGGCGGTACGGCGCCGCTGCTCCGCCTCACCCTCCTTGGCGCCCTCGATCGCGTGCGCCTCGGCCAGCGCGGCACGCCGGGCCCGCTCGCCCTCACCGGTCAGACGGGCCTGCTCGGCCTGCGCCTGCGCGCCGGCGATGGTGGCCTGCCGCTGTGCGTCGGCGTGCAGAACCGCGGCGCTACGGGCCGCCTCGGCCTCCTGCTCCACCCGGTACCGGGCCGCGTCCGCCGGCTTGCGCACCTCGGTGTCCAGCTGACGCTGCTTGAGTTCGGCGTTCTGCTCGGCCACCTTCTGCTGCTCGGCCAGGATCTTCTGGTCCCGCTCGGCCTGCGCCAGCGGACCGGCCGCCGCCGACTGGGCCTTCGCCGCGTCGATCTCGGCCTGGATCCCGGCCTGCTTCAGCGCCAGGTTCCGGTTCGCCTCGGCGATCGCCTCCTCGGCCAGCAGCCGCTCCTGCTCGGCGGCCTGCCGTGCCCGGGCCTCGGCGATGGCCGCGTCCTTGAGCACACGTGCCGCCTCCGGACGGCCCAGATCCTGCAGGTACGACCCCTCGGCCAGGATGTCCTGCAGCTGGAACGTGTCGAGCACCAGACCCTGGTTGGTCATCGAGTGCTCGGCCTCCTCCGCGACCGCGCTGGCGAACGCCGCCCGGTCCCGGATGATCTCCTCGATGGTGAGCCGGCCGACGATCGACCGCAGCGCGCCGGCCAGGACCTCCCGGGTGAAGTCCTCGATCTCCGACTGCTGGTGCAGGAACCGCTGGGCGGCCGCGCGGATCGCGTCCTCGGTGCCGCCGACCTTCACGATCGCCACACCGTGCAGCTCGGCGCGGATGCCCTGCTTGGACACCGCGCCCTTGATGCCGACGTCGATCCGCCGGCTCGACAGGTCCAGCGACTGGAGCTTCTGCACGACCGGCAGCACGAACACCGACGCACCCATGACGACCTTCTGCCCCGACATGTCGGTGCTGCTGCTGCCGTCCAGACCCTGGGTCGTCTTGCCCTTGCGGCCGGTGATGATGAACGCCTCGTTCGGCCCGGCCACCTTGATCCGCGAGAGGACGAAAACGACGAGCAGCACGACCAGCAGCACGCCGCCACCGATCGCGATCAACAATCCAGACATTCAGACCTTCCCGGTTTCTTCCACTACGACACTGGTATCGCTGGGTGCCTCGATCACGAAGATCTGTGCCCCGGCGGGGATGGCCCGGTCGGCGCGCGCGTTGAGTTTCACCGGCTGTCCGCCCAGCCGGATCCGCACCTCGCCGTAACCCGAACCGGCCGGCACCGGCGTGACGACCACGCCGATCGAACCGACCAGATGCTGCCTCTGCGGTGTCGCGTCGGTGCGCATGTTCCGCGCCGCACGCGACAGGCGCCACGCGATCCAGGCGGCGGGCACGGCGGCCAGCGCGCCGACAGCCGCCGCGGCGACGATCATTGCGGGGGTACGGGCGGCGAGCAGCTCGGCCGCGGCGGCACCGGCGAACCCGAACGCCCCGATGAAACCGGCCGCCACCTCGGTCGACACCGGCCCGCCCGCCTCCGGATGGCCGAGGTGCAGGAGCTCGCCGCCGATCAGCGCCAGAGCCAGGACCGCCACGGCCACGCCACCGATCACCAGGAACACCACGGTCGCGGTCAGCACGTCACCCTCTTCAGTTCCGGGCCGGTCATCGACCGGCTGCGTCAGGGTAGACCAGGCGGTCTACCAGCGCTGTCGTCAATCCCGGTAGACCGGTGCCGGTGGATTCGCCGGGCCCAGCCGTTCCTTCAGCCAGGTGTCGTAGATGCGCGTCCAGGTGCCGTCGGACCGCATCCGCTCCAGCACCCCGTTGACGAACCGGGCCATGTCGTCGTGCCCTCTGGGGATGCCGATCCCGGCCGGCTCGTCGGACACCGGCTTCCCGGTCACCTCGGTCGTCGGGTCCTGTGCGGCCAGTCCGGCGAGCAGGATGTCGATCGTCGACACCGCGTCCACCTGCCCCTGCTGGAGCAGCACCAGGCAGTCCAGGGTGCTGTCGGTGCTCACCGGGACCAGCCGGTACGGCTGCTCGGCGATCGTCACGATGCTGGTGCTGCCCCGGGTCGCGCACACCTTCTTCCCGGCCAGGTCGGGGAAGTCCTTCACCCCGTCGGCCTTGCGCACGAGCAGCCGCTGGCGGGACGGGATGTACTCGCTGGAGAACAGGACCTGCTCCCAGCGCTCACAGGTCATCGACATGGTCCGGATGACCAGGTCGACCTGCTTCTGCTGCAGCATCGGGATCCGCTCCGCCGTGGTGATCGCCCGGAACTGCACCTTCGTGGGGTCGCCGAAGATCGCCCGCGCGATCTCCCGCGCGAAGTCGATCTCGAAGCCGACCAGCTCACCCGTCCCCGGATCACGGAACCCGAAGAGGTACGCGTTCTGGTCGATACCGACGACCAGCCGGCCGCGCTGCGCGATCTCCGCCATCGTGCTCTTCCCGGGCATCGCCCCCGGTTTCGGCATCGACGCCGGCGGCCGCAGGCTGGCCCGTGGATTGCAGGTCGGCGCCGCCGCGGGGGTCGGGATCTCGGCCGGGTCCTGCACGTTCAGCGGCCGCGGCACCACTGCCGTCGCGCGCGCCGCCACCGGCCGGGGCTGCTCGTCGGGCGTGCCGCACCCGGCGGCGACCGTCACGACCAGGAGCAGCGCAGCGGCGACCGTCGTCTTCGTCATGGTCCTCGTCCTCACCGGTACTCCGCGATCCGCGGCCTTCATCGGTACTCCGCGATCCGCGGCCTTCATCGGAACTGCCCGGTCGGCGGCCTTCATCGGTACTCCCCGATCCGGGGACGGAAACCCAGTCCGACGGCGACCACCAGCCCGGCGGTGAGCAGCACGAATCCCGCCGTCAGCCCGGTCAGTGCGCCCGCCGCGCCCTCGGCCTGCTCGTCCAGCTCCCGGTTGTTGGCGGTCAGCGCTTCGCTCAGCGCTTTGTCCAGCCGCGTGAACGCCGCCGGCAGCGCCTCCTCACCGGTGGCCGTCGCCAGCTCGACCGCCTTGTTCCAGTCGCCGCCGTTGTCCGCCTCCCGCACCGCGAGATGCAGCGCGCGCCAGCGGTTCGCCTCGTCCCGGGCCTGCGTGATGGCGGGCCGGTCGACGTCGTCGGCCATCGCCAGTGCCTCCTGCAGCAGCCCGCCCTTGCCGTCGAAACCGATCAGCTCGTCCAGCTGGGCGGTGAACTGCTTGTCGAACGTGGCACCGCCGCCGCGGGCGACCAGCGTCAGCGACTCGTTGGCCCGCGCCTGCAGCGCCGCGCGCCCGGCGTTGGCCAGCACCGCCACCTGCTCCGCCGGGCTGCCCTGCCCGGTGACGAGCCGCCCGGTCGAGGAGTTGATCGCGGTCGCCGACCAGAGCAGTGCCGACACCGCGACCAGGCTCGCCGCCACCAGGCCCACGTTGAACGTGCGCCGGCTCCGGCGGGCCACCAGCATCTGCGCGGCGACCAGGGCCCCGGCCAGCAGCAGCGCGAACAGCACGGTCAGCCAGGGCAGGCCGTCGGCCGCCTCCTGCTCGCCGACCAGCCGCTGATGGGTGCTGTCGAACACCCCGGCGGCGGCCGGCAGGATCGTCTGCTGCATCAGCCCCGACGCCTCCCGCAGGTAGGCGCCACCCAGCGGGACACCGAGCCGCTGGTTCGAGCGGGCCGTCTCGACCAGTCCGGTGTAGACCGGCAGCTGCTCGGCGACCACCCGCAGCCGGGCCGTCTCGTCGTCGTCGGCGTCCCGCAGCGCGATCGTCAGCGCCGCACTGGCCTGCGCGAGGTCGTCCAGGAACCGGCCCCGCAACTCGGCCGACTCACCGCCGGTGGACAGGAAGGCGGTCGCGGCCGTGGCGTCGGCGTCGGCCAGCGATCGGTACAGGGTCTGCGCGTCGACACTGATCGGTGCCTTGACCTCGGAGATGTCGGTGAGCAGCGTGTCGCGTTGCCGCACATCGGCCACCGCCGCCGTGCCGGTGGCCAGCGCCAGCACCACCAGCCCGGCGGCGACCAGCCAGTAGAGACGCGGCGTGGGCAATCGGCCGCTGGTCAGTGGTGCCGAACGTCTTGCGGGCGCGAGTTGGGTCGGCACACACACTCCCCGGTGATCCATGTGGGACGGCCACGATACGGCGACACCGCCACGGTAGGGAACCGCGTCCACACCCCCGGTGTTCTCCCACTAGGCGGCCAGGTCCAGGGCCGCCAGGTAGCCGAACGTCATCGCCGGGCCCAGGGTCGCGCCCGCCCCGGCGTAGCCGCGGCCCATCACCGAGGCGCTCGTGTTGCCGGCCGCGTACAGGCCCGGGATCGGTGTGCCGTCGTCGCGCAGCACCCGGGCCCGCTCGTCGGTGCGCAACCCACCCTTGGTCCCCAGATCGCCCGGTACCAGGGAGAACGCCAGGAACGGCGGCTTCAGCAGCGGGCCCAGGCACGGGTTCGGACGCTGCCGCGGGTCGCCGTAGTACCTGTCGTACGCCGAGTCGCCCCGCCCGAAGTCCTCGTCCCGCCCGCTCGCCGCGAACCCGTTGAACCGCCGCACCGTCCCGTGCAGCGCCCCGGCCGGCACGCCGATCCGCCCGGCCAGCTCGTCGAGGGTGCCGGCCCGGTGCGCGATCCCGGCGTCGAACCAGCGCCGGGGCAGCGGGGCCCGCGGCGCCCGCCCGGCGAACAGGTACCGGTCCCGGTAGGAGCGATCGGTCACCAGCCAGGCCGGCAGATGCGTGCCCGACCCGGTGCGCCCCAGCATGGTGTGCACCACGTCGACGTAGGGGGCGGCCTCGTTGACGAACCGCCGCCCGGTCCCGTCGACGACCAGGCTGCCTGGCAGATTGCGCTCGGCCAGGCAGAAATACGCCCCACCGGTCAGCGGTAGCGACGGCCCCCACCACGCCTCGTCCATCAGATCCAGGGCCGCGCCCAGCCGTTGCCCCTCCTCGATGCCCAGACCGGTGTTGCCGGCCGCTCCGACCGTCCACGCGGTACCGAGGTCCTGGTACGCACGGCGCATCCGCTCGTTGTGGTCGAACCCGCCGCACGCCAGCACCACCCCGCGCCGCGCCCGGAACAGGCACTCCGCGGTGACGACACCGGTGGCCCGGCCGTCGGTGACGTGCAGGGCGGTCATCGGCGTGCCCAACCGGACCGGCACCCCCGCCGACCGCAACCCGGCCCGCAGCCCGGCGGCCAGCGCCTGCCCCATCGTGAGCCGCCGCCCCCGGAACCGGCCCGCCGCCAGCCTGGCCGCGGTCAGCGCCGACCGCGGGTGCCGCAGCCCGAGCGACAGCCACCGGTAGTCGACGGCGGTCACCGCCATCCCGTTCGGTGCCGCGCGATAGGGCGGGGCGAGCCGGTCGAGGTCCTCGGCGACCCGGCGGACGTCCAGCGGGCGCGGCTCCAGCGTGCGGCCCTCGGCCAGCCCGCCCGGGGCCTCCGGGTGGTAGTCGGGATAGCCCGGCACCCGGGCGAACTCCAGCGGGGTGTGCCCGGTGACGAACGACAGCACCGCCGGGCCGTGCGCCAGCAGCGCATCCCGCCGATCAGCGGGCACCTCATCACCTGCAACGTGTTTCAGGTAAGTGGCCGCCTCCGGTCCAGGGAGCCACAGTCCTCCGCCGGAGCGGGCGGTCGAGCCGCCGTACACCTCGGCACCGTCCAGCACGACAACACTGAGATCGTGGTGCGCGGCGGTGAGCGCGGCGGTCATCCCGGCCGCGCCGCTCCCCACCACGACGACGTCGAATTCCTCTTCGCGCATCACTAGAACAGGTTATAGTTATCCGGTCGTCGACGCCATCCGGAGGCCCGCATGATCGTCGTGGTGGTGGGCTTCGGGGCGGCCGGCGCCTGTGCCGCCATCGAGGCCGCCGAGTCCGGCTCCGAGGTCCTGGTCGTCGACCGGTTCACCGGCGGCGGCGCCACCGCGATCTCGGGCGGCATCGTCTACGCCGGCGGTGGCACCCGGCAGCAGCGGGCCGCGGGCGTCTCCGACTCGCCCTCGTCGATGTACGACTACCTTCGCCACGAGACCCGCGACGCCGTCTCGCCGGCCACCCTCCGCCGCTTCTGCGACGGGTCCGCCGACATGCTGGCCTGGCTCGAGGACCACGGCGTGCCGTTCGACGCGAGCCTGTGCCCGTACAAGACGTCCTACCCGACCGATCGTCACTACCTGTATCAGTCAGGCAGCGAACACGCCTATCCGGCACCCGCCCCACGAGGGCACCGCACCCACGCCTCCGGCACCTCCGGCGGCACCTTCCACGCCCGCCTCGCGGCCGCCGCCCGATCGCGACGAGTCCGTTTCCTCACCCAGACCCGGGCCGTCACCCTTCTGACCTCTTCAAACCCCTCCGGTGGTACGGCTGGAGCCCCCCGATCGCACCATTCCGAGCCGGCTCCTGACGCCTCGGTGGCCGGGGTGCTCTGCCGGACCCTTCGCGAGGCGCCGGGGTGGGCCCGGCTCGCGCATCGGTGGTTGCACCGGTGGTCGGTGAAGCCGGGCGTGTATGTGCCGGGATTCGGGCGGGCGCTGCACCGGGCGGTCACCTGGATCGAGGGCAGGTATGGGCGGGAGCTGCGGATCCACGCGGACGCGGTGATCCTGGCGGCGGGTGGGTTCGTCTTCGACCGGGCGATGATGCGGGAGCACGCGCCCGGCTATCGCGGGTTGCGCCTGGGGACGCCCGGTGACGACGGTTCGGGTATCCGCCTCGGTACCGCGGTCGGGGCCGGAACCCGTCATCTGGACCGGGTCACGCTGTGGCGGTTCCTCACCCCGCCGTCGGCACTGCTCGGCGGTGTCCTCGTCGACCGGGACGGACGGCGGATCTGCGACGAGTCCCGCTACGGCGCGGCGATCGGTGACGCCGTCCACGCCTGCCCGGACGGCAGGGCCTGGCTGCTCCTGGACGCGACCGTGCTCCGCGAGGCGTGGCACCAGTTGCCGTCGCAGACACTCTGGTTCCAGCGGTGGCAGACCTGGTGGCTCTTCACCGCTCGCCGCACCTCGGCTCCGACCCTGGCGAAACTGGCCCGCCGTGCCGGCATCGACGAGACCACCCTCACCGCGACCGTCACCGCCAACAATGCGGCCGCCGTTCAGGCAGCCGGTGCTCGGGCGGTCGAGGCTCGGGCGGTCGAGGCTCGGGCGGTCGAGGCTCGGTCGGCTGACGCTCGTGCGGGCGCCGCCGGTGCCGGCCCGGATCCGGTCGGCAAGCCGGCGGAGCTGGTGCGGCCGTTGATCACGGCGCCGTTCTCGCTCTTGGACGTCTCGTTGCGAGCTGTCCCCGCGCCGATGCTCACCCTGGGCGGCCTGACCGTCGACGAGGAGACCGGCCAGGTGCTACGGCCGTCGGGAGCGCCGATCCCCGGCCTCTACGCGGCGGGCCGGACGGCCGTCGGTGTCTGCTCGGCGTCGTATGTCAGCGGCCTCTCCCTGGCCGACTGCGTCTTCTCCGGCCGCCGAGCCGGTCACCACGCATCCGGGTCCGCGTCAGCGGGCGCGGAATCCGGCCCGCCTTCCTCCGCGAGCGGCCCTCCTTCCGTCAGCGGCCCTTCCTCCGCCAGTGGTCCTTCCTCTGTCAGTGGTCCTTCCTCTGTCAGTGGTCCTTCCTCTGTCAGTGGTCCTTCCTCTGTCAGTGGTCCTTCCTCCGCCAACAGCCCCTCCCCTTCACCGGCTCTTCCCGCCTTCAGTGGTCCTTCACCCTCCAGCGGTCATTCCCCGCTCGGTGGCCCTTCCCCCTTCGGCCGCCCTTCACCCTCCAGCGGTCATTCCCCGCTCGGTGGCCCTTCCCCCTTAGACCGCCCTTCCACCTCCAGCCACCCTTTCCCCTCCAGCGGCCATTCCCCGCTCGGTGGCCCTTCCCCCTTCGACCGCCCTTCCCCCTTCGACCGCCCTTCCCCTTCCGACCGCTCTTCCCCCTCCAACCGCGCCGATTCGGCTGACGACGGCGATGAGCTGGGAGAAACCTCGTGATTGACGAAACTGAACTGCGACTTCTCGCGGACCGCCTGCGGGATGCGGAACGGGATCGGGTGCCGATCGCCCCGCTCGTTCAGGACCATCCGAAACTGACCGCGAGCGACGCCTACGAGATTCAGCTGCACAACATCCGGCGGCGGAGCGCCGCTGTCGTGGGGCACAAAGTAGGGCTCTCGTCGAAAGCCATGCAGGAGATGATGGGCGTCGACGAGCCGGACTACGGGCACCTGCTCGCCGACATGCGCCTTTCCGAGGACGAGGCGGTCGACGCCTCCCGGTTCTGCTATCCGCGGGTGGAGATCGAGGTGGCGTTTCTGCTCGGGGACGATCTGCCCGGGGAAGGGTGCACCGAGGAGGACGTTCTCGCGGCCACCGCAGCGTTCGCCCCGTCGATCGAACTGATCGACAGCCGGATCGCCGACTGGCGGATCAGCCTCGCCGACACGATCGCCGACAACGCCTCTTCCGCGGGATTCGTGGTGGGTGCTCAGCGCGTACCCCCGGATGGGGTTGACCCTCGGGGTATCGCCGCGGTCCTGCGGCGCGGGACCGAGACGGTGGCGTCCGGCCGATCGGATGCCGTGCTCGGGAATCCGGTCACCGCTGTCGCCTGGCTGGCGCGAACCGTCGCGAGGTTCGGTGTCCGGTTGAAGGCCGGGCACCTGATTCTGCCGGGGGCGTGCGCGCGTGCCGTCGACGCGCGGCCGGGCGACGCATTCGTCGCGGAATTCAGCGGACTCGGCGACGTCCGATTGACATTCGCCAATGCAATTGAGGCCGGGGAGGGGCGGGAATGACACTCAGCGCGGCGATCGTCGGGTCGGGCAACATCGGAACCGATCTGATGTACAAATTGCTGCGGTCGCCGGTGATCGAGCCGCGATGGATGGTCGGCATCGATCCGGAGAGCGCCGGGCTGCGGCGGGCGGCCGAGGCCGGGCTCGCGGTCAGCAGCGCCGGGGTGGACTGGCTGCTGCGTCAGGATCCGGTGCCTGACCTGGTGTTCGAGGCGACGTCGGCGGGGGTGCACC
This sequence comes from Actinoplanes subglobosus, assembly GCF_042650585.1. Classification (NCBI taxonomy): domain Bacteria; kingdom Bacillati; phylum Actinomycetota; class Actinomycetes; order Micromonosporales; family Micromonosporaceae; genus Actinoplanes; species Actinoplanes subglobosus. The sequence continues at coordinate 119,772 of NZ_JBHSBL010000020.1, forward strand.
GGGCGAACGCGCCACGCTATGCCGAGGCCGGGATCCGCGCGATCGACCTGACACCGGCGGCGGTCGGGCCCGCCGTGGTGCCGGAGGTCAACCTCGGCGAGCATCGGGACGCGCCGAACCTGAACCTGATCACCTGCGGTGGACAGGCGACGATTCCGATGGTGCACGCGGTGTCGCGGGTGACGCCGGTCAGCTACGCGGAGATCGTGGCCACCGTGGCGTCACGCTCCGCCGGGCCCGGGACCAGGGCGAACATCGACGAGTTCACCCGCACCACGAGCCGCGGGCTGGAAACCATCGGCGGGGCGGCGCGGGGCAAGGCGATCATCGTGCTCAACCCGGCCGATCCGCCGCTGATCATGCGCGACACGATCTTCTGCGCGGTGACACCGGACGCGGACCAGGCGGCGATCGCCAAGTCCGTCGTGGACCTCGTCGCCCGGGTCGCCGCCTACGTGCCCGGCTATCGGCTGCTGGACGAACCACAGTTCGACCCGGTCGGTGACCAGGTGCGGGTGGGGATCTTCGTCGAGGTCGAGGGGGCCGGCGACTTCATGCCGGGATACGCCGGAAATCTGGACATCATGACGGCCGCGGCGACAAGGGTAGGTGAGGAACTTGCTCGATCTCAGGATCACTGACTCGTCGCTGCGGGACGGGTCGCATGCGAAACGGCACCAGTTCACCGTCGCCGAGGTGACCGCGATCGTCGCCGCCCTCGACGACGCGGGCGTCCCCGTCATCGAGGTCACCCACGGTGACGGGCTGGGCGGGTCGTCGTTCACCTACGGGTTCAGCCGCACCCCCGAACAGGAGCTCATCACCGCGGCCGTCGCCACCGCCACCCGCGCGAAGATCGCCTTCCTGATGCTGCCCGGCGTCGGGGTCCTCGACGACATCCGGGCCGCGGCCGGCAACGGCGCCACCGTCTGCCGGATCGCCACCCACTGCACCGAGGCCGACATCGCGGTCCAGCACTTCGGGATCGCCCGTGACCTGGGGCTGGAGACCGTCGGATTCCTGATGATGGCGCACTCGATTCCACCGGAGCGGCTGGCCGAGCAGGCCCGGATCATGGCGGACGCCGGTTGCCAGTGCGTCTATGTGGTCGACTCGGCCGGGGCGCTCGTCCTCGACCAGGTCGGTGACCGGGTCGCCGCCCTCGTCGCCGAGCTGGGTGCGGATGCGCAGGTCGGGTTCCACGGGCACGAGAACCTGGGGCTCGGCGTCGCGAACTCGATCCTGGCCTACCGGGCCGGGGCGAAACAGATCGACGGCAGCACCCGGCGATTCGGGGCCGGTGCCGGGAACACACCGGTCGAAGCGTTCGTCGGCGTCTGCGACAAGCTGGGCATCCGGACCGGCGTCGACTTCTTCAAGATCGTCGATGCGGCAGAGGACGTGGTACGCCCGGCGATGGCCGACGAGTGCAGGCTGGATCGGATGGCACTGATCATGGGGTACGCCGGGGTCTACTCCAGCTTCCTCATGCACGCTTACGCGCAGGCCGAGCGGTACGGGGTGTCGGGCGCGGAGATCCTGGTCAAGGCGGGGGAGCGGCGTCTCGTCGGCGGCCAGGAGGACCAGTTGATCACGATCGCCAGGGAGTTGAGCCAGGGCTGATGTGGATCCAGGGGGCAGGCGGGCTCTCCACGAACTCGAACCGCCCGTCGCCCTCCTCGCCCTCCTCGCCCTCCTCGTCCTCGTCGCCCTCCTCGTCCTCGTCGGCCGGTGGTGGCGCGGGTTCGGTGGACTCGATGAAGGCGATGACACTTTCCGCAGTGGTCGCAGTGGTCGCAGTGGTCGCAGTGGTCGCAGTGGTCGCAGTGGTCGCAGTGGTCGCAGTGGTCGCAGTGGTCGCGGTGGTCGTGGTGGCTTTTCTGTTCGCGTTCGTCGCCGCGTTCGCCGCGACCAGGAGCAGGCCGTCGGCTGAGGCGACGGCCAGTTCGCCGGTCGCCGTGATCGTCAGTGCCGTGATCGTCGCGGTGATCGACGGGTGTTCCAGGAGAGCGCCGGCGTCGACGTCGTATGCGACGAGGCTTCCGGCGGGCGTGCCGATCCACAGCACCCCGGGCTCGGCACCGAACGTGATGTTCGGGAAGGACCAGGAAGGATCGGGATCCGGATACGGTTCGCCCAGCCCGAGACCCGCGACCTGCCGCAACGACGGGAACGCGAAGACCACGACGAAGTTCTCGTAGGCCCCGCCACGGATCGCGAGATACCGGCCGTCCGCGCTGAAGACCGGCGTCTCGTAGCAGTCACAGGCCAGCGACAGGCCACGCCGCAACTGCCGCATCACCGCCGGTGACCCGTCGGTGACCGTGGCGAAGTAGACATGTGTCTCCGCCTGGTCGCTGCTCATCGTGGTCACCAGCCGACCGGCCGGATGCACCGTGACACCGGTGTCCCAGCCCGGCCCGGTGGCGGTCTCCCCGGTGGCGAGGTCGAGCGCGATCGAACGCTGCCAGTCGTGTTCCCAGCCCGGGGCCGGTGACAGCCACAGCGTCCGGCCGCCGGGGCTGAACGCCACCTGCCGGAACCCGATGGTGGGCTGCACGGTCTCCAGCGTCTCGATTCCGTCCGGTGTCCAGCGGACGAGATCGTCGGCGCCGGCCACCACGAGCTGTGGTTCCTCCGGGTGCCAGGCGGCGCCGGGTGTCCGGCTGTCGCGGTCCGAGCGGTAGTCGCCGTCGTCGTAGGGCACGGCACCGCCACCGATCAGCCCGATCTCCCCGAGTTGCCCGCCCTCGTGCCGCCAGACCCGGATCGCCGGACGATCCGGCTCCAGCCCGGCGATCAGGGGCAGCCGCGGATGACAGATCAGCCGTTCCGCGGCGAACCCGGTCCGTGTCCGCGCCACGATGTTCACGAACACACCGTATCGGCGCGGATCAGCCGGGCGTGCCGCCAGCGTGGACCCGATGCTCGAATCAGTAATAGGTGACCGAGACGTTTTCGGTCACCGGAATCGCCTGGCAGGCCAGGATGTAACCCTCCGCAAAGTCCTCCTCCTCCAGGATCTCGTTGTTGACCAGGGTGACCTCGCCGCTGACCAGCCGAACCGCACACGCTCCGCATTGGCCCTGCCGGCACGAGTACGGCGGATTGAGCCCCGCGTCGATGATCACGTCGAGGAGTCGTCTGCCCGGCGCCCAGGGCAGCACGTGGGTCTGCCCGTCGATCGCCACCTCGGCGACGGCCGCACGGCTGTCGGCCGGCTCGACCTCGAATCGTTCCACCCGGATCCGGGAGGCCGGCACCCCCGCCGATTGCAATGCCTTCTCGGCGACGGCGACGAATGCTTCCGGTCCGCAGACGAAGGCCTCTCTCCGCACGTACGGCGTGAGCAGCTCCTTGAGTGAATCAGCGGTGGGAATGCCCCGCTCACTGTCGAGCCAGTGAATGACCGGCAGCATGCCGTCGAGCCGTTCCCCGAAGATGACGGAATCGGCGTCACGATTGGCGTAGAGAAGAACGGGATCGCCCCGCATCGCCTTGACGATCCCCATGACCGGCGTGATTCCCGAGCCCGCGGCCAGAAGCAACAGATCGTCGTCGAGGGAGTCGGGGGTGAACCGTCCGGACGGCCCGGCCATCTCGATCGTGTCGCCGGGCCGGACGTGATCGCAGATCCAGTTGGAGACCTGACCGCCCGGCACGCGTTTCACCGTCACCGTGGGGGAATCGTCGACGCCCGGCGCGCTGGACAGCGAATAGCATCGCGCCCCGGCCGGGGTGCGCACCGTCAGGTACTGGCCGGGCAGGTAGTCGAATGTGGTGTCGAGAACCAGGGAACACGCGTCCGCGGTCTCCGGGATCACCGCGGCGATCCGGATCGGGCGGAAATCCGGCATCAGCTCACCTCCAGACGACCCTCGCGAACCGCCCGGTCGATGCTCGTCCGCAGCTCGGGGCAGGTCGGCACGAGCGCGGTCGGCCGGCCGGCGGCCGCCTCGGCGAGCCGGTCGCACGCCGGCCCGGACCACTGCACGCTGGTCTGCATCGCACTGCGTTTCCCGGCCCGGACCGGAAGCCCGCACGCCTCGCACCGCACCTCGGCGAGCCCCCCGGCCAGATACTCCTGCCGCTCACTGCCCGCGCCGCCATCGCGGCTGGCTCCGTCGCGATCGCGGCTGGCTCCGTCGCGATCGCTGTCGGCGCCGGCAGCGTCGCGGGCGGGGAGGGGGCCGTCGCGGGCGGGGAGAGGGCCGTTGGTGACGTCGCGGCCGGTGACCGTCATGAGGCTGCGGCCCGGGCCTGGTTGGCGGCGACCTCGGCCTCCCACGTCTCGACCGCCCGCGTCGTGTCCACCTCGAACTCGTAGCGCGCCACCATGTCCTCGGTGATGTCCTCGACGTCGACGTAGAACTGCTCATACCACCGGCGGAGCTGATAGACCGGCCCGTCCTCGGCGCAGAGCAGCGGGTTGTCGATGCGCGTCTTGTTCTTCCAGATCTCCACGTCCTGCAGGAACCCGACGCCGATGCCCTTGGCGAACTTGGCCGCCGCCCGGCCCGCCTGCTCGGTGCTGAGACCCGGCAGTCGCTTCATGGTCAGGCCCCACTGGAGAACGAACGAATTCGGGCTGACCGGGTAGTGGCAGTTGATCAGCACCGACTCGATGTTGACGCCGTGCCAGTCGTTGTACAGGTAATCGATCATGTAGGCCGGACCGTAGTAGGCCGCCTCCGACCGCAGCGTGGCGTCACCGGACTGGGTGGCCGAGGCCGGCACGTCCGGGCGCGGCCGGGTCTGCAGGAACTGCGCCGCCACATGCCCCTCCATCACGTTCTTGAAGAACGTCGGGAAGGCGAAGTGGATGTAGAAGAAGTGCGCCATGTCGACGACGTTGTCGATGATCTCCCGGCAGTTGGCGCCCTCGATGAGCACCGAATCCCAGGTCCAGTCGCTCCACTCGTCGGAGAACGCACCCTCGATGCGGGGGATCGCCACCTCCGGTGGGGGCGGATTGCCCTGCGGGTCGTGCCAGACGAACAACTGCCTGTTCTGCTCACAGGTCGTCCATGACCGGGTGCGTGCCCGCATCGGGATCCGGTGCGCGTAGGGCACCTCGACACAGCGGCCCTCCCCGTTCCACCGCCAGTCGTGGAACGGACAGGCGATGGTGTCACCCTTGATCGTGCCCTGGGTGAGGTCGCCGCCCATGTGCCGGCAGTAGCCGTCCAGCACGTTCAGCTTTCCGGACGAGTCGGCGAACACCACGAGCTTCGTGCCGAACGCCTGGATCGCGTGTGGCTGCCCGTCGCGGAACGTGTCGGCGAGCCCCAGGCAGTGCCACCCCCGGGCGAACCTCGCCGGTGGACTCCCGGCATCTATGGTGCGCGGTTGCTGGCTGATGCTCATGTCCCACTCCTGGTCCCTAGGTAGAACGTGTTCTAGTATAGGGGTCGCTCGACACGCGGCCAACCAGCCTGGAGGGTTCTCATGGAAGCGGTCCTCGCCGGAGTTCGAGAACTGTTACCTGTTCTGCGAGAGCGCGCTCAGGAGACCGAGGATCGGCGCGCGCTCGCCCCGGAAACGGTCAAGGCGCTGGCCGAGACCGGCTTCTTCCGCCTCCTGCAACCCACCCGTTTCGGCGGCCACGAGGCGCACCCGCTCGACTTCCTGACCGCGGTCCGTGACATCGCCTCGGCCTGCGGCTCGACCGGTTGGGTGGCCTCGGTCATCGGGGTGCACAACTGGCAGCTCGGACTTTTCCCCGACCGGGCCCAGCAGGACGTCTGGGGCGCCGATCCGGGCACCCGGATGTCCTCGTCCTACGCGCCGACCGGGAAGATCACCCGGGTCGACGGTGGTTACCGTGTCAACGGTCGCTGGAGCTTCTCCTCCGGCTGCGACCACGCCACCTGGGTGCTGCTCGGCGGCATCGTCCCACCCGGCGACGACGGCACCCCCGCCGACTTCTGCACCTTCCTGCTGCCGGCCTCGGATTACCTCATCGAGGACGTCTGGAACACCGTCGGCCTGCGCGGCACCGGCAGCAACGACATAGTCGTCGACAACGCCTTCGTCCCGGCGCACCGTGCGCTCAGCTTCAACGACACCGCCCGCTGCGTCTGCCCCGGTCAGGAGCAGAACCCGGGACCGCTCTACCGCATCCCCTATGCGTCGATCTTCACCTACGCCATCACCACGCCGATCATCGGCATGGCGACCGGGGCGTACCGCGCCCACGTCGACTACACCCGCGAACGGGTGCGGGCCGCTTACGTCGGGGTCAAAGCGGCCGAGGACCCGCACTCGCAGGTGCGCGTCGCCGAGGCCGCGGCCGACATCGACTCCGCCTGGTACGCGGTGCAGGCCAACATGCGCGAACTCATGGACCTCACCACCGCCGGGACGAAGCTGCCGATGCCGTTGCGCCTGCGGGTACGCCGCGACCAGGTCCGCGGGACCGCGCTGGCGATCCGCGCCGTCGACCGCCTCTTCGAGAACTCCGGTGGCCGGGCACTCGCCGTCGGCACCCCGATCCAGCGTTTCTGGCGTGACGCCCACTCCGGCCGGGTGCACGCGATCAACGACCCGGAACGAGCCCTGTCCATGTACGGCCGAGGCGAATTCGGCCTGCCGCTCAACGACGCGATGGTCTAGCCATGCCCGACTGCACCGAGCGGCAGTCACCCGCACCGTCCGGCGGACGTCGCGGGCGAGGGCCGGGAGGGCCTGGCCAAGGAGGTAACGCATGACACTGGCTTTCCACCGCGAGGGCGCCGGGTCACCGGTGGTCCTGCTGCACGGGGGCGGCCCCGGGGCGTCGGCCATGAGCAATTTCGGCCGCACTGTCCCCGTGCTCGCCGGGCACTTCGACATCCTCGCCGTCGACCAGCCCGGATACGGCGGCTCACTGGGTGACCCGATCACCGGGCAGTACTTCACCCACGCCGCCACCGAACTCGCCGCGCTCCTCGACAAACTCGGCATCGACAAGGTCGACCTGGTCGGGAACTCGCTCGGCGGCGGGACAGCCGTCCGTTTCGCCCTGATGCACCCCGCACGCGCCCGCCGGCTGCTCCTGATGGGACCCGGCGGACTGTCACTGAACGTCTTCTCCGCGGACCCGACCGAAGGGGTCAAACGCCTCGGCGCGTTCGCCCGGGACCCCAGCCGGGAAAGACTGGGAGCCTTCCTCCGGACCCTGGTGTTCGATCCGTCGCTGATCTCCGACGATCTGATCGAGGAACGTTTCCGGGCCGCGGTCGACCCGGCCGCCATGCGCGCCATGCGCGAGATGGGTGCCTCCTTCAGCAACCCGGCGACATACGAGGAAGGGATGCTCTGGCGCGAGGCCCACCGCCTGCGCCACGAGACCCTGCTCGTCTGGGGCCGCGAGGACCGGGTCAACCCGCTCGACGGCGCGCTGGTCGCCCTCAAGGTCCTGCGGAACGCGCGCCTGCATGTCTTCGGTGGCTGTGGCCACTGGGCCCACCTGGAGAAATTCGACGAGTTCAACCGCTTGGCCATCGACTTCCTCACCCCCTGAACCCTTCACCTCCTCTATCGCGCCCGCCCCGATTCCTGGTTCTGTGAGAGGGGACACCACTCGTGAGCAACCTCATCCGATCCCTCGGCTATCTGCGCGTCGAAGCCACGGACCTGCCCGCCTGGCGTGACTTCGGCGTCAAGGTGCTCGGCATGACCGAGGGCCGCGGCCCCGACCCGCAGGCCGTCTATCTGCGCATGGACGAGCTGCCGGCCCGCATCGTGGTGGTGCCCGGCGAGAAGGACCGGCTCGCCGCCTCCGGCTGGGAACTCGCCGACCCGGCCGCCCTCACCCGGCTCGTCGGCGTCCTCGACGAGGCCGGTATCGCCGTCAAACCGGCCGGTGCCGACGAACTCGCCGACCGTCGCGTCTCCCACCTGATCAGCGTCGACGACCCGGCCGGCAACCGTCTCGAGTTCTTCTGTGGTGCCGCCCTCGACAGCCGGCCGTCGCTCAGCTCGTACGGCACCCGGTTCGTCACCGGGATCCAGGGCATGGGGCATGTCGTCCTGCCGGTCCGCGACGACACCGCCTCGCTGCGGTTCTGGAGCGAGGTCCTCGGGTTCCGGCTGCGCGACTCGATGCGCCTCGTCCCCGAGCACCTCGGGCTGCCGCCGGGCGACAGGCCCCTGTGGATGCGGTTCCTCGGCTGCGGACCGCGCCACCACAGCGTCGCCCTCGCCCCGATTCCGGCGCCCACCGGACTCGTACACCTGATGATCGAAACCGAGACCCTCGACGACGTCGGCCGGGCCATCGACCGGTGCGGCCGCAACAAGGCCCCGATGATCTCCACCCTGGGCCGGCACGCCAACGACGAGATGGTCTCCTTCTACGTCCGCACACCGAGCGGATTCGACATCGAGTACGGCTACGGCGGCCTCACCGTCGACGACGACACCTGGGTCGCCCGCCAGACCACCGCGCACAGCGTCTGGGGCCACCGCTTCTCCGGTGGCGGCGGCCATTGACCACCCACCCGTCCGTGCCGGTGTCGCCGGCCGCCGGATTCCGGAGGGTCTTCGGCCACTTCGGAACCGGCGTCACCGTCATCACCACCGCCGACGCCGACGGGCCGGCCGGATTCGCCTGCCAGGCGTTCGCGCCGCTCTCCCTCGATCCGCCGCTGGTGCTGTTCTGCCCGCAGAACGGCTCGGCCACGTGGCGCCGGATCCGGGCTGCCGGAGCCTTCTGCGTCAACATCCTGGCCGCCGACCAGCGTGACGTCTCACGGCTCTTCGGCACCCGCGGCGCGGACCGGTTCGCCGCCCTCGGCTGGGTGCCGGCGCCGTCCGGGTCGCCGGTCCTCGACGGCGTCCTGACCTGGGCCGACTGTCTGGTGGAGGCGGTGCATCCGGGCGGCGACCACGCGATCGTCACCGGCCGGGTCACCACGCTGGGGCCGTGCCGCGACGTGACGCCGCTGCTCTTCCACCGCAGCCGTTACACCACGACCACACCGACCTCGCCGTACGAGCCACCCGAGGTCGTCGACACCCTCCTGTCCTGGCCGCGCCACACCGACTGGATGTAGTCAGTGGGCGCCCGAAGTAGCGGGTCCGGGCAGTCGATCGCCCCCAGCGCGGTGACTGCCGCCCTTCACCAGGTCGCCCCGCCGGATCTTGACCATTTTTCCACCGTTTCCGGTGGTCAGCCGGTCAAGATCGGCCAAGAGCAACCCGGCAGACGTCGACGGTCACCGCACCGGTAAGGCATCCCATGACCTCGGGTTATGGGGAGACGGCGATCGTGTGCACCGACCCACGCTGCCGTCGGCCTTGACCGGCATGGCACCGCGCCGGCGGCATGGCGCCGCGCCGGCGGGGTGGCGCCGCGCCGGCGGGGTGGCGCCGGCCAATTGGTCTTCACCCGCGCCCCGCCACTCACGCCGAACATGTTCTGGTGACATCTTGCTTAGTGAATACTTGCTTCAGGACTATAGTCATGGGCGAGGCCCGTTGGGTCGATCGCCGCTGAGGAGGTATCCGCGTGGGTAAGCTGCGGGAACGGGAATTCGTCCGCAGAGGAGGTCGGTCCATGAGCGCTGAGTCAGCGTTCCAGTGGCACCGGCCGCCAGCGGAGGGGTTCACCGCCGATGATCTCGATCGGATCCCTGATCTCCCGTCACATGCCGAGCTCATCGACGGGAGTCTCATCCTCGTGAGCTCGCAGAAGCGATTCCACATGAGGGTCTTACGCCTTCTCGAGAACGCCCTGATCAGCTGCGCGCCGCGAGACCGGTTCCGGGTGAGCCGTGAGATGTCGGTCGTGCTCGGGCCGAAGCAGCGGCCGGAGCCCGATCTCATTGTCATCCATGCGGATGCTGAGGTCGACGACGACGCGACGTGGTATCCCGCTGAGGCCGTCGTGCTCGCGGTGGAGGTGATGTCGCCCGAGTCGGAGATCCGCGACCGGAAGCGCAAGCCGGAGCTCTATGCCGAGGCGGGCATCCCGTACTTCTGGCGGGTGGAGAACCGCGAGGGCAAGGCGGTCGTCTACGCCTACGAGCTCGACCCGGCAGTCCGTGCCTACACGCCGCTCACGATCTTTCGGGGTCGGGTGCAGCTACCGGATCCGTTCGTCATCGACATCGACCTCACCGAGATCGAGCGGATGTGACGGTCAGTTGCAGTGGGAGAAGTCGCTCTCGTAGGACAATCCGCCGATCGAGCCGCCCCACTTGACGCACGTCTGCGGGGCCGCGGCGCTGACCGGACCGGCGTAGTACTGGAACGAGCCCTTGTCGGTGACCTGCCCGCTGCCCTGGACCTCCAGCGTGGCTGACATCGAGGTCTTCACATCGAGGGTGTTCTCCTTGATGGTGACCACGCAGTTCTTTCCGCCGGACGCCCGGTAGAGCAGGTAGATCGTGCCGCGCAGCACCCCGGCCGACGTCTCCAGATTCTTCGAGTTGATCACCTGGTATCCGCTGCCGCAGAGGTTGACCGGATCGTTGTGAGGGTTGGTCACCGGGTCGGTGGCCGACGGGTCGTCGGTCTCGTCCGGGTCGGTCGTCGCGGTGGCGGTCGGCTGGCCGGTGGTGTCCGGGCCGGTCACCGGGACCTCGCCGGCGGGAGGGGTGGTCTCGGTCGCGGAGCCGCCCTTCGTCTTGCCGGGGCGGGCGGTGACCTGGCCGCGCGGTTTGCCGGTCGAGGCGTCCTGCTGGAGCTGGTCGCTCTGCGGGCCGCTGTCCTGCGATTCGATCACCGGCTCGGTCTTGTCCGCCTGGTTGCCCAGGATGATCCCGACGCCCGCGAGCAGAGCCACGACAGCGACCGCCGCGAGCGCCACGGTGCTGTTGCGCCGCCGCACCGACGAGGTCGCGGTGACGTCACCCGGCGCGTTCGCACGAGCCCCACCCGGCGACCCACCGGCGAATCCGTGCCCGACCGCGCCGCCCGGCGCCGTGCCCGCGGCGAATCCGTGCCCGACCGCGCCGCCCGGCGCCGTGCCCGCGGCGAATCCGTGCCCGACCGCGCCGCCTGACGCCGTGCCCGCGGCGAATCCGTGCCCGACCGCGCCGCCTGACGCCGTGCCCGCGGCGAATCCGTGCCCGACCGATGCCGAGCCGGGTGTGAAACCGCCCCGGTTCATTCCGGCGGAACCGGAACCGGAAGCGGAGGCTGATCCCGGTGCGAAGCCGTGCGGCGGCCCGCCGGCGAATGTTCCAGCCGGTCCAGCACCGGCCGGATGCGATCCGGTGGGGGAACCGCCGGGGAACGACCCGCCGGTGGGGGAACCGCCGGGGAACGACCCGCCGGGCGCGGCACCGACGCCAGGGCGGCCGGTTGCCCCAGTCATCCCCGCCGCCGGACCCGACGCCCGACCGGACAAGGGCCGCCCGGGCGGGGAGACCGCGGCCGCCGCCAACGCCGCGGCGCTGGGGAAACGATGCACCGGGTCCTTGGCCAGGGCCCGCATCACCACCGCCGCCACCGGCCCCGGGACGTCGGGCGGAAGGACCGGCGGCTGCCCGTGTACGAGCTGGGCGAGAACGGCGAGCGGATTGTCACCGACATACGGCGGCCGCCCGGTGAGGCAGCTGAACGCCACGGCACCGACGGCGTACACGTCGGTGGCGGCGGTGACGGGACGGCCCTCCGCCTGTTCCGGGGCCATGTAGTGGGCGCTCCCGAGAACCACGTTGGTGCTGGTGATCCCGGTGACCCCGACCGACCGCGCGACACCGAAGTCGACGAGGACGATGGCGCCGGCCGGCCGTACCAGAAGATTGCTGGGTTTGACGTCGCGGTGAATGATGCCGGCCTCGTGGGCGGCCTGGAGGGCCGAAGCGACCTGCGCGATCATCGTCATCGTGTCGGCGGGGGAGAGCCGGCCGGCCTGCTGGATCCGTTTGGACAGCGGGGTGCCCTCGATGTACTCCATCACCAGGAAGTCGAGCCGGTGCGCGCCGACCTGCGCGTTCTCACCGTAGTCGTAGACCTGCACGATCCCGGGGTGCCGCAGCGCCGCCATCATCCGGGCCTCGGAGCGGAACCGCGTGATGAAGTCCGCATCGGACATCAGCGCCGGGAGCAGCACCTTCACCGCGATGTCGCGTTGCAGCAGGAGGTCCTCGCCGCGCCACACCTCGCCCATCCCGCCGGCCGCGATCCGCTGGGTCAGCCGATAGCGGCCGTTGAGCACGTCACCCGGAGATAGCACCGGGCCATGTTAGTAGGGAGACGGCACCACCGTGGGCGTGAGTCGTGCGACATGGGATTCCGGCGAACCGAACATCTGCGCGGTCGCCCAGGCCCGCCGGAGGTATCGGTGGGCGTCGTGTTCCCAGGTGATCGCGATGCCGCCGTGCATCTGCATCATCTCGGCGGCGACCGCCCGTACCGTCTCGGAGCAGGTCACCTTCGCCACGGCGGCGAGCAGCGGGGCGTCGGCCGTGCCGTCGGCGACGGCCTGGACGGCTGCCTCGCACGCGGACCGGGCGGCCTGCACCCGGATGTAGGCTTCGGCCAGCCGATGCTGCAGCACCTGGAACGACCCGATCGGCCGTCCGAACTGGTGCCGCTGCTGGACGTAGCCGACGGTCAGTTCGAGGGCGCGTCCGGCGGTGCCGAGCTGTTCGGCGGCGAGCGTGGCGCAGGCCAGGGGGAGCAGGTCGGGTGCCGTCCCGGTGAGCCGTCGCCCCGCCGCCCGGTCGAGTCGCAGTGTTCCGACCTGCCGGGTCAGGTCGAGCGATCCTCCGACGTCGATGCCGGTGTTCACCTCGTGGACGCCGTCGTCCGTGACGGCCAGCACGGTGTCGGCCGCCGTGACGTCCCGGAAGAGGGCCGGGCCGTCCCTGAGGAAGGCCACGGTGACGGTCCGCTCACCGGTGCAGATCGCCGGCAGCAGCCGCTCCCGGGCCTCGTCGTCGTCGAGCCCGAGCAGGGTGTGCACGGCCAGCACGGTCCCCAGCATCGGTGCCGGGCTCAGCACCCGCCCGAGTTCCTCCAGCACGACGGCCGCCTCGGTGAGCCCGGCACCGGATCCGCCGAGTTCCTCCGGCACGGTCAGCCCGGCGACACCGATCTCCTTGCACAGCCTCCCCCACATCCCGGGCGCCGCGGTCTGCCCGTCGAGCAGCCCACGCACCGCCTCCCGCAGGGCCTCGAGCTCGTCAAACATCAAGATCAAACCCTTCCTTCCCGGTACGGGCCACCGCCGGCCCCACCGCACCGGCCCGGTCCCGTGGCCACACCGCGGCGCCGTCCCGGTGCGGGACCGAAACGCGACCGCCGGGCTGAGGCGGTGGGTCACCATCGTGACGACGCAGGACAGGAGCATCCGGATCGTGGAATTCGTCCATGAACCCGGCGAGGATCCGCCGGCGGTGGTATCCCGGGGTGCCCCAGGACAGATGCAGCGCCCGCACCCGGACCAGGTACCGGCCCAGGTCGTGCTCGCGGGTGTATCCGATCGCGCCGTGCACCTGCAGCGCCGTCCGTGCCGCCCGGAGCGCCGCCTCCCCGCACGCCACCTTGGCCGCCGACACGTCCCGTCCCGCGTCGGTCAGCCCGGCCACCGGACGGGCCATGGCCACCGCCGCCGCGTGGAGCAGGGGCCGGGCGAAGGCGAGTTCCACGGCGACGTCGGCGAGCTGGTGCCGGACGGCCTGGAACGATCCGATCGGGCGGCCGAACTGGGTGCGGGTGCGGGCATGCTCGACGGCCATGGCCAGCAGCGCGTGCCCGGCCCCGAGCAGCTGGGCCGCGCAGGCCAGCGCTCCGAGGTCGAGTGCCCGCGTGATCGGGCCGCCGGTCTCCACCACCTCACCGGCCCGCACGGCCGCGAGCCGCCGGGCCGGATCGATCGTGCGGTGCACCCGTCCGGGCTGTCCGATGCGTACCGTGTCGTGCTGGACGACCAGGATCAGGTCGGCGCTGTCCCCGTCGGCGGCGTGCGGCAGCCACGGGGGCGCGACCACCGAGGCGATGATCCGGCCGTCGGCGAGCTCCGGGAGCCATCGTCCGGAGGCGAGCAGGACCGGCGCCGCCGCGACGGACTCGGCGACCGGCCCGGGCAGGGCGTGCCGTCCGAGCACCTCGCACGCGACGACCAGGTCGTCGGCTCCGGCGCCGAGCCCACCGAATCGTTCCGGCACGAGCAGTCCGGTCACTCCCGCGTCGGCGAGCGACTCCCACAGCCGCCGTCCCGGCCCGGTGTCCCCGTCCGCCCAGGCCGCCGACACCGCGGCCGTGTCGGCTCTGGTCAGCAGCGTGTCGAGGACCTCGGCGAAACGCCGCTGCTCGTCCGACGGCGCGAGTCTCATCGGGGGAGCCCGAGTTCACGCTGCGCGAGGATGTCCCGCTGGATCTCGTTGGTGCCGGCGTAGATCGGCCCGGCGAGTGAGAACAGGTAGCCGGCGGTCCAGCCGGGGTCGATCTCCGCGAGTGGCCCGAGCACGTCGAACGCGGACTCGTGCAGTTCGACGTCCAGCACGGACCAGAACAGCTTGGTGGCGCTCGGCGCGACCGGTTCGTCCAGTGACGCGTACGCCTGCATCCGGTAGGCCCGCGCCCGGATCCACGCGTCGACGACCCGATCGGCGTCGGGCGACGACGGGGAGCCGGGACCGTTGCCGCCGACGGTGAGCCGGGCCAGCCGCGCCGCCGCCGCCGTGAACCGGCCCGGACCGCGCAGCGTCAGCCCCCGCTCGTGCCCGGCCGTGCTCATCGCGACCCGCCACCCGTCCCCGGGCGCCCCGATCACGTCGTCGTCCGGCACGAACACGTCGTCGAGGAAGATCTCCGCGAACCCGGCCGTCCCGTCGAGCTGCCGGATCGGCCGCACCGTGACTCCGGGGGCCCGCAGGTCGAACATCAGATAGGTGAGCCCGCGGTGGCGTTCCCCGGCCGAACCGCGGAACAGCCCGAACGCCCGGTCGGCGACGACGGCCCGCGAACTCCACGTCTTCTGCCCGGACAGCCGCCATCCGCCGTCCACCGGAACCGCCCGCGACCGGATGGCCGCCAGATCGCTACCGGCCGACGGCTCCGACCAGGCCTGCGCCCACACCTGCTCACCGCGCGCCATCGGCGGCAGGATCCGCGCGCACTGCTCGGCGGTCCCGTGCGCGAGCAGCGTCGGGGCCAGCAGGAACAGCCCGTTCTGGCCGATCCGCACCGGTGCCCCGGCGGCGAAGTACTCCTCGTCGAACAGCAGCGCGTGCAGCGGCGGCGCGGCCTGCCCGCCGTACTCGACGGGCCACGACACGGCCGCCAGCCCGGCGCCGGCCAGTTTCGCCTCCCATTCGCGGTGCGCGTCGCTGCCGGCCGGGGTGTCCGGCGACGGCAGCGGCTCCCGGGGAACGTTCGTGGCGAGCCACCGGCGCACGGAATCGCGGAACGCGACCGCCGGCGGATCCAGGTCGAGGTTCACCGGGCCGCCCGCTTCATGGCGGCGGCGTCGAGCCCGGCCAGCGGATCCGCGCTGACTTCGGCGTTGTGCGAGTGCGCGACGTGATGCAGACCGAACACGCTGTCCATGCCGGCGCGCATGCCCATCTGGTCCTCGCAGAGGTTCACCGCCCGTTTGGCGAGCGCCAGCCCGAACGGCGGCATCTCGGCGATCCGCGCGGCCAGTGCGAGGGTCTCGGTCTCCAGCGCGGGGCCCGGCACGATCCGGTTGACCATCCCAGTCTCGTACGCCCTCCGCGCCCCGAACCGGTCCCCGGTGAACAGCACCTCCCGGGCGAAGCGCGGCCCGAGCACCCAGGGGTGGGCGAAGTACTCGACGCCGGGGATCCCCATCCGCAGCACCGGATCGGCGAAGAACGCGTCCTCGGCCGCCACGATCAGGTCGCACACCCACGCGAGCATCAGCCCACCGGCCACGCAGGCGCCCTGCACCATGGCCACCGACGGTTTCGGGATCTCCCGCCAGCGCCGGCACATGCCCAGGTAGACCTCCATCTCCCGGGCGTACCGCCGATCGGCCCCGGATCTGGACGTGTGATCCCACCAGGTGACCGCCCGCCGCGGGAACGACGTGTCCGCGTCCCGCCCGGGGGTGCCGATGTCGTGTCCCGCCGAGAAGTGGTCCCCGGCCCCGGCCAGCACGATCACGCGCACCTCGTCGTCGTCGACGGCCCGGGTGAAGGCGTCGTCGAGCGCGTAGGTCATCGCCGAGTTCTGGGCGTTGCGGTAGCGGGGCCGGTTCATGGTGACGAGTGCGACCGGCCCGCGCCGCTCGTAGAGGACGATGTCGTCGCTCATGCTTCCTCCCGGAGCAGGTATTTGAGGACCTTGCCGCTCGCGTTGTGCGGCAGTTCGGCGCGGACCTCGACCGAGCGGGGCGCCTTGTACCCGGCGAGCCGTTCCCGGCACCAGGCGATCACCGCGTCCGGGTCGAGCTCGTGCCCGGGGCGGGCCACCACGTACGCCCGCCCGACCTCGCCGAGCCGTTCGTCCGGCACCCCGACGACGGCCGCCTCGGCGACACCGGACAGCCCGGCGAGCGCCCGCTCCACCTCGGCCGGGTAGACGTTGAAGCCGCCGCAGATGTACATGTCCTTGAGCCGGTCGGTGATCGTCAGGTTCTCCCGCTCGTCGAAACGGCCCACGTCGCCGGTGTGCAGCCAGCCGTCCGGGTCGATCGCCGCCGCGGTGGCCGCCGGGTCGTCGAGGTAGCCGAGCATCAGGTTCGGCCCGCGCAGCAGCACCTCGCCGTCCTTCTCGGCGATCCGCACCTCGAACCCGGCCGCCGCCCGGCCACTGGTGTGCGCCACGGTCCGGGTGTCGTCGCCGGGCCGGCACATCGTCGCGACCACGGCCTCGGTCAGCCCGTACGCCGTGAGGACCGTCGCGAACCCCAGCTCGTCACGGATCCGGTCGACCAGCACCGGCGGCACGGTCGCGGCGCCGGTGACGGCCAGCCGCAGCGAACCCAGCGATCGGCCGGCCCGTCCCGGATGGTCGAGCAGGCCGATGTAGAGCGTCGGCGGGCCGGGCAGCACGGTGATGTGCTCGTGCTCGATCAGGTCGATGGTCCGCGGCACGTCGAACACCGCCTGCGGCACGATCGTCGCGCCGCTGGTCAGGCATGCGAGCAGGCCGGCCTTGAGCCCGAAACTGTTGAAGAACGGGTTGACCACCAGATAGCGGTCGCGGACCGTCACGCCACCGATGTCACTCCACGCCCGGGCCACCCCCAGTGACTGCCGGTGCGCGCTCATCACGCCCTTGCTGATCCCGGTGGTCCCGGAGGTGAAGAGGATGTCACTGAGGTCGTCCGGGCGTACCGCCGAAGATCGCTCTGACGCCGCCTCCGCGGCAGTCTCGCCGGCCCGGTCGAGGAAGGCGTCCCAGTGCGGCAGCGGCAGCACGAACGGCGGCAGCGCCGACGCCGGCAGCGACGCCAGACGGTCGGCCCCGAGGAACGGCCCGGTCACGATCAGGCCCTTCGCGTCACTGCGGGTGATGATGTCGGCCGCCTCGACGCCGGTGAACCGGGTGTTGATCGGCACCAGCGTGGCACCCGCGCAGAGGACGCCGAGCGCGGACAGCACCCAGCGGGCACTGTTCGGCGCCCACAGTGCGACCCGGTCACCGGGCTCGATGCCGGACGCGATGAGCGCGCGCGCCACGGTCTGCGCCTCGTCGTGCAGTTCGGCGAAGTTCCACCGGCGCTGATACGGATCGACCAGGGCGGGCTCTCTGCCGAACTCGGATGCCGCGTGCGCCACCGCCGCCGGAACGGTCTCCATCGGACCTCCAAGGCTTTACCAAGCAAGTGCTTGGTCGGTAGCGTGAGCCTACGCGTGATCGGGGAGGCGACGCCAGTGACCGACGACGATGCATTCCGGCGGGAGATCCGAGAGTGGCTGGCGGCCGAGCTCACCGACGAGGTGCGCGGCGCCGGCGGCGTCGGCCGGGAGAACGAGGCCTTCGAGCAGCGGCTCGCCTTCACCCGGCGGCTCGCCGCCGCCGGATGGAGCACGCTGGCCTGGCCGGCGGCGCACGGTGGGCGGGGCGCGTCACTCGCCCAGCAGGTGATCTTCCATGAGGAGTACGCGAGAGCCGGCGCCCCCAGCCGGGTGGACCACATCGGCACCACCATGGTCGGTCCGACACTGATCGACCTCGGGACGCCCGCGCAGCAGCGCCGCTTCCTGCCCGCGCTCGCCTCGGTCCGCGAGCTGTGGTGCCAGGGCTACTCCGAGCCCGGCGCCGGCTCCGACCTGGCCGGCGTCACCACCCGTGCCCGGCTCGACGGCGACCGGTGGGTGATCACCGGGCAGAAGGTGTGGACGTCCCTGGCCCACGTGGCCGACTGGTGTTTCGTCCTCGCCCGTACCGCGCCCGCCCCGGCCGGCGGCCCCCGTTCGGCCGGGCTGTCCTACCTGCTCGTGCCGATGCGGCAGCCCGGCGTCACGGTCCGCCCGATCCGGCAGCTCACCGGCGACAGCGAGTTCAACGAGGTGTTCCTCGACGACGCGGTCACCGAGGCGGAGCTGGTCGTCGGCGAGCCCGGCCAGGGGTGGAAGGTCGCGATGGCCACCCTCGCCTACGAGCGCGGCGCGGCCACGGTCGGCCAGCAGATCGGCTTCCAGCGGGACCTCGACGACCTGGTGGCGGTCGCCCGCACCACCGGCGCGACGGCCGACCCGGCCCTGCGCGAGCGGCTCACCCGGGCCTGGATCGACCTGACCGTGCTGCGCACGCACACGCTGCGGGTGCTGCGCGACCCGCAGCCGGCCGCCTCCTCGGTGATCAAACTGCTCTGGACCCGGTGGCGGCAGGGCCTCGGCGAGCTGGCCGTGGACGTGCTCGCCCGCGGTGACGCCGACCCGGCCGCGGTGGCGCGCTGGCAGACGTATTTCCTGTTCAGCCGGGCCGACACGATCTACGGCGGGTCCAACGAGATCCAGCGGGGCATCGTCGCCGAGCGGGTGCTCGGGTTGCCCCGCCAGGCCCGCGGATGACCGGCTCTTTCACCGGCCCCCTGACCGGCGCCTTGACCGGCCCGGCCGGCCGCGGCCTCCTCGCCGGCAAGGTCGTCGTCGTCACGGCGGCGGCCGGGGCCGGGATCGGGTCGGCGGTGGCCCGGCGCTGCCTCGACGAGGGCGCCCGCGTGGTGCTCGGCGACAGCCACGAACGGCGGCTCGGCGAGACCCGTGACCTGCTGTCGTCGGCCTATCCGGGGCGGGTGTGGGCGGTGCCGTGCGACGTCACCGACGAGGCCGCGGTCCGGCGTCTGATCGGCGGGGCCGTCACCCGTTACGGCCGCCTCGACGTCCTGGTCAACAACGCCGGCCTGGGTGGGAACCGGCCGGTCACCGAGCTCGACGACGAGGAGTGGCACCTGGTCCTCGACGTGACGCTGACCGGCACGTTCCGGTGCACCCGGGCCGCGCTGCGCCAGATGATCGCGCAGGGCGGGGGAGGGGCGATCGTCAACAACGCCTCGGTGCTGGGGTGGCGCGCGCAGGCCGGTCAGGCCCACTACGCGGCGGCGAAGGCCGGGGTCATGGCGTTCACCCGCTGCACCGCGCTGGACGTGGCCGCACACGGGATCCGGGTCAACGCGGTCGCCCCGAGCCTGGCCGCGCACCCGTTCCTGGCGAAGGTGATGAGCCAGGACGAGCTGGACGGGCTGGCGCGACGGGAGGCGTTCGGCCGGGCCGCCGAGCCGTGGGAGGTGGCGACCGTGGTGGCCTTCCTCGCCAGTGACTACGCGTCCTATCTGACCGGTGAGGTCATCTCGGTGAGCAGCCAGCATCCGTAACTCTTTCCATCGAAGTTACGGGGCAGTAGATTGTAACGCGTTCTAGTTTCTGGAAGGGGCGCTACCAGGAGGACGCGATGCGGCGGATCACCGGCGCGACACTGTTCGGTCTCGGCATACTCTGCCTGCTCTTCGCGATGGCCCTGGTCTGGGTCATCGTGCCGTCCCAGCGGAAGGTCCCGCTCGATCTGGTGCCCCCTGACGTCGTGGTGGAAACCGCGAACGCGTCGTTCGTGCAGGCCAAGACCCTGCCGAACGGCACGCCCCAGGTGGTCGTGGAGAGTGCCGGCCTGCGCTCGATCACCGGCATCAAACCCGACTTCGCGGCGGCCGCCGGCCTCGATGGCGAGACCCTGGTCTGGAACGTGTATCACTCCACCCGGCGGATCGACACCAACGAGATGATCAACAGTGCCGAGAGCCGGGTCGCGCTCGATCGCGCCACCGGCGAGGCGGTCCCGTGGGAGGGGCAGTGCCACGTCGAGGAGCCGGTGCCCTGCGCCCCGGGCAACGTGTCCTTCTCCGGTCACCTCTACCTGTTCCCGTTCGGCACCGAGAAGACCACCTACCAGTACTGGGACTCCACCCTGGGCAAGGCGCTCCCGCTGGAGTACCAGGCCGAGGAGGACTACAACAACCTGCCCACCTACCGCTTCCAGCAGGTCGTGCCGGAGCAGCAGGCCCACATGAACCCGGACAGCCTCGGCGCGCTGCTCGCGTTCCTGGCCCCCGGCGCCACCAGCGGGACCATCTCCTACCGGGCCACCCGTACCCTCTGGATCGAGCCGCAGACCGGCGCCATCGTCGGCTACCGCGAGCAGCAGCACCGCGAGCTGGTGCCGGACGCCGGCCCGCCGGTGGTCATCTTCGACGCCGACCTGCAGTACGACCAGGCCACCCTGGACGCGGTCGGCAAGCAGGCCGCGGACGGGCGGGCCCAGCTGATGCTGATGGGCGTGTACGTGCCGATCGGGCTCGCGGTCCTCGGCCTGGTGCTGATCGTCGTCGGGCTGCTGCTGGCCCGGGGCGGTTCGAGCCCGCGCGGAGGACACCGGGCGGCCGACGTGACCCAGCCACTGCCCACGCCGGTGCGGTAGGCGTCGTCGCCAAAGGCGCGTGAGCCGTCGCTCACGCGCCTTTCCGTGCGCCGTTTCCCATTCTGGGGTACGGCCTCAGCCCGACTATCGGGTGCCGTAGAACTCGGGCGGCGTCAGCGGGTCGTTGTCGCTGACGTTGCTGGCGACCTCGCTCGCGCTGGGGTTGAGCGCCGCCATCACCGCGGTGACGCCGATGGCGGCCAGCACGGCCGCGAGGACCGCGCTGAGCAGGAGGAATCTGAACGGGACCACTGTCGGCTCCTCTACAGGCGTTCGATGATCGTCGCGGTTGACATCGCTCCGCCGGCGCACATCGTGATCAGTGCCGTCGTCGCGTCGGACCGTTCCAGTTCGTGCAGTGCGGTGGTCAGCAGGCGTGCACCGGTGCTGCCGACCGGGTGGCCGAGGGCGAGTGCCCCGCCGTTGACGTTGACCCGGTCCGGGTCGGCGCGGTGCACGGCCAGCCAGGACAGGACCACGCTCGCGAACGCCTCGTTCACCTCGCAGCGGTCCAGGTCGTCGATCTTCATGCCGGCCCGGGCCAGCACCCGGTCGGTGGCCGCGATCGGCCCGTCCAGGTGGTAGTAGGGTTCGGCCCCGACCAGGCACTGTGCCACGATCCGGGCGCGGGGCCGCAGACCGAGCGCGTGGGCCCGGTCGGCGTCCATCAGCAGGACCGCGGCCGCCCCGTCGGAGATCTGCGACGACGTGCCGGCGGTGTGCCGCCCGTCCGGCAGCACCGTCCGCAAGCCGGACAGCCCTTCGAACGTGGTCTCCCGTAGCCCCTGGTCGCGGGTGACGTCGCCGACCCGGACGATCTCGCGGTCGAACCGGCCCTCGGCCCACGCCCGGGCCGCGTTGGCCTGGGACCGCACCCCGAACCGGTCGAGGTCGGCGCGGGTCAGGCCGCGCCGGTCGGCGATCCGCTCGGCCGCCACATACTGGTTGGGCAGGTCGATGCTCCACGAGTCGGGCCGGGGCAGGCCGGCGTCGCCGAGGTTGGCGCGCAGTGGCACCCGGCTCATCGCCTCGACCCCGCAGGCCACGCCGACGGTGATGGTGTCGGTGGCGATCAGGCCGGCGATCAGGTGTGCGGCCTGCTGCGCCGACCCGCACTGGGCGTCGATCGTGGTGCAGCCGGTGCTGTGCGGCAGCCCGGCGTGCAGCCAGGCGGTCCGGGTGATGTTGTTCGACTGCTCGCCGCCCTGGGTGACGCAGCCGCCGATGGCCTGCTCGACCTCGTCGTGCACCGCCATCCGGCTCAGCACCGTGCCCAGCAGCTCGGCCGGGTGCAGGCCGGACAGCCATCCGCCCCGTTTGCCGATCGGGGTCCGCGCCGCATCGACGATCACCGGTGTCCCCACCGCGACCTCCAAATAGAACGTGTTCTCGAATCAACCTACCAAAGGTCCAAGGCAACGTGTTTGAATCGGTAGAACTTGTTGCTGTAGGAGGAGCTGTGGCCGAGCCGCGCACCCGCATCGACCCCACCGATCCGGACATCTACCTGCAGGGCATCCCGCACGCCGAGTTCGCCGAGATGCGCCGCGACAACCCGGTCTGCTGGATCCCGCAGGCGCGTGGCAGTGCCGGGTTCGACGACGAGGGCTACTGGGCGGTGACCCGGCACGCCGACGTGATGGCCGTGTCCCGCAACAGTGAGACCTTCTCCAGCCGGGAGAACACGGCGATCGCCCGGTTCCAGCCGGACATGACCCGCGAGGGTATCGAGATGCAGCAGGCCATCCTGCTCAACATGGACCCGCCACAGCACACCGCGCAGCGGGCCATCGTGTCACGCGGGTTCACGCCGCGCGCCATCAACAGCCTGCGGTCGGCGTTGCAGGCCCGGGCGTCGCAGATCGTCGGGTCGGTCGGCCACGAGAGCGGCGACTTCGTCACCGACATCGCCTGCGAGCTGCCGCTGCAGGCCATCGCCGAGCTGCTCGGCGTGCCGCAGGAGGATCGCGGCAACGTCTTCGAGTGGTCCAATTCGATGATCGGGTACGACGACCCCGAGTTCAGTGGCGCCGACCCGATGGAGTCCGCGATGGGCCTGCTCGGGTATGCGATGCAGATGGCCGACGAACGGCAGACCTGCCCACGCGACGACATCGTCACCACTCTGGTCAAGGCCGAGATCGCCGGCGAGCACCTGTCGGTCGACGAGTTCGGCTTCTTCGTGCTGATGCTCGCCGTGGCCGGCAACGAGACGACCCGTAACGCCATCTCGCACGGTATGCACGCGCTGCTGTCGAACCCGGACCAGTGGGAGCTGTTCAAACAGACCCGCCCGCGGACCGCCGTCGACGAGTTCGTCCGCTGGGGCAGTCCGATCAACGTCTTCCAGCGGACCACCACCCACGACACGGTTCTGGCCGGGGTGCCGCTGCCCAAGGGTCAGCGGGTCGCGATGTTCTACGGCTCGGCCAACTACGACGAGACCGTCTTCACCGATCCGCACACCTTCGACATCACCCGCAGTCCCAACCCGCACCTGGGGTTCGGCGGCAGCGGTGCGCACTTCTGCCTCGGCGCCAACCTGGCCCGCCTGGAGATCGACCTGATCTTCAACGCCATCGCCGACCACATGCCCGGCATCGCGCTGGCCGGGCCGGCGCAGAGGCTGCGCTCAGGGTGGATCAACGGGATAAAACACCTCCCGGTCCGCTATCGCTGACCTGGCGTGCGGCGCTGCCGGCCTCGTCCGGCAGGCGGCGACCGGCTTGAAGCTGCGGTCGGCCGAGGGCGGACGGGCGGGCGGGGCGGCCCGGCGCCTCAGGTGATCGGGTGGCCGAACTCGGCGGCCAGCGCCTCCAGGTCCGGCTCGCCGAATCGCTCCACCAGCGACGCGAACCGCTTCACCTTCTCCTCGCCGAATCGGCCGACCCGTGCCGAGAACGTCGCCGCCGTGAGGAACCGTGGCGGCGTGCTCTTGCTGTGGAACTTGTCAGCGAACATGACCAGGTCCTCCTCACCGGTCTCGGCGAGGAAGTCGCAGTCCGGCAGCGGGAGCTGCTGGTGCAGCACGTCGTCGCGGGTGATGCCGACACCGGTGTGGTGCGAGCAGAACCGGCGCAGCGGCTCCGGCAGACCGGCCTCGCCGAGCATCTCGTAACCGAGCAGCCCGTGCCGCACGTAGTGGTCCCCGGGCGCGAGCCGATGAACGCCGATGTCGTGCAGCAGGCACCCGGCCCGCACCAGCGCCATGTCGAGATCGGCGGTGCCGGTGGCCTGCTCGGCGATCCGGCAGACGATCCGGCAGTGGGTCCACACCAGCTCGAAGGCCTCCGGCGTGGGGGCGAACCGCTCGTGCAGCGCCCGGATCTCGAGGTCAGTGGGAATACGCATCAGCCCTACCGTATATCGGGCCTGCGCAGCTCGGGCGTGCGGGCCGCGATCGCCGCCACCGCCGCGACGCAGAGCAGACCGCCGCTGACCAGGGCGATCGTGGCCGAGCTGCCGGCCGCGACCAGGCCTCCGCGCATGTTGCCGACGTCCGGCCCGGCCTGCCCGACGATCTGTTCGGCGGCGGCCGCCCGGCCCAGGAAGGCGTCCGGCGTGTTCCGCTGGACGACAGTGCTGCGGGCCACGACGGCGACCGTGTCGGCGGCCCCGGCCACCGCGAGCAGGGCCAGCCCGGCCCACGGGCTTGCCACCAACCCGAACAGGGCCAGCGCGACACCCCAGGTCAGCGAGCCGGCGACCATCATCGCGCCGGGCCGGGGCGAGCGGGTGAACGTGCCGGACAGCGCCGACGCCAGCACCCCGCCGACCGCGATCGCGGTCAGGAACAGGCCGAGCGTCCGCGGGTCGTCACCGAACCGCTCCGCGTTGACGGCCGGGAACAGGCTGATCGGCATGGCCAGCACGGTGGCGGCCAGATCGGTGAGCAGCGCGCCCCGGACGGGCCGGTTCGCGCCCAGGAACCGCAGGCCGGCCAGCACCCCGGTCCGGCCGGGAGCGGAGGCGGCCGGCATCGGTGGCAACCGGATCGCCGTCCACAGGGCCACCCCGAACGTGACCGTGTGGATCAGGAAGCAGCCACCGGCCCCGGCCCACCCGATGACCATCCCGCCGAGGGCCGGGCCGACCAGCATCGCGGCCTGGAACGCGATCCGGTTCAGCGCCAGCCCCGCCCCGAGCTGCTCGGCCGGCAGGAGCCGGGACAGGAAGGTGCGCGAGGCCGGCCCGCCACCGGCGACGAAGAGGGACTGCGCCGCCACCAGGGCCAGGACCAGTGGCGCCGAGCCGCCGGTGAACGCCTGCACGGTCAGGAGCACCGCACAGACCGCCTGCCCGGCCTTGGTGGCCAGGTAGAACCGCCGCCGGTCGACCCGGTCGACGAGCGCGCCGGCGAACAGTCCGAGGACGATGATCGGCAGCGCCTGGGCGAGGCCCGCAGCACCGGTCCAGATCGTGCTGCGCGTCGACTCCCACACCTGGTAGAGCACCGCGACCAGGGCCATCTGCCCACCCAGCCCGGAGAGCAGCCCGCCGATCCACAGCCGCCGGAAGTCGGCCGAGGTCCGTAGCGGCGCCACGTCGAGCAGCGCCCGGCTCACCCCCACGCCGGGTCCCCGGCCAGCCGCTCGGTGATGCGCGCGTGCAGGCTCCGCCGCTCCAGCGCGGCCTCGATGTCGCGGACCACCCGGCTCAACGGGTAGGGAATCTCGGCCTCGATCTCGGCGATCGCCGCCTCGGTGGCCCGCCATTCGGCGGCCAGCCGGCTCACCACGGCCTCGGCCTGGGCGGTCAGCTCGACCTTTCTGGTGCGGGCGTCGACCCCCGCGACGGTACGGACCCAGCCGCCCGCCCGCATCGCCGAAACCTTCTGGCTCATCCCGGAGTGGGTGATCTGCACCGACTCGGCCAGCTCGGTGATCGTCATCGGTCCACGGTGGTGCAGCCGGAGCAGCTCCATCACCCAGCTCGGTTTGAGCCCGTCGATCCGCGCGTCGGCGTAGACCCGCGCGATCTCGGCATCCATCGCCGCCTGGAGCAGCCGCCACGGCCGCCAGACGCTCTCCTCGGTCGGATCGGCCAGCCAGTCATCGGTCACGCGCCGACTGTAACAGCACTTATATAAGTGCTGTTGTTTCCTCGCGTGTAAGTGAGACCCGCACGTCTGGCGTAATACCGGTGTGGGACGACAACGGGCGGAGTTCGCCGCCTACAGGTGGCGGCCTGGACCTTCGACGCCCGCCAGGACGACACCGTCGTCTTCGCCGTCCGGCAGCTGGCCGACGCCGCCGATCTGAGCGCCACCCTGCGGAAGGCGGGTGTCCCGGCCCTCGTCGAGTTCATCCGGGTCCCCCGGGAGCAGAAGGTCCTGGGCTGCCGGGACGCGCAGCACGGTCTGCCGGGCCTCTACGACGTCATGCCCAACAGCCACGTGCCGGCGAAGCCCGACGAGAACACGTACGCCGTCCGCCGTGACCTGATGCCGTCCGGATCCACCCTGCACTTCGTCATCTTCGAGCAGATCAACCAGGACACCGGTGAGCCCGGCCGCAGCGTGATGACCAGCCTGGTCGACGGTGATCCGGTGCCGTGCCGGCTCTTCCCGCCGGACTACACGATGCCGGATTGAGAAAGCAGTGGGGCGCCCACCGCGGTGAGCGCCCCACTGCGAACCGGTCAGAGGGTGACGGCGACCCCGCCGATGGTGACGGCGAGCCTGCCGTCGGAGGCGAACGACCAGGCCAGCGCCCCGCTGTACGAGGAGCAGCGCGACCCGTTCGTCCCGGACCAGAACTGGTTGGTGGAGTCCGAGTTGCCGATGATCCGGTCGTTGGTGCCACTGGAGTAGCGGCACGACGTGTTGGAGCGGAAGACGCTCGTACCGGCGTCGAAGTTGAAGTTGCGCTCGGTGTTGTCGATGCTCAGGTTGTTGGAGATGGCCAGCGAGCCCGGGTTGCTGTTGTAGGTGAACCCGTGCTTGCCGTTCTTGTAGGCGATGGTCCGCCGCACGATGTGGTTGACCGGGATGTCCTCGCCGCCGAGCTTGAAACCGTTGCGGTCACCGTTGCCGGCCGTCGAGCCGTCGCTGAGCGTGCCGTTGTTGTAGGCGAGCGAGTCCTCGATCGTCACCACGCCGATCGCGCCGGTGTCGGTCTTGGTGTACAGGTCCCAGCCGTCGTCGATGTTGTTGTGCGACACCGCGTACCGGAACACGTTGCCCGCGCCGACCGTCAGCTTGGCCGCGAAACCGTCCGCGTCCTCACCGTCGGAGTCGGCGTTGTCGTGCGACTCCGCGCTGAGGATCAGGTTGTTCGCCGGCCACTGCGCGTTCGGGGTGTCCGAGGCGATCCGGGACAGCTGGAGACCGGTGTCCCGGTTGTAGCGGGTGATCGTCCGCTCCAGCACGTTGTTGCTGCCACCGACGAAGATGCCGTTGTCGCCGGCCCGTTCCACGGTCAGCCCGTAGACCTTCCAGTAGTTGCCGTTGACGGCGAGACCGCGGTTGGCCGGGTCCTCGGTCTGTGCCGAGAAGTTCAGCACCGGCTTCTCACCGTTGTAGGCGGCGATCGTCTTCAGCGCGCCGGACGACCCGTTGTTGCCGGCCGGGATGGTCACCGTCGACGAGTGCGCGTAGGTGCCGCCGCGCAGGTAGATCGTGCCGCCGGCGGTGATCCTGGTGATCGCCGAGGTCAGCGTGGTGGGCGCGGAGATCGTGCCGGCCGCGCTGTCGGTGCCGCCGGGAGCCACGTAGAGGGCGCTCGACGACGGCGGAGGGCTGGAGGAAGCGGAGGGCGAGGGCGAGGAGGAGGGGGAAGAGGAGGGCGAGGTGGTCGGCGAGGAGGTGGGGGTGGTCACTCCGCCGTCGTCGACCACGACGTCGTCGAAACGGCCGGCCGCGTACTCGGTGAGCAGCCCGATCCGCCCGGCCGTGATGGTGCTGTCGGTCGCCGACCCGACGCTGGTCCCGTTGACCGAGCCGCTGATCGTGGTCCCGCTGAACGACAGCTTCAACGTGTAGTACGTGCTCGTCGAGATGGTCTGGCTGAGACTGCCGAGGACCGTCACGGCGCTGCCGTTCATGGTCTCCAGCTGAACCTTGTTGGCGCCGGTCAGCGACAGCCGGTACATCTTCGTGGAGCCGGCGGCGCGTCCGGTCAGCGCCACCACACCGGCGGTCGATCCGAAAGCCGTCGCCTTGACCCGGGCCTGCACCGAGTAGTTCGTCCAGGACGTGGTTCCGGCGAACTGCCGGGCCCGTTCACTGCCGGTGTCCGACTGCTGGAGGGCTTGCGTTCCATCGCTCACCACCGACCAGGTGCCGCCCGATTTCGACCATCCACTGGTGCTGCCGGATTCGAAGTCCGCACTGAACAGGGTGGCTGCCTCGGCCGTACCGATGGAGAGGAAGAGGCCGGCCGCCACCAGGCCGGAGAGGCCGGCGGCGCCGAGTGATCGGCGCAGCGTGCGGCCCCGCAGAAGGGGTGACATGGGGGATGGACTCCTTGTCGCAAATGGATCCGCCGGACACGCGGCACCCGCCGCGGATCGCATTTACGAACCGCGGCACAATGCAGCGTTGGGGATGGTCCGGCGGACTGCCAAGGGAACTATTCCGAGATGGAATCTGCCACCGGCCATATATGCGAGTCAACGGAATCCATTTGCAGGTTTGTTGCAGAAATGGGTCAGGCGAGTGACGCGAGGAAAAGGTCCAGGCAGCGCTCGGCGTTGGCGGTGATGGTGATCGCCGGGTTGGCCAGGCAGGCGGTCCCGGGCAGGAGCGCGCCGTCCACACAGAACAGATTCTGATATCCGGCGACTTTTCCGCCGAAGTCGGTGGCTTTCCCCATGACCAGGCCGCCCAGCGGGTGGTACGTGTTCCGCGAGCCCAGTCCCATCCCGGTGCCCCGGTCGTAGGACGGCAGCCCGGTCAGCAGCGAGCCCTTCGAGCCCTCGGTGGCCCACCACAGCCGGGTCGCCAGGTCGCGGCCGGCCTTGTCCGACGACGTCTCCATCTCCGCGTACGGCCAGTAGACCTTCCCGGTCCCGGTGGCCGCGTCGTACCGGATCTCCCCGCGCTCGGGAGCCAGACTGGTGATCAGGTGTGCCGAGGTGCCCGGCAGCCACGACGGGACCGGTGCCGCCTCCCAGGCCATCGCCGCCTTGGCGTACGGGTTCGAGTCGTCGTAGAAGCGCACGTTGCCCGGCCCGCCCTGTGCCGTGCCGACGGTCTTGCGCAGGTTGAGCCGGGCCACCAGGAAGTCTCCGTTGTTTCCCCAGCCCTTGCCGATCTCGGTGCTGACCAGCCGGGGCAAGGCGCCCTTGGCGCGTGACTTGAGCAGCAGCGACGTGCTGCCCAGCGATCCGGCCGCCAGGAACACGTAGTCGGCGGCGAACACCGGCGTGGACAGCACGCTCCCGGTGTCGTCGATCTGCTTGCA
The DNA here is from genome assembly GCF_042650585.1 of Actinoplanes subglobosus. Lineage (NCBI taxonomy): Bacteria > Bacillati > Actinomycetota > Actinomycetes > Micromonosporales > Micromonosporaceae > Actinoplanes > Actinoplanes subglobosus. Next base: position 149,003 of record NZ_JBHSBL010000020.1, read on the forward strand.
GGCCACCTCGAAGGTCGACGTCCCGGACACCTCACGGATCTCGGTGACCTCGTGCAGCGGCAGGATGCGGGCGTTCCCGGTCGCGACCGCCCACTTCAGGTAGGTCTTGTCGACACTGTTCTTGGCGCCGGAGTTGCTGCCGAACGGTCCTTCGCCGATGGTGTGGCAGGCCGGGACCCGCCCGGCGAGCTCGTCCCGGATGACGTCCCAGTTCACCCCGAACGGCACCGGCACCGGCGTCTTGCCGAACTCGCTGATGTACTGCAGCCACGAGCGCGCCCCCACGTACGCCGCATGGTTCTGGATGTCCGCGGGGATCGTGGCGGTGCCGATGTTCTGCCGGGCGCGCGGCCAGTAGGTGTTCTCGAACTCGGTGTACGACAGCTGCGACGGATAGGCGCTCTCCCAGTCGGCGCGGCGCGGCTGCGGCATGAACATGCCGATGACCAGCGATCCGCCGCCCACCCCGGACCCGCACATCACCTGGATGCCGTCGCCTACGTGCTTCTGGATGAGCCCGGCCCCGCGGGTGATGGTCTTGCTGACGTCCAACCCGAGCGGCGGGTTGTCGGCGAACCAGGCGCAGCGCCAGTCCGGGTTGCTGATCGTGCAGAATGTGGTGCCGCCGGCGTTGAGGTCCCAGCGCCGTCCGCGTTCGAGAACGGTCACGCTCATGCCGGCCTGGGCGAGACGCCAGGCCGCGACCGCGCCCCCGAAGCCGCTGCCGATCACGATCGCGGTCCTGGCCTGTACGTCGAGGGAGCCCACCGCCGGGGTGAACGCCGCCAGGGAGCTTGCGAGCAGGGTTCGACGTTTCATTGAGGATTCCTCCCGACCACCCACATGGAGAAGAACTGAGATCCGCCCCCGTAGGCGTGGCCGAGCGCCGTCGACGCCCCCGCCACCTGGTGTTCGCCGGCCCGGCCCATCACCTGCATGGCGGCCTCGGCGAACCTCAGGAGCCCGGAGGCGCCGATCGGGTTCGAGCAGAGGACGCCACCGCTGGGGTTGATCGGCAGGGCGCCGCCGAGCGCGGTTTCACCCGATTCAACAAGTTTCCAGCCTTGCCCTTGTCCGACAAATCCGACGTTTTCTAGCCACATGGGCTCGAACCATGAAAAAGGCACGTAAAGCTCTGCGACATCCACCTCTTCCAGCGGATCCTTGATGCCGGCCGCGGCCCAGAGAGCGGCCGCCGCGGTGGCGCCCGCTCGCGGATTCACGTGGTCCTTGCCGGAGTAGAAGGTCGGCTCGGTCTGCATCGACGTCGCGCGGATCCATGCCACCTGACGATCCGAGGCCGACGCGGCCGCCTCATCGCCGATGACGATCGCGCAGGCGCCGTCGGAGGAGGGGCACGTCTCGTCGTACCGGATCGGGTCCCACAACATGGTGGACGCCTGCACCGAGTCCAGCGTGATCTCCGGTTGCCGCAGGTGGGCGTAGGGATTGAGCGCCCCGTTGCGCCGATCCTTGACCGCCACCAGCGCGCCGATGTGACCCGGAGCGCCGGCTCGGCGAATGTAGGAACGGATGTGCGGGGCGAAATAGCCACCCGCTCCGGCCGTGATCGGTGCCGAGAACGGCGGCTGGATCGACAGCGCCCACATCGCGTTCGACTCCGACTGCTTCTCGAACGCCACCGCCAGCACCCGCCGATGCGCTCCGGCCCGGACCAGGCTCGTCGCGACGATCGCCGTGGCCCCGCCCACCGACCCGGCGGTGTGCACCCGGAGCAGCGGTTTCCCGGCCGCTCCGAGGGACGACGCGAGGAACAGCTCGGGCATCATCACGCCTTCGAACAGGTCCGGCGCCTTCCCGAGGACCACCGCGTCGATCTCGTCCCATCCGACCCCCGCATCGGCCAGCGCCCGGTCGATCGCCTCCCGGCACAACCCTGCCATCGACACGTCGGTCCGCCGTGTCCGGTGATGCGTCTGCCCGGTCCCGAGAACCGCCGCCCTCCGCACGCTCATGACCCACCCCTCAGCACGCAGACCAGGTTCTGTTGCAGCAACGGCCCGGCCGTCGCATGGGCGGCCGCCACCGACGCCCGCCCCGACATGACCTCCCCGGCCGCCGCGCCGATCCGCGACAGCCCGGCCGAGAACATCGCGTTGCTCCCGAACGCCACGCTCCGCACGCTCTCCGGCAGCCCCAGCGCCCGGCGGAGCAGCAGCTCCTGATGCGTGAACGGGGCATGCAGCGCCGCCACCTCGACACCGTCCAGCCCGCCGGCGTCCACCGCGGCGGCCGACGCGGACGGCACGGCGGTCAGGTCCCGCTCCCCGAACCCCTGCGGATCGACGCGATGCCCGATGCCCGAGATCCACGCGGCGCGCCTCCCGCCGACCCGTCCGGCCGCGGCGAGGACGACGGCCGAGGCACCATCCGCGACGCGCGCGACGTCGTGCTCCCGCAAAGGCACACGGAGGTACGGCCGATCGAGCAACGCCTCCACGGAAGAGGCCTCCTCGCGCGCGACCGCGACCGCGGCCATGTCCCGTTCACCGAAGAGCCCGGCGTCGATCCCGAGCCGTGCCTGCAGGGCGCCGACACTGATCGCGTCCGGCCACAGCGGCGCCACCGTGTACGGGTCGAGCTGCAGGGCGAGCACCCGCGCCAGCTCGCCGGCGGTCCCCTTGCCGAACCCGTAGACCAGCGCCGTCGACGCCTCCCCGGCCAGGATCTTGATGTACGCCTCGTACAGCGCCCACGCCGCGTCCATCTCCACATGCGACTCGGCGATCGGCGGTACCGCCCCGATCGCGTCGACCGCGTTGACGAACGAGAACGCCCGCCCGGCCAGATAGTCCGACGACCCCGAGCACCAGAAGTCGACGTCCCGCCGCTCCAGCCCGGCCCGGGCCAGCGCCGCCTCGAAGACCGGCACGAGCGTCTCCACCCCGCTGGTCGTGACGCTGACGTCCGAGCTGGCGAAACCGATGACCGCGACGTCGTTCACAGGTGCTCCGCAAAGGTCTCGTAGGGTGCGTCGGCTTCCCCGCTCGGCTCGAAGTGGTCGATGTTCTCCGGCGTCGTCGACCAGTCGGCCCGGTCCCGCCAGATCGCCGCCACCCGTAGTCCCATCCGCACGCCGGCCGCAGGAACGCCGAGGATCAGATGCGGGATCGGGATGTCGGCCCCGTCGAGCAACACCTGTGCCACCACGTAGGGCGGGGTCAGTCGCTGCCCCGCGAACGGCACGTTGACCACGCAGAACGTCGTCACCGTGCCCCGGTCGGCCACCTCGACCTCGTCGACGGTGGCCACCCCGCAGGCCGGGCACACCCGCGGCGGCACGTAGACCTTGCGACAGGCGGGGCAGCGGCGGCCGACTATCCGGCCGTCGGCCAGCGCGCGCAGATAACCGGTCTCCTCCGCCGACGTGCTGTGCCGGTAGTGCAGGCGGATCGGCGTGGTCATGATCGTGACGGGCTCCGTCTCCACGGCCGTTCCCGCGGCCTCCGCGGTTCCCGGCTCGAAGCACTCGATGTCACGGATGTGGCCGGTCGGCGAGGCCGCCCAGCGGATCCGCACCCGCATGCCGGTGCTCATCGCCTCCGGTGTGCCCGCGTCGACCGCGTGCAGCAGGGGAGTGTCCGCCCCGTCGAGCCGGATCAGCGCCCACCCGAACGGCCGGTCCAGCGGCTGACCCTCCAGCGGCCGTTCGATCCACGTCCAGCCGACCACGGTGCCGGTGGGCGAGACCTCGACGAGGTCGGTGACCGGCTCGTGGGTGACCGGGTCGTACTCCAGCGGCGGCACGTGCACCAGCCCGTCCGAGGTGCGCGCGCCCAGCACCCGGTGCTCGCGCAGCCCCGCCATGAACCGGCCCAGGACCGGCCCGAGCGAGCGGGTGTAGTCGAAGGCGATGGTCAGCGGCGCCGACAGGGTATCCACGCCAGTGAGTGAAACACGTTATAACTTTGCGCGGCAAGGACGCCGTGGTAGTGGCTTTTGCATTGATGGAACGAGTTATAGAGTCTCGACATGACCGGCATCGGGACATGGACCATCGCCGCGGAGAACCCACAACACACGGCCATCGTGGAGCCGGGCGGCCGCACCCTCGGCTACGGCGAGCTGGCCACCGAGTCCGACCGGATCGCGCGCGGGCTGCGCGCCGCCGGGCTCGGTGCCGGCGACACCATCGCCCTGCTGCTGCCGAACGGCGCCGACATCCTCGTCACCTACTTCGCGGCCGTCCAGATCGGGCTGCACGTCGTCCCGATGAACTGGCATCTCACCGCCGCCGAGCTGGGCTACATCCTGCGCGACAGCGGTGCCACGGCCTTCGTCACGCACCCACGGTTCGCCGACACGGCCCGCGCCGCCGCCGACGACGCCGGCCTTCCGGCCGAGAGCCGCTGGGCGGCCGGGCACCTGCCGGGTTTCCGTCCGCTCGACACTCTCGGTTCCGGCGGTTCCGGGAGACCCGATGGGCGTACGACGGGAGCCCTCATGGTCTACACGTCCGGCACGTCCGGCCGTCCCAAAGGTGTGCGGCGCCCGCTGCTCGGCCTCGACCCGGACCAGGTGCCGCCGGTGTCACTGTGGTTCTTCGGCTTGTTCGGCCTGCGCCCGTTCGACAACCACGTGCATCTGTGCTGCTCACCGCTCTATCACACGGCCGTGATGAACTTCGCCGTCATCTCGATCCAGTTCGGGCACACGGTCGTCGTGATGGACCACTGGGACGCCGGCTCTTTCCTGCGCCTGGTCCAGCAGCACCGGGTCACGCACAGCCACATGGTCCCCACCCAGTTCCGCCGCCTGCTCGCCCTGCCCGTCCCGGTGCGCACCACCTTCGACGTGTCCTCGATGCGCGCGATGATCCACGGCGCCGCACCGTGTCCACAACCGGTCAAACGGGAGATGCTCGACTGGTTCGGCCCGGTGGTCGTGGAGTACTACGCGGCCTCCGAGGGTGGCGGCGCCCTGATCACCGCGGCCGAGTGGCTGGAGCGGCCCGGCTCGGTCGGCCGACCCTGGCCCGGCTCCCGGATCCGGGTGCTCGACGACGACGGCAAGGACTGCGCGCCCGGCGAACCCGGCACCGTCTACCTGCAGATGGGCGACGCCACCTTCGAGTACCACGGTGACGCCGAGAAGACCCGCGCGTCCTGGCGGGACCGCATGTTCACGGTCGGCGACATCGGCTACCTCGACGACGACGGCTACCTGTTCCTGTGCGACCGGGCCAGCGACGTGATCATCACCGGCGGTGTGAACGTCTACCCCGCCGAGATCGAGAACGAGCTGATCGTGCACCCGGCGGTCGCCGACGCGGCGGTCTTCGGCATCCCGCACGACGAGTGGGGCGAGGAGATCAAGGCCGTCGTGCAGCCCGCTCCCGGTGTCACACCGGGCGACGCCCTCACCACCGAGCTCCAGGCGTTCCTGTCCGGCCGGCTGGCCCGTTTCAAGCTGCCCCGCACCATCGACTACGTCGGTGCCCTGCCCCGTGACCCCAACGGCAAGCTCTACAAACGGCACCTGCGCGACCCGTACTGGTCGGGCCGCGACCGCGCCATCTGAAGCGGGCCGGGATGTGACGGGGCGGGCTCGGGACTGCGGGATCGATGTATCCACGCCTATGGTGGCGCGATGAAAATCCATCCCTACCTGGCCGGGCTCACCGCTCTCGCCTGCTTGGCCGGTTGTTCCGGCGAGCCGGTGGCGGCGCCCGCGGCCCAGCAGCAGGCCCCGGCCGCTGCCGTGGCCGCGCCGGCCGAGCAAGCGGTGACGGCGGACGTGGAGCTGGTCGCGGCGGCGACCAAGGTCAAGTACGTCTTCCCGGTCAAGGCGAAGAACGCGTCGTATCACAAGACCCACTCCGGCTACCCGGCGACGGACATCTTCGCCGCCTGCGGCAAGCCGTTCGTGGCCACCACCAGCGGGGTCGTGCTCGAGGTCAGCCGGGTCGACAAGTACAAGAAGGGCAAGCCGGACGGCCCGTACAACGGTGGCAAGTTCGTCTCGATCCTCGGTGACGACGGTGTGCGTTACTACGGCTCGCACCTGAGCTCGCTGACCACCGGCATCAAGAAGGGCGTCCGCGTCAAGGCGGGCCAGCAGCTCGGCAAGGTCGGCAAGACCGGCAACTCCAGCGGGGTCTGCCACCTGCACTACGGCATCTCCCCGGCGTGCAAGAAGACCGGCGACTGGAAGGTCCGCCGCGGCGTCGTGTGGCCCGCCTCCTACCTCACCTCGTGGCGCAAGGGCAACCAGAAGAGCCCGGTCAAAGCGGTGAAGGCGTGGAACGCCAAGCACAACTGCAAGGCTTGATCCACCCCTGCTCCCGTGTGCCGGAGTCGATCGGCGCACGGGAGCCCGGTCGTACCGTCAAAGGCCTTTGAACTCGGGTTTTCTCTTCTCGATGAATGCTCGGGGGCCCTCTTTGGCGTCGTCGGACGTGAAGACCTCCATGCCGATGCGGGATTCGATGCCGAAGGCGTCGTTCTCGGCGAGACCCTCGGTTTCGCGGATGGTGCGCAGGATCGCCTGGACGGCGAGGGGGCCGTTCGCGGCGATGACGCCGGCGATCTCCAAGGCTTTCGTGAGGGCCTGACCGTCGGGGACGAGATGTCCGATCAAGCCCATGGCGAGAGCTTCCGGCGCGGTGATGTGGCGGCCGGTGAGCAGCAGGTCGGCGGCGACGGTGTAGGGGAGCTGGCGCGGCAGGCGGACCGCCGAGCCGCCGAGCGGGAACAGGCCCCAGCGCGCCTCGGAGACGCCGAACCGCGCGCTCTCGCCGGCGATCCGCACGTCGGTGGCCTGCAGGATCTCGGTGCCACCGGCGACGGCCGGGCCCTCGACCGCGGCGATCAGCGGTTTCGTCAGACGGCGGCCCTTGAGCAGCGCGTCGATGCGGGACAGGTCCACGCCGCCGTTGCGGAAGCCGTCGCCCGGATGGTCGCCGGTCATGGCACGCAGATCGGCGCCCGCGCAGAACGCGCCGCCCGCGCCGGTGAGGATCGCGACCCGGATGTCCGGGTCGGTGTCGACCCGGTCCCACGCGTCGCGCATCACGGCCATCATCTCGGCGGAGAGGGCGTTGCGGACCCGGGGCCGGTTCATCGTGACGATCAGGATCGGTCCGCGCTGTTCGACGAGAGCGTCCACCCGGTTCTCCTCCTTCTGTACAACCCTTGCCCCGGAACGATAACAGGTTCTACTTTGCGTTGATGGCGGCCAATATTGCGGACCTTTTCGAGCACGCGGTCGACGCCTTCGGTGATCGCGTCGCGGTGGCCTGCGGCGAGCGTGAGATCACCTACGCGGAGCTGGAGGAGACCTCCAACCGATTGGCCCATTTCCTGCAAAGTCGAGGAGTGGGCAAGGGCGCCCACGTCGGGCTGTACGCGGGCAACTCGATCGAGGCCGTGGTGGCCATGATCGCCGTGTACAAGCTCCGCGCCGTGGTCGTCAACGTCAACTATCGTTACGTCGAGAACGAGTTGCAGTATCTGTTCTCGGACGCGTCCCTTGTCGCGCTGATCCACGACCGGCGGTTCTCGCCCCGGGTCCAGGCGGTGGCGACCGATATGCGGGCGATCGTGGCCCTGCCGGACGATTCCTTACTGGACATCCCGGACATCTCCTATGCCGAGGCACTGGCGGCCGGATCATCCAAACGCGACTTCGAGGAGCGGTCCGGCGACGACATCTACCTCCTCTACACCGGCGGCACCACCGGCTACCCCAAGGGCGTGATCTGGCGGCACGAGGACGTCTGGCGGGTCCTCGGCGGCGGCATCGACTTCATGACCGGCGTCCCCCTCGAAGACGAGTGGGCGCAGAGCACCCGCGAGGGCATGCCGCCGATGACCCGGTTCTGCCTGGCCCCGCTGATCCACGGCAACGCGCAGTGGGCCGCCCTGGCCGCCCTCTTCGCCGGCGACACCGTCGTCTTCCTGCCGCAGTTCGACGCCGACGAGGTGTGGCGCACCATCGAACGCCGCAAGGTCAACGTGGTCGTCCTGATCGGCGACGCGATGGCCCGGCCGATCATCGAGGCCTACCTGGCCGGCAGCTACGACGGATCGTCGCTGGTGGCGATCTCGTCCAGTGCGGCGCTGTTCTCCCCGTCGGTCAAACGGCAGTACCTTCGGGCGCTGCCGGACACCATGGTCACCGACGCGGTCGGATCGTCGGAGACCGGATTCGCCGGGATCGGGATCGTCGCCGACGTCGACGGCGGCGCGGTCGACGGTCCCCGCGTCATGCCCGGCCCGGACACCATCGTCATCGACGAGTACGGCCGTCGCGCCGGCCCCGGAGTGATCGGCCGGCTGGCCCGCGGCGGACACGTGCCACTCGGCTACTACAAGGACCCGGACAAGACGGCGGCCCTGCTCACCGAGGTCGACGGCGTCCGCTACGCGATACCGGGCGACCTGGCCCGGCTCGAGGACGACGGCACGATCACCCTGCTCGGCCGGGGCAACACGTGCATCAACACCGGTGGCGAGAAGGTCTTCCCGGAAGAGGTCGAAGGTGCTCTCAAAGCACATCCCGACGTGTTCGACGCCCTGGTCATCGGGGCCACCGACGACCGGCTCGGCCAGCGGGTCGTCGCCCTCGTCCAGCCGCGCCCCGGTACCGAACTGGACCTCGCGGAACTGGACACCCACGTACGTCAACGGATCGCCGGCTACAAGGCGCCCCGCGGCGTGTGGCTCGTCGACCGGATCAACCGCACGATCAGCGGCAAGGCCGACTACCGCTGGGCCCACTCCTACGTGAAGGACAACGATGCGGACTGACCTCTGCGAAGTGCTCGGCGTCGACCACCCGATCGTCGGGTTCAGCCCGTCCGAGCACGTCGTCGCGGCCATCAGCCGGGCCGGTGGGCTCGGTGTGCTCGGCTGCGTACGGTTCAACGACGCGGCCGAACTCGACACCGTCCTCACCTGGCTCGACGAGAACACCGGCGGACGGCCGTACGGCGTCGACGTGGTCATGCCCAGCCACGAACCCACCGAAGGCGCCGCCGCCGACCTCGACCAGCTGATCCCTCCCGGACATCGCGACTTCGTCGAACGCACCCTGCTCCGGCTCGGCGTGCCGCCGCTCCCGGCCGCGTCGAGCCGGCCCGGCGTCCTCGGCTGGCTGCACTCGGTCGCCCGCAGCCACGTCGAGGTCGCCCTCAACCACCCGGTCAGACTGATCGCCAACGCGCTCGGGCCACCACCGGCCGACGTCATCGCGCAGGCCCACGACCGGGGGCTGCTCGTCGCCGCGCTGGCCGGGCGGGCCGACCATGCGCGCAGCCACGTCGCCGGTGGGGTCGACATCGTCGTCGCCCAGGGTTACGAGGCCGGCGGCCACACCGGGGAGATCGGCGGGATGGTGCTCGTCCCCGAGGTCGTCGACGCCGTCGACGTGCCGGTCCTCGCGGCCGGGGGCATCGGCAGCGGCCGGCAGATCGCGGCCGCTCTCGCTCTCGGCGCCCGCGGGGTGTGGATGGGCTCGGTCTGGCTCGGCACCAGCGAATACCACAGCAGCCCCGGCCTGCGGGAGGCGTTGCTGCGGGCCACGTCCAGTGACACGGTCCGCAGCCGCATCTACTCCGGTAAACCCGCGCGGCTGCTTCGCAACCGGTGGACCGCCGCGTGGTCCGCCGAGGGCGCACCGGCCGCGCTGCCGATGCCGTTGCAGAACCTGCTGGTCTCCGAGGCGCACGACCGCCTGATGGCCTCCGACGACCCGACGGTGGTGCCGATGCCGGTCGGCCAGATCGTCGGCCGGATGAACGAGGTCCGCCCGGTCGCCGAGGTCCTCGCCGACCTGGTCACCGAGGCCGACGAGACACTGACGAGGATCCACAAACTCCTCTAGCGGTACGGACGGCCCGCTCGGCTCGCGGGTGGGCCGCCCGCGGCACCCCGGCCCGGTATCGGACGGATGTCAGGCGGCGGACCAGTGCGGGTCCCGGCCGATGAACCCGATCAGCCGGGTCTGCGGGTCGGCGTCGGCGGGCACCGGAACCACCGGACCGAACTGCCCGGAGGCGCGCAGCATGTCGTCCATCGGCTCCATGCCGGACAGCAGGGCCGCACACATCTCCCGCTCCAGACTCTCGTCCTGACCGGTGGCGCGGGCCAGATCCCAGGTGTGCATGAACACGTCGGTCGTATAGAAACGGTCGATCGCCTGGTCGAGCGGGATGTCACCGATGTGCGGGTTGCTGAGCGTGCGTCCGGCGGTGGCCGGGTCGTCGAGCAGGTCCTGCACGGCGGCGGCGTGCACCCGCCACGCCTGGACGGGGTCGGCGCCGGCCCCCGGCCCGGCGGGCAGGGTCACCCCGGCACCCGACAGGAACCCGGGGAGCCACTCGACGAGGTGACCGACCACATCCCGGGCGGTCCAGCCGGCGACCGGAGCGGGTGCGTCCCAGTCCTTGGCGCCCTCGACGCGGGCGGTGAACCCGGCGGCGATCTGGCGGTGACGTTCGGCGGCAGACAGGTCGGCCAGCGACATCGGCGGCATCCTTCCGTAGCGTCCCAATCTTTCAACTGCTTAGTTTAAAGCATGGACGGCGGTTCCGTGTCGGCGGCGGTGCGTAAAATACGGACATGTCGACTATTCGGCGCTCACTGGTCATCGCTGCCGCGCTCCTGCTGGCCGGCGCGGGGATCCAGCCGGCCTCGGCCGGCGCCGCCATCCCCGACGAGGCCCTGCTGCAGGCGGCCGACCTGGGCGGCGTCACACCCCACGCCACCGACGAGGACGACTGGCCGCAACTGCGCCCGCCCCGGCCCTGCGGCGCCACCGTGCCGACGGCGATTACCGACCGCGCCGTCGCCGCGGTCATCGACGTCGACCGGTCACCCGAGGCGATCATGGAGTACCTCGCGCTGCACCGTGACCCCGATCGCTACCTGCGCAAACTCAAGAAGGCCCTGCGCAACTGCCCGGACTGGAGCCTGGAGAGCAGCCGGCCGGACGGCCTGACCCTGCGGTGGACCCAGCGGTGGGAGCACGTCGGGGAACAGGTCACCCACCACACGTACGTCGCCGTCGGGCACACCGGCCGGGCCGTCGTCGTGGTCGCGGACTCCGGATGGGAGACCTCCAGCGGCGACCCGGCCGTCGCGGAACGGCTGCTGACCAGCGCCGTCCGTCGAGCGTCAGTTCTGCGATGACAGCAGCGGCGCCGGAGTCTCACTGAACTGGGTGCGGTGCAACTCCTCATACCGCCCACCGGCCGCGAGCAGCTCGGTGTGGGTGCCGCGCTCCACGACCCGGCCCTCCTCGACGACCAGGATCTGATCGGCCGCCCGGACCGTCGACAGCCGGTGCGCGATCACCACGGCGGTCCGGCCGTTCAGTGCCTCACCGAGAGCGGCCTGCACCGCCTGCTCGGACGTCGAGTCCAGATGGGCGGTCGCCTCGTCGAGCACGACCACCCGCGGCCGCGCCAGCAGCAGGCGGGCGATCGTGAGCCGCTGCCGTTCCCCGCCGGACAGCCGGTAGCCGCGTTCACCGACGACGGTGTCCAGCCCGTCCGGCAGCGCCTCGATCAGATCGGCGACGTGGGCGCGGCGCAGCACCTCCCACAGCTCGTCCTCGGTGGCGTCCGGCCGCGCCAGCAGCAGGTTCGCCCGCACCGACTCGTGGAACAGGTGCCCGTCCTGGGTGACCATGCCGAGCGTCTGCCGCAACGACACGGCACTCAGGTCCCGGACGTCGATCCCGCCGATCCGCACGGCACCCGCACCCGCGTCGTAGAGCCGGGGCAGCAGACTCGCCATCGTCGACTTGCCGGCCCCCGACGATCCGACGAGCGCCACCATCTGCCCCGGCTCCGCGGTGAACGACACACCGTGCAGCACCTCCTCACCCCCGCGCGTGTCCAGCGTCGCCACCTCCTCCAGCGACGCGAGCGACACCTTGTCGGCGGCCGGATAGGCGAACCGCACGTCCTCGAACTCCACCGACACCGGCCCCTCCGGCACCGGCCGGGCCTGCGGCTTCTCCTCGATCAGCGGTTTCAGGTCGAGGACCTCGAACACCCGCTCGAAGCTGACGAGCGCACTCATCACCTCCACCCGGGCGCTGGCCAGCGACGTCAGCGGCGCGTACAGCCGGGTCAGCAGGATCGCCAGCGCCACCACCGCGCCCGGGTCGAGCCGCCCCTGCAGCGCGTAGAACCCACCCAGCCCGTAGACCAGCGCGATCGCCACCGCCGACACGCTCGTCAGCGCGGTCAGGAACGTCCACTGCGCCATCGCCGTACGCACGCCGATGTCACGCACCCGGCGGGCCCGTGCCGCGAACTCGGCTGATTCGGCGGCCGGGTTCCCGTACAGCTTCACCAGCGTCGCGCCCGGAGCCGAGAACCGCTCGGTCATCTGCGTGTTCATCGCCGCGTCGTGCTCCGCCGCCTCCCGCTGCAGCCCGGCGAGCCGGCCACCCATCCGCCGCGCCGGCAGCACGAACACCGGCAGCAGCAACAACGCCAGCCCGGTGATCTGCCACGAGATCCCGACCATCACGATCAGGGTCAGCGCCAGCGCCACCACGTTGCCGACCACACCGGACAGCGTGTCACTGAACGCCCGCTGCGCCCCGATCACATCGTTGTTGAGCCGGCTGACCAGGGCACCCGTCCGCGTCCGGGTGAAGAACGCCACCGGCATCCGCTGCACGTGGTCGAACACGCGGGTCCGTAACTCCAGGATCAGGCCCTCACCGATCCGCGCCGACAGCCACCGCTGCACCAGCCCCAGCCCGGCCTCGGTCAGCGCGATCACCGCGATCGCCACCGCGAGTGTGACCACGAGCCGAACTTCCTTGGCCTCGACGATCGCGTCGACGACCTGACCGGCCAGCACGGGAGTGGCCACCGCGAGAAAGGCGGTGACCACGCTGAGCGTCAGGAACGCCGCGAGTATCCGGCGTTGTGGCCGTGCCAGCGCGAGAATGCGCCGCAGGGTGGCCCGGCTGAACGGCCGCTTCTCATCCTGCCGGTTCATGGCATGCCACATCGAGTTCCAGGCAGCGACTTCCATACTCATAGCCCCGAAGGTGCCACCTGACCTCAGGTTCAGGTCAACCCCTTTCCCGGGGTACGCCCACACCTCCCACGCCCACACCCCCGCGACATGGCGCCATGCCGCGCGGTTGAGGGGATTCCGGGATCGGCGACATCGGCGCGGGTGGTCGATCAACATGAACCGGACACTGGGGCTGAAGGGTCGTCTTGCTTCGCCAGGCTGAGCGACATCTCCCCGTATCCCAAGGTCATGGGATGCCTGCTGGTGCGGTGACCGTCGACGCCTGCCGGGTCGGCCTCGGCCGATCTTGACCGGCTCACCACCGGTAGCGGTGGCAAAACGGTCAAGATCCGGCGCGTGGCCGTCCGAAACCGCTACCGCCCGGGGCGGCTGGGCCGGCCGGAGATGGGGCGGCGCGGCGGCTGGGGAGCCGCCGCGCCGCTGGTGGGGAACGGGACAGGGTCAGGTGGTCGCGGTGCAGGAGGCCGTGGGCCAGTTCCAGTTGCCGTTGGGCTGGACGGTCAGGCCGAAGTTGTTGCCGCTGCCGTTGGGCCGGGCGACCATCTGCTGTGCGGACGGCCAGGTCGCCGTCGTGTTCCAGGTGTTGATGACCTTGGCGGGAGACGGCAGGTTGAGGGTCACGGTCCAGTTGCTGGAACCGGTGACGGCCACGTTGAGGTTGTAACGGTCGCCCCACGACTGTCCGGCGGAGAGCGTTGCGGTGCAGGTAGCGCTCCCGCCGCCACCGCCTCCTCCGCCCGAGCCGTCGGGGGCGACCGCCCGTCCTGTGGCCGGTGAGATCATTCCGGCGCACAGGCCGCGTGATGCCAGGCCCTGGGCGATGCGCGGGATGGCGGCGACCGTGTTGGCCGGCCAGTCGTGCATCAGGATGACCTGACCGTTGGTGAGGCGTCCGGCGGCGGCGACGATGGCGTCGGTGCTGGCGTTGTTCCAGTCGGCGGAGTCGACGTCCCAGATGATCTCGGTGAGCCCGTATTTCTGCTCGACCGATCGCAGTGTCGCGTTGGTCTCGCCGTAGGGCGGCCGGAACAGTTTGGGGGTGCCGCCGCCGGCCGCGGCAATCGCGGACTGGGTGCGGGAGATCTCCGAGTCCATGCCGGCCTGGCTGAGCTGGGTCATGTGCGGATGGGTGTAGCTGTGGTTGGCGACCCACATGCCGGCGTCGACCTGCGCTTTGACCAGCGCGGCGTTGGCTGCCGCGTACTGGCCCTGGTTGAACATGGTGGCCCGGAGGCCGTTGTTGCGCAGTGCCGTCAGCAGGTTGCGGGTGTTGCCCGCCGACGGCCCGTCGTCGAACGTCAGGCCGACGTATCCGTTGCAGGCGGCGGCCCGCGACGGCTTCGCGGCGGGGTCGGCGAGCACGAATCCGACGGCGGCGACTCCGGCGGTCAGCGCGACGGCCATGACGCGTTTCCACATGATGGGGCTCCTCACTGCGCCGCGGGGGAGGCGGTGCCGTGTGCGGGGGACGGGACGGGTGGCATGGCGCTTCTGGCGGGGAATCCAGGTGGGGCGCCGGGGGATGAGAGCGAATCGATGACCGGCTATCCCTCTCGCCAGCGAGTATTAGGTCGCCCGCTTCCCGCTGTCAACAACTTCCGGAAACATTCCGGAATTAAATAAGTTCGACGCGCATCGAGGATGCTCCCGTTCACCCAGCTAGAAAACGTTTCAACGAAGGCTGTGGTCAGTAGGGTGCGGTGATCTTCGCGAATGTATCGGAGTTTGATTCCGAAACTTCCGGAAGCCGGGATCAGGCCTGGAAAGCGTGATCCACTGCCGCGGGCGTCAGTCCGTACGTGGCCGGGTCGTAGGTGTGCGCCGGCTGCGGCGTACCACCCCGGATCGCCGCGAGGACCGCGGACCGGGCCGTGCCGGACAACCGTGACCCCAGCCTCTCGTAGATCATGTCGATCGTGCCCATCGGGTCCCTGACCAGGTCGGCGTGCCGCACGTCGATGAACCGCGCCGGGTCGTGGCGGCCGCGGTCGGCGCGGAAGCGCCGCAGCCCGCGTGACCACAGCGAGAGTTGCGCCGTCCCGACGACCGGCCCGGTGAAGACCGTCGACCAGCCGGCCGACGCCCGCTCGTTGAGGCTGCACACCGACGCGATCACGGTCCGGGGGTCACGGTGCGTCTGGATCACGGTGGCGTCCGGATAGGCCGCGAACAGGGCGTCCAGCGCGAACAGGTGACTCGGGTTCTTCAGCACCCACCGGCGATCCCGATCGTGCAGACCGATGAGCTGGAGATTGCGGCGGTGCCGGGCGTAGGCGGGCGTCCAGTCGTGCGCGTCGAGCCACGCAGAATAGCCCGGAATGTACGCCGTGCACTCGAACGACACCGACGTCATCGACTGGCACAGCAGTCGCCAGCACTCCTCGACCTGTTCGGGTCCCATGTGGTGGACGCCGTCCAGGCCGATGTCCCGGTAGGCCTCCCGCAGGGCGAGAAAGACCGGGTGCGACTCCCAGTCGGCGCGCGGCGGGCGCGGCTGCGGGATCTCGGTGAGCCACAGCTCCGGACCCTGGTGCGCGGGGTCGGCGGTGAGCAGCCGGTGCAGCGCGGTGGTGCCGGTGCGCGGCAGTCCGGTGACGAACACCGGCCGTTCGATCGCGACGCCGGCATGCTGCGGAAACTCCCGCCACGCGGCCTCGGCGAGCAGGCGCGAGACCAGAGCGCCGCGCAACAGGCCGCGAGTCCGCTTACTGCCCGCCGGGGTCAGGCCCGCTTCCTGGGCGTACGACCGGAGCAGCACCCGGAGCCCGCCGGCGTAATCGTCACCGCCCCCGAAGTCGTCCAGCCCGGTGAGCCGGCTCGCCGACGCGTGCAGGTCGTCGAAGCTGCCGACATCGGTCCGGGCGGTGGTGGTCAATGGTGGAACTCCCCGCAGTTCACGTCGAGGCAGGCACCGGTGATGCCCCGTGCCAGGTCGGAACCGAGGAACAGGACGGCGTCGGCGATCTCGTCCGGTTCGGGCAGCCGCCGCAGGTCGGTGGTGGCGGCGACCTCGTCGTAGATCTGCCGCGCCGGCACCCCGCGCTGCACCGCCTGGAACTCGAACCAGCCACGCAACTGGTCGGCCCAGATCCAGCCCGGGGCGACCGAGTTCACCCGTACCCCTTTGGGTCCGAGTTCGCTCGCGAGATTCTGGGTCGCCGCGAGAAGCGCGGCCTTGGTCAGCTTGTAGGGCCCGAACGGCCGCCGCGAGTGCCGCAGCACCGCCGAGTTGACCACCACGATCGCGCCCCGCGATGCGATCAGAGCCGGCGTGACATGCCTGATCGTGCGCAGCGCGGCGAGCACGTTGACCTCGAACGACGTCCCCACCTCGGCGAGATCGACTTTGCCGAGACTCTGCATCGGCGGCATCGCGAACGCGTTGTGCACGAGCACGTCGATGCGCCCGAACCGCTCCACGGCGGCCTCGGCCAGCCTGCGCACGGCCGCGTCGTCGGTCAGATCGGTGGGCACCGCGAGCCCGCCGGTCTTCCCGGCGAGATCATTCAAGATCTCCGGGGTACGGGCGGCGAGCACCACCGAGGCGCCCTGTCCGGCGGCCCGGACCGCGACCGATGCGCCGAGCCCCGGCCCCACCCCGGCGACGATGACCACCTTGCCGTCGAGCAGCATCGGCTCAGCCCAGCATCCGGGTCGCGACCGCGGCCTGTCGTGCGGCGATCCGCTCCCGCCACGCCTCCGGCCCGATCCGCTTGTGATGCGGCAGCAGTTTCGGCAGGTCGTCGACGGCCACGATGTCGACCTTCGGCCCGTCGTCGGCGGTCAGTTCCCGGGAGAGCCGCTGCCAGCGCAACTGCACGTAACCGCGGCGGTGCCCGGTGCGCTCCAGCCAGTTCGCGACGCCCGGGTTCCGTTCGCTGATCACGTAGCGGATCATGCCGTCCGGGTCGATCTGTGCCTGGTCACGCGTGAGGCTGGTCTGGTGGTTGATGTAGTCCAGCGACACGTACCACATGCTGCCGAGCTGAATGCCCTGGTAGGGCGCGTCGCTGACCGGCACCGTGACGACCATCGCCTGGTCGTCGTCGAGGTCGTAGTGCCCGACCGACGAGAACTGCGTGGTCAGCCCGCCTGGGGTGGACCGCGGCGGGGTCAGCGTGTTGACCGGCAGCCCGAGGTAGAACCGCTCGGCGAAGGCGAGGAACGTGCGCAAGCGGCTGATCAGGATCTTTCCGGCCACGCCGTACCGCTTGGTCAGCGCATCCAGCGTGGGGGGAGGTGGGGCCGCACCGGTCCGGTCCGCACGCTGGATGCGCAGCACGCCGGGCCGCTCGCCGGCCCAGTCACTGAAGACCTCCCGGACCACCAGCATCCCGGCGCCCTTGAGGCCGGGGCCGAGGAACATCCGGTACGAGCCGTCCGGCCCGATCTCG
This sequence comes from Actinoplanes subglobosus, assembly GCF_042650585.1. Taxonomy (NCBI): domain Bacteria; kingdom Bacillati; phylum Actinomycetota; class Actinomycetes; order Micromonosporales; family Micromonosporaceae; genus Actinoplanes; species Actinoplanes subglobosus. Next base: position 166,425 of record NZ_JBHSBL010000020.1, read on the forward strand.
ATCTCCCGGTCGTCGAAGGCGGCCAGACTGCCCGGCACCTGGATCGGCGAGTAGTCGCCGTCGAGAATCTGGAAACTCAGGTCCACGGTGCTGCCGCGCTCGCCGGTGATCACGTACTCGGCGTCGTCGCGCAGCCAGGCGTGGAAGTACAGGGTGTCCGGGTTGTCCAGGCCCATCTTCGTGTAGGGGCCGGTCGACCGTACGAAATAGGGGAAGTCTCTCTGATAGGCCCAGGCCATCTGCACCGATGCGCGGATGCTGCCGGCCAGATAGTCGTAGCCCTCGACGAGATCGAGCTCGTCACGCACGTGCGGGGCACCGGTGATGACCCGCTCGGCCTCCTGGATCGCTTCCGCGAACGGTGTGGTGAGCACGCCTCGACGATAGAACTCGTTCTAGTTTCCGGTCAATCTCTCCTTGACCCAGTGCGATAACACGTTCCACTCTTGAGGGCGTGCTGGCTTATCGGATGACGGAGTGGGGCGCACCCCCGCGGCTGGTCGAGGTGCCGGACCCGGTGCCCCGGCCGGGCGAGACACTGGTGCGGGTCGCCGGGTGCGGGCTGTGCCGCTCCGACCTGACCATGCGGCACATCCCGGCCGCCGCCGGCGCGCAACTCGGCTGGTCGATGCCGTTCACCCTCGGCCACGAGGTCGCCGGCTGGATCGACGGCACCGGCGAGCCGGTCGCCCTGGTCTCGCCGACCTCCTGCGGCACCTGCCGGTACTGCGTGCGGGGCCGGGACAGCGGCTGCCCGAACGGGCGGGCCGGGCGGGGCTACGGCCGCGACGGCGGGCTCGCGTCCCACGTCCTGGTCAGCGACCGCCGCGCGCTGCTGCCCCTCGGCGACCTGGACCCGCGGCACGCCGGGCCGCTGACCGACGCCGGAGCGACCGCCTACCACGCTGTCCGGCGGGCACTGCCCAGGATCCCCGCGGGCGGTACGGTCGTGGTGATCGGCGCCGGAGGGCTCGGAGCGTTCGCCGTCCAGTTCGTGCGCGTGCTGACCGCCGCCCACATCGTCGCCGTCGACCCGCTGCCGGCACGGCTCTCCTACGCCGCGGAACTCGGCGCCCACCGCTGCGTCCCGGCGGTGCCCGCCGAAGCCGACGTGGTCCTCGACTTCGTCGGCACCGACGAAACCATCACCGCCGGCATCGCCGCGGTCCGGACCGGCGGCGCGTACGGCCTGATCGGCTCGGCCGGCGGCAGACTCCGCGGGCCGTGGTTCTCCACGCTGCCCCGCGACGGCGACGTGTTCACCTTCCAGGGCTCGTCGATCGCCGACGCCCAGGAGGTGATCGCCCTGGCCGGGGCCGGCCTGATCCGCAACCAGGTGGAGGAGTTCGGTTTCGGCGAGATCGACCGGGCCTACGCCAAACTGGCCTCCGGCTCCCTCACCGGCCGCGCCGTCATCGTTCTCTGAGCTACACGCCGCCGACGCCGTTGGCCCACCAGAAGCTCTTCAGGTAGCCGTACTCCATGTCACCCCAGAACCAGCCCCACTCGTCGAACCGGCTGACGTACTGGCCGAGCTCGTCGAAGACCACCTTCGCCTCCTTCTTCCGGCCGATCAGGCTGTAGTAGACCGCCATCCACTGCCGGACCTTCGACAGCTGCTCCGACGTCGGCGGCGCCGACCGGAACTTGGCGATCCACCCGTCGCAGTCACGCTGCACGTCGGCCCGGGCGAAGTACCTGCGGACCGCCTTCTGCGACTCCTTGCTCCGGTCGTCCCAGGCGAACTCGCGCATCGCGTACTCGAAATGCGCGAACAACGGCAACAGTGTCGTCCGGTGCCCGGGCGGCGCCGCCTCGGCCGCGGCGTGCGCGACGGCGAACATGCGCTCGTGCGAGCCGTACCACTTCTGGCAGGTCAGCATGACCGCCACCTCATGCATGGCGAAATTGTGCGGGTCACGGCTCCGCGCCTCGGCGTAATACTCGTTGAGCCGCCCGGCACGGGCGGAGAAACACGACCCCATGAGCTGGATCATCGGGGCCGGGTCGCGCGGATCGGCCAGGTCCAGCGCGCGCCTGCTCGCTTCCGCCGCCTTCTCCGACAGGATGTGGAAACTGGCGAACTGCTCCGCCGACGTGTTCGCCGCCGACTCGGCACCACGGGCCTCACCCGCCCGGCCGCCCAGCACCGACGCCCAGATCAGGGCGGCCGACGGATCCGACGGCTCGGCCCGCATCCAGGCGTCGAACCAGGTGTCGTCGTCGGCGGCCAGGCCGGCGAAGACCCCGAGCCGGTAGCCACGCAGAGCCCAGTCCGTACCGGCCGCCTCGATCGCCTGTTTCGCCCCCCGCCAGTCGCCGTCCCGCAGCAGCCGCGCCCGCGCCTCCCGCAACACCGCGTCCTTGATCATCAGGTCTTCGTCGGCGTCGAACTCAGGGGTCGGCGGCATGGGCCCGCCGACGATGCTGCGGAAGATGTAACGGGCGACGAAGAACATCGCAAGATCGTACGGTCGACCGCACCCGTCCTGATACCCGGTTCGCAACCGTGCCCCGGCACGCTGGGGCCAACACCCGGTCGCGACGGAGGCGGACATGCCGATGCTTCTCGTGGTGCTCGGCGCCACCATGGTCGTCGGGCACTTCGGCGTGCTCCGTGCCCTCCCGGCCGGCTCACAGACCGCCACCGACTTCAGCGTCACCGTCCTCATCGCGTCCGCGCTGCTCGCCGCGATCGCCGCGGTGATCACCGCCCGCCGCAGCGAAGGCCGCTCCCGGCTGGCCTGGGCGGTGCTGGCCGTCGGCATGACCGGCTGGGCCTTCGGCGAGTCGATCTGGGCCTACTACGTCTCCATCCGCCAGATCACCGCCCCGTTCCCGAACATCGGCGACTTCGGGTTCCTGCTCATCGTCCCGTGCACGGTCACCGCCCTGATCGCCTTCCTCGGCGTCCGCCGCGGCCTGCTCCGGGTCGTCCTCGACGGGCTCGTCATCGCCGGCTCCCTGCTCTTCCTGAGCTGGGTCTTCGTCCTCGAATCCGTCTACCGCGCCGGCAACCTCACCCCGCTCGCCAAAGCCGTGTCGGCCGCCTACCCACTCGGTGACGTGCTGATCGGGGCGGTCGCGCTCATCCTGCTGCCGCACGCCGAACCGGGCCGCCGCCGCAGCGCCGCGCTCATCGTCGCCGGCGCGATCTCGTTCAGCACCGCCGACCTCGGGTTCGCCTACCTCAACCAGCACAGCTCCTACACCTGCGGCAGCATCATCGACACCGGCTGGGTCGCCGGGTTCGTGCTCCTCGGCCTGGCCGCGGTCATGGCACCGTCGCAGCGGCCCGGCGCGTCGGCGCCCGCGCTGCCGGTGCTCCTCTGGCTGCCGTACTTCCCGCTGGCCCTGGCGATCCTCGCCGCCATCGACCGGGTCGGCTCCGGCGACCACCTCGACACCTTCTCCGCAGCCGTCCTCGGCACCGTCGTCCTGCTCGTCCTCGCCCGCCAGCTGGTCGCCCTGCGCGACAACTCGGCACTCAGCCGCGACCTGCACCGCGTCGTCTCCGAACTGCGCGAACGCGAGGAACAACTGCGGCACCTCGCCTACCACGACCCGCTGACCGGCGCCGCCAACCGCGCCCTGTTCCACCAGCACGCCGAGGGCCGCCGGACCGGCTCGCTCACCGTGCTCTACCTGGACCTGGACGGTTTCAAGCCGGTCAACGACAGGTTCGGGCACGCGGCCGGCGACGCCCTGCTCGTCGAGGTCGTCACCCGGCTGCGCGCCGAGACCCGGGCCGTCGACCTGGTGGCCCGGATCGGCGGCGACGAGTTCGCCGTCCTGCTCGGCCCGGACGCCGGCCTGGACGACACCGAACGGCTCCGTCAGCGGCTCACGGCCCGCATCGGCGAGCCGTTCGACATCGGCGGCGAACCCGTCACCGTCGGCGTCAGCATCGGCGTCGCCGCCCGCGACACCGACGACGACACCGAGAGCGTCCTGCGCCGGGCCGACGCCGCGATGTACGCGGTGAAAGCGCGCGGAAAGGCTGCGGCGGTCTGACCGACGTGGCGTCTCTCATCCGGAGCGGGCCGCGGTCCGGGTCCGGTTCGGCGGCCGTTGCCGGCGGCGGTTCTGTATTCGCGAGCCGTCGCCGACCGGAAACCGGCCCTGACTGTGGACACCGACGAGGGCCGTCTGAAGCACCCGTTGCCAGATCGGGTGCGCGTGTCGTCCTTCGATAGGGCGCCGGGCGCACCCAACGCCGGGCCGGGTGCGCGTGTCGTCCTTCGACAGGGCGTCAGGCGCACCCGTTTCAGATCGGGTGCGTGTGCCGTCCTTTGACAGGGCGCCGGGCGCACCCAACGCCGGGCCGGGTGCGCGTGTCGTCCTTCGACAGGGCGTCAGGCGCACCCGTTTCAGATCGGGTGCGCGTGCCGTCCTTTGACAGGGCGCCGGGCGCACCCAACGCCGGGCCGGGTGCGTGTGCCGTCCTTTGACAGGGCGTCAGAGGTACCCGTTATCGGGTCTGGGTGCGATCACCGCCCCCAGGAGGGCGGTGACGGCACCCGCATCCGGCTCCGGGTGCCGACAGGACACTCCCACCGAGAAGTCATTCGCATACCAGGCCATCCACCTCACCCCGACCAGCGACAACCGCGACCGGACCGCCGGTTTCACCGCCCCGCGTGATCAACCCGCGGCGGTGAACACTCGGAGCGCTCATCCGGCGCGGATGAGGCGCCTGGGCGGCGGGTCGCGAATTCAGCTGACGACCCGGTCGCGACCCTCACGTTTCGCGGTGTAGAGCCGGCGGTCGGCCTCGGCCAGCAACTGTGCCTGGTCACGGGTGGCCTGGCCGGTGACCACAGCGCCCACACTGATCGTCACCGGGAGGACCCCGGTGACCGGCTGCCAGCGGTGGCCGGCGATCCGGCGGCGGACACCGTCGAGGCGCTCGAACACCTCGGCGGCCGCCACCCCGGGCAGCACCATCAGGAACTCCTCGCCACCCATCCGGGCCACGAAACCGTCGGCGGCGAGGCGGTCCTGCTCGTCGGCCAGAAGTTCGGCGACGGCGATCAGCACCCGGTCACCGGTGTCGTGCGACAGCGTGTCGTTGATCCGTTTGAAATGGTCGATGTCGATGACGGACAGGACCACCGGACGGCCCTCCGCGGCGGCGCCGGCCAGTGCCTGCGGCAGGTTCTCGTCGACGAAACGTCGGTTCCACAGACCGGTCAGCGGGTCACGGCGGGCCTGTTCCCGATAGCGTTCGGCGTCCCGGCGGGCCTCCGCGGTCTCCAGCATCGCCTGCCGGGCCCGGGCCTTCGCCTCCTGCTGGGCCGAGCGCAACTGCTCACTCGCGGAGTGGAAACGCTTGTACTCGTCGAACGCGGCACGATGGTCACCGGCCGCCGCGTACAACTCGGCCTGCTCGGCCATCGCCCGTACCCCCACCGAGTTGAGCTGATGCTCGGCACACAACTCCCGGCAGTGGTCCAGGCTCGCCTGAGCCCGGTCCAGGGCGTCGCGGTGCCGCTGGGCGAGCGCCAGAGTCAACGCGGCCTCGGCGGCGTCGTGCGCCTCGAACCAGGGCGGCGCCTCCCACACATTCTGCAGGATGCGTTCGGCCTCCTCGTACCGGCCCGCGCTGATGTGGATGTTCGCGACCGTGTCACGTTCGATGATCAGCAGGTCCCGGCCGATGGCCCGGGCGGCGTGATACATCCGCTCGACCGCGGCCAGCGCGGTCCCGGCATTACCGGCCTCCAGTTCGGTGTACGCCAGATTGTTCAGCACCAGCAGCTGCCGGGTCCGGTCGCCGATGTCGGTGGCGATCCGCTCCGCCTGCTGATAACGGTCACGTGCCGCGTCGGTGGAACCGTTCTCGGCCAGCGAGTTCGCCAGCCGGACCAGATGGATCACCCGCAGGCCACCCGGCGCGTCGTCGTCGAGCAGATCCACCGCGTTCAGCGCGTGTTCCAGACTGGCCGCGTGATCACCGAGATAGTGGAAGGTCAGCGCCAGATGGAAGTGGCTGCGGGCGAGCAGCGGCCGGCTGTCATGGCGCTCCGCCCAGCGGTGCGTGGCCAGGAAGACCCGGGCCGCATGATCGACGTCACCCTGGCGGCGGCGCATGTCGGCATGGACCAGCCGGGCCCGGTGACCCAGCACGACATCACCCAGCCGCTGCGCCTCGTCCACCGCGGCGGCCGCACGCGCCAGAAGCGCCGAGACGTCGTGTCCCTCATGATTCTCGAGGTCGTCGACTTCGGCGGCGAGGTCCAGGATCACTGCCGCCACATCGGCGTGACCGGCCGGAACTGAAGAAAACCGATTCGGAAGGAAACCTCAAGATCGATCCGGCCGGGCCGATGACTCGCCACCGTACGGCAACCGGAACGCTACGGAGGACGCGCGATGAAGCGTACGAGACATGCTCTGCGAACCGCGGTGGCGGTGGCACTGCCGCTCGCCCTGGTCGGGGGCAGTGCGCTGACCGTGCCCGGGCCGCCGCCGGAACCGCAGGGCCGAGCCTGGAGCGGACGCTGGCTGACCACCACCGGATCCACGGCAGGCACCACCCTCAAGGACGTCCGGTCGATCATCGGTGCGGACACCGGGACCGCGGCCGGGCTCACCGGCGCCGGGGTGGGCGTGGCGCTGCTCGACACCGGGGTCGCGCCGGTCGCCGGACTGCCCGCCGCGAAGATCGTCAACGGGCCGGACCTGTCGTTCGAATCGCAGGCCGACAACCTGCGCTACCTCGACTCGTACGGCCACGGCACCCACATGGCCGGCATCATCGTCGGCAACGACACCGCCTCCGGAAGCAAAGGCATCGCCCCGGGCGCGCAGCTCACCTCACTGAAGCTCGGCACCGCCAACGGTGCCGTCGACGTGTCGCAGGTCATCGCGGCGATCGACTGGGTGGTGGAGCACCGCAACGACGACCCGGCCAACCCGATCCGCGTACTGAACCTCTCCTACGGCAGCGGTGGCAACCCGTCCGCCGCCAGCGACCCACTGCAGTACTCGGTCGAGCGGGCCTGGAAGGCCGGCATCGTCGTGGTCGCGGCCGCCGGCAACGACGGCAACGCCGAGACCCTGCTGGCCAACCCGGCCACCGACCCGTACGTGATAGCGGTCGGCGCCACCGCCACCAAGGGAACCGTCACCACCGCCGACGACGACCTGTCCACGTTCACCAACACCGGCACCGCGGGCAAACCACTCGACGTGCTCGCACCCGGCGAGTCGATCCTGTCACTGCGGGACCCCGGTTCGAGCATCGACGACGCCTACCCGGCGGCGCGCAGCGGAACCACGCTGTTCCGCGGCAGCGGCACCTCCCAGGCGGCGGCCGTGACGTCGGCGGCGGTCGCGCTGCTGCTCCAGGCCCGGCCGTCGCTCACCCCGGACCAGGTCAAGGACCTGCTCAAACGGGGTACGGCGCTGACCACGGGCAAAGCCGGGACGATGAAGCTGCGTCAGATCAACGTGAACACGGCACTCGGCCTGACCCCGGCGCCGGGCGGGCAGACCTACCCCCTGTCGGGCGGTGACGGCCGGCTCGACGACGCCCGCGGCGACAGCCGGGTGGTCAGCAACAACGTCGCGCTGACCGGTGAGTTCACCGTCTTCGGCCCGTTCCACAGCGCGAACTGGGCGGCCATGTCGGCGGCCGGGCGCTCCTGGATCGGCGGCACGTGGATGGGCGCCCCGATCGCCGGCGACGGCTGGACCGGCACGTCGTTCGCGTCGAGGACCTGGGGTTCGGCCGTCTGGCAGGCGATCCCGTGGAGCGGCAGCCGCGCCTGGACCGACCCGAGCTGGAGTGGGCGGGCGTGGAGCGGCCGTGCCTGGTCGGCCGACGAGTGGACGGGCGCCCGCTACGCCTCCACTGAGGACTGGAGCACAGCCCTCTGGGGCTGACAAACCACCCCGAAACCTGACAAAAATTCTGAGGTCCGGCTGGACCGGCTCGGCCGGACCTCAGACACGTCAAGCGGCACCGTTCACCTGCCTGAGGTCCGGCTGGCCGTGCGCGGGGGCGGTGGGAGCGGCCTCAGGTGCGGTTGCCCGGCCACGGGGCGCGTACCAGATCAAGGGTTATGAAGGTGTCCGGCGGACGTGTCGCCGGGGCAGGACCGTCGTGGATCTCCCAGCTGTCGCCGGTCAGTTCGGTCGCGACCGCCGACCAGAAGTCCTCGACGCCGGGGTTGTACCGCTGGAAACCGATCACCCAGCGGCCCGGAACCATCCGGATCACCTCGAGCGCGGCGATCCGGCCGACGCCGGTCCGGCGCAGGCCGCGGACCACGAAGAACGCGGAGATGGTACGGCCACCGCCGGGATCCGCGCCGGTGAGGACGAATCCCCCGGTTCGCCCCGCGGCGGTGATCAGCCAGCCGCGGGCCTCCGGGTCGGCTCCGGCCAGGAAGAGATCGACGGTCCGGTCGTTGAAGGAGCCGTCGTCGTTCGGCACGTGCCCGTAGGACTCGGACAGGTCGTGCCGGAACAGCTGTCCGAGATTGGTCAGCACAGCACGGTCGGCCCGGCCGACTGGGTGCAGCTCGACCGGCCGGGATTCCGGGCGTGGCGGGGCAGCGGGTGAAGTCACCCGGCCGAGGCTAGCGGGCCGACGAACCGGTCCGCGAAACGCCGCAGGGCGTCGCATTTCTCCTGGAGGGTCGCGTCGAACCGGCGCCAGGGGACGACGATCGCGTCGGTGACGCCGATGTCGGCCTGCTGCCGGAACCCGTCGAGGCCGGGACGGTCGATGCAGACCGCCTGGACCTCGAACGGCAGATGATCACGGCCGTACTCGGCGCGGAGCTCGGCCAGCCGGGTGATCGTGGTGCGCAGGTCGTCGAAACCGATCATCGCCGAGGACCAGCCGTCGCCGATCCGCGCGGCCCGGCGCAGCGCAGGCTCCGAGTGCCCGCCGACGTAGAACGGCACGGGTTCGGCCGGCGCGGGGCTCATCTGTAGTTTCTCGAACGAGAAATGCCGGCCGTGGAACGACACCATGCCACCGGCCAGAATCCTTTTGATGATTTCGATGGACTCGTCGGCGCGGGCCCCGCGATCCTTGAAGGGTTGCCCGCACCAGTGTGATTCCTCCGGCGACCAGCCGAGTCCCACGCCGAGCCCGAAACGGTTCCCGGTGAGCGCCGCGACCGTGCCGATCTGCCGCGCGAGCAGCAGCGGGTTCCGTGGATCCAGTTTGAGGACCTGGGTGTAGAAACGGATCGTCGACGTGACGGCGCCCATCGCACCGGCCGCCACCATCGGATCCGGCCACGGGGTGTCGGCATTCCAGAATCGGCTGCCGTCGGGTGTGTAGGGGTAGGCGGCGGAGACGTGTTCGGAATAGAACAACGAGTCCGGCAGGGCGATCGAGGCGAAACCACATTCCTCAGCGGTACGGGCGAGAGCGGTCAGCTGTTCGAGCGGACTCAGCGCGATCCCCAGCGTGAATTTCATGAGAGCACCTCGGCCAGGTCGAGAAGTTGGGCGGTGGCGCCACCGAGCAGGAACTCGTGTTTCTCGGCGGCCAGGAAGTAACGGTGCAGCGGATGGTCCATGTCGATGCCGACACCGCCGTGCACGTGGACGGCCGTGTGCAGCACCCGGTGCCCGGCCTCGGCGGCCCAGAACCCGGCGGTCGCGACCTCGGCCGGCTCGGGCCGGGACACCGCCTGCCACAACGCCAGCCGCAGCGCCTCCACGTCGATCCACGCGTCGGCCAGCCGCTGGGAGACGGCCTGGAACGAGCCGATCGGGCGCTCGAACTGGATGCGGGTGCTGGCGTACTCGGCGGTCATCTCCAGGGCGCGTTCGACGACGCCGAGTTGCTGGGCGGCGATGCCCACCGTTGTCCTCGCGGCGGTCGGCAGGCCGGTGACGTGTTCCGCGGTCAGGATCGACTCGCCGCGTCCTGCGGGTACCGCCAACGTCTCGACCTGCTCGTCGGTGCCGAGTTCGGCGATCGTCGTGGCGGCCACCACGATCGACGTCAGGTACGGGACGTCGGCCGCGTGCCGGCCCAGCTCGATCAGGATCGCGCACTGCTCGACCAGGCCGTAGCCGTCGCCGCCGGCCCGTTTCGGCAGGGCCGCCGCGAGGATTCCGGCTTCGGCGAGTGCCGGCCACAACGGGCGCCCCGACGACGCCAGGTCACGGGTCAGGCCGACGAGTTCGACCGCTTCGGTGCTGAGCTCGAAATCCATGAACGGCTCCTCAACGCCGGATCGGGAGGCCGAGCGCGCCGGCCGCGATGATGTCGCGCTGCACCTCGTTCGTGCCGCCGCCGAAGGTCAGGATCAGCGAGGACCGGTACATCCGCTCGATCCGGCCGGACAGCACCGCACCCGGTTCGCCTTCGCGGATCGTCGCGGCCGGGCCGATGATCTCCATGAGCAGGCGGTACGCCTCGATCGCCAGCTCGGTGCCGTAGACCTTGCCGGCCGACGCCCGGGGTGCCGCCGGGGTGCCGTCGGTGATGCAGGCCCGCCAGTTGAACAGTTTCAGCGCCTCGGTCTTCGCGTGGACACGGGCCAGGTGCAGGCGGACCCACTCGTGGTCGATCCGCCCGGTGGTCACCGCCCAGTCGCGGACCTCGCGCAGCGCCCGTTGCAGTGGGGCGGCCGAGGTCAGGGCGACCCGCTCGTGGTTGAGCTGGTCGGTGATCAGGCGCCAGCCCTGGTTCTCCTCGCCGACCAGTGCCGACACCGGAACCCGCACGTCGTCGTAGTAGGTGGCGCTGGTCGACGGCCCGGCGACGGTCCGCACCGGGGTCCAGGAGAAACCTGGTGCGTCGGTCGGGACCATGATGATCGACAGGCCCTTGTGTCTCGGTGCGCCAGGATCGGTGCGGCAGGCCAGCCAGACGTAGTCGGCGTACTGGATCAGGCTCGTCCACATCTTCTGGCCGTTGATCACGTAGTGGTCGCCGTCGCGGACCGCCCGCGTCGTCAGGGCGGCCAGGTCGGTGCCGGCGCCCGGTTCCGAGTAGCCGATCGAGAAGTGCACCTCGCCGGCCTCGATCCGGGGGACCAGCTGCTCCTTCTGCGCGGCGGTGCCGTGCCGGGTGATCGTCGGCCCGACCGTGTAAAGGGTCAGGAACGGCACCGGCACACCGGCCAGTGCCGCCTCGTCGGCGAAGATCAATTGCTCCAGGCGGGAGCGGCCGCCGATCGTCAGCCAGCCGTCGCGGCCCAACTGCCGGACCACTTCACGGTACGCGGTGCCGGTCCCGTATTCGCCGTCGCCACTGGTCAGGCCGTCTCGGAGGGCCGGCGTCATCAGTGCGGCGAAGTAGTCCCGCAGCGAGGCCCGCAGCTTCTCCTGCTCGGGCGTGTATCCGACGTGCATGGGCCACCCCGATCCCGGTAAGTTAGAACACGTTCTACTCGCTGCGACGGGAGGGCGTCAACAATGGAGGCATATCTGGTCGGTGCGGTGCGTACCCCGGTCGGCCGTCGTGGGGGGTTGCTCGCCGGGGTTCATCCGGCGGACCTGGGGGCCGCGGTGATCAGGTCAGTCCTGGGTGGCGTCGATCCGGGGGCGGTCGACGACGTGATCCTCGGGTGCGTCGACACATTGGGGCCGCAATCGGGGGACATCGCCCGGACGGCTTGGCTCGCGGCCGGATTTCCGGAACACGTTCCCGGCGTCACCGTGGATCGGCAGTGCGGGTCGTCGCAGCAGGCGGTGCATTTCGCGGCGCAGGCGGTGATGAGCGGGACGGCGGACCTGATCATCGCCGGGGGAGTGCAGAACATGAGCCAGGTCCCGATCGGCAGCGCGATGGCTCCGGTGGGGCCCTATGTGGGCAGTGCCGGGTGGGCCGCGAGGTACAGCGATCAGGAGATCTCGCAGTTCCGGAGTGCCGACGAGATCGCGGCCCGCTGGTCTCTCGATCGCGAAGACCTGGAGAGTTTCGCACTCTTAAGTCACGAAAAATCGGTCAAAGCGATCGGCAGCGGCCTCTTCACGCGAGAGATCATCAGCGGAGGCGCGGGAGGCGCGGGAGGGTCGGGAGGGTCGGGAGGGCTGGGAAGCGCGGGCGCGGGTGGTTCGGGCTTCTGGGGCGGCGTTGACGAGTGTCCGCGACGGGACACCAGTGCCGAGCGGATCGCCGCGCTGAAACCGCTCCGGGAGGGTGGGGTCACCACCGCGGCGATGGCCAGCCAGATCGCGGACGGGGCCGCCGCGCTCCTGGTCGCGAGTGAGCGGGCGGTCCGGGAGCACGGGCTGCGGCCGCGAGCGCGCGTCCACCACCTCTCCGCGCGCGGTGACGATCCGGTTCTGATGCTCACCGCGCCGATCCCGGCGACCGCCCACGCGCTCCGCAAGACCGGGCTGGGCATCGACGACATCGATCGTTTCGAGGTGAACGAGGCGTTCGCCAGTGTCGTCCTGGCGTGGCTGAAGGAGACCGGCGCCGACCCCGGACGGGTCAACGTGAACGGTGGAGCGATCGCCCTCGGGCACCCGCTCGGCGCGACCGGTGCCCGGCTGATGGTCAGCATGCTGCACGAACTCGAACGGTGCGGCGGACGATACGGCCTGCAGACCATGTGTGAGGGCGGCGGCCAGGCCAACGTGACGATCATCGAACGGCTGTGAGCCGCCCCCATCCGTCATCCGCCTCTTTCATGATCCGCGCGATCAGCTCGGCGCACGACGGCAGGTCGTCGATCACCCCGGCGACCTGCCCGGCCGACATCACGCCGAACTCCGGCCGGCCCTCCACCATCGCCGTCCGCAACAGCACCGGCGTCCCCGCGGCCATCAGCGTCTGCGCCCAGGTCAGCTCCCGCCCGTGCCGCGCCTGCCGCCCGGCGCGCACCAGTTGCGGCCAGGTCATCCCGGCGAGACGCCGGAACGCGACGGCATGCCGGGCCGACCTGAGCAGCGCGGTCACCCTCCCCGATCTTTCCAACCCTTGGATGTACGGCGTCCGCAGCACCCGATGGGGCACCCCGTCCACGCGCGTGGTGACGACGGTGCCGGTCACGTCCGCATCGAGGTAGAGCCTTTTCACCCGCGCCCCGACCGGGCTGTCCGTGGTGAGCAGGAACCGCGTGCCCATGGCCACCCCGGCCGCCCCGTAGGCGAGAGCCGCGAGCAGCCCCCGCCCGTCGAAGAACCCACCGGCTGCCACCACCGGGATGTCCACGGCGTCGACCACCTGCGGCAGCAGCAGCGTCGTCGGGACCGGTCCGGTGTGCCCGCCGCCCTCGCCGCCCTGCACCAGTACGGCGTCGACACCCCAGGCCGCGACCTTCTCGGCGTGCCGGCGTGCACCCACCGACGGCATGGTCAGCACCCCGCCGTCGGCGCATCGGCGGATCAGGTCACGGTCCGGCGCGAGGGCGAACGAGGCGAGCCTCACCCGTTCGCGGATCAGCAGGTCGATGCGTCGGGTGGCGTCGGGCGCGTCCGACCGTACATTGACGCCGAAGGGATTTGTGGTCCTGCTCTTGATCTCCTTGATCGTGGCTTCGAGCTCGTCGAGGGTCATCGTCGCGGAGGCCACGATGCCGAAACCGCCGGCCTCGGCCACCGCCGAGACCAGGCCGGCACCGGCGACGTAGCCCATGCCGGTCTGCACGATCGGGTGCCGGCAGCCGAGCAGTTCGGTCAGCGCCGTCCTCACCGGACCTCCCGCTCGCGCAGGCCGTCCGGGTCGAGATGCTCGCGGAGGAGCCGCAGCTCGTCCCCGGTCGGTTCGCGGGTCTCCGGCACCTGATCGGGAACGGTCAGGGCGAACCCGGTCGCCGCGACCACCTCGCCGACGTGGACCCCCGGGTGCACCGAACGCAGCCGCATCGACCGGTCCGGGGTGGCGAAGTCGAGGACCGCGAGGTTCGTGACGACCAGGCGGATCCCGTGCGCGCCGCGATCGTGCCCGACACCGGAGACCATGTCGACGTGCTCGACGAACACCCGTGGCGAATGCCGGGGCACCCAGTAGCTGACCGGGTGGTTGACCGTGTTGCCGGGAGCGCCGCGCACGCACAGCAGCTGCGAGGTCGGCCGTTCCCACGGGCCGACGCAGGAGATGTTCTGGTTGCCGAAGCGGTCCAGCTGGCTCGCGCCCATCATGACGTGCCGGGTGCCGGCCGCGACGACCGCGAAGACCCGGCGGTACGGCAGCCAGCCCTCCGCCCGCCCGTCCCGCATCAGGGTCGCCTCACCGTCGGTGACCAGCAGGTCCGGGGCGAAGGTGAGCTGCGCCAGGCGGGCACCCAGCCCCGGGATCAGCCCGGCCGAACTCGCCAGCACCGCGCCGTCCCCCCGCCACGCCTCGGCGCACGCCACCACACACGTCTCCGCCCTGGTCACCGTTTCACCGCCCGCTGGTAGTCGTCCTCGTCGCCGTCGAGATAGCGGGCGCGGAACGTGTCGAAATCGGTCGTCGCGTATTCCTTCTGGAACGCCTCGTCACGCCCGTAGTCGGGGACGCAGCTGGTGAAGTGCGCCCCGTTCGGCGTCTCGGTCACGCCGTCGACCATGGACCGGTTGACCAGCAGGCCCTGCGGTGGTCCGTCCTGCTGGAGTTCCCCGGTGCCGACCAGGCGCTCGCAGGAGAGGAACCGCTTCTTCGCGGCCAGGCAGAACAGGTCGTCGAAGTACGGGTCGGGGCCGAGATAGCGTCCGTTGCCCCGGTCGTCGGCCCGGTTCAGGTGGATGAACGCGACGTCGAGTTCCAGGGCCGGCATCGCGACCAGCTCGGTGGCGTCGGCGTAGGGGGAGCGGATCGTCCGCAGCCCCGGATTGACGCGCATGACGTCGGAGCCGAGGCCCGCCCGGATCGGCAGGAACGGCAGCCGGTTCGCGGCGGCCAGCAGGCCCCAGTAGAGCATCCCCTCGTCGTATTCGGTCAGCTCGACGGTGCCGGCGCTACGGGCCGCGCGGAAGTGCGGTTCGAGCGGGATGCTGTCCAGGGAGACGAAACCGGTGACGATCCGGCGTACGCAACCCGCGGCCACCAGCAGACCCACGTCCGGCCCGCCGTAACTGACGAGTGTCAGGTCCCGGCGGCCGGCCCTCAGTAGTGCCCGGACCATCGCCATCGGTTTGCGCCGTGAACCCCAGCCGCCGATCCCGACCGTCATCCCGTCCCGGACCTCAGCGACCGCGTCCTCGATGCTGACTCTCATGTCTGGCCCTCCACTTCATCGGCCGTCCACTTCATCGGCCGTCCATCTCATCGGCCGTCCATCTCATCGGCCGTCCACGAACCTCTGGCGGGCCCGGTCGCCGGCACCGTTCAGGTTGAGCTCGAAGGTGAAGCCCTGTTCGAACCGGTAGGAGCGCTTCACATCAATCGGGTCGATCCCGTTCAGGGACTCCTTCGCCCGGCGGATGACCAGCGGATCCTTCGCCGCGATCTCCTCCGCCACCCGGTGCGCGGCCCGTCGCAGCCCGGCGGCCGGCACCACCTCCAGCACGGTCCCGAACCGGTGCAGCTCCCACGCGGTCACCGGCCGGCAGGTGTAGACCATCGTCCGCATCAGCTGGTGCGGAACCAGCCGGGCCAGATGCGTCGCCGCCCCGAGTGCACCCCGGTCCACCTCGGGCAGCCCGAACGTCGCGTCGTCGGCTGCCACCACCAGATCGGCGTTGCCGGCCAGGCCCACCCCGCCACCCAGGCAGAAGCCGTTGACCGCGGCGATCACCGGAACCGGGCAGTCGTAGACGGCCGCGAACGCCGCGGCGCAGCCCCGGTTGGCGGCCAGCAGGGCGTCGTGCCCCGGCGTCCGCTGCATCTCCTTGATGTCCACGCCCGCGCAGAACCCACGCCCCTCGGCCGCCAGCACCACGACCCTGGTCCGTTCATCGGCTCCGGCCGCGGCGACCGCGTCAGCGAGAGCGTGCCAGCCGGCCGCAGGCAGTGCGTTGACCGGCGGAAAATCGACGATCACCTCGGCGACCGTGCCTCTGTGCAGCTCAATCCCCACGGCGGCCAGGCTAACCTAGCGCTTGCTTGGGTGGCTAGCATCGATCGTCATGGACCCTCTCGACTTCACCGGCCGCACGGTGGTCGTCACCGGCGGCACCCGGGGCATCGGCGCGGCCATCGCCGCCGCCTTCCACGCCGCCGGAGCCGACGTCCTGACCTGCGGCCGCACCCCGCCGCACCCGCTTCCACCGGCCGGGTCCCCGCCGGCCGGGCTCACGGTCGCCTCCCTGCCTCCCGATCCCTCGGCGTCCTCCGCGCTCGTTCCGGAGTCGGCCCTTTCGGCGCTGGAGTTCTTTCAGGCGGATGTGCGTGATCCGGATCAGGCCACGGCCCTGGTCAAAACCGCGGTCGATCGCTTCGGGCGTGTCGACGTGGTGATCAACAACGCCGGCGGCAGCCCGGAGGTGCCCGCGGGCGACGCGTCTCCCCGCCTGCACGCGAAGATCATCGAACTCAACCTCATCGCGCCGTTGCATGTCGCGCAGGCGGCCAACGCGGTCATGCGGGACCAGGAGACCGGCGGCGTCATCCTCATGATCGGCAGTGTCAGTGGCACCCGCCCTTCGCCCGGAACCGCCGCCTACGGCGCGGCCAAGGCGGGCCTCCACCATCTCGCCACCAGCCTGGCTGCCGAGTGGGCGCCGAAAGTGCGGGTGAACACCCTGGTCGTCGGCCCGGTCGAGGCATCGGCGCCTCCCGTGCCGGACGGGACCGGCTCGGGTGGCCGGGCGGCGTCGACGGTGGCCCGGACCGTGCCGATGGGGCGGGCGGCCCGCGCCGGTGAGGTCGCCGGTGCCTGCCTGCTGCTCGCGTCGCCTCTCGCCGGCTACATCAGCGGGGCCTCTCTCGCCGTGCACGGTGGCGGCGAGTGGCCGGCGTATCTGGCGGACCTCCGGGACACGGCGTACCGTGCCGGGAAGTAGAACCTGTTTCAATTCTTGCGCCCGGAGGTCGGTATGGTGCTCTCGATCAAGGCCAAACGCGACGAGGTCGGCCTGGCCGGCGGAGAACTGCTGATCGCCGGCGACTGGCGCCCCTCCGCCGACGGCGGCACCTGGAGCCACCTGCACCCGGCGACCGCCGAGGAGGTGGGCACGTTCGCCATCGCCACGGCGTCCGACGTGGACGCGGCGGTACGCGCTGCCCGCACCGCGTTCGACGAAGGCACGTGGCCCCGTACCCGGGCGAAGGAAAGAATCAAGGTCCTGCGTCGCATCGCCGACGCCATCCGGGAGAACGCCGCGGAGCTGCAGACACTGGTCGCCCTCGACAACGGTGTGCCGGTCAGCTTCGGCGAGACGTATGCGATGTCCGTCGAGTGTGTCGCCGACATCTTCGACCACCACGCCGGATGGGTCGACAAGCTCGCCGGTGAGACGTTGCCCGGCTATCAGGGCGGCGACCACATGGTGCTCACGCTGCGCGAACCGGTCGGTGTGGTGGCCGCGATCGTCGCGTGGAACGGCCCGCTGCTGCTGACCGCCCAGAAGGTCGCCCCCGCTCTGGCCGCCGGGTGCACCGTGGTGCTGAAGCCGTCCGAGTACGCGACGTTCTCCGCGTTGCGCCTGGCCCGGATCATGGAGGAGGCCGGTCTGCCGCCGGGCGTCCTCAACGTGGTCACCGGCCCCGGCGACACCACCGGCGACGCCCTGATCAACCACCCGCAGGTCGACAAGATCAGCTTCACCGGCAGCCGCGCCGTCGGCCGCAAGGTCCTGGCCGCCGCCGCCGGCGGCGTCAAGCGAACCAGCCTGGAGCTGGGTGGCAAGAGCCCGTCACTGGTCTTCCCCGACGCCGACGTGTACGCCGCGGCCGCCACCACGATGGGCACGGTCACGATGGGCCTCTCCGGCCAGGCCTGCGTCGCGCACACCCGGGCGCTGGTGCACCGCGACGTCTACGACGAGTTCCTGGCGATCGCCGAGGCGATGGCCGCGCTGGTCACCTACGGCGACCCGTTCCACCCGGAGACGACCGCGTCCCCGCTCATCAACGAACGCCAGCTGAACCGGGTCCTCGGCTACATCGAGTCCGGCCGGGCCGAGGGCGCCCGCCTGGTGACCGGCGGCGGCCGCCCCGACGGCGAACTGGCGGCCGGCAACTTCGTCCAGCCCACCCTGTTCGCCGACGTCGCCAACGACACCACGATCGCCCGCGAGGAGATCTTCGGCCCGGTGCTGGCGGTGGTCCCGTTCACCGAGGAGGACGAGGCACTGCGCCTGGCCAACGACACGACCTACGGCCTGGCGGCGACGGTGTGGACGTCCGACGTGAAGCGGGCCTTCCGCCTGACGAAGTCCCTGCGAGCCGGAACGGTCGGCGTCAACGGTTACCAGCTGGAGCCGCACGTGGCTTTCGGCGGGTACGGCCAGTCGGGCCTGAACCGGGAGGGCGGCCGAACGTCGATCGAGGCCTACACGGAGCTGAAGACGGTCCTGATCCCCACCACCGAGGAGATGATGTAGGCCCGCGGGACCCCTCAGCTCCGGTGCCGGCCCGCCGATGGTCATTGCTGGACGGCGGTCGTTCAGGATATGGTTCCTTTCCTAGACGGGTTCCGTCTAGGAAAGGGGTTCGGGATGAGCGTGCAGCGGGAAGCCTGGCGGGCCAAGGTCCTGCCACCGGTGGAGAAGCTGGCCGGTGGGCTGGTGTCGGTCCCGGTGCCGATTCCGAACAATCCGTTGCGGTACACGCTCAGCTACCTGGTCCCGGGCGACGACGGCCTCGTCGTCGTCGACCCCGGGTGGGAGAGTGATACCGGCTGGGCGGCCCTGACCGCCGGGCTCGCCGCCGTCGGGGCGACCGCCGCCGACGTGACCGGTGTCGTGCTCACCCACGTGCACCCGGACCACCACGGGCTGACCGCGCGGCTCCGGGACGCCTCCGGCGCCTGGGTGGCGATGCATCCGGCCGAGCACGCGACGATGCTGCGGGACCGGGAGACCGCGCCGAGTGTGGCGCTGGCCGGCTGGATGCGGGACCTGCACGTTCCGCAGGAGGAGATCGCCGGGCTGATCGGGCGGTTCGGCGCGTCGGTGGACCAGCACTTCGCCCCGCTCGCCGACGCGGACGTGATGCTGAACGACGGTGATCTCGTGCCGCTGGCGGGGCGGCGGCTGCGGGCCGTCTGGACGCCCGGTCACACACCGGGTCACCTCTGCCTGTTCGAGCCGGACGCGCAGGTGCTGCTCACCGGCGATCACGTGCTCCCGCGGATCAGCCCCAACATCGGCTTGCAGCTCAGTGGTGAGGACCCGCTCGGGCTCTACCTGGAGTCGCTGGGGAAGGTGTCGGCCTACGACGGGTGCGAGGCGCTGCCGGGACACGAGTACCGGTTCCGGGGCATCGCGGCCCGCGCGGCCGAACTCGGCGAACATCACCGCGAGCGGTGCCGGGAGATCCTGGCGACAGTGGAGCGGCTGGGCGCGGCCACGATCTGGCAGGTGGCGTCGGAGCTGACATGGTCACGGCCATGGGACGAGATCGGCCCGATGCTGGTCGGCGCGGTCGCCGAGACCGCCGCCCACGTCGAGCTGCTGATCCGCACCGGCGACCTGACCCGCGACGGCGAGCACCTACGCGCCGGAGCCCTGGCCGGAGGCCGCTGAACGGCGCCGGATGATGGAGGGGTCCCAACGCGGGGCGAAGAATGTCCGCTTCGACGACTCCGCCCGTGCTCGTCCCACTCGGGTACGTGGCAGAATTGGCGCGTCATCGGTCTGGAGGTGTTGTCGATGAGTGTGACGCTGTTGGAGTATCCGGGTCCGTGGAACGAGGAACAGTACTTCGCGCTCGGTGAGACGCCGAACCGGATCGAGTTGATCGACGGGGGACTGTGGGTGAGCCCGGCACCGAGCAAACCTCATCAGGACATCTCCTTTCTCCTGATGGCCGGCATTCGCCCAGCGGTTCGGGCCGTCGGCCTGCGTGCGTACGAGGCTGCCAACGTCCGGCTCGGCACCGACCGGATCGTCATTCCTGACCTGGTGGTGGCCGACACGGATCCCAAGGGCGGCGTGATCGAGGCGTCCGAGGTCGCCTTGATCTGCGAGATCGTCTCACCGAGCAACGCCGCGAACGACCGGCTCCTCAAGATGCAGTTCTACGCTGCTGCCCGGATCGGCTGGTATCTGCTGGTCGAGCCGGACCTCACTGATTTCGAGTCGGTGGCCCTGCGCCTGTTCCGTCTTGAGGGCCAGCACTACGTCGAGCACGCCATGGTGCCGTTCGGCGCCACCCTGACTCTCGAGGTCCCGTTCTGCTGCGAGATCGACACCAGAACCCTTCTCGACTGGTAGTGCCGCCTCCCCACGAGTTCAGGGGGCGGTGACCGAGGCCAGGACGAAGTCGACCAGCTCTTCGGCGTAGCGGTCGGCGTTCGCCGCCACCTTGGCCCGGGAGCGGGACGGTGTGGTCAAGGCGTGATTGAGGGCGCCGCCACTGATCGTGTTGAGCAGCAGGGTGACGCTGATGTCCGGGCGTAGCTGGCCCCGGTCGATGCCGCGATGGACGATGGCCCGGGCCGCCGTCGCCTGGGACTGCAGGAAACGGTCCAGGTGTTCCTGACCGGCCGGGATGCTCTCCACCTCCAGCATCAGTCGCAGGACCGCGCCGCCCGACTCGTCCAGGAAGGCGTGCAGCACCTGGCGGGCCAGGGCGACCAGGTCGTCGCGCAGGCTGCCGGTGTCGATGTCGCGGACCCCGGACAGGCGGGAGGCGAACACCGCCACCAGCAACGCTTCCTTGTTGGGCCAGCGCAGGTAGATGGACGCCTTGCCGACACCGGCCCGGCGGGCGACGGCGTCGACCGAGAAACGGGCCCAGCCCTCGCCGCCGAAGACCTCGGCCGCGGCCCGGGTGATCCGTTCGTCGACCTCGGGATCGCGGGGACGGCCCACCGTCGCACCGACTGACATGCGCCCTCCCACCAGGCTCCGGCCGGCGGTCAGTCTATGCGCCCGCGGACCCCGATGGTCACGCCAGCAGCTTGCGATGGTCCCAGCTGGTGATCCGGGCCGGGTCGACCAGGTAGGCGGTGCGTTTGGGGGCGGCGTGGGCGACGTACGCGTCGAGGGCGTCGTCCGGGATGTCCGGCATCCGGGCCGCGATCAGCCGCCCGACCCCGGTGACGCCGGGCAGGTCGGCGATCACCGTCACGGTGCCGCTGATCTGGGCGCCGCGCAGTTCGAAGTAGCCCTCGCCGTCCTCGACCAGGCAGGTCAGACGCGGGTCGCGGGCCAGGTTGCGGGCCTTCTGCGAGGCCCGGTAGGTCCAGAACGCGATCCGGCCTCCGGCCGCCGCGAAGAACATGGTCACCAGATGCGGCGTGCCGTCCGGGTTGATCGTCGCGATCTGGATCTTCCGCTGGTACGCCAGAAGCGCCCCCACCTCGTCGTCGGTCATGGCGACGGTGTCCCGCTGTTTCACGATCCCTCCCCGAACGTCGACGCGGCCAGGGGCAGCGTCTCCTCGCAGACGAACCCGGGCCGGGGCGGGCCGTCGGCGAACTCGGTGCTCAGGGCCGCGTCCAGTTCGGCGGACGTCCACTGCCCGGTCGTCGCGTGGAAGACGGCCCGCACCGTGGGCGGCCCGAGCACCGCCACGACGTCGCCGTGCACCACGAACACCTCGCCGGTGATCCGGTCGCCGGACGGCCCGGCCAGGTGCACGACCAGCGGCGCAACCCGTTCCGGGGCCATCGGGTCGGGGCCGTCCGGAGCAGCGCCCATGAGCCGGCCGGTCATGGAGGTTCTTGCGCGCGGACAGATGGCGTTCGCCCGTACCCCATGTTTGAGACAACCGCGAGCGGTCGCGAGGGTGAGTGCGACGATCCCCCCTTTGGCCGCCGCGTAGTTGGGCTGGCCGGCCGAGCCGAGCAGGAACGCCTCGGACGCGGTGTTGACGATCCGGGCGTAGCCCGGCAGGCCGGTCGCCTTGGCGCGGTCCCGCCAGTACGCGGTGGCGAACCGGGTGGTCACGAAGTGGCCGCGCAGGTGGACGCGGACGACGGTGTCCCATTCCGTTTCGGACATCGAGAAGATCATCCGGTCGCGCAGCACGCCCGCGTTGTTGACCAGCACGTCCAGCCCGCCGAACGTGTCGACAGCGGTCTTGACCAGCGCCTCCCCGGTCGCCCAGTCGGCCACGTCGCCGGGGCAGGTGACCGCCTCGCCGCCGGCGGCCCGGATCTGCTCGGCCACCTCGTCGAGGGCGTCGCCGGGCAGGTCGTTGAGGACCATCCGGGCGCCGGCCGCCGCCAGCGCGCGGGCCTCTGCGGCGCCCAGCCCGGCGCCGGCCCCGGTGACGACGGCGACGCGGCCGTCGAGCGCGGCCATCTCAGTACCCCGGGCCGCTGAGCAGGCCGCCGTCGGCGAGGAACTCGGCGCCGGTGGTGTAGGACGCTTCGTCGGAGGCGAGGAAGGCGACGAGCCGGGAGATCTCCACCGGTTCGGCGAAGCGGGCGATCGGCAGGCCCTTGAGGAAACCGCTGCCGTCCACGCCGGTCATCGTCTGTGCGGCGGCCATCGCCATCGACGTCATCACGCCGCCGGGGTGCACCGAGTTGACCCGGATGCCGAGTGGTCCCAGCTCCTGCGCGGCCGACCTGGTCAGGCCGCGGACGCCGAACTTGCTGGCACTGTAGGCGGACAGGCCGGCCGCTCCGGCGAAGCCCTCGATCGACGAGATGTTCACGATCGAGCCGCCGCCGGCGTCGATCATCGCCGGGACGGCCTGCCGGATCCCGAGCCACGTGCCGACCAGGTTGACCTCGATGACCTGCCGGAACTCGGCCGGGTCCATCTCGGTGACCGGCGCGTGCCGCAGGATGCCGGCGTTGTTGACGAGCACGTCCAGCTTTCCGAACGCGTCGACCGTCGCGTCGACCGCCGCTGTCCAGTCGTCGGCGCTCGTCACGTCGTGATGCACGTACCGGCAGAGGTCGTCGCCGAGTTTGCCGGCGACCCAGCGTCCCTTCTCGTCGAGCACGTCGCCGATCACGACGCGTGCCCCCTCGGCGGCGAAGTGCCGGGCGTGGGCCTTGCCCATGCCGCGCGCCCCGCCGGTGATCAGTGCAACCTTGCCGTCAAGCCGCCCCATCCGAACCTCCCAAGCGCTTGCTTGGGAGGCTACGCCCGGATGCCGTCGAACAGAAGGCGGAGAAGTCCGTCGATGATCTGGTCGGTGCTCCACGTCGCCGACGAGCGCCACGACGTGGGCAGCCAGAGGATGTCGCGGAGCAGCCGGTACGTCAGCCGGGTGTCCAGGTCGGCCCGGAACTGCCCGCTCTGCCTACCGCGCTCGAGCAGCTCGATCCAGGTCTGCTCGATCTCCTTCATGGCCGTGCGCAGGTAGGCGAACCGAGGCTGCCCGCTGAAGTAGTTCCAGTCGTTCTGCAGCATCGTGAGCGCGGCCCGGTGCCGGCTCAGGTTGGCGGTGCTGGACCGTACGATCTGCTCGATCGCCGTCCGCGGGTCGGTGGTGTCCCGGACCGCCTCGCGGTAACCGGCGAGGACGTCCTCCAGGAAGGCGCTGAGGATCTCGTCGCCGATCGACTCCTTGGAGTCGAAGTGGTGGTAGAGGCTGCCGGACAGGATCCCGGCGGCGTCGGCGATCTCCCGCACCGTCGTCGCCCGGAAGCCCTTCTCGGCGAAGAGATCACCGGCCAGCCGGACGAGGTGCGCGCGCCGCTCGGACGGGCTCTTGGATTGCGTCACCGGCCGATTATCGCCCTTGACCGAACGCTTGCTTGGTACCAGGCTCGTCGTTAGCGTAGAACGCGTTCTCATTTTCGAGGGGGTGCCGGGATGCGAGCGGCGGTGCTGCACACGATCGGGGACGAGAAACTCGACCTCCGCGACGACGTGACGGTCCTCGGCCCCGGGCCGGGTGAGGTGCGCCTGCGGGTCCGTGCCGCGGGTGTCTGCCACTCCGACCTGTCCGCGCTGCGGGGCGGCCTGCCCCAGCCGGTGCCCGCGGTCCTCGGCCACGAGGCGGCCGGCGACGTGATCGAGGTCGGTGACGGCGTCGACGACCTGGCTCCCGGCGACCGTGTCGCGGTCAACTGGCTGCCCGCCTGCGGTGTCTGCACGCACTGCCGGCGCGGCGAGGCCTACCTGTGCATGACCCACGTGATGGCCGGCTACGTGATACCCCGGTTCACCGCCGGTGACCTGGAGATCTTCGGGATGGCCGGGTGCGGCTCGTTCGCCGAGGAGATGGTGGTGCCCCGGGCCGGCGCCGTGAAGATCGACGACGACGTGCCGTACGAGGTGGCCGCCCTGGTCGGCTGCGGCGTCACCACCGGTGTCGGCGCGGTGATCAACACGGCGCGGGTGCGGCCCGGTGACAGCGTCGTGGTGATCGGCTGCGGCGGCGTCGGCATCGCCGCGATCCAGGGCGCCCGCCTGGCCGGGGCCGCGCAGATCATGGCGGTCGACACGGTTCCCGCCCGGCACGAGGCGGCCCGCCGCTTCGGCGCCACCCACACCGCCACCCCCGACGAGCTCGGCGATCTGCAGGGCGAGGTGGTGCCGGAGGGCTTCGACCACGCCTTCGACGTGGTGGCCGTGCCACAGACGCTGCGCACCGCGTGGACCGCCACCCGGCGCGGCGGCCAGGTCATCGTGGTCGGTGCGGGCCGGGCCGAGGACCAGGTCGAGTTCAGCCCGTTCGAGCTGCTCTTCGAGGGCAAGACGATCGTCCCCTCGCTGTACGGCTCGGCCGAACCACACCGTGACTTCCCGCGCCTGCTGGCCCTGTGGCGGGCCGGTCGCCTCGACATCGAGGGCATGATCAGCCGCCGCCTGCGCCTCGACCAGGTCGGCGACGGCCTGGCCGCGCTCGGCAGCGGCGACGTGATCCGCCAAGTGATCATCAACGACTGATCATGCGGCTCGGGATTCAGCTCGGCTACAGCGGTGAGGGCTTCGCCGCGGCCGTCGACGAGGTCGTCGAGTTCGAACAGGCCGGCGCCGACCTGGTGGTGGTCCCGGAGGCGTACAGCTTCGACGCCGTCAGCCAACTGGGTTACCTCGCCGCCCGAACGCGGACGATGGATCTGGCGTCCGGTGTGATGCAGCTCTACACTCGCACTCCTACGCTGACCGCGATGACCGCCGCCGGACTCGACTACGTGTCCGGCGGCCGGTTCAACCTCGGCCTCGGCGCGTCCGGACCCCAGGTCATCGAGGGCTTCCACGGCGTCCGCTACGACGCTCCGGTCGCCCGCACCCGCGAGATCGTCGAGATCTGCCGCCGCGTCTGGCGCCGCGAGACCCTCACCGTCGACGGCCCCCACTACCGGATCCCGCTCCCGGGTGACTACGCCAAACCCCTCAAGATCATTAATCATCCGGTACGGCCACGCGTCCCGATCCTGCTGGCCGCCATGGGCCCCCGGAACGTGGCCCTGGCCGCCGAGATCGCCGAGGGCTGGCAGGCCCTCTGGCTCGACCCGCGATCGTCCGACCGGATCTTCGGCGAGTCACTGGCCGACGGACGGTCCCGGCGCGACCCCGCACTCGGGCCGCTGGAGATCAGCGTGCCCGTACCGTTCGCCATCGGCGACCCGGACCCGGCCCTGCTCGACCGGCACCGCGCCCAGCTCGCCCTCTACCTCGGCGGCATGGGCGCCCGCGGCCGCAACTTCTCCAACGACCTGGTCCGCCGCTACGGGTACGCCGAGGAGGCCACCCGCATCCAGGACCTCTACCTGTCCGGCCGGCGCGCCGAGGCCGTCGCCGCCGTCCCCGCGGACCTGGTCACCGCGACGTCCCTGACCGGCCGCCCCGACGACGTCCGCCGCGGCCTCGACGCCCTCGCCGCCGCCGGCGTCACCACCCTGCTGGCGTCCCCGCTGGCCGCCACCCGCGCCGAACGGGTCAAACAGATAGCCGAACTCCGCGCGCTCCTGCCGTCCATATAGTGGGGTCGTGGCCCAGGGTCTGACCTATGTCGATGCCGTCAAACTTCTCGGCGGCTCCGGGCCGCTCATGAAGGCCGCCGACAACCTGCTGGGCGGTGCCCTCGCCGTCGCCACGGCGGGCGGCAGCGAGGCTGCCATCAGCCTCTTCGACGCCAAGACCGAGGTGATCCGGCTCGGGCATCTGGTGGCCGAGAAGATCACCGATGTCGTACGGGGACAGGGCCGCTACGACCGCAGCCGGCGACTGCACGCCGCACACGGTGTCCTGGCCGTCGCGTCATTCTTCGCATCGCTGGACGACTGCCTCGACGCCGCCGGACTCGCGAACCCCGGCTTCACCCGCGACGACCAGCTCCTGTTCCTCACCGCCGCCCGCACCGACGGCTCCTGGCAGTCCCGCCTGCTCGACGCCGACATCCCCGCGCCGGGCCCGGACCTCACCGGCGACCGTCTCCTCGACGACCTCACCGAGTGGTTCGCCGACTCCGGCCGGCGGATGGCCACCCACCTGATGCTCCTGGCGGTCTGGGAGGCCGCCGACGAACGGGCCCGCCGCGCCGTCGACGTCGCCCTGGCCGAACGGCTGCCGGAGCTCGCCGCCGAACGCTACGAGGAGACCGTCCGCCGTCTCACCCAGGACGTGCCCGAGTTCGGCATCTGGCTGTCCCGTCTCGAGTCCCGCGCCGTGTCCCGCGGACTGGAGGGCCTGGAGACGGCCCTGCTCAAGGCCACCTCGCACCGCGACCCGGACCGTCACCGGGACGCGCTGGCCCGCATCTACCGGGCCGAACTCGACGAGCCCATCCTCGGCGGCGACGCCGGCGACCTGACCATGCCGAGCCTGGCCGCCGCCTACCTGGACCCACGGTTCCGGGTGAAACCGGGCGGCCCCGGCCTGCGCCCCGCCGACGAGGACTGGTGGACCGAGGCCGGCGTCCGCACCGACTTCGACACGTTCCTCGCCACCTACCTGACCACTCCGCAGGCGGCCGCCGTACCGCTGGTGCTGCTCGGCCAGCCCGGCGGCGGCAAGTCGTCGCTGACCAGGATCCTCGCGGCCCGGCTCCCGGCCGCCGACTACCTGGTGGTCCGGGTGGCGCTGCGCGAGGTCCGGGCCGAGGCGACCATCCAGGACCAGATCGAGCAGGCGCTGCGCGGGGCCATCGGCGAGACCGTGGCCTGGGCCGACCTGGCCGCGTCGGCGGACGCCTCGATGCCGGTGATCCTGCTCGACGGACTCGACGAACTGTTGCAGGCGACCGGGGTGCACCAGTCCGACTACCTGGAGCGGGTGGCCGAGTTCCAGCGGCGTGAGTCCCGCCTCGGCCGTCCCGCAGCGGTCGTCGTGACCAGCCGGGTCGCGGTCGCCGACCGGGCCCGTATCCCCGCCGGCGGTCTGGTCGCGCGCCTCGAACCGTTCGACGAACCGCAGGTCGACCGCTGGCTGGACCTCTGGAACACGGCCAACGCACGGTACTGGTCCGGGACCGGGCGGCGGCCGCTCACCCGCGAGGTGGTCCTGCGTTTCCCCGACCTGGCCGTCCAGCCGCTGCTGCTGCTCATGCTGGCGCTCTACGACGCCGGGGCGAACGCCCTCCAGGATGCCGAGGACCTCGGCACCGGCGAACTCTACGAGCGCCTCCTGCACGACTTCGCCGAACGCGAGGTCCGCCGCGTCCACGGCACCCACCTGCCCGAACCCGAGCGGCAGGACCTGGTCCGCGACGAACTGGAACGACTGTCGGTGGTGGCGTTCGCGATGTTCCACCGGCTGCGTCTGTGGGCGACCACCGACGAACTCGACAAGGATCTGACCGGCCTCGGCCTGCGGGCGTCGGCCACGCCGAGCACCGAGGGATTCCAGCGCGCTTTCAGCGCGGGAGAGGAGATGGTCGGCCGGTTCTTCTTCATCCAGCGCGCCCGGGCGGTCCAGGACGACAGGACCAGGCAGACGTACGAGTTCTTGCACGCCACCTTCGGCGAATATCTGGTGGCGCGTCTCGTGGCCCAAGCGGTCGGCCAGGGTGTGGCCCTGTCCCGCGCCCGAACCGGCCGCCTCGGACACGTCGAGGACGACACCCTGCTCCGCGACCTGCTCGGTTTCACACCGTTGTGCGCCCGCAGCACGATCGTCCCGTTCCTGCGCAGATTGCTGCCCGCCGACTCCCGATCGTGGCTCCTGGAGAAGCTGCGCGTCGCCGTGACCAGGCCGACCCACACCCCACGCGACTACCAGCCCGTCGACAAACGCATCGACCACTGGATGGCCACCTACTCTTTCAACCTGACCCTGCTGGTCCTGTCCTGCGGCGGCCAGGTCCGTGCCTCCGACCTCTATCTCCACGCCGAAGATCCGGCGAAGTGGTTGCGCGACACGGCTCTGCAATGGAGGGCGGCAATCCCCGGCGGCATGCTCCTCGACGGCCTGACCTCGGTCCAGGTGACCCGCACGTGGGCCGACGACGAACGTCGCGACCTGGCCCTGGAGTTCGCCGACGAGCCCATCGCGACAGCCGTCGATCCGCGCTGGTCGAACCAGTTCGGCCCGAGCTGGAAGTTCCCGAACTCGGGAGTCGCTGACGGCTTCAGCGACAACTTTCCGCTGACTCAGGCCTTGACCCTCATGGACCTTTCCGGTGCCTTCAGTGATGACGTCCTGCGCCACACCGTTGATCCGATTCTGAGCGGTCTGTCGTGGACGTCTATGGCCACCTTCATCGAGCACGAATCCGGCGATGCCGAGTCGATTGCGCAGAGTCTCGTCCGGCTGGCTGTCGCTCCCGCCTCGGACGACTTGTCGGGACTCTATTTCCGTGCGACTACGGCGATCACGCGGGCCGGATACTCGGTTCACAGCAATCCCTCCTCCGTCGAGTGGACGAAGATCATCCTTCGGTCGCTGGAGAGGGACGCGAAGCGCCTGCCGTCTGCTGACGTGTGTCGAATAATCGACCTTGTCGACAGTGCGGAGGCTCCTCTCGACGATGAGTGCTTCGTGCTCATGCTGCTGGCCCTTGCCGCTGGTTGGCCTGCCGCAGGGGACGCCTATCTCGAGCGTCTCGCCCGCATCATCGACGCGGTCGTGGGTTTGGACGTCTCACTCTCGCCGGAGGACTGCCTCCGGTTGTTGACCGGCCTGCCGGTACCGCTGCCGCTGCCACTCGGCAACCTGCTGGAAATGATCGTGGACGGCATGGGAACCCCGGATTGCCTGGAGCGTCTTCGATCGGATCCCGACTTCGCGGTCCGCATTCGCGCCGGGCTGGCGCGCTTCGACGGTTACCTCGACCCGGTGGACTGACCCGGTGGCGCCCTCCCCCCTCCCCCGGAGAGAGGGGAAGGGGGGAGGGCGCCGTGATGGGGGACGGGGTTACACGCTGATGCGGCCGGCGCCGGCGTTCGCGGTCACGATGGACTTCACGTTGGCGGCGGCGTCGGGGGTGTAGGAGTACGGGATCGAGGCCACGGAACCGCCGGTCTGGCCGCTTCCCGAGTTGACCAGCAGGTTGTTGCGGGCCACCAGCGTTCCCGGGCCGGAGGAGGCTTCGCCCAGGTGGAACGGGTCGCTGACGTTCTCGAACGAGTTGGACTCGACGAGGACTCCGGCGCCTTCGGTGCTGGCTACGCCGTACCCGGAATTGCTGTTGTAGTAGTTGTTGTAGACGTGCACCGGGTTGCCGAAACGGACCCGCGGGTGCCGCTGGGTCGAGGCGTCGAACCAGTTGTGGTGGTAGGTGACGCGCAGGTGGCCGACGTCCTGGCTCGCGTTGCTGTCGCTGTGGCCGAGCAGCATGGATTTGTCGTGGTTGAATACCCGGTTCCATGAGACGGTGATGAAATCGGAGCCGCGTTTGATGTCGACGGCCCCGTCGTATCCGTTGCTGAAACTGTTGTGGTCGATCCAGATGTTGGTGGCCGATTCCTGGACGTTGACGGCGTCGTCGTTCCAGTTCCGGAAGGCCAGATTGCGGATGATCACATTGCGGTCGCCGTTGATGTTGAAACCGCAGCCGACGATCGCCGCACCGGAGTTGCCGATGATCGTCTTGTTGGACCGGACCCGCAGCATGCCCGAGCACGAGATGGTGCCGGAGACGCGGATGGTGGCCGCCGACGTGGACGCGAGTGCCGTGGTGAGCGCGGATGCGCTGGTCACGGTCGTGGTGGCAGCGCTGCCCCCGCCGGTGGTGCCACCGTTCTGGGTGGCCCAGCCGACGAGGTCGGTGATCGCCGCGGCGGCCGGCGTGGGCACGGCGAGCGCGGCGCCGATGAGGGCGAGGGGGACGGCGCCCTGCATGAGCCGATGAATTCGGCGCATTTCCTGCTCCTTTTCAGGTAGCGAGAAATCCGCGAGAGGGGCGCGAACGCGGGGACGTTCGTATTGGGCGCCCGTCACGGATCTGGGGGATTTGGGGAGCGCTCCCGAGCCCCAGAAAAGCACAGCATCGGTGGGATGTGAAGACAAATCCGTTTGCAGGATTTCTGCAACAAGGAGGGGACAAGCGCAGGAACGCCCCGGCTCGTCCGATCGGGGACGACCCGGGGCGTTCGTGAAGTCAGCCGGTCAGCGTGGCGTCAGGGTCACCGCGACCTGCCCGGTTCCGCGCTTGCGGTCGGCCTTCGGGACGGCGCTGCGGATCGCCCCGGTGGTGCCGCGGAGCGTGTCCAGGATCGCCTTGGCCGAGCGGCTGCCCTCCGGCATGTACTTCTCGTAGATCGTGTTCAGGCACTCGCTGGTGAACATGGCGACGGTCGGCCCGGTGGTGCGCAGAGCGGCGAGCACGTCCTGGTCGGATCCGGCCGCGTTGGAGGTGCGCTCCAGCACGCAGGCGCTGAACTCGAACAGGTCGGCGACGCCGCGCCCGGCACCGGTCAGGCCGGCGGCCCGCAGCAGGCTCTGCACGGCCGGGGCGTCGACCGCACCGGCGGCGAGGGCCTCGCGGGTCGCGGCGCCGTGCTCGGTGTGGGCGAGCAGCAGCGCCTCGGCGGTCCGCGGGCGCAGCGCCTGGCTGTTGGGCAGCATCAGGTCGAGCTGGCGCAGCCCGGCGTCGAGCGCGACCACCGACCAGTCGAGGCGGCCGGTGAGGCGGACCGGTGTACGGCTGCCGGGCTGGAGCTCCAGGGTGACGGTCTGCCCGCCGCCGACCGCGACGGCGCCGGTCAGATAGGTGAGCAGGGTGTCGCGGATGCCGTCGAGCGCGTCCGGGCTGTCGGCGGTGACCAGGGTGTCGACGACCGGGCGGACCCGGCCGTCGGCGGGCAGGTCGAGGAGGACCGGGAACGGGAGCCGGTTGCGGACCAGGATCTGCTGGGAGCCGGTGCCGGCGAGCACGCAGGCGTCGAAACGGCCTTTCGGGGTGGAGACGACGTTGACCGAGACGTTCGTGGCCCGCGGCTCGCAGACCAGATCCTCCGGCTCGCCGGTGAGGTGCTCGACGGCGTCGGCCAGGGAGGCGATGGCGGCGGCCCGCGCGTACGCCCAGAAGCCCCGGTTGGTGCCCTCCTTGATCGGCAGCACCACGCCGGCGTCGGTGGTGATCGAGTCGCCGACCGCGTCGGTCGTGAGCCGCCAGGTGCCGAGGACGTAGCTGTCGAAGAGGATGGTGTCGCCGGCGACCGCCCGCTCGACCGCGTCGGTGACGGTGCCGGTCAGGGGCACCCAGCCACCGAGGTCGGCGGACCAGCCGAAGACGTTGAGCATCTCGGGGCGCACACCGTCGGGCAGCTCGCCGTAGTCGATGGCGATCCGGCCCCTGGTGAGGTCACCTTCCACATCGATGGTCACCATGTCACCGACGGTGATGATGCCGGGTGGGGCGGGGCGGTCGGCGGGCAGCGGCTCGACCCCGAAGCGGACGCGTATGTCACCGCGGCCACCGCCGTCGGGCACGCTGAAGCGGACGAGACCGTCCAACGCGGACTTGGAGTCGCCACCGGCTTCCACGAGCCTGGAGTCGGGCACACCGATGGGCCCGCATGCCGCGAGTCCGGCACCGAGAGCGGTGACCAGAATGCCCGCAAGCATCCCCCGTACGAATTTCATGTTGTCCTCCCCGGCGGAGGAGGATAACCGGCGAATGTGAAATCCGGTCACCGACCGCAACGTGTCGACCGTCGCACTCCCCGGCTCGGGCGGCGGCGGTCGTACCCGCATCGTAGCGTCGCCGTCGAGGCCCGGTCCGTCCCTCGGCGCCCGAACCAGCCGATCGGGCCCTCGACCTGCACGAGCGCACATCGGGTGATATGACTCATCGGTGCGATCACCATGGCGGCATCCGGCCCGTGTCGTGCCGCTGGCGTTCCTCGCCCTGATCGCGGTCGGCACCGGGCTGATGATGCTGCCGGCGGCCCGCGCCGAGCCCGGCCACGCGCCGTTCGTCACCGCACTGTTCACCGCCACGTCGGCGGTCTGCGTCGCGGGTATGGCCGTGGTCGACACGCCCGGCTACTGGTCGACGTTCGGGCACGTGCTGCTCACCGTGCTCACCCAGATCGGCGGGTTCGGCATCATGGCGCTGGCGACGCTGCTCAGCCTGCTGGTCTCGCGCCGGCTCGGCCTGCGCGGGCGGCTGCTGGCCCAGGCCGAGAGTTCCGGGTTGTCCGGTGGCAACACGGCAGCCGTGCTGACCCGGGTGGCCCTGGTGATGCTGGTCGGCGAGAGCCTGATCGCGGTGATCCTCACCCTGCGGTTCTGGCTGACCTACGACTACCCGTTCGGCCGGGCGCTGTGGGAGGCGGTCTTCCACTCGGTGCAGGCGTTCAACAACGCCGGGTTCGCGCTCTACTCCGACAGTCTCGTCGGGTTCGTCACGGATCCGTGGATCTGCCTGTCCCTGGCGTTCGGGGTGATGGCCGGGTCGATCGGCTTCCCGGTCCTGTTCGAGCTCGCGCGCGAGTGGCGTACCCCCGGAGCCTGGTCGACCCACACCTTCCTGACGGTGACCGGCAGCCTGTTGCTGACGGCCGTCGGTTTTCTGGTCTTCCTGGTGTTCGAGTGGCGCAACCCGGGCACGCTCGGCGGGCTGAGCACGCCGGGCAAGGTGCTGGCCGCGTTCACGCAGGACGTGATGACCCGGTCCGGCGGCTTCAACAGTGTCGACCTGGGCCGGCTCAACAGCGAGACGATCGCCGTCACCAACGGGCTGATGTTCATCGGCGGTGGAAGTGCCAGCACCGCCGGCGGCATCAAGCTGACCACGTTCATGCTGCTCGGCTACGTGATCTGGGCGGAGATCCGCGGCGAACCGGACGTGGTGATCCGCAAACGCCGGATCGCCGAGGAGACCCAGCGGCAGGCCGTCACCGTCGCCCTGATGGGTGTCGCCCTGGTCGCCACCGGTACCGTGGCCCTGGACGCGCTGACCGAGGACGTGCCGTTCGACCGGGCGCTGTTCGAGGTCACCTCGGCCTTCGCGACGGTCGGCCTGAGCACCGGCATCACCCCGAGCCTGCCGCCGTCCGCGCAGGCCGTCCTGGTCCTGTTGATGTATGTGGGCCGCGTCGGCACCATCGCGGTCGGCACCGCGATCGCGCTGAACACGCAACGCCGGCACTACCGCTACCCGGAGGAGAGACCCCTCGTTGGCTGACCAGAAGCTGCCCGAAGGCTCCCACGTCGCGGTCATCGGCCTCGGCCGGTTCGGTGGGGCCGTCGCCGAGTCGCTGCTCGAACTCGGCTACGAGGTGCTCGGCATCGACTCCGATCCGCGGATCGTGCAGGACTGGTCGGACCGCCTCACCCAGGTCGCCGAGGCCGACTCCACCGACGACGAGGCGCTGCGCCAGCTGGGCGTCCACGAGTTCGGGCGGGCCGTCGTCGCGATCGGCACCAACCTGGAGACCAGCGTCCTGACCGTGCTGACCCTGACCGAGATGGGCGTCCCGGAGATCTGGGCCAAGGCGACGAGCGTCAAACACGGCAAGATCCTCTCCTCGGTCGGTGCCGACCACGTCGTCTTCCCCGAGTCGGAGATGGGCGAGCGGGTCGGGCACCTGATCTCCGGGCGGATGCTCGACTACATCGAGTTCGACGACGGCTTCGCCATCGCCAAGGTCCGGGCGCCGCGCGGCGCCGCCGGCCGGACCCTCGCCCAGCTGGCCCTACGCACCAAGTGGGGCGTCACCGTGGTCGGCACCAAACGGCCCGGCGAGGATTTCGTGTACGCACGGCCCGAGACCGTCGTCCCCGAGGGCGCGGTCCTGATCGTCGCCGGCGACACCGCCAAGGTCGAGGCCTACGCCGCCGAGAACTGACGTCACCCGGCCCCGGCCAGCCGCTGTGCCCCGGCGCTGACGAACGCCAGGAAATCGGCCTGGTCGGTCTCGTCGCCCCCGGCCATCTCGAAGACCGCCAGCAGATCGCCGTCGGCCACCGCGGCGACGGCGGCCTCGGTCCGTGTGCCGTCGGTGGCGACCTTCACCTCCCGGAACCCGGCGGCCGCGTCACCCAGGACGGGCAGGGTGAGTGCGGTGAGCGTGCGGGTGAAGGTGTCATCCTTCTCCTCCGGGCAACGGGTGAGCGTCGCCTGTGCGGCCGCCACGAAGGCCCGCGCGTTGAAGGAGCCCGGCGCGGCGACACCCATGGCGACGCCGGTGTCGTCCGCCTCCGTGAAGGACCGCATCACCACCGTGGTCTCGGGCTCGTCCTCCGGACCCGGGTCGTCGGCGCACAGGCTCCGGCCACGCGGGACGGGCAGCTGGACGTCCTGCGTGTCCCCCACCCGGTAGCCGGCCGGCGCCCCGGCCTCGGTGAGCAGGAGTTCCCGCAGTTCAGCGAGGGGCGGTGGGGTGGCCACGGCGGGACCGGCCGGCACCGTGACGGCGGCGGTCACGGCGACCGCCAGGAAGATCGTTCGCATGCCGCCGACGCTAGAGGCGGTCCCGGCCGACCGGGGTGTGATCGCCTCAGGACCGCCCGATTTGGGGCGGGTGGACGCGGCGCGGGAGGATCGTCACGTGAGTGCGGACGGGGACCGGCTGAGCGTCGGGCTGCTCGGCGAGCTGCGGGTGTCGCGCGGCGACGTCGTCCTGCCGATAACCGGGGCCCGGCTGCGGGGGCTGCTGGCCCGGCTCGCCGTGGCCGGTGGGCGCCCGGTCGCGCCGGGGCTGCTCGCCGAGGCGCTCTGGGCGCGGGAGCAGCCGGCCGATCCGGCCAACGCGCTGCAGTCGCTGGTCTCCCGGCTCCGGCGGCTGCTCGGCGGTGGCGACACGATCGTCCAGTCCGAGAGCGGCTACCGGCTCGCGGTCGGGCCCGGCGATGTCGACGTCACCCGGTTCGAGCGGCTCGCCGCGACCGGGCGGGAGTGTCTGCGGGCCGGGGATCCGGCGGGTGCGGCCGGGCCGCTCGGTGCGGCCGTCGCGCTCACCGGAGGCGGCGGCTCGCCGGCGCTCACCGGCGACGACGGCCCGCTCGCCGAGGAGACCGCCGGCGTGGTGGGGAGCATCGCGCCCGAGCTGGCCGAGGTGGCGCCGGCCCAGGCCGTGCGGCTCGCCCAGGCCGTCGTCGAGGCGGTGGCCGATCTGGCCGAGGCGGAGATCGCGCTCGGGCTGGCCGAGCGGGCGGCCGGCCGGCTCTCCGGGCTGATCGCCGAGCATCCACTGAACGAGCGGCTCGCGGCGCTGCTCATCGACGCGCTGACCGCACAGGGGCGGCAGGCCGACGCCCTCGCCGTCTACGAGCGGGTGCGGGCGGCGCTCGGTGAGCAACTCGGCGCCGACCCGGGGGCGGCCCTGCGGGAGCGTCACCTTCACCTGTTGCGCGGGACGTCGCCTCTTTCGCCGCATCGGGACGTGCCGACCGTACCGCCGCGGGGTGAAAAAGACCCGCCGCCGACCAACCTGCCGGAAACACTGACCAGTTTCGTCGGCCGGGCCGACGACCTCGCCCGGATCGACATGCTGCTCGCCGCGGGGCGTCTGGTGACCGTGCTCGGGCCCGGCGGTGCCGGGAAGACGCGGCTCGCGGTGGAGGCCGCGCGGCGGCGGGCCGGAGCGTTCCGCGACGGTGTCTGGCTGGTCGATCTGGCGTCGGTGACCGAGACGGCGAAGGTCGGGGCCGCCGTGGTCGCGGCGGCCGGGCTGCGCGGGTCGGCCCTGTTCGAGACCGTCAACCGGGGGTGGGCCGACGGGCGCGGTGACGTCGACGTGCTCGCCGAGCGGCTGCACGGGCGGCAGATCCTGCTCGTCGTCGACAACTGCGAGCACCTGATCGACGCCGTCGCGCATCTGATCAGCGCGCTGCTCGTGCGCTGCCCGCAGCTGCGGGTGCTGGCCACCAGCCGGGAGCCGCTCGCCGTCGACGGTGAGTCGCTGGTGCCGCTGGGCCCGCTCGGGCTGCCCGCCGCGAACGCCGGAGCAGTCCACGCCGCGGAGGCGCCGGCGGTGCGGTTGTTCGCCGAGCGGGCCGCGGCGGTCCGGCCGGACTTCGCCGTCGGCGACGACACCGTCCGTGACGTGGTCCGGATCGTCCGCGGCCTGGACGGTCTGCCGCTCGCCCTGGAACTGGCCGCGGCCCGGCTGCGCACCCTCGGCCTGGCCGAGCTGGCCGACGGGCTGTCCGACCGGTTCCGGCTGCTGACCAGCGGAAACCGGACAGCCCAGCCCCGGCACCGGACGCTGCGCGCGGTGATCACCTGGAGCTGGAACCTGCTCGCCGACGACGAGCGCTCCCTCGCCGAGCGGATCGCCGTGCTGCCCGGCGGGGTGACCGCCTCGTCGGCCGCGGCGATCAGTGGCAGCGGAGCGACCGTCACCGACCTGCTCGCCGCACTGGTCGACCGGTCGCTGCTGCAGCTCGCGCCGGGCGGCCGCTACCGGATGCTGGAGACCATCCGGGAGTACGGCATCGAGCGCCTCGCCGAG
The DNA here is from genome assembly GCF_042650585.1 of Actinoplanes subglobosus. Lineage (NCBI taxonomy): Bacteria > Bacillati > Actinomycetota > Actinomycetes > Micromonosporales > Micromonosporaceae > Actinoplanes > Actinoplanes subglobosus. The sequence continues at coordinate 203,144 of NZ_JBHSBL010000020.1, forward strand.
CAGGGCACCCTCGGCGCGGTCCGGGATCTCGCCGCCCGGCACCTGGCCGCGCTGGTCACCGAGTACGACGCCCGGCTGCGCACGGCCGCCCAGGTGGAGGCGCTGCGCACGATGCGCGCCGAGTACGACAACATGCTCGCCGCGCTGCGCCACTTCTGCGACGTCGAGGATGCCCGGGCCGCCCTGTCGCTCGCCCTCGACCTGGGGTGGTATTGGCAGATGTTCGGCCGGCATGCGGACGCCGCCTACTGGCTGGCCGAGGCCCTGGCCGTGCCCGGCCAGGCCGACCCGGTGGCGATCGACAGCGCCGAGGCGATCCTCGTCCTCAACCGCACCGGCCACGAGCCGGGGCTGCTGACCGAGACCGCCGCCCAGCGCCGCGACCGGGTGCGGGGCCTCGCCGACCGGCTCGCCGCCCACCCGGAGCTGCCCGGCCCGGCCGGTGCGATCGCCGCGTTCATCCTCTACTTCGCCGGTGACAACGAGCTCGCCGAGCGGCGGGTCAACCGGCTGATCGACGGGCCGGACCGATGGCTGTCCGCGATGGCGCACATGATGCGCGCCCAGATCGCCGAGAACAACGGCGACGTCGAGCGGATGGGCCGGGACGCGGCTCTGGCCCTCGACGGGTTCCGGGCCCTCGGCGACCGGTGGGGGCAGGCCACCGTCCTGCCGCTGCGTGCCCTGATCAGGCAGTACGACGGCGACCTCGACGGGGCCCTCGATGACCTGCGGGCGGCCCGCGCGCTCGCCTTCGAGTTCGGATCACTCGACATCGCCGACGAGATCTTCATCGATCTGCGCTGGGCCGACCTGCACATGCGCCGCGGCGAACCGGACGAGGCACGGGCCGCCCTCGCACAGGCCAGGGGCCGGGCCGACCGTTCCGACTCCGGCGAGATGCGGCTGCTCGTCGACGCTCTCGAAGCCGGGATGATGATCTGGCTCGGCGACCTCGACCGGGCCACCGAGCTGATCGACCGGGCGTCCGCCGGGATGGGGATCGGTGGCGCCGAGCACGCCGACATGCGCCTGCTGCTCGGCGGCGACCACGGCTGCGCCATCGTCGGTGCCGTCCGGGCCTCCCTCGCGGTCCGGCTCGGTGACGGCGACACCGCTGAGAAAGCACTCGCCGTGGCCTATCCGGCGGCCGTGCAGACCCAGGACATGCCGATCCTGGCACTGGTCGCGGTGGCCGCCGCCGGGCTGACCGTGCAGCGTGGGCGGGCCCGGGAGGCGGCGGCGCTGCTCGGGGCGGCGGCCCGGCTGCGCGGGGCACACGACCACACCGCCCTCGACGTGATCACGGTGGCCACCCGGGCCCGGGCCGTCCTGGGGGAGGAGGGGTTCGGGGAGGCGTACGCCGTCGGCTGGAACCTGGAGACGGCGGCCGCGCAGAGCCTGATCGACCCCGCGCGGCTCGCCATCGGGTCAGGCCCTTCGTGAGTAGGCGCGCAGCGCCAGCGGTACGAAGACCACCAGCAGCCCGCCCATGACGAGCAGCGTCGTCGCCAGCGGCCCGGCGACCGGCCCGCCGATCAACAGCCCCCGGATCGCCTCGACCAGCGGCGTGATCGGGTTGACCGACACGAACGCCTGCAACCAGCCCGGCAGCGTGGCGGTCGGGACGAACACGTTCGAGCCGAACGTCAGCGGCAGCACCAGCAGGAACATCACGCCCTGCACCGCGCCCGAGGTGCGGACCATCATCCCCACCCACACCGAGATCCAGCAGAAGCACAGGCCGAACCCGACCGACAGCGCCACCGCGGCCACCGCCGGCAAGAACCCGGTCTCCACCCGGAAGCCCATGATCGTGCCGAAGACCAGCATCACCACGCACACACTGAGGTAGCGGACCACGTCGGCCAGCACCGCACCGACCAGCGGCGCCGCCCGGGATATCGGCAGTGACCGGAATCGGTCGAAGACGCCCTTCTCGATGTCGGCGTTCAGGTTCTGCCCGATCGCCACCCCACCCATCGCCAGCGACTGCGCGAGCATGCCCGGCAGCAGCAGCTGGAGGTACCCGTGGCGGTCACCGCCGGCGATCGCGCCACCGAACAGATAGGTGAACAGCAGCAGGAAGATCACCGGCTGGATCGTGACGTCGATCAGCGCCTCCGGCGTGCGTATCGTCTTGATCAGACTTCGTTTCGCCAGGGCCGCGCTGTGCCGGATCGTCCGGGTGAACCCCGCACCGGCCGGACGGGCCAGCGGCTGTGTCATCGTCGTCATACCAGCTCCTCAGCCTTGGTGCGCCCGGTCAGCGCGTGGAATACCTCGTCCAGACTGGGCAGGTGCAGCGCCAGCTCGGTCACCTCGACCCCTTCGCCGCGCAGCGCCGGGATCAGCTTGTCCAGCACCTCGTCGCCCGACACCGGCACCGACGCCGCGCCGGGCCGCGACCCGGCGGCCTCGTCCAGGCCCGCCGAGGTGCCGGGCGCGGCGACCAGGCCCAGCAGCCGCACCACGTCCGGCAGCCGGCCCGGGTCGGCAGGGCGCACCCGCAGCGTCTGGCCGCCGACCTTGCGCTTCAGCCCGTCCGGGGTGTCGTGCGCGATCACCTTGCCGTGATCGACGACCACGATCTCGTCGGCGAGCGCGTCCGCCTCCTCCAGGTACTGCGTGGTCAGCAGCACACTCGCGCCGCTCGCCACCTGGGTGCGGACCACACCCCACATGTCCTCGCGCTTCGCCGGATCCAGACCGGTCGTCGGCTCGTCCAGGAAGATCACCTCGGGGCGGCCGACCAGGCTCGCCGCGAGGTCCAGCCGGCGGCGCATACCGCCCGAATACGTCTTCGCCGGCCGCTGCGCGGCCTCCTTCAGGTCGAACCACGTCAGCAGTTCGTCGGCCCGGCGCCGCGCGTCCCTCCCGCTCAGATCCAGGAGACGACCGATCAACACCAGATTCTGTACGCCCGTCAGGTCCTCGTCCACGGAGGCGTACTGGCCGGTGAGCCCGACCTTGCGGCGTACCTCCTGCGGGTTCTTCAACACGTCGACCCCGGCCACGAACGCGGTGCCCTCGTCGGGCTTCAGCAGCGTCGCCAGCACCCGGACCGCGGTCGTCTTGCCCGCCCCGTTCGGTCCGAGCACCCCCAGTACGGTGCCGCGCCGCATCCGCAGGTCCACCCCGTCGAGAGCCTGCGTGCTCCCGAACCGTTTGCGCAGCCCCTCGGCGCGCACCACCAGATCTTCCGTTCCCATGCCGACGAGCCTGGCGGCCGTGCCTGGCACGGTGCGCACACCGGCCTGGCACGGCCCGCACAGACCGCTGTCTCAGCGGGGACAGGTCGGCTTGTACCCCGTCTCCGGGACGTAGGCCGCCCACTCCTCCGGTGTGAAGCCACCACCGGTGATGGCGCAGGCGGCCTCCGAGGGCGCCGCCCGCAGCGTGTTCAGGGCCGAGTAGTCCCAGAGGACGGCCCGTGTCCCGCTCCTGTCCGTGCCGCTGGTGACCAGCGTGTGCCCGTCCGGGTGGAAGTGCAGCGCCCGCGTCTTGAGGTCGGCGCGCTTCAGCCCACCGACACGCTGCGGGGTGGACGGCTCGGCCACGTCCCAGAGTGCCAGCACGGAATCCCTGGTACCGGTCGCGAGAGTGCGGCCGTCCGGGGTGAAGGCCACCGCCTCGATCGCCGCGGTGCTGCCGGTCAGGATCGCCTGCCGGCGGCGGATCGGACCGGCGACGTCCCACAGTGCCACCGTCTTGTCCGAGCTGCCGGTCGCGAGGGTCCGGCCGTCCGGGCTGAACGCCATGGACCCCACGAACGCGGAGTGCCCCTTGAGGTACCCGATCCGGACCGGGTTCGACCGGTCGGCCAGGCTCCACAGGCTGACCGTCTCGTCCTCGGCGGCGGCGACGGTGCGACCGTCGGGGCTGAAGGCGACGGACCCGAACGGTTCGTCGCCCGGCAGATCGGGAAGCCCGACCGGGTTCCGCGGGTCGGTGAGATCCCACAGTTTCAGGGTGGATCCCTCGAACACGGCGAGCGTCCGGCCGTCCGGACCGAACTCCAGGTGCGAGCCGAAGGGGCCGACGGGTACCTCGGCCAGAGGTGCCGGCGCGCTCGGATCACTGATATCGGTCAACGTCACGAAACTCTCCGACGCCCATTCGAAGGCGGCGACGATGTCACCGCTGGGGCTGACCGCCGCCGCATCGGCGGCGTCGGGGGCGACACGTACGGTGGCGCGCTCGACCGGACGGGAAGGCGTCGACAGGTCCCACACGGTCGCCGTCCCGTCGGTGTGCGCGGTGGTCAGGCGCCGGCCGTCCGTGCTGAGAGATGTCGTCAGGCCGGTCCGGGTCTCACCGGTGGCCCGGCCGAGGACCTTCGGTGCACCGTGCGCCTCGACGGTCCACAGGCTCATCGCGCCGCCGATGGGGACGGTGGCCAGGGTCCGGCCGTCCGGGCTGAACGTCATCGCCAGCGCGGTGCCGTCGTTGCTGTTCACATCGGTGAGGTGCGCCAGGGTGTTCGCGGACACGTCCCACAGGCGGGCCGTCCCCTCTTTGTCGCTGGTGGCCAGGGTCAGGCCGTCGCGGCTGAACGCCAGGTTGCCTGCGCGGACCGCCTGCGTGAGGAGCTTCTTCGGCTTGGCGGGGTCGTCCATGTTCCAGAGCGAGATGCTTCCGTCGGTGTCGTGGGTGGCCAGGAGGGGCCTCGTCGGGCTGAAATCGGCGGTCCGGACTCTGCCGTCCAGCGTGACCAGCGCGGTGGGACGGGTGCGATCAGTGATGTTCCAGACCGTCCCGGTGGTGCCGGCGACGCCGGGGGTCACGACGGTCCGGCTGTCGGAGCTGAACGTGAGCGGCATCCGGCTGCCCTGGATCTGGCTGAGCTGAACGGGATTCGCTTTGTCGGTCAGGTCCCAGAACGTCCACATGCCGTCGAAGTCGCTGACGGCGAGCGTCTGCCCGTCCGGGCTGAAGACGGGCCGGCCGGAGTCCGGCATGGGCACCGTGCTGATCGTGACCGGTTCGGCCGGATCGGAGACATCCAGGAGAACCGGCGAGAAGTCCCATCCGCCGATCACGGCGAGCGTCTTGCCGTCGGGGCTGAAGGTCAGGAGGTCGAAGACCGGGAAGTCGTCGAGCGTGACGAGGCGGACGGGCACGGCCGGGTCGGCCACGTTCCACAGCGACAGGGTGTAGTCGGCCCCGACGGTGGCGATGATGTGCTTCGCCCCGTACGTCATGGCCAGGACGTCGTCGATGGCACCGATCTTGCGGGTGGAGGCGACGAGGCTGGCGAGCTCGGCGCGCGACTCGGCGTCGGGCTGGATCTTCTCCGCGGCGATCCCGAGCCGGAGCGCCATCGCCGGGTCGCTGCCGATCGCCGCCGTGGCCCGGTTGAACAGCCGTCGTACGACCGCGATCCGCTTCTGCTCCGCGGCGTTCTCCTCCTGCCGGCGGGCCTCCTCGGCGGCCTCCTTCGCCTTCCGTTCGTTCTCCCGGGCGATGGCCTCCTGGCGGCGGGCCTCCGCCGCGGCCTCCTCGGCGATCCGTTGCTGTAGCCGCGCGTTGGCCCGCTGCCGCTCGGCCTCCGCGGTGGCCTCCTCGGCGAGGCGTTGTTGCTGCTCCACGATGAGCCGCTGGCGGTCCGTCTCCCGGGCCGCCTGGGCGGCCAGTTCGCGCTGCTCCCGGGCCACCTCCCGCTGCTGCTCGGCCAGCGCCCGCGACCGGTTCGCCAGCTGCTGCTGCTTACGCGCGATCTCCTGCTGGCGTCTCGCCTCGGCCGCCGCCTTCTCGGCCGCCTTCCGCTGCTCCCGCGCCTGCTGCTCCTGCGTCTTCGTCTCCGCGGCGGCGGCGTGTGCCCGGGCCTCCTGCGCGCGGGCGTTCTCCTGCTGGCGCCGGGCCTCCTCGGCGAACCGCCCGGCATTGCCACGCTCCTGCGCGGCGAGCTCCTGCTGCCGCTGGGCCTCGGCACTGAAGGAGGTGGCCCGGTCGGCGTTGCGTCCCGCGACGATGCCGGTCAGCGACGCCACCGCGGTCAGCAACGCCAGGGCCGCCACGGCGCCCCGGCGCAGCCGCCGGGACCGGCGATGCTGCCGGACGTCCTCGCCCTCCAGCTCGTCCTTGCTGAGGCCGTGCATCGGGGCGGCCAGCTGTGCGATCGCGTCGCGGAACCGCTCGTCCTTCAGGCTGAGGCTCGGGTCGTGCCGGGTCCAGCGCAGGTCGAGGTAGAGCGGCTCCTCGGCGAACACCCCGCGCAACGCGTCCGGCACGGCGGTCGAGTCCGCGGACAGGTCGCCGCGGTACGGGTCCCACCGCCACTCGCCGTCGGTCACCACGGGCAGGATCCGGTCCGCCGGTTTCGTCGCGATCCAGTGCTCGATCTCGCGGTTCACCCACGGCGACTGTGCCGCCTCCGGCGACGCGAGCAGCACGAACCAGTCCGAGCCGTCCAGCGCCTCCTGGATCGACGACCACAACGCCGGGGTCACCGACAGGCCGGTCTGGTCCCGGAAGATCCACAACGCGCGGCGGCGGTGCCATGGCTTCGCCAGGCGATGCAGACCATGCTGTACGGCCGGCGCCAACCGCCCGTCCGCGGCGTGGCTGTACGAGATGAAGCCATTGAAGGTCATGACGGGCCCCCGTATTCGATCGTCAGCGCCGACAGATTCTCCACGCAGGAGCCCTCAGGTGGAAATCGGCGCCCGGAAACGAGCGCCACCAGCACCCCGCGGCCCACCTGTCCGCCGGGCCCGGCCGCCTTGTATCGATGGTCCCGTATGAAAAGGGCCACCCCGTCGCGTCTGGGGAAGCGACGGGGTGGCGGCTCGGACGTTGCGGGAGGTTCCGGTCAGACGGCGGCCTGGGTGCCGGCCGGGGCGGCCGGGACGCCGTGGTCGTCGTCGAGCATGGTCTGCTCGTCGAACGGGTCGTCGCCGGCCAGCACCAGCTGGGCCCGCTCGCGGTCGAACTCGCTGGTCCAGACACCGATCAGGACGGTGGCGACCGCGTTGCCGGCGAAGTTGGTCAGGGCCCGCGCCTCCGACATGAAACGGTCGATGCCGACGATCAGGCCGACGCCGTCGACCAGGTCGGGGCGATGGCTCTGCAGGCCGCCGGCCAGGGTGGCCAGGCCCGCGCCGGTGACGCCGGCGGCACCCTTCGAGGCGATGATCATGAAGAGCAGCAGGGAGATCTGCTCACTGACCGACAGCGGGTCGCCCATCGCCTGGGCCACGAACAGCGATGCCATCGTCAGGTAGATGGCGGTGCCGTCGAGGTTGAAGGAGTAGCCGGTCGGCACGGTGATGCCGACGACCGGGCGGCTGACACCGACGTGCTCCATCTTGGCGATCAGGCGGGGCAGCGCCGACTCCGACGACGACGTCGACAGGATCAGCAGGAACTCGCGGCCCAGGTACTTCAGCAGGCTGAAGAGGTTGATCCGGGCGACCACCCAGAGCAGCGCGCCGAGCACCACGAACACGAACAGGGCGCAGGTGACGTAGAAGCCGAGCATGATCTGGGCGAGGCTGATCAGGGCGTCGGTGCCGGTCGCGCCGACGACGGCGGCGATCGCGCCGAACGCGCCGATCGGGGCGAGCCACATCAGCATCGCGAGGATGCGGAAGACGAGCCGCTGGAACAGGCCGATGGCCCGCAGCACCGGCGCCGACCGGTCGCCGAGGCTCTGCAGCGCGAAGCCGGCGAGCAGCGCGACGAGCAGGGTCTGCAGGACGTTGCCGGAGGCGAACGGGGAGAGCAGGCTGTCCGGGATGATGCCGAGCAGGAAGTCGGCGGTGCTCTTGGCCGGTTCGGTGCCGACCGCCTTCTGACCGGCCGCGGCGGTCGAGGCGTCCAGGTGCATGCTCGAACCGGGGTGGATGATGTTGCCGACGACCAGGCCGATGGCGAGGGCGACGGTCGACATGGTGAGGAAGTATCCGAGCGCCAGGCCACCGACCTTGCCGACCTTGGCCGCCTGACGGATCGAGCCGACGCCGAGGACGATCGTGCAGAAGATGACCGGCGCGATCATCATCTTGATCAGATCGACGAAACCGGTGCCTATGGGTTTGAGCTCGACGGCGGTGTCCGGCCAGAGCAGGCCGACGCCGATGCCGAGCAGGACGGCCGCGATGACCGCCAGGTACAGGTAGTGTGTGCGGTCGCGTTTGACCGGCGGGGTAGCGGTAGTCATGCCGAGAATGTGGCCTGGGTCTCAGCGGCTTTCACCGTTACGTTCATTCTGTTCACCCGAACGAAACGAATCGAGGCCCGGGTTTGGCACGACGGTGGAGCATCGCCCGGCAACTTTTCGCCCTTCAGGTGCTGGTGGTGACGCTGCTGGTGGCGATCGGGACGACCGGGGCGGTGCTGCTCGCCAGCCGGGACGCGCAGGCCACCGCGGAGGCCGAGGTGATCGCCGTGGCCGAGACGATGGCGAACTCTCCGGCGGTGGCGGCCGCGCTGCGGTCGGCCGACCCGGCGGCGGCGTTGCGGCCGTTCACCGAGGCCACCCGGCACGCCACCGACACCGACTTCATCGTGGTGATGGCCCCGGACCGCACCCGCTACAGCCATCCGACGGAGAGCCTGATCGGGCAGCCGTTCGCCGGTTCGGTGGACGAGGCGCTGCGTGGCGGCCGGGTCGTCGAGGAGTACCGGGGGAGTCTCGGAGACTCGGTCCGCACCGTCGTGCCGATCCGCGACCCGGGCAGCGGCACGATCATCGGGCTGGTCTCGGTCGGCATCAAGACCGACGAGATCAACCGCGAGCTGCTCGCCCAGCTGCCCGTCGTCGGCGTCGCCACCGGCATCGCGCTGCTGCTCGCCGCGGGCGGATCGTGGCTGCTCAGCCGCCGGCTCCGGCGGCAGACGCACGGGCTCGGCCCGGCCGAGATGACCCGCATGTACGAGTATTACGATGCCGTCCTGCACGCCGTCCGCGAAGGTCTCGTGGTCGTGGACCGGGACGGCCGGGTGACTCTGATCAACGACGAGGGCCGCCGCCTGCTGGGTGTCACCGGCGACGGTCCCGCCGACCTGCCACCCGAGGTGACCGGCCTGATCGCCGAGCGCCGCCCCACAGTGGACGAGCCGGTGCTGGTCGGTGACCGGGTGCTGGTGGCGAGCCGGCGGGAGACCCGGTTCGACGGGCGGGTCCTCGGCACAGTGCTGACCCTGCGTGACCACACGGAGCTGCGGGCGCTGACCGGGGAGCTGGATTCGGTCCGCGGGCTGACCGAGGCCCTCCGGGCCCAGGCGCACGAGGCCGCCAACCGCCTGCACACCGTGCTCACCATGGTCGAACTCGGACGTACCGACGAGGCGATCCAGCTCGCGACGGCCGAGCTGGCGGTCGCCCAGCAGCTCACCGATCAGGTGGTCGGCGCGGTCGAGGAGCCGGCCCTGGCGGCGCTGCTGCTCGGCAAGTCGGCACAGGCCGGTGAGCGCGGCGTGGAGCTGACGATCGACGGGGAGTCACGGCTCACCGGTTCGCTGCTGCGCGGCCGCGACCTGATCACCGTGGTCGGCAACCTGATCGACAACGCTCTGGAGGCGGTGGCCGACACACCGCTGCCGCGCCGGGTCGGTGTGCTGGTGCGTGAGGAGGGCGGCGAGGTGCTGGTCCGGGTGCGCGACAACGGTCCGGGTCTGAACCCGGACCAGGCGGCCAGCGCCTTCCGGCGCGGCTGGACGACCAAGGGCGCCGGGCACGGCATCGGTCTGTCGCTGGTCCGGCAGGTCGCGGAGAGGTACGGCGGAAGCTACGACATCCACCAGGCCCCCGAGGGCGGAGCCGTGATCAGTGTCCGGTTGCCGGTGCCGTCATGACCACCCGCGCGCCGATCCAGGTTCTGGTGGTCGACGACGAACCGCTGATCGCCGAGGCGCACCGGGCGTACACGGAGAAGGTCGAAGGTTTCGTGGTCGCCGGTGTGGCGCACACCGCGAGGGAGGCGATGACCCGGCTCCGCGCCCACCCGGTCGATCTGGTCCTGCTGGACCTGAACCTGCCGGACAAGCACGGCCTGGAGATCGCCCGGGCGCTGCGCGCGGCGGGCAGCGGTACCGACGTGCTGGCCGTGACCTCGAACCGGGACATCGCCATGATCCGTTCGGCGGTCGCTCTCGGGGTGACCCACTACCTGCTGAAACCGTTCACGTTCGCGGCGTTCCGGGACAAGCTCGACCGGTACGCCCAGTACCGCCGCCAGCTCGCCGAGTCGGCCGAGGTGGCCGCCCAGCACGAGGTCGACCGGGTGTTCGCGACCCTGCGCGGCGCCCCGCCGGACACCCTGCCCAAGGGGCTCGACCCGAAGACGTTCGACCTGATCCTGACCGCGCTGCGGTCCGTGGCCCCGGCCGGCCTGTCGGCGGCCGAGGTGGGCACGCGTACCGGCACGTCCCGGGTGACCGCCCGCCGCTACCTGGAGCACCTGGCCGACGCGGGCCGGGTGGTGCGCAGCCCACGCTACGGCGGGCCGGGCCGTCCCGAGGTCGAGTACCGCCCGGCCTCCGGGGGTACCCACGGTCCATGACGGACCAGACCCTGATCATTCTGGGCGCGAGCGGCGACCTGACCGCCCGGCTGCTGCTGCCGGGCCTCGGCGCGCTGCTCTCCGCCGGGCACGTGCCCGGCCTGACGCTGATCGGCGCGGCGATCGACGACTGGGACCACGAGCACTGGCGGCAGCGTGTCCACGAGGCGTTCGGGGTGCCCGGCGCGAAGGCCGCCGCCGAGTCGGCCGGCCAGGACACCCCGGTGACCGATTCCGCCCCGGCCGCCTCGGACGTCGCCGACCGGGCCCGCTGGGTGCGCACCGACGTGACGCACAGCGACGACCTGCGGCGGCTGCTCGACGACGCCGAGGCGCACGGACCGGTGGTGATCTTCTTCGCGCTGCCGCCCGCGGTCACCGCGAAGGCCTGCGAGGCGCTGCTCGACGTGGACCTGCCGCCCGGCACCCGCCTGGTGCTGGAGAAGCCGTTCGGCACCGGCAGCGCCTCCGCCGCCGAGCTGAACGCGCTGCTCAGCCGCCTGGTGCCGGAGGAGCGGGTGCACCGGGTCGACCACTTCCTCGGCAAGTCCACAGTGCTCAACATCCTCGGCCTGCGGTTCGCCAACCGGATCTTCGAGCCGGTCCTGGACTCCACGCACGTCGCCTCGGTGGAGATCGTCTTCGACGAGAACCTCGCTTTGGAGGGCCGTGCCGGCTACTACGACAAGGCCGGCGCGCTGGCCGACATGATCCAGAGCCACCTGCTGCAGATCCTCGCGCTGCTCACCATGGAGGCGCCGTTCACGCTGGCCGCCGCCGAGTTCCGGGACCGCAAGGCCGACGTGCTGCGCGCCACCCGTCTGTGGGGCGAACCGGCGACCAGCAGCCTGCGCGCCCGCTACACCGCCGGTGACCTGGACGGACGGAAGCTGCCCGACTACGCCGACGAGCCCGGCGTGGACCCGTCGCGCGGCACCGAGACGCTCGCCGAGATCGTCCTGGCCGTCGACACGTGGCGCTGGGCGGGCGTGCCGTTCCGGCTGCGCTCGGGCAAGGCGGTCGGCGACAGCCGCAAGGAGGCAGTGATCACCTTCAAGCGGCCGCCGCGCGTCCCGGACGGCCTGCACGGCTGTGACCAGCCCGATCGGCTGCGCATCGGCTTCGGCCCGGACCACCTGGCCATCGACTTCAACATCAACGGCCCGGGTGATCCGTTCGAGCTCGACGCGGTCACGCTGGAGGCCGATTTCGGTCAGGGCGATCTCCCGCCGTACGGCGAGGTGCTGCGCGGTGTCTTCCAGGACGACCCGACCCTGTCGGTACGGGCGGACACCGCCGAGCAGTGCTGGCGCATCGTCGAGCCGGTCATCGAGGCCTGGCGCTCCGGCGCGGTGCCCCTGCACGGGTACCCGGCCGGGTCGAGCGGCCCTACCCTGCCGTTACCGTCGTGACGACGACTGTCGTGTAGGGCATGGTGAACCGTTCGGCGACCACCTCACCCAGGCCGGCCAGCAGGGCGGTCAGCTCCGCCGGCGGCAGCAGCGCGTGGCCGCCGGCGGTCGGCACCTGATCGAGCCACTCCTCGCGGGTGTACTCGTGCTCCCACGCGAACCGCCACACCTCCGGCGTCGCGAACTCCGGGCCGATGCCGGCGACGGTCTTCTCGGCGACCGTCGCGTAGGGGTCGGCCACCGCCATGGGGTTGAACGGCAGGCTGGGGGCGGTCCTCCGGTAGACCTCGCCGACCGCTGCCGCCAGCCCGGGCGGCGGCTGGAAGGCGTTCCAGAACAGCGCCAGCCGGCCGCCCGCGCGCAGCGCTCGCGCCGCGTTCGCCGAGCCCGCGGCCGGGTCCACCCAGTGCCAGGTCTGCCCTGCGACGACCGTGTCGAACGTGCGCCCGGCCGGCTCCCACTCCTCGAACCGGGACTCCTCCACGGTGAAGCCGTGCCGGCGCGCGACCTCGGCCATCCGCGGATCGGGCTCGACACCGAGCACGTCGCAGCCGGCGTCGCGCAGCGCCGCCGCCACGATGCCGGTGCCGATGCCGACGTCGAGCACCGCGCGGCCGGACTCGGCGAGACGGTTGATCAGGGCGGCCGGGTAGCGCGGCCGGGTGCGGTCGTAGCGCTCGGCGTCGAGGCCGAACGACTCGGCGATCCTGCGGTGATCCGGTGAAGTGGGCATGCGCCCACTTTAAATGGGCGCTTGCCCACTCGGCTAGATTTCTTTCGTGCCGACCGGTGTGGCCCTGCGTGACGTGCGGGAACAACTCTTCGACGCCGCCGACCGGATCCTGCTGAGATCCGGTCCCGAGGCGCTCACCAGCCGTGCCGTCACCATCGGAGCCGGCTGCGCCAAGGGTGTCCTGCACCGGCACTTCACCGACTTCGACGACTTCCTCGCGGCGTACGTACTGGACCGCTCCACCCGGATGGACGCACGGGTCGCCGCCCTGCGCGCCGGCACGGGATCCGTCACCGACGCCGTGGCCGAGGCGCTGACCTCGCTGTTCGGGTCGGTCGCGGTCGCCATCGTCGCGCTCGTGACGTTCCGCGACGGGCTGCGTGCCCGCCTCCGGGAGACCTGGCCGGCCGGGGTCCCGGTGCTCACCGAGGCCGCCGAGTCGTTCGCCGCCTACCTGGAGGACGAGCGGGTCCTCGGCCGGATCGCCGCCACCGCCGACACCGCCACCCTCGGTGCCATCCTGATCGGCACCGGGCACCTGCTCTTCGCCGACCGCACCGGCCCGTCGCCCGCACCGGCGGACGTGCGCCGCACGGTCGCGGCGATCATCCCCGTCGTCGTCGCCACCTGATCACCACACCGGTGTAGGAGACCGCGACCACCACGGCGATCAGCAGCCGCACCTCGTCCAGGTAGCGCTCCGGGTACATCACCCCGGTCAGGTACGTGTCGATGAAACCGCGCTCCAGACCGGACTGCCCGGCGCGCTCCCGGGCCCAGTCCTCCACATGGGTCAGTGGGCAGTTCAGTGCGAACACGACGATGCACAGGCCCCACGCGGCGGCCGCCAGATGCAGCCAGATCACCCGCGGCCAGCGCCAGGCCAGGAAACCGCCGGTCACCACGAACGCGATGAACAGGAAGTGCACGACCATCGTGGCCTCGGCCAGAACCCGGTAAATCATGTTCCACATCCTGCTCGATTAATTCGTTGGACGGGTGCCACGGGGGCGCCTATGTTGGTCCTCGACACCGACCCAGCCGGGACGCGAAACACAGAGAGGGGGAGACGATGCCCGCCAAGCTGAAGGCCATGCCGAGTCTTCCCGTCCGGGGTCTCCGTCGACTTCTGGGCCGGTGGCGCAGCTAGCGAGCAGCTAGCCTCCCTGCGCCGCCCTTCCTCACCGGAACCGGGCGGCGTTTCTTTTTGGCCTTTCTTTGACAATTCCACAGCGGACGACAACAGGTCCCCGTAGCTCAGCGGAAAGAGCACCGGATTACGGATCCGGGTGTCGGGAGTTCGAATCTCTCCGGGGACGCGTCATTTTGCCCTCGTGGCCCAACGGCAGAGGCACCAGACCGAGGATCTGGACGGTGCGCGTTCGAATCGCGCCGAGGGCACGCAGGAGATCAGGCCCGGGTAGCCCAACTGGCAGAGGCGCCGCATTCAGGGTGCGGAGGATGGGGGTTCGAATCCCTCTCCGGGTACGCAAGGGCTCGTAGCTCATCAGGTAGAGCGTCCGTCTTGCAAGCGGAAGGTGGCCGGTTCGAGTCCGGCCGGGTCCACGGAGTGACACAGTGGAGAGCTGGCCGAGTGGCCGAAGGCGCCGGATTGCTAATCCGGAGCAGGGGTAATACACCCTTGCCGGGAGTTCGAATCTCCCGCTCTCCGCTTCGTCGCCGTAGCTCAGGGGCCGAGAGCGCCGCCCTCATAAGGCGGAGGACGGTGGTTCGAAACCACCCGGCGACACGTTTTGATCATCGGGTCGTGGCGCAGCTTGGTCAGCGCGCTCGCTTTGGGAGCGAGAGGACGCGGGTTCGAATCCCGCCGGCCCGACTGGTTCCACCACACGCGCCGCTAGCTCAGCTGGTAGAGCAGCCGCCTCTTAAGCGGCGGGTCCGGGGTTCGAGCCCCCGGCGGCGCACTCACGAAGATACCGCCCCGGCTCAGGGGAGAAGTAGGTCGTCCGCTGTGGAATGGGCCGGCGGTGGTCGTACAACCGCAAAGGAGTTATTGGCGCGAAGGCCTGCGCACCGAGGCCTCACCTGGGCGAATGCGCAGATGAATGGCTTGCGTGAACCGCTTCGGAGGAGAAACCTGCGGGGTAGGGATGCGCGTGAGGAGGCCTGCCATGGGCAGAGTCGTCGCTGCTATGTCCATGTCGCTGGACGGGTTCGTCGCGGATGAGTACGACGGTGTCGCCGAGCTTTTCGGGTGGTATCAGAACGGCGAGGTCGAGGTTCCGGGCGCCGATCCGCGCTGGGTCTTCCATGTCACGCCGGCGAGCGAGGGATATCTGCGGCCGGCCCTGACGAGTGCCGGCGCGCTGATCTGCGGGCGGCGGCTCTTCGAGAACACCGACGGGTGGGGCGGGCGGCATCCGGCCGGCTGCCCGGTATTCGTGGTGAGTCATTCGGTGCCCGGCGGCTGGCCGCGGGAGGATTCCGAGACGTCGTTCTACACCGATCCGATCGCGGCACTGGAGGCCGCGCAGAAAACGGCGGGGGAGCGGGTGGTGTCGGTTTCCACGCCCACCCTGACCCAGCAGTACCTGGACGCCGGACTGCTCGACGAGATCACCGTTTCGCTGGTGCCGGTGCTGCTCGGCACCGGCACCAGTTTCTTCGGCGATCAGGTGGTGGCGCCGATCCGGCTCAGCGATCCGCGGGTGATCGAGGGACGGGGCGTCACCCATCTCACCTATCGCGTTCTGCGTTAGGCAGTTTCTTCAGGAAACGGAGCAGGTGCGGGTCGAACAGGGCCGGGTCGGCCTTGAGGATCTCGTCGCGGCTCCACCAGCGGACGCTGTGGAACTCGCCGGTGTCCGGCTGGAGCCGCTGGTCGCGGGGGATCTCGACGGTGTACCAGAGACTCACGTCGATGTGGCCGGAGTCCATGCCCACGGTCTCGGTCACCGTCAGGAACAGCGGCGTCGCCGAGATCGGGCCGGTGACACCGAGCTCCTCCTCGATCTCGCGGGTCGCCGTCACGAACGGGTCCTCGTCGACCTCGACGTGCCCGCCCGGCGGTAGCCACAGGCCGGCGTTGACGTGCTCGACGAGCAGCAGACTGCCGTCGGCCGGGTCCACCGGCACCACGTACGACACCAGGTGCCGCGACGGCTCGGCCGGCTTGACCCGGCGGAACACGTCGTCGGTGCTCCGCAGCCAGCCGAGGGCGTGACCGCGGTGTTCGCCTTCGAGATTGTCGACCGGTTCCAGCCTGGTCACCACGTCGTGCACTGCCGCCACCGTTGAACGCATGCCGGAATGATGTCATCCGTATGTGCCAGCGACGTGACGATCCGTGCCGGATCAGCCGAGCAGATTGTCGCCGCCCTCGGACGGCCGCGGATCCGGCAGCCGGGCCATCCGGAACGCGTTGAGCAGCCCGAGCAGCCCGGCGAGCAGCGGCAGGAGCAGCGCCGCCTGGAGGGCGATCGGGCGGGCCTCCGTGTTGATGCGGAGCATCTCGTCGCGTACCTCGGTGGGCTGGCCCGCCAGGAGCGCCGTCAGGTGCTCGTCGGACATCACCTCGGCGTCCCGCTCCAGAGCGGCCGCGACCTGCTGCTGCTGGCCCGGGTCGAGGACGGTGCTCTGCTCGGCCCGATCGGTGAACGACACCGCCAGGGTGGCCAGCATGATCGCCCCGGCCGCGGCGAGACCGAACGACAGGCCGAACGAGCCGCCGGCCGAGTTGACCGCGGCCGCCTCACTGACCCGCTCCTCCTCGATCGGCGAGAGCGTGTAGTTGTTCAGCTGGGACACCAGCATGCCGAGCCCGGACCCGGCGACGGCCAGCGGGAGCACCAGCTGCCAGCCGAAACCGGACTGCGGCACCAGCGGTACGAGCGCCAGCGTGCCGGCGGTCAGCAGGGCGAAGCCGGTGCGGATGATGTTCGCCGGGCGCCACCGTCCGGCGGTGCGGCCGGCCAGCAGGGCCACCGCGAACATGCTCAGCGACAGCGGGGCCAGCGACAGCCCCGCCTCCAGCGCGTTGTAGCCGAGCACCATCTGGAGGTAGATCGGCAGGGCGATCATCAGGCCACCCAGCGCGGTCTGCTGGAGCATCTGCCCGGAGATGCCGGCCCGGAACAGGCCCGACCGGAAGATGCCGGGATCGAGCAGCGCCGGACGCCCGGTCCTCTTGCGGCGGCGCAGCCACCAGGCGAGCCCGGCCAGACCGGCGACACCGAGCAGCAGCAGCGCGGCGACCGCGCCGCCGCCCTCCTCCCAGACCAGGATGCCGAGAACGATGCCGCCCATGCCGGCGACCGACAGGATCGCGCCGACCACGTCGATGTGCCGTGGGCCGGTGTATTCGACGTTGCGGACCAGGCCGATGCCGGACAGCACCCCGGCGATGATCACGACCTCCAGCGCGAACCCGACCCGCCACGACAGGAACGTGGTGATGAAACCGCCGAGCAGCGGGCCCACCGCGGCGGCGATCGCGGCCGCGGCACCGACCATGGCGTAGACACGGCGCTGCTCGGCGCCCTCGAAGTTGCCGTGGATCAGCGACTGCATCGACGGCAGCAGCAGGGACGCGCCGATGCCGCCGATCAGCGCCCAGCAGATCACGATCGGCAGCAGGGTGTCGGCCACCGTCATGGCCAGGGCGCCGACCGCGTAGCCGAGCAGGCCCAGCACGTACGCCCGCTTGCGCCCGATGAGATCGCCGACCTTGCCACCGATCAGGATGAACGCGGCCGAGACCAGCGCCTCCAGAGCGATCGCCGACTGAACCCCGCTGGCCGTGGTGTTCAGATCACGGACCACCGCCGAGATCGACACGTTCATCAGGGAGGTGTCGACGACCAGCACGAACATGGCCATCGACAGCAGGACTGCCAGCCTCGTCCGGTTCCCCGTCGGTTTCGCGTCCTGAGCCATGGGAAGCAGCGTGTCGACCGCACCGGGTGGGGACATCCCCCGGCACGGATGAGATGGAGAACAATGCCTCGCATGATTTCACGCGTCATCGCGCTCACCGACCCGTCCACCGGCAACCCTGTCTGGATCGCCGAGGGCGACGACGGGCGGCCACTGGGGACCGCGTACGTCTACGCCCTCGCCGGCGGCGGTGCCGGCGAACTGCGGATCACCGTGCACCCGGCCGAACGCCGCAGCGGTGTCGGCGCCCGCCTGCTGCGCGAGGCCGTCGGGTCCGCCACCGAGCGCGGGCTGACCGCCCTGCTCGGGCAGCCGGTCCGGGAGGGCTCCGAAGGGGAGGCGTTCTGCGCGGCGGCGGGGCTGCGGCGGGTGCTGGCACTGACGTACACCCGCCTGGCCCTCGCCGACTGGGACGGCCGCGAGGTGCCGGCGCCGGAGGGCTATCGGATCGTCCACTGGACGGGCCGGGTCTCCGGCGAACTGGCCGAGACGTTCGCGCGGTCCCGCAAGGCGATGGACGACATGCCGATGGACGACGCCGCCTGGACCCCCGACGAGTGGGACGTGGAGCGGCTGCACCGGGTCGCCGACGTCGTGGCCAACCGCGGCGAGACCCTGCTGACCACGGCGGCGATCGGTTCGGACGGCGAGATCGCCGGGTTCACCGAGGTCGTCGTGGCCGGTGACGGGACCGGGGACGGCCAGCACTACGGGACCGGGGTCCTGCCGGAACACCGGGGCCACGGGCTGGCCCGGTGGCTCAAGGCGGCGCAGATCGACGAGGTGCGCTCCCGGTTCCCCGAGCTGGACGGGCTGCTCGCCGACACCGCCGACAGCAACACCGCGATGCGGCGGGTCAACGACTCGCTCGGCTACCTCCCCACCCACCGCAGCCTGCTCTACCAGGTCGACATCAAGGAGTGACGGTGCGACAGCGCCGACGGCCACCGGGGCGGGCCCGGGATCGACCCCGGGCCCACCCCGTCACTCACGCCGCCGGGCGGTAACCGGCCGGCCGGCTGGTGAACGTGCCCCGGCCGTGCGTGCGGCTGCGCAACCGGGTCGCGTAGCCGAACAGCTCGGCCAGCGGCACCGTGGCGGTCACCGTGCGCACCGACGAGTCGGTCACCTGGGCACGGCGTGCGGCCAGGTCACCGAGCACCGCGCCGATCGTCTCGGCCGGCGCGCTGACCGTCACCTCGGCCACCGGTTCGAGCAGCGTGAGCGTGCAGGCCTGGAGCGCCTGGCGCAGCCCGAACCGGCCCGCCGCCCGGAACGCCGTCTCCGACGAGTCCTTCACGTGTGTCTGCCCGTCGGTCAGCGTCACCCGCAGCCCCACCACCGGATGTTCACCGTCGCCGAGGGCTTCCCGGCAGCCGGCCTCGACCGCGCGGGCGAACTCGGCCGGCACCCGGCCACCGGTCACCGTCGAGGTGAACGTGAAGCCGGTGCCGTCGGCCGGTGTGACGTCCAGGACGACGTGCGCGAACTGGCCCGCGCCGCCGTCCTGCTTGACGTGCCGGTAGACCACGCCGGTGACACCGCCGGTCACCGCCTGCCGGTAGGCGACCTGCGGACGGCCGGTGGTCAGCGTCAGGCCGGTCGCCTGCCGCAGTTTCTCCACGGCCACCTCCAGATGCAGTTCACCCAGGCCGGACAGCAGGGTCTGACCGGTTTCGGCGTCCGTGCGTACCGTCAGGGAAGGGTCCTCCGCGGCCAGCGCCGCGAGAGCGCCCGGCAGACGTTGCGCCTCGGATCGCGTGCGTGCCTCCACTGCGACCGAGACCAGCGGCTCGGTCACCCGCGGCGCCTCCAGCACCACCGGGTTCGCCCTGGTGGAGAGGGTGGCGCCGGTGCGGGCGGCCTTCAACCCGGTGACGGCGACGATGTCGCCGGCGACCGCTCGGTCGATGTCGGTGTGCCGGTCGGCCTGGACCCGGAGGATGCGGGAGATCCTTTCGGTACGGCCGTCGCGCGCGTCCCACAGGACATCCCCCTTCGTGATCGTGCCGTCGTAGACGCGCAGGTAGGAGAGCCGGTCGCGTTTCTTGAACACGAGCGCGACCGGGTCCTTCATCTCGTCGCCGGAGGGTGCGGGCAGGTAGTCGACGATGGCGTCGAGCAACTGTTCGACACCGATGCTCCGGTGCGCGGAGCCACACAGCACGGCGACTGCCTGTCCGTTTCCGACCAGGTCGGTTATCGCTTTCCGGAGTGTCGAGTCGGACATGTCGCCCAGCTCCTCCAGCGCACCGGGGTGCAACTCGGCGACGGCCTCCTCCAGCGCCCTCCGGGCCTCGGCGACGGACGGCGGCGGCTGGTCGACCAGGTCGATCACGCCGGTGAGGTCGCCCTCCCGGCCGATCGGGACCTGCACCACCAGCGGAACCACCTCGAGCCGGTCCCGGATCGAGGCGACCGCGGCGTCCAGGTCCGCCCCGGCCCGGTCGAGCTTGTTCACGAACGCGATGCGGGGCACGCCGTACCGGTCGGCGGTCCGCCACACCGTCTCGGACTGCGGCTCGACACCGGCGACACCGTCGAAGACGGCGACCGCCCCGTCCAGGACGCGCAGCGACCGCTCCACCTCGTCGGAGAAGTCGACGTGGCCCGGTGTGTCGATCAGGTTGATCCTCGTGCCGGCCCAGTCACAGGTCACGGCCGCGGCGAAGATGGTGATGCCACGGTCGCGTTCCTGCGGGTCGAAGTCGGTGACGGTGTTGCCGTCGTCGACCCGGCCGGTCCGGTGGGTCATACCGGTGGCGAAGAGGATCCGTTCGGTGAGGGTGGTCTTGCCGGCGTCGACGTGCGCGAGGATGCCGATGTTTCGGACATGCATGATCGTGGGTTCTCTCGAGTCTGATCGGAAGGCGGACCGCGCCCTTTACAGGCAGAGACCAGCCCCGGTGGCGCAGCCGGAGCCGGCCACACCAGACACGAGGATCAGCTCGAAACGCGACACGGGGATGACGACGGCGGTGCGGTAGCGCATGGCCGTGTCTCCTCTCCGGTCGCGGTGATGGCGCAACGGTACGAGAGACCGGCAGGGGCGTCGACCGATTAATGTGACGGTCATGCCGATCGACATCGATCTCCGCGGCCGGTGACCGTCGCCGTCGTCCTGCTGATCATGGCGGCGGTCCGCGTCTGGAACCACCACGGGCCGTCCCGCTCCCAGCCGTTCGCCGGGCCGCTCGCGGCGATCCTGCTGGTCGTGGTCTCCGGGGTCACCCTCTCCTGGTGCGGCTGGGAGTACGCGGTGGCCGCCGCACTCGCGATGGCCGCGGTCTACGGGATCCTGCTGCTCATCCCGGCCGGGCGCGAGGCCCTGGCGGCCCGTTCCTACGATCACCCGGTTCGCCGGGCCCTGATCGGGGTGCCCCTCTCGACGGTGATCTTCGAGGAGGTGGCCTTCCGCGGGGTGCTGTGGGGACTGATCGCCGACGAGCACGGGGTGGGCTGGGCGACCGTGATCACCGCTGTGCTCTTCGGGCTCTGGCATCTTCCGGACAGAGGAGAAGTGGCGTTCACCACCCTGGCGGGGGTTCTTCTCAGCTTTCTCCGGGCCGCCTCGGGTGGTGTCCTGGCGCCGTTCGTCCTCCACTGGACCGCCAATGGCCTGGGAATACTCGCCTCGGCATGGGTGCGTAGATCGGCTCCGGAAGAATCCGGCGACCCCGATAAATCCTGAGAACCGTGTCGTACCCCGTCACTAAGCTCCGGAATGCCGTCCTACCTGTGGAGATGTTGTGAGCAGTCAGACCTCGGCGCCGGCGAAACTGGACGGCGCCGTTCTCAAGGTCGCCGGGGTTGTGGTCCTCGGCGCCATCATGTCGATCCTCGACGTCACCGTGGTCAGCGTCGCGCTGCCGACCTTCATGGAAGAGTTCGACGCGACGTATGCGGATGTCGCCTGGACCATGACCGGTTACACCCTCGCCCTCGCCACGGTCATCCCGCTGACCGGCTGGGCCGCCGACCGATTCGGCACCAAGCGGCTCTACATGACCGCGCTGCTGCTGTTCACCCTCGGCTCGGTGCTCTGCGCCACCGCCGACAACATCGGGCAGCTCGTCGCCTACCGGGTCCTGCAGGGCCTCGGCGGTGGCATGCTGATGCCGCTCGGCATGACGATCATGACGAAGGCGGCCGGCCCTGAGCGCATCGGCCGGCTCATGGCGGTCCTCGGCATCCCGATGCTGCTCGGCCCGATCAGCGGCCCCATCCTCGGTGGCTGGCTCATCGACTCGTACAGCTGGCACTGGATCTTCCTGATCAACCTGCCGATCGGTGTCGGCGCGCTGATCTACGCCCAGATCGTCCTGCCGAAGGACACCCCCGAGCCGTCCGAGTCGTTCGACTTCATCGGCATGCTGATGCTGTCGCCCGGTCTCGCCCTCTTCCTCTACGGCGTCTCCACGCTGCCCGAGGAGCAGACCATCTCCGCCACCAAGGTGTGGGTGCCGATGCTCGCCGGCGCCCTGCTGGTGATCGGGTTCATCTTCTACTCGTTCAAGCCGAAGCACCCGCTGCTCGACCTGCGGCTGCTGCGCAACCGCAACCTGACCGTCGCGTCGATCACCCTCGCGGTGTTCACCGTCGCGTTCATGGGTGCCGGTCTGCTCTTCCCGAGCTACTTCCTGCAGATCCACGGCGAGTCGACGCTGCACGCCGGCCTGCTGATGGCCCCGCAGGGCATCGGCGCCATGGTCACCATGCCGATCGCCGGCATGCTCGCCGACAAGATCCCGGTCGGCCGGACCGTCCCGTTCGCGCTGCTCCTGATCGCGGCCGGCTTCTTCGCGTTCACCCAGGTCGGGACCGACACGTCGTATGTACTGCTGTGCGGCTCGCTGTTCGTGATGGGTCTCGGCATGGGCGGCACGATGATGCCGATCATGACGTCGGCGCTGCGCACGCTGACCAACCACGAGGTGGCCCGCGGGTCGACGCTGCTCAACATCCTGCAGCAGATCGCCGGTTCGGTCGGTGGCGCGGTCATGTCGGTGATCCTGACCTCGGAGCTGAACGACTCGACCCCGGTCACCTTCCCCGACCCGGCGACCGGTCAGCCGGTCGCCACCACCGAGGCGCAGCTGGCCATCGGCGCCCAGATGAACCCGGAGATGGCGGCCGCCTTCCCCGACAAGAGCCTGCTGGAGCGGGGTCTGGAGTTCGCGGCCGACTCGTTCGCGACGACGTTCACCGTCGCCTTCGTCCTGACGCTGCTGACCCTGATCCCGGCGCTGTTCCTGCCGCGCAAGCGCGAGGAGTCGCACCTGCTCGACGAGGAGAAGGGCGCCACCCCGGTCATCCTGCACTGATCGGTGTCATCCACGAGGCCGTCCGGTCGTCCACCGGGCGGCCTCGTGCCGTATCGGTACGGTGACGGGCATGGATCTTCTCGGTTCCGGGCGTGAGGCGGACGTCTATGCGATCGACGCGGACCGGGTGCTGCGGCGCTATCGGCGCGGCGACGACGCCACCGGGGAGGCCGAGCTGATGGCCTACCTGGCCGGGCACGGCTATCCGGTGCCGCGGGTCCACTCGGCGGACGGTGCGGACATGATCCTCGACCGGATCGACGGGCGCACCATGACCGAGGCGTTCGCCGCCGGGGAGCTCGACGTCGACACCGGCGCCGCGATCCTGGTCGACCTCCACGAACACCTGCACCGGCTGCCGTCCCGCTCCGGCCGGGACCGGATCCTGCACCGCGACCTGCACCCGGAGAACGTCATGCTGACCGACGGCGGGCCTGTCGTGATCGACTGGCACAACGCGGCCGAGGGCCGGCCCGAGGTCGACGTGTGTCTCACCGCGATCATCATGGCCCAGGTCGCGGCTGAGCCCGGTCACCCGCACGCGGCGGCGGCCGGCGCGTTCCTCGGCGCGTTCCTCGGCGCCTTCCTGAGCGGGGCCGGCGACTCGCTGAGCAGGGCCGGCGGCCCTCTGAGCAAGGCCGGCGGTCGACCGCTCGCCGGCCTCGACGAGGCGCTGGACATCCGGCGGGCCGATCCGGCGCTCACCGCCGCCGAAGCCGCCGGCCTCGCCGCCACCGTCACCCCGCTGATCTACGGCGCGCTGCGTTCGTGAGCCGTCGCTCAGCCACCGTCCGGCAGGCGGACGAGCAGCGTGAGCGACGGCTCACGGTCCTGCACCGTCAGGACCGCCCCCCGTTTGAGCGGCCCTGACGGCGGGTCAGCCGAGCGTCACCACCCGCGCCCAGGCGGGCGGCAGGTCGAGCTCGTAGTCCGGATCGTTCTCGTCGACGTCCCGCGGCCGGGGGAACAGGCCGATCACGGTGCGGCACGGCGGGCTGCGCCGCGGCCACGGGGTCTGCCCATCGGTCAGGACCACGATCACGTCCGGGGCCGGCCGGGCGGACAGCGCCTTCACGAAACCCTCGCGCATGTCGGTGCCGCCGCCACCGAGCAGCGGAATCCCCTCGGACTCGCAGATCCCCGCGGTCACGTGCGCGGCCGCGTCACAGGAGACGACCCGCACCAGGTCACGACGGCCACCGACGGCCCGGGTGATCCCGGCGACCTCGAGCAGCGCGGTGCCGAGTTCGGTGTCACTGACCGAACCGGACGTGTCGATCACGACGCTGACCTGGGGCGGACGGCGGCGCAGACTCGGCAGGATCACCCCGGGCAGGCTCGACGACCGGCGGGACGGGCGGTGGTGGACGTAGTCCTCACCGACCCCCGGCGCGGACACCGCCGACCGGACCGCGTTGCCGAGCAACCGCCGCCACGGCTGCGGCGGGTGCATCACCTTCTCCGCCCAGCGCTGCCACCCACCCGGGGCGTCACCACGGCCGATCAGACCCTGCGCCACCCGGTAGCGGACCAGCGCCCGTTCCTGCGCGTCCAGGCCGTGCGCGCCGTCCGGGCCCAGCTCCCACCGCCGGTCCGACCCGTCGGCGCCGCCGCCGCAGTCCAGCCACGCCAGCTGCCGGAAGTACGGGCCGATCGCGATCATCGGCAGGTACTCCTCCATGAGCTTGCCGGGTTCCAGTTCCAGCAGCTCGGGGCCGATCGCATCGGCGGGGCGGGGGAGGCCGTCCCCGTACACGTCGTCGTTGATCTCGAAGTCGGCGGCGATGTTCATCCGCAGCCGGTCGCCGGGGCCGGTCAGATCCTTGTCGGCGGCCAGGCGCTCACCCCGGCCGTGGTGGTCGCGCAGCAGGTGGGACACCTCGTGCACCCAGACCCCGGCGAGTTCGTCGACCGGGGTGGCGGCCACGAAAGCGGGAGAGACGTAGCAGCGCCAGTACCGGTCGACAGCCATCGTCGGGACCGTCCACGACAGGACCGGTTTCAGCGCGTACAACGCCGTGGCCAGGTACGGTCGTGCCTCTGCGGCGAACAGCCGGGCGGCGTACAACCTCTCCGTCTCCTCCCGGGTGAAGACCGTCCGCGTCGTCATCGGGCCGCCGCGACGCGTTTGCGCAGCGTCATCACCGGGGCCAGGCGTTCCATCTCGGCCGGGACCGGCCAGGCGTCGCGCCGCAGCGAGGCCAGTGTCGACGCCGGTACCACCACCAGGTCCGGCGCGCCGGTCTCCAGCGCCCGCACCAGGACCGCCCAGGCGGCGTCCCAGCGGGACCGTTCCGGCCGTTTGCGGACCGCCTCGACCACGCCGTCGAGGGTCGCCTGCCGCAGGTCGCCGCGGTCCGGCAGGTCGGCGGCGGCCGGATCGGCGAGCAGCGTCTCCGGGTCGGGCAGGTCGAGCCGGTCGACGAACGCCAGCAACTCCAGCCCCGGGCCGTCGCCGACCGTCCCGCGGACCAGCATCGACAGCACCTCCCGGGACACACCGGCCGCCGTGGCGAACGCGACCAGCCGCAACGCCATGTCCCAGCTGCGCGGCGACGGCCACGGCCCACCGCGGCGGGCCTCACTGTCCGGCAGACGGTGCACCAGGGTGGGCCGCGCCTCCAGGAACCCGCACACCGCCCGCCGGGCCCGGGCCACCGCCGACACCAGCAGATCCGGGTCCAGCCGGGGCAGTACCGCCCGCGGCCACGTCCCACCCAGGCCACGGACGACGACGTCGTGCTCGTACGTCCATTGCAGGTGCACGAACCGGTTGGCCAGAGGCGGGCTCAGCTCCCATCCGTCGGCGGCCGACGAACGCGGGTTCGCGGCAGCCACGATCCGCACCCCCGGCGGCAGGCGCAGCGCACCGACCCGGCGTTCCAGCACCACCCGCAGCAGGGCGGCCTGCACCGCGGGCGGGGCCGTCGACAGTTCGTCCAGGAACAGCAGGCCCTCACCGGCACGAACCAGCTGAACCGCCCAGTCCGGCGGCGCCATCGGCACCCCCTGCGTCGCCGGATCGTCGCCGACGACCGGCAGCCCGGCGAAGTCCGACGGCTCGTGAACGCTCGCGATCACCGTGGTCAGCGGCAGTCCCAGACCGTCGGCGAGCTGGTTGAGGGTGGCGGTCTTGCCGATGCCGGGCTCACCCCAGAGCAGCACCGGCAGGTCCGCGGCGACGGCGAGAGTGAGGGCTTCCAGCTGGTTGTCCGGCCGCGACTCGGTGCCGGTCGCGGTGAGCAGGGCGATCAGGTCGTCGGCGACGGGAAGATTCCGGTCGGAGAGCATCACATCAACCACCTTCAAAGATTCGGGGGTACGGGCGGACGCGCGCTCGGGCAGCGGCGCGTTTTCGGTGTCGTCCCGCTCGGCGCGGGAACGCCCGACGGGTCGGCCCGGCACCAACCGCGTCGGTGGGTCGGTCCGGGACCGGCTGTGTCGGTGGGTCGGTCCGGGACCGGCTGTGTCGGTGGGTCGGTCCGGGACCGGCTGTGTCGGTGGGTCGGTCCGGGACCGGCTGTGTCGGTGGGTCGGGGTCGGTTGCCGGCCGCGTCGGCGGGTCGGCTTCATGTGTTCGCCGTGTGGGCGGTCCGGCTTCGTGTGCTCGCCGCGTCGGCGGGCCGGCTTCATCTGCTCGCCGCATCGGCGGTCCGGCTTCATCTGCTCGCCGCATCGGCGGGTCAGTGGATGACGGCTGCCCTCTTCGGGAGCCGGTGATGGCGGCCGCGCCGGCCGGCGCGCTCCTTGCGGGGCAGGATCGGGGTGGTCGTGCCGCCCAGGGCCAGCCCGGCCCGGTAGAGACCGTGACCGACCCGGCCCTCCTGGGCGTCCGCGAAGGCGTCGCGTAGTTCGCCCTCCGGCTCGATGTCCGGGCCGAGGAGGTCGGTGACCAGCGCGGTCGCACCCGCCAGATCGCCGTGGTCCAGGCGGGTGCGCACCTCGTCCAGACAGTCCGGATGCCGGGTGGCGGCGTCGATCGCCCGCAGGCAGGGGAGCGGCGGCCCACCGAGGACCGCGAGCATCTCCTCCCGGCGCAGCTCGGCGTCGTCGTGGTCGAGCGGCGTGAGCCGACCGTCCACCAGTGCCAGCCGATGGATCTCCCCGCAGCACGCGACCGTCCGAACCTCGTCCTGCCCGCCCCCACCAGCGCGGTCCGGCCCGCCCCCACCAGCGCGGTCCTGCCCGCCCCCACCAGCGCGGTCCTGCCCGCCCCCACCAGCGCGGTCCGGCCCGACCTCGCGGCGGTCCGGCCCGACCTCGCGGTCTCCCGCGTCCCCGAGCTCGCCTTCGCAGTCTCCCTGGGGCGTGAGCTCGCCTTCGTGTTCTTCCTGGGGCGTGAGCTCGCCTTCGTGGTCTTCCTGGGGCGTGAACCCGCCTTCGTGGTCTCCCCGCGCCGTGAACCCGCCTTCGCGGTCTTCCTGGGGTGTGAACTTTCCTTCCCGGTCTTCCTGGGGCGTGAGCCCGCCAACGCGGTCTCGTGTGGCGGCGGCCCTCAGGTCCGGTGCGGGTGTGACGGCGCCGGCCACGATGGAGCCGGCGGGTACCCGGGAACCGGCGAGGCCGGCGGCCGGTGACGGCGTCAGGGCTTCCGCGACCAGCGGATGCAGCAGCGATCCGGTGATCATCCCGGCGTGCAGGAGCTCCAGGTCGGGCAGGATCCACGTGGCCGCGAAGGGAAGAACCGCACCCCCGCCCCGCATGCCGGCGCCGTGATCCCCGGACAGGAGCAGCCGCCGCCCGTTCCCGAGCCGCACCGCGACCGCCCCGTCGTAGCCATCCGCCAGCCGCAGGATCTCCGCCTCCGCCTCCCACCGGTGCACGGCATACCCGCATCCCGCCGGCACATCACCCATCCAGGATGGACGGGCGAGGGGTCGCCGGCCGCGATGAAGTCCGGGCTCGGTGGAGGGTTCGGCGGCGGGTTGCCGGTCGCGAGCAAGTCCTGGCTCGGTGGAGGGTTCGGCGAGGGGTCGCCGGCCGCGATGAAGGCCCGGCTCGGGGGAGGGCCCGGCGGCGGGTTGCCGGCCGCGAGCAAGTCCCGGCTCGGGGGCGGGATCGGCGAGGGATGGGTCGCCGCAGCGTTCTCGCAGTTCATGGGCTCGATCGGCGGCCCACAAATGTGGATGGAGGTCGAGCCGGAACCGCCGGTCCGGCCGTGGCCGGGGATGCGGCCCGGTGTCCGGCACGTCCGGATCCCACAGCGCCAGGCTGATCCGCTGCCCGGCGTCCGCCCAGCTCGGCGCGGTCCGTGCGACGAGATGGACCGGCCCGGGATACCGGACCAGTGACATGGTCAGCCCGGGCCGCAACAGTCCGTCCGAGACGGTTCGCGGTAGGTGCCATCGCAGCAGGTCAGGGGCGAGACGCCGCAGGTCGGACCGAACCCGCGCGGTGAACTCCCGACCGTATCGGGACGTCACAGTACGCAGGTCTAGATCCACATCGACGTGCGCGGCGGCACATGCTCCGACCCAGTCGCCGACGTCACGGCGAGCGGTGGCGACAACGATCATCGAGGCCGGCACGGCGAACTCCCGCACGCGCCGCCAACTGAGAAGACGGGCCCGCCCGTCCGCGATCAAGGAGCGCATCAGCACTCACCTTGCGCGGACGAGACCCCCGTTCCACAACCGAAGGTATTCATTGCCGGGCAGACTACATCTTCAACCCAACCCCGCCAACCCGACTTCTCTGGTACGGCCACTCCTCCCCAACCACACCCACACCGTCCCGCCCGTCCCCCGCAACGGGGGCACCCCCTCAAGACCGAACCGCGCCCGCCGGGCCGAATACGCCCCTCACCGCCAGACCACCACCCGTAACCCACCCACCACCTGTCGCTCACCCGCCTGCTCACCCTGCCTGTTCACCTGCCTGTTCACCTGCCCGCTCGGCTGCCGCGCGCCCGCCGCGCGCCCGCCGTGTGCCCCGGTGGACCTGCTGGGTGTGATCATCGCCCTCCGGTGGGCGGGTGCCGTATCCAGGATCCCGTCGGGTGTGATCACCGCCCTGGTGAGCGGCAGCCGCGCCCGAGGCACCGTCGGGTGTGGTCGCCGCCCCCCATCCGGGCGGTGACCGCGCCCAGAGGCTGTCCGGGTGGAGTTGTCGTGCCGGCCGGGGCGCCGGGCGCGCCCGTGTACCTCGCTGGGTGTGATCATCGCCCTCCGGCGGGCGGGTGCCGTATCCAGGATCCCGTCGGGTGCGATCACCGCCCTGGTGAGCGGCAGCCGCGCCCGAGGCACCGTCGGGTGTGGTCACCGCCCCCAACCGGGCGGTGACCGCACCCAGAGGCTGTCCGGGCGGAGTTGTTGTTCCAGCCGGGGCGCCGGGCGCGCCCGTGTACCTCGCTGGGTGTGATCGTCGCCCCCCGGCTGGGCGGTGACCGCGCCCAGGGGCTGTCCGGGTGGAGTTGTCGTGTCGGCCGGGGCGCCGGGCGCGCCTGTGCATCTCGCTGGGTGTGTTCGCCGCCCTGGGTGGGCGGTGGTCGTGCCCGGAGGTTTGTTGGGTGCGGTTACTGCTCTGGGGTGGGCGGTGTTCGGGCCCGGAGGGTGTGCTGGGTGTGTTCGCAGTCCTGGGTGGGCGGTGGTCGTGCCCGGAGGTTTGTTGGGTGCGGTTACTGCTCTGGGGTGGGCGGCGTTCGCGCCCGGAGGGTGTGCTGGGTGTGTTCGGCGCCCTGGTCGGGAGGGGCGGACCCGCCGTGGGGATGGGCGGGACGGGGTGGTGTGGTTGGGGTGCGGCGGGCGGCGTACCAAATGGGCGAAATGCCGTGGAGCCGTGGACCGTGAGCGTGTCACCCGGGGGAGGGAATGGGTGGTCCTTTTCGGTCGAGTGAGGTTCTCTCGCTTTTGGATGCGATCATGAATGATGTGGATAACGGTTCGGCCGCGGACGGGGAACCGTTATCACTTTCAGGTGATCGGAATGGCGAAAATCGATCAGAACGCTGTACGTTTGGTCCAGAAATAGTGGGACATCGCCTGGGTTTCCCACGGGTAACTGATCGATGTCCTGGTCATTTCGTCTCCCTGATTCGTTGATCCGGCATACCTGCATCGTTCGATCGGCTATGGGCAGGTGCGCAGCGTGCTCCGGCCGGTTACGTTAAGTGTGTGCCCAGTGGTGATCTCCATTGGCACGAAATGCCTGTGAACTGGGAGGACGACCGTTTTCCCGGATCAATGGAAGATCTGTCGACCCGAGGTCCACTGAATGGACACGGGGCGCTAGAAAGGTATGTGCATCCAGCGTTCCTGACAGGTCGACAACCGGCCGGCGCCGGGCGTCCATCGACGAGGGTGGTGTGATGATCCGGGTCGTTGTGGTGAGAGATGAGGGATATTTCGGTGTCCCGGTGCGAGCGTTCCTCGAGACCGAACCGGACATGCATTACGTCGACACCCTGCCGTTGGGTGGTGATCTCGCGCAGCGGGCCGCGCAATTGTGGCCGGCCGTCGTCGTGATCGACACGCAGTACATGGTGAGCCAGGTCCTGCCGGTCGCCGACCAGCTGCACACCGCGATCCCGTCGTGCTCGATGCTGCTGCTCTGCGATCCGTCGAAACGGGGCATGCTGCCGCCCCGCCGGTGGAACGGCGGGCTGAACTTCCTGATCAAGGACACGTCACCGGCGATGCTGGCGGACACCGTGCGGCGGCTGGCCCGTGGCGAGCGGGTGGTGTCGCCGATGCTGCAGGCCGCCTCGCTCAACACCGACCGGGGCCTGAGCACGCGTGAGCTGGAGGTGCTCGGCCTGGCCGCCGAGGGCGAGTCGGTGAAAGAGATCGCCGGTCGTCTCTATCTGTCCGGCGGAACGGTGCGGAATTACCTTTCCGCGATCATTTCCAAGACCGGCGCGCGCAATAGGCTCGACGCGATCCGTATCGCCCGGAAGGAGGGATGGCTCCGTTGACGGTCACGTACCGCAGGTAGCGTGGGAACGGATGCCAACCCACCAATACGACATCCCGGCGCTGCCCGTTCTGCTGCCCCTGGGTCTCGCCCTGATGCTCGCCGTCGTGCTGTTCCTGCGCCTGCGGGGGCTGCTGACCCCGGCGCGGGTGGCGCTCGGCTGGTTCGCCGGGTGGTATGCGGTGGCGGTGCTCGGTGCCACGCTGCTGCCGATGCATCTGGCGTGGGGCGGCGACTACGACCCCGACCAGTACCGGTTCATCTTCATCCCGCTGCTGGAGATGCGGCCGCTCGACTTCGTGCTCAACACGATCATGACGCTCCCGCTGGCCGGTCTGCTGTTCCTGCTGTTCGGGATCCGCGAGGAGCGCCGGCTGGTGCGGATCGGGTTCCTGGTCAGCCTGGCGATCGAGACGACCCAGCTGGTGATGCTCTTCACTCTGGACGGCAACCGGTGGGCCGACGTGAACGACCTGACGTCGAACACGCTCGGCACCTGGCTGGGCTATCTGGCGTTCCGCCGGCTCATGCGTTTCGAACACTTCCGCCGGGCAGTGGGAAGCTGTGCTTTCGCCCGAAACGCCCGAAACGCCCGAAGCGACCAAGAAGGCCGGAACGGCCGAGACGGCCGCGAGACCCCGGCAGCGACCCGATGAACCGCCGGGCCGGGCGCGTCGACACCTGCTCGTAGAGCTCCCCGACCGCGTCCGCCAGGTGGCCGGCCTCGTACCGTACCCCCGCCGATCTTGCCGGAAGCCTGGCGCCGTGCCGCTCGGCCAGGCACAGCACCTCGGCACGCAGGGCTCGGGGCAGCGACTCGCGATCCTGGGAGAGCCGGTGGGTGCCGGGGATCGGGGCCCGGGCGGCGGCCCGCTCCTCCAGTGGCACGCACGAGCCGTAGACGGCCGGCAGCCCGGCGGCCACCGCCTCCAGGGTGGCCAGGCCGAACGTCGACTGATCGGGGGAGGCGAAGACGTCGATGGCGCAGAGCGTCTCGCGCGGGTGGGTGACCGCGCCGGCGAACCGGACCCGGCCGGCGACGCCCTCGATCTCGGCGAGCCGTTCCAGGTCGGCACGGGCCGGTCCGTCGCCGGCCAGCAGCAGCATCGCGTCCGGCACCTCGGCGACGGCCCTGATCAGCAGGTCGAGCCGCTTGTCCGGGGCGAGCCGGCCGACGCTGCCGATGACCGGCCGGTCCGGGGCGATGCCGAGCCGGGCGCGGGAGGCGGCCCGCAGGATCGGGTCGAAGCGGAACTCGGCCGGGTCGATGGCCGCCGGGATCGCGGCGATCCGGCTCTCCGGGACGCCCCGGTCGCGCAGCCGTCCGGCGATCGCCGGGGACGGGGCGATGGTGACCTGGCCGAGGCGCTCGCTCACCCGGTAGAGGGCGGAGGACGGATCGTCCAGGTGGTGCGCGGTGGCCACCACGTGCGGCACACCGGCCAGCCGGGCGGCGATCCGGCCCTGTACGCAGGCCCGGTGCATGTGGGTGTGCACGAGGTCGTAACGGCCGTCGCGCATGAGCCGCCGCAGTCTCCGGACGGCCGTCGGGTCGTGGTCGCGGCCGCTCGGTATCCGGTGCACCGGCACGGTGGGAGAATCGGCGGCGCCGAGTGTGACGATCTCGCTGTCGTACGGCATCCGGCGCACCAGCAACCGCAATTGGCTCCCGGCTCCACCCGGTTCCAGCGTGCTGATGACGTGCAGCACCCTCATCCTTTGTCCCCCGGTCGCATTCTCGACAGAACGCTTGCGACATCCGCCTTGAAGACGCTGCCGGAAAGTGCGTCGCAACGGAAGTCGCAGATGTCACGCCTAAGGTGAGAGCTATTCACCGTCGATATGACATCATCCGCCGAATGGTCATGCCGGCCTGCCCGTACGTATCGCGGAAAAATGCCGATCAACGAAGGTGAGATTTACTCACGTAGCGTATGACAATTGCTACTGTAAACCGCCCCCCGTTGACTGCAACTCTAATTTTGCTAAAGGGAGTCGCGGCCGCATTTCACGTCCGGAAATGCATTTGTGCCGGCTCGCTTTTCCTTGTGTGCGCGAAGTTCGCGCAACGAAGGATCCGCGGCCGGCCGTGCCGGCATCGTACGAGGGGGAATCCATGCAGGTACGGCGACGAGCGTCCGGCGACACGAGCGCCGACGCGACTCCCGGCGACTGGCGTGGACCGGGCCCATACCCGGTTCCGTGGTACCGCCGAACCCTGCCCGGCCGCGCCGCCCGCGCGGCCGTCGACGCGGTGGCCCTGGCCGCCGCGCTGCTGATCGCGACGTTGCTGCGCCACGACGGCCACGTCGGTGAAGTCGACTTCGTCGGTCTCGTGGTGCTGGCCGCGGTCGCCGCGGTCGTGCACACCGCGGCCGGTATCCACTTCGGCCTCTACACCGGGCGCTGGGCGTACGGCTGCTTCGAGGAGATCGCCGCCCTGGTGCGGACCGCCGTCGTCACCATACCGGCGGTCTTCGTCCTGGACACCGTCCTCGGCCGTCTCGTGCCGCGGTCGGCGATCATCGCGGCCGGGCTGTTCACGCTGGTCCTGACGGCGGGCGTGCGCTACATGGTCCGCTCGCTGCAGGACAGCCGCCTGCGCCCGTCGCCGGAGCACGGCGGCCGGGTCGTGGTGATGGGCGCCGGTGAGGGCGCGACCCAGGTGATCCGGGCGATGCTGCGCAGCCCGCGCAGCCGGTACGTCCCGGTCGCGCTGCTCGACGACGACCCGGCCAAACGCAGCTTCCGGGTGATGGGCGTGCCGGTCTGCGGCACCCGGGACGACATGGCCGACGTGGTCCGCCGGTTCAAGGCCGACGCCGTGGTCATCGCGATCCCGAGTGCCAGCGCCGACCTGATCCGGTCGCTGACCGAGCTGGCCCAGCCGCTCAACGTGGACCTCAAGGTTGTCCCGCCGGTGGTGGAGCTGTTCGGCCGTACCGTCCGGGTCGAGGACATCCGCCCGGTCAGTCACGAGGACCTGCTCGGCCGCCGCGAGGTCGGTATCGACCTGGCCGCCGTCGCCGGCTACCTGCAGGGCCGCCGGGTGCTGGTCACCGGTGCGGGCGGCTCGATCGGCTCCGAGCTGTGCCGGCAGCTGGCCCGGTTCAACCCGGCGCGGCTGGTCATGCTCGACCGCGACGAGTCGGGGTTGCACGCCGTACAACTCTCGATCGATGGTCGTGGGCAGCTGGACGACCGCAACCTGGTCGTCGCCGACATCCGTGACCAGCAGCGTCTCGACGAGGTCTTCGCCGAGCACAAGCCGCACGTCGTCTTCCACGCCGCGGCCCTCAAGCACCTGCCGCTGCTGGAGATGCACCCGTCCGAGGCGCTCAAGACGAACATCATCGGCACGTACCAGATCCTGCAGACCGCGATGCGCCACAACGTGGACCGCCTCGTCAACATCTCCACCGACAAGGCCGCGGATCCGTGCAGTGTCCTCGGCTATTCCAAGCGCATCACCGAACGCCTGACCGCGGCCGCCGACGCCGCCGCGACCGGCACCTACTGCAGTGTGCGGTTCGGCAACGTGCTCGGCTCCCGCGGCTCGGTGCTGACCGCGTTCGCCGCCCAGGTCGAGGCGGGTGGCCCGATCACCGTCACCCATCCGGATGTGACCCGCTACTTCATGACCGTCCAGGAGGCGGTGCGGCTGGTCATCCAGGCCGGCGCGCTGGAGAGCAAGGGTGAGGTGCTGGTCCTCGACATGGGTGAGCCGGTTCGCATCGCCGACGTCGCCAAGCGCATCGCCGACGCCGCCGACCAGCACATCCAGATCGTCTACACCGGGCTGCGGCCGGCCGAGAAGCTCGCCGAGGTCCTGCTCGGGCCGAACGAGACCGACCACCGGCCCAACCATCCGCTCATCTCGCAGGCGCCCGTGCCGCCGCTGGACGGGGCGGTGCTCTCCCTGCTGGACCCGTCGTCGCCGCGGGAGGACCTGATCGCGGTCCTGCACTGGCTGTCGGAGAGCCCCGCCCTCCCCAAATCCCCGCACCCCGTCTTCGCCGGCAAACAGCGCCGTGCCGAGTCGGCCGCCGTCCCGCCCGGCCTGCGTTCATGAACCGCCGGCGCAAGGCCCGGAAACCTCGCAAACCCACGAAGGAGAACACACCCATGCGGGTCGTCATCGCCGGTCAGGGCTACGTGGGACTGCCTCTCGCGGTCCGTGCCGCCGAGGTCGGGCACACCGTCGTCGGCTTCGACGTCGACGACGAGCGGATCAAACGGCTCGCCGCCGGTGAGTCCTACGTCGACGACATCTCCTCGGCGCACCTCCAGCGGGTCCTCGCGTCCGGCTCGTTCCACCCGTCGTCGGACCCGCGTGCCTGCGCCGGCTTCGACGTCGCCGTGATCGCGGTGCCGACCCCGCTGCGCGACGGCAGCCCCGACCTCAGCTACATCGAGGACTCGGCCCGGACCCTGGCCCGCTACCTGCGGCCCGGCGCGACCGTCGCCCTGGAGTCGACCACCTACCCCGGCACCACGACCGAGCTGGTCGCGCCGTTGCTGGAGGAGGGCTCCGGCCTGATCGCCGGTGTCGACTTCCACCTCGGCTACAGCCCCGAGCGCATCGACCCGGGCAACCGGGAGTGGAACCTGGTCACCACCCCGAAGGTGGTCTCCGGCATCAACCCGGCGTCGCTGGCCATGGTCCAGGCGTTCTACGCGTCGGTGGTGGAGAAGACCGTGCCGGTCTCCGACCCCAAGGTCGCCGAGCTGGCCAAACTGCTCGAGAACACCTTCCGGCACGTCAACATCGCCCTGGTCAACGAACTCGCGGTGTACGCGCACGACCTCGGCATCGACGTCTGGGAGGCGATCGGCGCCGCCAGCTCCAAGCCGTTCGGGTACATGCGGTTCGTACCGGGCCCCGGCGTCGGCGGTCACTGCCTGCCGATCGACCCGTCCTACCTGTCGTGGCGGGTGCAGCGGACCCTCGGCCAGAGTTTCCGCTTCGTCGAGCTCGCCAACGACATCAACAACCACATGCCCGACTACGTCGCCCGCCGGTTGGTGTCCGCTCTCAACAAGCGGCGCAAGGCGGTCAACGGCTCACGGGTCCTGCTGCTCGGCCTCGCCTACAAGAAGAACAGCGGCGACGCCCGGGAGTCGCCGGCCCGCCGGGTCGCGTCGCTGCTGCTGGACATGGGCGCCGAGGTCCGGGCCGCCGACCCGCACGTGGTCGAGGACGCACACGTCGACAGCCGGGTCGAGATGGTCCCGCTGACCGCCGACCAGATCGCCGCCGCCGACGCCGTGGTGCTGCTCGCCGACCACGACGACTTCGACCTCGACCTGGTCGTCGAACACGCGCCCTACGTGCTGGACACCCGGCACCGCCTCACCGGCCCCACCGTCGAGTCGCTGTAAGGGAAGAGGTAACCGTGCGCCTGATCTGGAACGGTCTCCAACGGCTGACCGCCCTTCTCATGCTCCTCCTGCTCGCCCCGGTGATCCTGGCGGTCGCCGCCTGGATCCGGATCGCCGACGGCCGGGGCGTCCTCTTCGTCCAGGACCGGGCCGGCAAGGACGGCGTCCCCTTCCGGATGCTGAAGTTCCGCTCGATGGTCCACAACTCGGTCGCGATGAGCGCCAAGCTCGGCATCGACGACCCGTTCGGGCTGATCGAGAACGACCCGCGGATCACCCGCTGCGGCCGGTTCCTGCGACGGACCAGCCTCGACGAACTGCCCCAGCTGATCAACGTGGTGCGCGGCCAGATGAACCTGGTCGGCCCCCGCCCGGACGTCCTGCCGCAGGTCGCCCGCTACTCGCCGGAGGACGCCCGCCGTCTCGAGGTGCGACCCGGCATCACCGGCTGGGCGCAGGTCAACGGCCGCGACGACATCGACTGGGACCAGCGGTTCGTCCTGGACCGCTGGTACGTCGACAACTGGTCGCCGGCCCTCGACCTGAAGATCGTGTGGCGGACCGCGATCACGCTGAACCGCGGCGAACCGCCGGTCCACGTCGACCGGATCAACATCGCCCGTCAGCAGCCCGCCGCCTCCCGCGCCGATGAGGAAGTCAGCCGTGCCGCCTGAGATCGGCTCGGAGTTCCACTGGGACCCGGCCGCCCTGCTCGACCCCGAGCGGGGCGGTCTGCCCCGGTGGCTCCCGGAACGGCACGAACTGTTCGCCACCGGATGCGGCGCGCTCAGCACCCTGCTGCGCACGCTCCCCCCGGCCGGGCGCCTGCACGTGCCCAGCTACTTCTGCATGGGCGTCGCCGAGTTCCTCGCCCGGCAGATCCCGATCACCTGGTACCGGCACCTGCCGAACGAGGGCCCCCGCTGGGAGACGCTGCGGGCCGCCGACGGCGACATCGTCCTCGCGCAGAACCTCTTCGGCCGCGAGGAGGGCACCGCCTGGCACAACTGGACCCGGGCCCACCCCCGCGTCACCGTGATCGAGGACCACTCGCACGACCCGTTCAGCGACTGGGCGCGCACCAGCACCGCCGCCTACGCGGTCGCCTCGCTGCGCAAGACGCTACCCCTACCCGACGGCGGCCTGCTCTGGTCACCGTCCGGGCACGACCTGCCGCGACCCTCCGGGACCGGGTCGCGGCCGGCCGGCCTCAAATTCGCGGCGATGCTGCTCAAATCCGCCTGGCTCGACGGCCGCCCGATCCCCAAGGACCGCTTCCGCGCCCTGCAACAGCAGGGCGAACAGGAAATCCTCGGCAGTGCGGCGGAGACGTCCGCGATCACCGCGGCGGTGCTGCCCTTCCTGAATGCGGAGGGGATACGGTCGTCGAGCGCTCGGAATGCGCAAGAGGTGGCCACGGCGCTCGCTGGTCATGCGCTGGGTGCCGGAGGTTTCCGGGTGCAACTCGTGCTCGCCTCCGAGAAGGAACGGGACGCTCTGCTGGCGTACCTCGCAGGGGTCGGGATCTTCGCCCCGGTGCACTGGCGGCAGGACCGTGCGGGCTTCTGGAGCGGCGACGAGGAGGCCGCCGACCTGGCGGACCGGATGCTGACGCTGCCGGTCGACCACCGCTGCGGCCCGGCCGATCTCCAGCGCATCGTGGAGACGATCGAAGGATTCGCTCGCATGGATCTTTCTGGAGCAATATGATCCGAGAGTGACTTGCCGGTCCACATTGAGTGATCATGCAAGGCGTGATCAAGGGGGTGTGCCATGACCTCCATGAGCTGGTTCGCACTGGGGATGGCCGTCTTCGGCGCCTTCAGTTACGCGACCGGGTCGATCCTGCAGGCGATCGGCGCCAAACGCAGCCACAGCACGGCCAGCACCCTCGGTCATCCGCTCTACCTGATCGGCATCGTCTTCGACATCGTCGCCTGGATCGGCGCGATCGTCGCCCTCCAGCACCTGGCGGTCTACGTCGTCGAGTCCGTCCTGGCCGGCTCGCTGGCGGTCACCGCCGTCGCCGCCTGGCTGTTCCTCGGCTCCCGTCTGCGCCGCCGCGACGTCGTCGCCATCGTCTGCACCACCTGCGCCCTCGGCGTCCTCGCCCTCTCCGCCGGCCAGCAGCACGAGATGCTGCCGTCCACCCAGGTCCGCGTCGGGCTGGTGTCCGCGTTGGTCCTGCTCTGGATCCTCGGTTACGGCGCGACGAGGACCGGCCGCCCCGGCCTGATCGCCATGATCGGCGGTTTCTCCCTCGGCGGCGCCGCCATCTCCGGCCGCGCCCTCCAGTTCCCCGAGGAGGAGATGCGCCAGTTCACCACCGGTGCCGTCGCCGTCGTCACCGAGCCGGTCACCTGGACGATGATCGCCTTCGCCCTGACCGGCATGCTGCTCTACGCCAGCGCCCTCCAGGGCGGCGAGGTCGGCCGGGTCACCGCCGTCCACTGGACCGGCGAGGTGGTCCTCCCGTCGATCATCGCCCTGACCCTGATCGGCGACACCGTCCGTCCCGGCTGGGAGCTGCCGGCCCTGGCCGCCGGCCTGGTGACGGTCGGCGCCGCGATAGTCCTGGCCTCGGCCCCAGCGGCGGTGGCCCCCGCCGGCGACACATCGGTGCCCGCCACCGCCGGCTACCCCGGTGCCGTCGTCGTCCCGCCACCCCGGGCCGGCGCCCTGCTCCCCGCCGAGGCCTGGCGCCTCGCCATTCCCGCCGAGGCGTATTGGCCGGCGCTGCAGCCCCCGCTGGTCCGCGGTTACGGCAACTTCATGTGGTGGGGCGCCGCGTCAGCCCCCCAGCCGTTGTGGATCCCACCGGACCGCACACTGTCCGCGCCCGGCGCGATCCCGGCGTGGGCGGGCCCCCAGCTCCCGGAGTCCCGCACCACCACGGCTGCCGGCGCCCAGCCGATCCTGCGCCGCGCCCGCCGCTTGACGACCCCACGCCACGCCGCCCTCCCCCCGGGCCGCCGCTCCAACCGTCCCGCGGCCTGATCGCCTGGCGTTGCGCGGCCTGATCTTCTTTCGGGCGGCCGCTCCAGTCGTTGCGCGGCCTGATCTCTGGCGTTGTGCGGCCTGATCTTCTTTCGGGCGGCCGCTCCAGTCGTTGCGCGGCCTGATCGCCTGGCGTTGTGCGGTCTGATCTTCTTTCGGGCGGCCGCTCCAGTCGTTGCGCGGCCCTGATCGCCGGGCATTTCGCGGCTTGACCCTCCGGCGTTCCGCGGCCCGAACTGTCGTCGGGCCGTCGCTCCAGCCCTTCCGGGTTTCTGCTCTCCGGCGGTTCCGTGTTCTGCTTTCGGTTTTTCGCGGATGTCCGGCTAGCGTGGTTCGATGCAGCGACATTCACATCATCCGGACGCGACGGCGGCCGGCGACGTCCGGGTGGCGCTGCAGAACGCTTTCGACACGCTCGGTGTCCCGCTGGAGGCCCTGCACTCATCGTCGCCGGGGTGGGCCCGGACCCACGCGAGGGCCGTGGCCGGTGATCGCGAGGCGCAAGTCCACATGAGCCCCGGCGCACGAGCCTTCTCGATCGGCTTCTGGACCTCCGGATTCAATCTGGCCGCCGGCTCGACCCCAGACCTTGCCCAGGCCGCCGCGGCGATCAGCATGTTCCTGAACGGGGCCGGCCTCCGGCAGATCCACGAAGCCTGGCCCTTCATGACCTACAGCGACTTCGCCGAAGCCCTCGAACGAAGTGAAGCCGACGCGATCGACTTCTGGTGGCGCCGCTTCCTCACCCGGCCACGCCCACCCGACCGGCGCGGCGACCTGCACGACTTCCTGGTGGAGGCCGAGGCCGAACCCCGCCTGCGAGCCCTGTTCCCCTTCACCAGCCACGCCGACCTGGGCCTCCGCCGTCTGGTCCGCTCCACTCCGAACACGGCCCTGGCCTGGGTGCGCCCGTTGGGCGACGGTCGATACCTGATAGCCGGCCCGGACCGGCGCCAGCTCTACACACCTGGCCCGACGCCCAAGAACATCTGGGGCGAGGACCCGGAGCCTGGTGCGCTGGGCCCGGCAGCCGCGCGGGAGAGCGTCGCCTTGACGCTGGCCGTCATGGACAACAGCACGCAGCACTAGCCGGCCCACACCCCACCACGTTCCGCCGCATCATCCCGCGCCGTCTCCCGCGCGGGCTTCCGCGTCGGCTTCCGCGCGGGCTTCCGCGTCGGCTTCCGCGCGGGCTTCCGCGTCGGCTTCCGCGCGGGCTTCCGCGTCGGCTTCCGCGCGGGCTTCCGCGCCGTCTCCCGCGCCGTCTCCCGCGCCGTCTCCCGCGCCGTCTCCCGCGCCGGTTTCCGCCTGCCCTTCTTTGCAGACCGCCCTGCACGGCTGCCTGCCTCGCCCGTGCCCGTCTGCTGTTCCGCGCGTCGGTTCTGTCCCGTTAGGCGTGGCTTCGACCGATGGGCGGCGGGTGATGGCCGGGTGGTCGTCGGTGGGAAGTGCGAGGTGCCAACTTGTGGCCGGATCCGCTGGAACCGGTCGGGCGAACCCACCGCCGCAGTAGCATCGGTGGCACCCGAATGCCACGGTGGTGGTCGATGTGAGTCTTTACTGGTGGTCGATCGAAATTCTGGACGGGCCACAGTCGTCCGCCGTCCGATGGCGGGACGTGCATCAGGAGACCATCGTGTCCGCAGCGGTCTCGTTCGGTGCGCGGGAGTGGCAATGGCACGTCTTCGGATGGGGTGTCCTCTTCGAGGTCGCCTTCGAGTCCGACGAGACGTGGCCGGAGTTCCGCTCGTTGCCCGCGGTTCGCGCGGTGCTCGACGCGGTTCCCGATCCGGTCAACGGCCTGCTGATCTATCCCGGTCGCGGCGGTAGTGCCGGCCGTCTCCAGCCCCGGCGCCCACGACCGACTTCCGGAGCAGGCGCCGTCCCGCTCCCTCGCGAGGAGATGCCCAGCCGGGTCACCCTGGCCACCGCCGAGCCGGCCCCGACCACCGCAGGCGTCACGGTCTGACCGCTGACCGGCCTTCCGGTGAGTGATCCGTCCTCGGGCTGGCCATACGTCGGGCATCATTGGCTGCCGGCCCCGCCATCGGCCGCCCCCGGTACACGGTGCCGTGCGGCCGCCGTGGTGCGTGGTGTCGTTCGGCCGCTGTGGTGCGTGGTGTCGTTCGGGCGCCGCGGTGCGTGGTGTCGTTCGGCCGGCAAGGTGTGCGCGGCTTCTATGATCCGTGGGCAGGCTGCGTTGGTCAGCGCGCACGTTGGCTGATCGGGTGCTCCGGTCGTCGTGATAGCGCCGCGCGCTCAAGGGATTTCGGGAATCGGCAACACCACCACTCGGGTGGTCAATATCAACCCGAAAAGGACGTATGGATTCGAGTAGCCGGCCACCTCCGTCGGGTTGCGTGACACTTCCCGATACCCGAGGTCATCGGATGCCTCGCTGATGCGGTGACCACCGACGTTGCGGGACTTACTTCGGCCGATCTTGACCGGCTTACCACCGGAAGGGGTGGTCGATCGGGCAAGATCCGGCAGGGTGGCCCGGGTGAACGTTCGTGGTCAGTGCGCTGGGTGCGATCGGCTGCCATGCGGATCCGATTCGCGGACGTCCGCCGATCGGCCCCACGGATCTCGCAGACGGTCGCCAACGGCATCGATCTACTCGCATCGGCCCGCGAAGCCGCGTATCGATAACCGTGGTGGGTGTTGGGAGGTGGCAAGGAGCGAAGGGCGCGGAAGAGAGACGGAGGGTGGGAGGGAGGCGGGGCGGGCGGGACGCCGGGCGGAAGGGAGAGCGGGACGCCGGGCGGAAGGGAGAGCGGGACGCCGGGCGGAAGGGAGAGCGGGACGCCGGGCGGAAGGGAGAGCGGGACGCCGGGCGGAAGGGAGGGCGAGGCGCCCGGGGGGAGAGCGAGGCGCCGGGCGGGAGAGGGGTGAACGGCCGCCGCCGAGAGAGGAGGAGGGCGACGGCCGTTCGGTTGGGGGGCCCTACGGAACGGTGATCGTCAGGTTGGCCACGTAGCCGGCCGAGACGGAACCGGTCACCGTGGCCATCTGTGTTGCCGCCAGGTCGTCGCCGAACACCATGTCGCTGGCGAGTGTGATGCGGCTCAGGTTGGTGACGCTCTGGGAGTAGCCGGTGGCGCTGGCGTAGACGGTCCGGGAGATCGACTCGGGCAGCGCGATCTGTGACGTCTTCTTGATCAGCCCGGAGGCGCTGGTGGCGGCGGCCAGCGACGAGTAGACCTCGAAGTGGATGTGCGGCCACCGGCCCGAGTAGCAACCGGGGTAGATGCTGGTGAACGTCACCGTGCCGGACGAGTTGGTCACCTGGATGCCGCGCAGGTAGTTCTGGTTGGTGACGCCGGACGAGTAGAGCGAGTACCGTCCGGCCCGGTCGCAGTGCCACGCGTAGATCGCCGCGCCGACCGTCGGTGTGCAGGCCGAGTTGAGCACGGTCAGCGAGAACTGCAGCGGAACGCCGGGTGCGGTGGTCGTCGATGTGCCGAACGACGACCGGATGTCACTGCGCACGATTCCGGAGAGCACGCGTACGTTGGGCCCGTTGGAGCCGTCCGCCGGGTAGGGTCCGGCGGTCTCCGAGTCGACCTCGGCCGCGCAGGCCGCGAGTGCCGGGTCGGCCGAGCCGCCGATCAGCGCGCCACCGGCGACGGCCAGTGCACCGGCGCCGCCGACCGCGGTGAGCATGCGCCGCCGGGTCATCACCGGAAGGTCGTAGGCGAGCCCCTTGTCGTGCACCTCGCGCACGAACGCTTCGTTGTCCTGCATGGGTTTCCTCCTGCCGTTGGGGGAGACCGCAGCAAAACATCGAAGTCTATGAATGACCTGTGGTTGATCTCCACGCCGTCATACCGGCTGGGTCATCCCAGGCCCGGCTGGTCGTCACCGCTGTCCCAGCGGCCTTGAGACAGCGGTGACGACCAGCCGGTTCAGAAGTAGACGTCCTCGTGTGACTTCTGGTAGCCACGGATCCCGTCGAGGCGGCCGGTGGTGACCGCGTGGGCCCAGGACGGGTTGGCCAGCAGGATGCGGCCGGCGGCCACCAGGTCGTACTCGCCGCCGGTCAGGCCGTCGAGCAGGCGCGGGAGTTCGTGGAGATCGCCGGTCAGGCCGACCGAGCCGACGGTGATCGACGGCAGGCCGGTCAGTTTCCGGGCCCAGCCGGCCAGGTTCAGCGGTGATTCGGGGAACGCCGGGTCACCGAAGCGCCGCTGCGAGGCGTGCAGGACGTCGGCGCCCGCGTCGGCCAGCGGTGTCAGCAACGACTCCAGCTCCCGCGGCGACCCGGCGATGCGTGCGTCGTAGTCCCGCTCCTTGAACTGGGAGAACCGTACGATCAAGGGGGTTGTCGGGGGGATCGCGGCCCGGACCGCGCGGACCACCTCGGCCGGGAAGGCGCTGCGGTCGGCGCCGTAGGCGTCGGTGCGACGGTTGGTGACCGGCCACAGGAACTCGTCGAGCAGATAGCCGTGCGCCGCGTGGATCTCCACCGCGTCGAACCCGGCGCGGACCGCCACCCGCGCCGACTCGGCGAACGCGCCCACGATGGTGTCGATATCGGTCACCGACATGGTCGACGGTGTCCACGCCGCGATTCCGTCGGCCGCCCTCCGCTCGCTGCCCAGGTGCCACAGCTGGGCGGCGATCCGCCCGCCGGCGGCGTGAACGGCGGCGGTCACCTGCCGCCACCCGTCCTCAGCGGGCCCGGCGGTCATCCGCGGCACGGTCGTCTCGTGGCTCGCGCTCGGGTGCCCGACGAGCGTGCCCTCGGTGACGATCAGGCCGATGCCGCCCGCCGCCCGTCGCGCGTAGTAGCCGGCGACCTCGGCCGTCGGCACCCCGCCGGGCGAACGGAAACGGGTCATCGGGGCCATGACCAGGCGGTTCGCGAGCTTCAGGGCACCGACGGCGAAGGGGCTTGCCAGAGGATTCATGGACGGACGTTAAGACTTGACACCGATGTAAGGTTCAAGGCGATGTGAGCGGGGAGACACACATGCGGATCGGCGACCTCAGCGCCGCGACCGGCGCCAGCGCACGGTCCCTGCGCTACTACGAAGATCAAGGGCTTCTGCAGAGCAACAGGGGTACGGGCGGACAACGCCACTATCCAGTAGGTGCGATCGACCGCGTCACGCTCATCAGGAGCCTGCTCGCCGCCGGCCTGTCGACGGCGACGATCCGTGACGTGCTGCCGTGCGTGGCCGACGAGACGATCCGCACGCCGTGGCTGGCCGACCGTCTCACCGGCGAGTTGCGCCGCATCGAGTCACAGATGGCCGACCTGCGCCGCACCCACGACATCCTGGCCGACCTGGTGGACCGCTACCGGTAGGGCGGGAAGCGCCCCGCCATCATCGCCTCCGTCGGCAGGCCGCACAGTTTCTCCACCGCCACCATGTCGGTGATCACCCGCCACGTGTGGAAGTCCTGCCGGCCGGCCGCGAATGCCGCCTTGTACCGGAACAGCGAGTCGTCCGAGCCGCCCACCCCGCCCCCGATGTGGTGGATCAGATGGCCGTGGTCGCGGCCCCACAGCCGTACCTCGTGGTAGAGCAGTTTGTCGGCCCACCAGATCTGGCCGTCCCGGGTGGACTGCAGGTGGGTCTGCATGATCCCCCGGTGGGCGAAGAACAGGTT
This sequence comes from Actinoplanes subglobosus, assembly GCF_042650585.1. Classification (NCBI taxonomy): domain Bacteria; kingdom Bacillati; phylum Actinomycetota; class Actinomycetes; order Micromonosporales; family Micromonosporaceae; genus Actinoplanes; species Actinoplanes subglobosus. Next base: position 247,926 of record NZ_JBHSBL010000020.1, read on the forward strand.
CCCGCCGAGCACCTCCCCACTCCGCACGGCCACCGCCAGATGGGCCTGTTCCGGCAGGGCCGCCCGCAGGTGGTGGAAGTGGTCGAGGCCGAAGAAGTAGAAGTCGGTGGCCCCGACCCGCCGCATCGTCGCGTGATAGGTCGCCACCCACTCGTCGAGCAGATCCCAGTCGTCGACGACGATCCGTACCCCGGCCCGTTTCGCCTTGTTGATCTGGTTGCGGTGGGTGCGGTGGGTGTCCTGCCACAGTTGCTCGGGCGTGAGTGTGAGATCGGCCGACACCGTCTCACCGTGGTGCACCACCGCCCCGGCCCCGGGAAGTGCCGCGGCGAGGACCGCAATCGGCGCCGGGAGCAGCGGGTGCAGCCGGGTGAAGACACTGATCACGTCATGGGTGCGCAGCAGCGCCGCCATGTGCCGGACGGCGCGGGCCCAGAAGCCGGTGTCCGACGGCGGGACGTCACTGACCGGACCCGGGTAGCCGTAGGGCGAGACCGCATCACGCAGCCCGGTGCCGGGGACCGTTCGCAGCACCAGTGGCAGCAGCAGTACCTGGCCCATCTCGTCGTAGCGGAACGCCACAGGTGTGCCCCCGGACAGTCTCGCGTCGAGAGTCACGTACCCGGGAAGGTGGTAGACGTCGTGGTGGACGCGCCGTAACGCGTCCACCCACGCCGGGTCGCCGGGTTCCAGCAGGGCGCCTTCGGCCATCGGGTCATCCCTTCACAGTCGTCACGCGGTGTTGGGCAGGATCGCGTGCCCGGTCGTCACCTGGCCGGCGTCGTTCCGGCGGCGGGCCCGGCTCCAGCGGCGGGCGCTCAGCGTCCACCGCAGCACGGTGCGGGGGATCGCCGTCTGCGTCGCCATGTGCAGCAGGTACCGCCAGGTCGGATACTCGCCGCGGCGGTTCGACAGGGCGTAGGAGAAGCGGCTGGCCGGCAGGTGGGCGTACTCGGGCATCTTCTCGAACCAGGCACTGCTCGCCCGCGCCGCACGCTGCAGCGGGGCCATCGCCGCCTTGCGGCGGTGTTCGTAACGCTCCAGGGCCACCGGCAGATCGTCGCCGGACGCGACGGCGTCCGCCAGGGCCATCGCGTCCTGCATGGCCAGTTTGGTGCCGGAGCCGATCGCGAAGTGGGTGGTGTGCGCCGAGTCGCCCATCAGCACCACGTTGCCGTGGTCCCAGCGCTGCGCGGTCACCCGGCGGAAGCTCTGCCAGCCGGTACGTCCCACCTCGGCCCGATGGTCGATGAGCCCCGCACCGTCCAGATGGGACGCGAAGATCTGCCGCAGCCGCTCGGTCCCGGCGTGCGCGTCGAGGGTGTCGAACCCCAGGCCGGACCAGGTCTGCGGGGTGCACTCGACGATGAACGTGCTGGTCTCGTCGTCGAACGGGTAGGCGTGGAACCAGACCCAGCCGGCCGGTGTCTCCTCGAACCCGAAGGTGAACGTGTCGAACACCTTCGGCGTGCCCAGCCAGATGTACTTGTTGCGGGCCACCTCGACCTCGGCGCCGAAGTGCTCGGAGTGCGCCTCCCGGATCTTGCTGCGCGCCCCGTCGCAGGCCACCACCAGGTCGGACGGCGGCAGGTCGGCGGCGTCGGTCAGCTCGCCGGACCAGGTGATGGTCACGCCCAGCTCGACGGCCCGCTCGGAGAGGATCTCCAGCAGCTTGTGGCGGCCCAGGCTGAAGCCGTACCCGGGCAGGTGGCTCGTGGGTTTTCCGGTGGCCCGGACCTCGTACTCGTCCCACTTGTACGCGGCCTGCCAGATCCGTTCGGCGCTGACCGGGTCGTACCGGAACAGGTCGTCGAGCAGGTCGTCCCAGAACACCACCCCCCAGCCCCAGGTGACGCCGGCCGGGTTGCGTTCCAGCACGGTGATCTCGTGGTCCGGGTTCGCGAGCTTCGCCAGGGTCGCGAAGTACAGTCCGGCGGGCCCTCCGCCGACACAGGTGATCCGCATGACGGGCTCCTATCGGTAGGCCGGGAAGGTGGTGGTCAGGTCGGCCGGATCGGCGTCCGGGCGGCGTTCGCGGACCAGCCGCTCGTAGGCGTCCGGGTCGGCGACCACCCGCCAGGTGTGGAAGGCGTTCCGGCTGGGCGAGAACCCGGCCTTGTACGAGAAGAGCGAGTCGTTCGCGCCGCCCTTGCCGCCGCCCAGGTGGAACACCTTGTCGCCGCGGGACCTGCACCAGCGGCGCACCGAGTCGTAGAGCAGCTCGTCGGCGTACCGTTTCGGGGCCCGCCGGGTCGACGACACGTAACCGGTGGCGATCCCGTCGTAGGAGAAGAACGTGTTGCCCCCGACGACCTCGCCGTCCTCCAGTGCGACGACCAGGTGCATCCGGTCGCCGACCGCGTCGTGCAGCGCCGTGAGGTGCTCACGGGTGAAGAAGTAGTACGAGGTGGCACCGACCCGCCGCATGTTGTCGTGGTAGACCTCGACCCACTCGCCGAGCCGGTCCCAGTCGTCGAACACGATCTCGGTGCCGGCCCGTTTGGCCCGGTTGATGTGGTTGCGATGGTCGGCGCGGGTCTGCTTCCACATCTCGTCCTCGGAGACGGTCAGGTCCATCGACACGGTCTCGCCGTGATACACGAGCGTGCCGTGCGAGCCGAGGACCGGCGCGTCCAGCAGGGGGTGCAGCCGGATGAAAGCCGACACGATCCCGGCGTCACGCAGGGTGTCGACCAGGGCGGTGCAGGCCGTCTCCCAGAAGAGCCGGTCCCTCGTCGAGCCGACCGGGCCCGGGTAGCCGTACGGCGAGATCGCGTCCTTGAGGTCCGTGCCCGGGATCTCCCGCAGGATGAGCGGAATCAGCACCCGCCGCCCGTGGTGTTCGTAGTGGAACGCGGCGGGGACGCCGCCGTAGAGCCGGGCGTCGAGCACGACGTAGTCCGGCACGTGGTACATGTCGTGGCCGACGTGCTGGAGCGTCTCCTTCCACTCGCGTGCCTCCGGTTCCAGCAGCGATGCCGTCATCTCAGATGTCCCTTCCGGTGCTCAGGCCCGCAGCAGACGGGCGTTGAGCGCCATGTTCGCGGCGAACTGATCGTTCACCACCTGGTGTTTCTCCAGCCGTAGTTGCACGGCCGGGTCGTAGCGGCCCAGCTTCACGAAGCCGTCGGACCACCAGCCGTTGTCGGTGCCGGTCCCGTCCACATAGGCGTGATATGTCGTCCCGCCCGGCCAGATCACCTTGGTGAGCAGGGCCGAGAACGCCGCCATGTCGGCCGCCGACCATCCCTGACCGCGGTCGCGGGCCTCGGCCACGTAGGTGACGACCGCGTTGCCGTGCCCGACGTCCTGGCCGGGCCGTTTCGTCGAGTCCCACACGTCGTTCCAGAACCAGGCGGTCGGCTCGGCCGGGTTGCGCCGCAACTGCTGGCGCAACCGGGTGCTGATCTGGTCGACGACGGTGTTGCAGCGGGCCTTGCGGGCCTGGTCGGCGGTGAGGTGGGCGATGTTCATCGCGATCAGCGCCCAGTGCGAGGCCATGTGGGTGCGCTCGCGGTAGATGTAGCTGTCGGTCCCGCGGGTGTACCACTTGTCGAAGACGTTGGTCTCGGCGAAGGCGAGCAGCCGCCGGTAGCGGGCCTGGTATCCGGTGTCGGTCAGGCCCTTCATGGCCACGAGCAGGTTGGTGCCGTACCGCCACAGGTACGACTCGTAGAGCGGCACCTCGTCACCGCCGCCACCGGCCCGGCTCGACCCCCAGCCCTGGAACCGGTCGGAGAACGAGCTCCTCGCCAGCGACGTCGACGGGGCCGCGGCGGCGACCACGTTCTCCATCCAGATCAGGCCGCGGTCGAGGAAACGCCGCTGGCCGGTGGCCCGGTACATCGCGGTGCACGCGTCGACGTCGTACGCCAGGTCGTAGTGGTCCCGGCTGTCCTTGGAGCGGCTCAGCGGCGTGGCGTTGCCGTACGCGAAGTCCCAGCTCTTCATGAAGACGCCGGTCCAGTGGGCGACCGGCTTGGTCTTCGCCGCCTCCTCGACGGACGGCGGGGGGGCCGGCATAGGTTCCCGCAGTTCGGGGACGTCCTCGCCGCCGGCACCGCGGACCAGGTGCAGCCCGGTCGCGCCGGCCGCCAGCGCCCCGCCGAGCCCGGCGGCCAGGATCGTGCGCCGTCTCATCGGGCCATCACCGGCACCGGTGCCGTAGCGCGGGCCGGCACCAGCGCCGACGCCGCCGCCAGCGCCGCGAACATCCAGGCCAGCCGGGAGTCGTAGTAGTCGCCGGAGAACAGGCCGGACAGCGCCACGAAGACGGTCGCCGCCACGGCCAGGCCGGTCAGCTGGGGCCGGGCACCGCCGCCACGCACGATCCGGGTCCACAGCACGATCGAGACGGTGAGCAGGCCGAGACCGGCCGTCCCGCCCTCGGCCGCTACCGCGAGCACATAGTTGTGCGGGTACTCGACGGCCTGGTTGACGCCGATCAGACCGTAGAAGCCGTCGAGCCCGGAGCCCGCGACCGGATAGTCGATGAACATGTCGGCGGCGGCCATCCAGATGTCGGTCCGCCCGGAGAGATATTGTTCCTGCACGGTCTGTTCAACGAACCGTTCCTGGAACAGGTCGGTGAACTCCGGTGGGGCGAGTGCCCAGATGGCGCCCACCGCGACCACCGCCACCAGGCCCGCCGCGGCGATCGCCCCGCCGCGCAGCCGGTGCCGCAGCTTGAGCAGCGCGGCGAAACCGACGACACCACCGGCGACGAGCGTGCCCCGCGACCCGGACAGCACCGTGGCCAGCAGGAAGAGCGGGATCACCAGCAGCGGCAGGATCCGGCCGGTCAGCATGAACAGGGCGACCGCGCTGATCACGCCGAGCACCTCGATCCGGGCGAACACGTTGGGCCCGCCGCCGAACGCCGAGTAGCGGCCCTGCTCGCCCGGCCCGCTGATGAAGATCGCGGCCAGCGCGTAGACGATCGCGGTCACGAAGAAGAGCTGGAACGTGAACCGGGTGACGGTCTCCGGGTCGCTCAGCGAATACCGGTAGAAGGCCAGCACCAGCACACCCAGCAGCACCAGGTCCAGGGTCTGCGGGCCGATCCGGGCGGCAGGCGGCGCCCACAGCGCCGAGGCGATCTGGAAGAGGAAGAACAGCAGAGCCGCGAGGAGCCAGCCCTCCCTGCCGACCTTCTTCCAAGAAGGCCCGGCAGAACAAGCGAGACCGAGGAACACCAGCGCCACCAGCAGGCCGATCACCCGCAGGTCCACCCACGCCAGGTCGAGCAGCCCGGCCCGGTCCAGGGTGTACCGGCCACCGATCGCGACGAGGACCAGCAGCAGGCCGGGCGCCAGGAAGGCCTTGTTCACCGTCGGCCCACGATCCGGCTCGCCGCGATCGCGAAGACCAGGCAGGCACCGTAACCGGCGAGCGAGCCGTAGGCGGCACCGAGGATGCCGAGGCGGGGGATCAGCAGCAGGTAGGCGGCGAAACTCACCACGAACCCGGCGATCTCGGCCGCCGACACCAGCCCGCCGTGCCCCTTGGCGATCAGCAGGCCGAGGCTGATCCGGGAGACGGCGTACAGACCGGCCGCCGCCACCAGCGGCAGCACGATCACCTTGGCGTCCGCGTACTCGTGACCGAACAGCGGCTCGATCAGCAGATACAGGCCGCCGGCCACCAGCGGGACGACCACCAGCACGTAGACGGCCGCGGCCAGCACGATCGGTGCCGCCTTGAGACCGCCCTCGTTGTGCGAGGCCCGCCACCTACCCAGACGCGAGTCGGCGTACGCCCGGATCGGCCACGCCAGCAGCTCGGTCATGGTCGCCACCGACGTGTAGTGGCCGAGTGCCGCGGTCGACGCCAGCGCCGGGATGACCAGCCGGTCCACCCGCAGCATCGCCATGTTCGACAGCGCCGCCGGGAACAGCGCCAGCCCCTCCCGGCGTACCTGCCGGTTCTGCTCCGGCAGGACCGGCCCGGCACCGGCGATCACCGGCAGCCGCAGCCAGATCACGAGGTAGACGACGGTCGGCGTGGCCCCGGCGATCAGGTAGGCCAGGAACCACCACTCCGGGTGACTGGCATGGCCGACATAGAGCCCGACCAGCATGCTGAACAGCAGCAGCGCCTCGATCACCCGGGCCAGCAGGAAGTCCCGGACCCGTCCGACCGCGATGGCGATCGACCGGGTGGCGAGGCTGGTCGCCTCGATCAGGGCGAACCAGGCGAGCATCGCGACGATCAGCGGGCCCGGCGTCAGCCGCGCGGGCGCGGCCACCTGCCAGATCACCGCACCACCGAGAAACAGCAGGCACGGTACGGCGAGCAGCCGCCCGTAGGCACGAACAGCGGGAGCGGGCGCCACATTGTGGTAGGCCGCCACGAAACTGCGCTCGGTGCCCAGCAGCAGCAACTGGGTGGCCAGGTAGACCACCTGCAGCAGCAGCGCGACCTCACCCCGGTTGGCCGGGCTCAACGACCGGACCATCAGGATGTTCGCCGCCATCGCCACCGCACCGGTCAGCACCTGCGACGCGAGCAGCTGGACGGACGGTTCCCGCAGCACCTTCCCGGCGAGGGCGACCGGGCCGGCCGCTGGGCTCCCGATCCGTAGATCACTCACGGCGCTGTTGCTCCTCGTCGGCGTCGTCGTCGGCGCCGCTGCGCTGGGCCGGCACTTCCGGGGACTGCTCGTTCTCCATGTCCGGGTCGGAGTCCGAGTCGGCGACCCGGGCCCGGCCCCGGGCGGTGCCGACCACCGGCAGCGACACGAACGTGTCGTCCAGGCGCGGCGACTGGGTCGGGTCCAGCCCGAAGACCAGGTCGGGGCTGTCCATGCCGGTGTTCACGTCGGCCGGGCCGTGCCAGGAGCCGGTCTCCGGCAGCTTGCGCGGCAGCGCGTTCAGCACCGCGCCGGCCACCTTCGCGCCGACCCGCTGGAGCAGGTCGATCGACTTCTCCACATCCGCGGTACGGGTCCGCCCGGCCCGGACGACGAGCAGCGCACCATCGGTGACCTGCCCTATCACCGTCGCGTCGGCGACACCCTGCAACGCCGGGCCGTCCACCAGCACGATGTCGTAGCGTTCGGTGAGCGTGCGGACGGTCGCGCCCAGACGCGGCGAGGCGAGCAGCTCACCCGGGTCGGGCGCGTTCTCGCCGGCCGGCAGCACGGTCACCCGGCCACCGAGCGAGTCCTGCAGCACGTCCGGCATCCGGGCCGTGCCGGCCAGCACCTCGGCCAGGCCGGGCGCGCTGTCCAGCGACAGGTACCGCCCGATTCCCGGCGTGCGCATGTTGGCGTCGACGAGCACCACCCGGGCCCCGGTCTCGGCCATCGCTATGGCCAGCCCGCAGGTCACGGCGGTGGTGCCCTCCTTGCGGCTCGCGCCGGTCAGCAGCAGCGACCGGCCCCGGACGGGTGCCGTCGCGGCCGGTTGCTCGGCCAGCACCGGCAGCAGGCTGCGCAGCCGGCGGAAGGCCTCGGCGAGCGCCTGATCCGGGTGACCGGACCGGGAGCGGCCGCCGAGCGAGATCGTCCCGACCGCGTCGAGGCCGAGGCGCCGCAGGTCGTCCTCCTCACCGACGGTGCCGCCGGTGGCCTCCTTGACGGCGATCGCCGCCGCCCCCAGCAGCAGGCCCAGCACCGCGGCGAACCCCGCGTTGCGAGCCAGGTCGTCCGGTTCCTCGACGGTGACCGCGTCCTGCACGATCGACACCTGGGTACCGGGACCGGCGTCCGGGTCGGCCGGGGTACCGATCTGCCGCGCCAGGCCGACGAGCACCGACGCGGCGGTGGTGACGATCTGCTCGCTGCGGTCGGCGTCCTGGTCGGTCGCCGCGATCTCCAGCAGGTCGGTGCCCTCCCGGATCTGCGCGGACAGGCTCTTCTGGACCTGCTCGACGGTGATCCCCGGACCCATCCGGTCGACCACCGCCTGTCCCACCCGCGGGCCGGTCAGCAACGCGATGTACGAGTTGAGCCGTCGCGCCCCCGAGTCGGGGTCGGCGTTGCCCGAACTGACGTACAGGACCATCGACGACTTGTGGCCCGGCGCGCCGGCCAGGGTCAGCCCGGTCGCGATGCCGGCGGCGACCAGCACCGGCACCAGCAGCCAGTGCCATCGGCGCCGGCAGGCCCGGACGTACGCACGCAGTTCCACGGTTCCCCCGAATCAGGTGTTGGCGGGTTCGAGCTGTGCCGACCGGTTGAGCACGGCCTCGAACTTCTCGAAGAGCAGGTCCCGGGAGAACTGCTCCACGGCCAGCCGGTGGGCGGCGTCCCGGGCCCGTTTCAGCCACAGCTCGTCGCGCAGGTGCCGGGCCAGCTCGGCCCCGGCGCTCTCGGTGTCGACCGGGTCCAGCACCAGGCCGGCCCCGGTCTCGCGGAGCAGGTCGGCCTGCCAGCCGCCGTAGTTGATGGCGATCGGCCGGGACGCGGCGAGAGCGTCGAAGAACTTGTTCGCCGAGTTGTCCCAGAGCCCGCGGACCGGGCGGACCGTGCTGCTGGACATGGTGGCCGCGCCGAGGATCACCGGCAGTCGCGACTTGGGCACCTTCTCCCACATGTGCACGACCCGGCCGAGCAGGCCCAGCTCGGCGGCGAGCGCCTTCGTCGGCTCCCACTCCTTACCGTGGCCGACGATCAGGAACCGCAGGTCCGGGTCCACCTTGGTGGCCGTGTGCATGGCCCGGACCAGGTACTCCACGCCGTTGACCACACCCAGGGCTCCGGTGTAGACGATCAGTGGGCGGTCACCCAGCCAGTCGTTCTCCGCGCGGAACCGCCGTACCTCCTCCGGGTCGACCCGGAACAGATCCAGGTCGGCGGCGTTCGGGATGACCGTGGTCGGGGTGCCCGGCCGGCGGGCGGTGACACCGGCGGCCATGCCGGGGGAGAGGGCGACCACCTCGGCGGCGTTGCGGTAGGCGAAGTGCGCCAGCCCGCCGGCCAGTCTCCGGGCGATCGGGTTGCGCAGTGCGCCCAGCTCGATCGGCACCTCGGGCCACAGGTCGCGCACCTCGAACACGAACGGCACCCGGCGCAGCTTCGCGGCGATCACGCCGGGCACCGCCACGGTCAGCGGTGTGCTGGTGGCGAAGACCAGGTCGGCGCGCAGCTTCGCCGCCTTCGCGGCGGCCAGGACCATGAACTCGGCGAAGGCCCGCAGGCGGCGGGCATAGGACATGTTGTTGTTGTACGGAACCTTGAACCAGTGGACCGTGACGCCGTCCTCGACGGTCGTGGTCCAGCCGATCTGCCGTGCGCCCGGGGTGATGTCGGTGGTGATCACGTCGACCGTGTGCCCGCGCGCCACCAGCCGGCGGGCCTGCTCGTAGGAGCGGATCCCGCCGGCCATCTGCGGATTGCAGTAGTACTGGTGGATGTAGACGATGTGCATGCGTCTCAGCCCTCCCGAACCGCGTCGACGACGCGTCTCCGGTCGTCGTCGGTCAGAGCGGAGCCGCTGGGCAGGCACACCCCGCGGCGGAACAGGTCGGCGCACACCTCACCGCCCCGTGTCACGCAGTCCTGGAAGACCGGCTGGAGGTGCATCGGCTTCCAGGCCGGGCGGGCCTCGATGTTGCGCCCGTTCAGCGCGGCCAGCAGCCGGTCCCGGTGCTCCGCGCTGTCGGCGAGCACACAGGTCAGCCAGTGGTTGGGGGTGCCGTACCCGGCGATCGGCATGAAGGTCAGGCCGGGCAGCTCGGCGCGGTAGAACTCGGAGGTCGCCCGGCGGGCGGCGATCATCTGGTCCAGCCGCTGCACCTGGCCCCGGCCGACCGCGGCGAGCAGGTTGCTGAGCCGGTAGTTGTAGCCGACGGCCCGGTGCTCGTAGTGCGCGACCGGCTCGCGGGCCTGGGTGGACAGGTGCCGGGCCTGCTTGGCGACCCGGCTGTCGTCGGTGACGAGCATCCCGCCGCCCCCGGTGGTGATGATCTTGTTGCCGTTGAAGGAGAGCACCCCGGCCAGCCCGAACGACCCGGCCGCCGCTCCCCGATAGGTCGCGCCGAGGGCTTCGGCGGCATCCTCGATCAGGGGTACGCCGTACCGGTCGCACGCCTCCAGGAGCGGGTCGTAGTCGGCGCACTGGCCGTACATGTCGACAGCGATCACCGCCCGGGGCAGGCTCCCGCGGGCGGCCCGGGCCCGCAGTTCCTCGGCGACCAGGGCCGGGTCCACGTTCCAGCTGTCCGGTGTGGAGTCCACGAACACCGGCCGCGCCCCGAGGTAGACGACGGCGTTGGCGGTCGCGGCGAACGTGAACGACGGCACCAGCACGGTGTCGCCGCGCCGCACCCCGGCCGCGATCAGGGCCAGGTGCAGTGCCGCGGTGCCGCTGCTCAGCGCCACCGCGTGCCGCACGCCGACCCGCTGCGCGACCTGCTCCTCGAAGGCGTCCAGGTCGGGGCCGACCGGGGCCACCCAGTTCGAGTCGAAGGCGTCCAGCAGGAGCCCCCGCTCCAGGTCGGTGACGTCGGGCGGGGACAGGTAGATGCGGGTGTCGGTACGGATGTCAGTCATGGACGCGTGTCCTCACGGCCAGGATCGGCCAGGCCGGGTGCAGACCCTGCCGGCGGATACACATCGGGGAGTCGCCGGCGTGCATGGCCGGGCGCAGGGTGCTGGAGAAGCTGCGGTAGCCGGCCCTGCGGGCGACGGCCACGTCACGTTCGCGGTAGTCGACGGACGGGTGGCCGTACGGCGCGGCGAAGTCCCGGACCTCCACGCCGAGCTCCTCCTCGATCTCCCGCTTCGAGTCGACCAGCTCGCGGGCCGCGGTCTCGTCGTCCTGGTCGGACAGCCGGTGATGGGTGACCGTGTGCGAGCCGAAGTCGAACCCGGACGCCGCCAGGCCGCGGCAGTCGTCCCAGGTCAGGTTGCCCGGCTGCCCGACCATCCCGGAGGTCAGGAAGAACATCGCCGGAACCTTCATCTCCAGCAGGACCGGCGCGGCCACGTCACGCCAGGTCAGGTGGGCGTCGTCGAAGGAGAGACAGAAGACCGGGCCGGTCAGTGGCTGCTCGCCGGCCAGGATGCGCATCGCCTCGTCCCAGGCGACCATCGGGCCGATCCGCTGGAGGGCACGCAGGTGACGGCGCAGGTCCTCGGCGTACTCGGCGGGGACGTCGTGGTAGAAGGGGAAATAGAGGCCGGGTGCGCTCGGAAGGCGGCGCCGCAGTCCGGCCGGGGCCAGGATCCGTCCCTGCAGCCGGGGCTTCGCCCGCAGGCGACTGCGCAGCCCCAGCTCGTTCAGGCGTCGTCTGATCGCCGTCTGCATGCGATCGGCACCCTCCCGCTCGTTCGACAGGTCGCGGCCACGGGGCGTCGCCCCGCGGCTCTCCACCCACCTTCGCAAATGGATCCCGGGGTCCGTCAGTAGCAATTGTCATAAGGAACGCGAGTAATATTCGCGTCAATTAGGAATAGCCCGATCGGCTCCTTGCGGAATGGACTTATGGTTGACCATCATCAGGCTCGCCGCACCATAATTCGATCGGGGACCCCTCATGTTGCGACTGCACCGGGTGCAGCCTGACGCCGCCCTCTGGGCAGACCGGGCGGCCTACCCGGATCGGCTGATCTTCCACACTCCCGAGTGGCTCCGTTTCGTCGCCGAGTGCCAGCGCGCCGAGCCGCTGCTCGCCACGGTCACCGACGGCGGTCAGCCGGTCGGCCACTTCACCGGGCTCATGAGCAGGCGATACGGCATGCGCATCCTGGGTAGCCCGATGGCCGGGTGGACCACCTCCTACCTCGGATTCCTCCTGCGCGACGGTGTCTCCCGCCGGTCCGCGCTGGGTGCCCTCATGCCGTTCGCGTTCGGTGAGGCCGGCGCCGCCCATCTGGAGATCCGGGACCGGGGCTGCACCCCCGCCGATCTGACCGGTCTCGGGCTGCGCTGGGACGAGGCGCCCACCGCGGTGATCGATTTGAATCCGGGGGAGGACGCGTTGTTCGGCGCGATGGCGAGCGCCTGCCGCAGAAACATCCGCAAGGCCGAGAAGTCGGGCGTCGTCGTCGAGGAGGCGGACGCCGATCCCGCATTCGCCGACGAATTCTACGATCAATTGCGCGACGTATTCGCCAAACAGAATCTGGTACCCACCTATTCGGTGGAAAGGGTTCGGTCGTTGATCCGTCACCTCGGTCCCTCCGGACGGGTGCTGCTGCTGCGTGCCCGTGACCCGGAAGGGCGGAGTATCGCCACCGCGATCCTCCCGTGGTACCACCGGGCGATGTACTTCTGGGGCGGCGCCAGCTACCGCTCCGGGCAGCATCTGCGTCCCAACGAGACGCTCATCTGGTATGCGCTGCGGTGGGCCCGGGCGCGTGGCGTCACCGAGTTCGACTTCGTGGGTGGCAACGCCTACAAGGAGAAATACGGCACCACCGAGGTCGTCGTGCCGTGGGCGCGCCGGTCCCGGTCGCCGCTCGTCGCCCACCTCCGTGACGCGGCGAAACAGGGTTTCGCCCTGAAACAGCGCACCGTGGCGCGCCTCACCGCCGCCCGTTGAGCGTGGCGCGGGAAACCCACGCATCATCTTTCTGAAACATGTTGAAAGAACTGCAAGAACTTGCAGTCGATCACCGGAATCAATAGTGTCCGAAACCGTGGTCCGGCCGGCCATGCCCACGGCGATCTCCGTTCCCGGCGGAGTGCGCCGCGGCATTCGATGTATCGAAGGCGACCCCGGAGGAAGACATGACACACGACCGGAGCGGCCCGGCCCCGAGAAGACCACGGAGGTGGCGGGCCGGAACGGGCCTGGCCACCCTCACGCTCGCACTGTCCACATTGTCCGGTGTGCCGGCCGCGGCGGCGCAGCCTCCCGACCCGAGGATCGACGACGCGGTGACCGCCGCCGTCAAGGGTGGGAAGCAGACGTCGTTCTGGGTGCTGCTGCGCGGCGAGACCGACCTCACCCCGGCCGCGAAGGCGACGGGCAAGGCCCGTGCCAAGGCCGTCCACCAGGCCGCCCGCGACGGCGCCGCCCGCCGGCAGAAGGGCCTGACGAAGCTTCTGACCAGCCGCAAGGCCGACTTCGACACGTACTGGATCGCCGACACGATCCGGGTCACCGGCGACGCGGCCCTGCTCGCCGAGATCGCTGCCCGGCCCGAGGTGAAGGCCGTCCTGCCGGACACCCCGGTCACCCTGCCGGCCCCGGCGGCCGGCGCGGTGCAGGCGGCCGTCGACGCCGTCGAGTGGAACGTCGACCGGATCGGCGCACCCCGCGTCTGGAGTGAGGACGACGTCCGCGGCCAGGGCATCGTGGTCGCGAACATCGACACCGGCGTCCAGTTCGACCACCCGGCGCTGGCCGCGAACTACCGGGGCCGGCAGGCCGACGGCACGGTCACGCACGACTACCACTGGTTCGACCCGACCGGCATCTGCACCGGTGGGATCCCGTGCGACAACAACGGCCACGGCACCCACACGATGGGCACGATGGCCGGATCCGGCGGCATCGGCGTGGCCCCCGGCGCGACCTGGATCGCCGCGAAGGGCTGCGAGACCAACTCGTGCTCGGTCGGCGCGCTGCTCGCGGCCGGCCAGTGGATCGTCGCGCCGACCGACCGCAACGGCCGGAACCCGCGCCCCGACCTGGCGCCGGACATCGTCAACAACTCCTGGGGCGGCGGAGCGGGCTTCGACCCGTGGTACTCCGACGTGATCCGCTCCTGGCTGGCGGCCGGTATCTTCCCGGCCTTCTCCAACGGCAACGCGGGGCCGGGCTGTGACACGTCCGGGACGCCCGGGTCGTACACCGGCACCTACGCGTCCGGCGCGACCGACGTCAACGACGTGATCGCCCCGTTCTCCAGCCGCGGCTCCGGCCAGGACGGCGGCGTCAAACCCGACCTGTCGGCGCCGGGCGTGGACGTGCGGTCCAGCGTTCCGGGCGGCGGGTACGCCTCCTACAGCGGCACCTCGATGGCCTCGCCGCACACCGCGGCGGCGGTCGCGCTGATCTGGTCGGCGGCGCCGTCACTGCGCCGGGACATCGCCGCGACCAGGACGATCCTCGACGAGACGGCGATCGACACGAACGACACCACCTGCGGTGGCACGGCGACCGACAACAATGTGTACGGGCAGGGCCGGCTCGACGTGTACGCCGCGGTCCGTCTGGCGGCGAGCCCGTCCGGCAGCCTCTCCGGGATCGTGCGGGCGGGGGGCGTACCCCTCGGTGGTGTGCCCGTGCAGGTGAGCGGGCCCGCGTCGCGGACGGTGACCAGCGACGGCGACGGCGCCTATCGTTTCGGCCGCCTGCCGGCCGGTGCCTACCGGATCCGGGTGGCGGTGTTCGGTTACGACACGTTCGAGCAGGATGTGACGATCACCGCCGGCGACGCCTCGGTGGTCGACCCGGCACTGACCGCGGGACCCTCCGGAGTCGTGTCCGGCGTGGTCAGCGGGGCCGGACTGCCGCTCTCCGGAGCGGTCGTCGCCCTCACCGGGACCCCGGTCACGGTCACCACCGGTGCTGACGGGCGTTTCAGTCTGGCCGCACCGGCCGGCGGTTACGAACTCACGGTCCGCCCGCTCGGCGCCTGCTTCGCCGCCGAGACCCGATCACTGACGGTCAGCGGCGATCTCACCCTCGACCTCGCGTTGCGGCAGATCGCCGACGGGTACGGCTACCGCTGCACCCCCGCCACCGAGGACTACCGCCCCGGCACCGACCGTCTGCCGATCACCGGCGACGACGCGGTCACCGAGGTCGCCCTGCCGTTCCCGGTGACCCACTACGGCACCGCCCGCACCCGCGCCTGGATCAGTACCAACGGCGTGATCGGGTTCGGCGCGGCGAACGCGTTCTACCAGAACACCACGCTGCCGGACCCGACCGAGCCGAACGACGCGCTCTACGCCCTCTGGGACGACCTGGTCGTCGACGATCAGGCCGGCGTCTGGACGGCGTCCACCGCGGACACGTTCGTGGTGGAGTGGCGTGACGTGCGGTTCTTCGGTTACGGCGGCCGGATCTCGGTCAGCGCGATCCTGCACGCCGACGGCACCGTCACCTACCGGTACCGGGGGCTGTCCGGTGAGCGGTCGGCCGGCCTCGGCGCCACCGTCGGCGTGGAGAGCCCGGCGGGGACGGCCGGTCTCGCCTACTCGGTGAACGCCGCCTCGATCACCGAGGGCCTGGGCGTCACCTTCCGGCCCGGCCCGCCCCGGATCGCCGCGACCTTCAACGTCACCGCCGAGACCTGGTGGGGACAGCAGACACTGGTCGTCGGGAACCTGCCCGAACTGGGCGGATGGGACCCGGCCCGGGCGGTCGCGCTGGACGCCGCCGGCTATCCGGTGTGGTCGGGCAGCGTGAGTCTGCCGCCGAACACGGCCGTCGAGTTCAAATACCTCAAGCGGGACCCGGACGGGACGATCACCTGGGAACCGGGCGCCAACCGCACCACGATCACACCGCCGACCGGGCAGTACATCACCCACGACACGTTCCGATGAGGACCGGCATGGCACGACCCGTCCGCCACCGGTCGTGCCATGCCCCTATCAGGGCGATTGGCGTGTGACCGCAGGCCCCGATAGTTTCCTGGAAAGCTTCCGGAATTGGGGCGAGGAGATGTCCGGCCCATCGGTCACTGCCGTTGTCGACGACGAGAGCTGGGTCGTCGAGTTCACCGTGCGCGGAAGCTGGGAGCGGACCCTCTGGCTGACCGCCTTCGGCCTGCTCAACAAGTGCATGTCGCACCATCCGGCCGGACTGCTGCTCGACCTGCGCCACCTGCACGACCCGGGCGCGATCAGCGCGCCGCTGTGGCTCACCGCCGCCACCCACGGCGAGCGGATGGAACCGGCCGTCCGGATCGCGGCCTGCCTGCCCGACCGCACCGACCTGTCGGCCCGCCTCAGCAGCGTCATCGCCAGCCGCCTCGTCCCCGCCTTCCCGACCGTCCGGCTGGCCCGCTCCTTCCTGACCAGCACCCGGCCGCGGATGGACCAGGTCCGGCTGCACCTGCCGCCGGACCCGGCGGCCGCCGCCCGGGCCCGGCACATGGTGACCGCCGCCTGCGAGGAGTGGGGGATGGATCCACTCGTCACCCGGGCCCGGCTGGTCGTCTCCGAACTGGTCGTCAACGCGGCCGAGCACGCCGGCACCCCGATCGACGTGCTGATCTCGCGTCGCGACGCCGGCAACCTGCTGCACCTGGCCGTGGTCGACGGCTCCCCGGTGCTCCCGTCGATCCGGCTGGAGATGGAGAACCCGCTGACCGAGCGGGGGTACGGGCTGCGCATCGTCGACGCGGCGGTCAACGGATGGGGCGCCCTGCCCACCCGGGCCGGCAAGATCGTGTGGGCGCTTCTCAGATCCTGAGGAAACCGGCGGGCACGTAGAGGCCCTGACGGTCGGCACGGACCGCCGCGGCGGTCCGCGACTCGGCCCCCAGCTTCGCCATGATGTGCTCCAGATGCCCCACCGCGGTCCGCGCCGTGATGTGCAGGGCGCTGGCGATCGCCGCGTTGCTGCGGCCCTCCACCAGCAGACCGAGGACCTGGAGTTCGCGGGGCGTCAGGCCGTACGTCTCCGGCGGTGGCCCGAACAGCACCATGGCCCGATGGTGGCCGGGCGGCTCCGGCGGGCAGGCCAGCGCCGTCACCTGGAGAAGCGTGCCGTGCCCGGGCGGATACTCACCCGGCACCAGGAACCGCGCCCACGTCCGCCCCGGCGTCAGCAGGCTCCCGACCAGGGTCAGCACCGCCGGCTCCACGCCGAGCGCCCGGGCACCCGGCATCCCCGGCAGTTCCTCGGCCCGCCCGGCCCGGGTCAGCACCACCCCGGCCCGGGCGTCCTGGACCATCCCGGCCAGCGTCGTCAGCGTGCGCAGCGGATCCACCACGTGCGCCAGCAGCGGCGTCAGCATGACCAGCAGGTCCAGGGCCTCGTCGCTGAGCGGCTCGGCCGACTCGGTGTGCGCGCCGAGCAGCCCCAGATAGCGGCCGTCCGCCGTGACCAGCGGGATCGACACCCCCTCGGCCAGCCCCGCCGGCATGAAGAAGTCGACCCACACCGGCAGCTCCACCACCGGCACCGGCGAGTCGAACACCCGGATCGGACGGCGGCCCTGATGCATGCCGACCCGCATCACGTCGGCCATGAACGCCGGGCTGGCCAGGTGCCGGCGCAGCCGTGCCGGGTGGCCGGGGGTGGCCACCGGCTCCTGCACCCAGCGCTCCGGATCGAGCAGGCTGAGCCAGGCCGCATCGTGACGCAGCACCGGACGCAGCGCCTCGATCAGCGCTTCCGCCCGCTGCCCGACTCCGGACGACATCGCCGCGATCCTGAGGATCTCGGCCGTGATCCGCCCACTACCGGGAGGAAGGCCCACCCGTCCATCATGGGCCGTCCCGCCCCGAAACGGACAGGCACCCCGCGAGGGAAGCCGATCAGCCCGTGAACGTGGCCGCTCCCGCCCGATGGCCCAGGAACGTCGTGAGACCGCAGAGGCGCAGGATCATGTCGACCGACGGGTGTGCCGCGACGATGCACACGCGCCCCGCCCCCGCGGTCATCTCCAGCGTGTTCAGCGCCCGCAGCCCGGCATGATCGCAGAACTCGACGCCGGACAGATCCAGCCGGATCAGCTCCAGGCCGCCGCCGACCAGCCGGCCCAACGTCCGCAACATCGGCGCGGCGGTCCGGATGTCCAGCTCACCGGCGACCGTGGCCAGCAGTTCACCGGACCCGGTCCGCTCCACGGTGACGGTGAGGTCCTCCTGTTGGTCGTGCACACACCCTCCCCCACCCCGTTCGTTTGCCGCTGCCCGCGACGCTACCCAGAGCGACCGGCCGGCGACATCGGAAGAAACTCCCACCCGATACGGGTCAGTCGGCGTGCCCGAGCGCTATCAGGACGAGGTGGACTCGGTCCCGGGCGTCGAGCTTCTCCAGCAGATGAGCCACATGTGACTCGACCGTCGCCTCGGTCACGTGCAGCCGGTCCGCGATCTCCGCGTTGGTCCGGCCCTCGGCGATCTAGGCGCACCCGCTCCTCGGCGGCCGCAGCCCGGACCCGCTCCCGCGCCTCCCGCTCCGCGTGCATCCGCTGCTGCCGGAACCAGGCACCCAGCACGAAAACCGGCACCACGAAGATCGTCCAGATCCACGACCGGGCCAGGCCGTCCTCCGGGTCGAGGACCGTCGTCGCCGCGACGGCCGCCGCACCCACCGGCAGGACGGTGTACGCCCACGGCCGCGACCCGTACCGCCCGCAGGCGAACGCCGCCACCGCGAACAGGGCGGTCCCGGCCATCGCGTCCGGGAACACCCCCAGCGGCGACTGCCCGGTCAGCGCCATCGCGACCAGCAGGAACACGACCGTCGAAGCGTGCCGCCGGACGAGCAGCGCGGCGCAGCAGACGACGACGAGGGTGAGCGCCACGGCAGTGTCGGTGGGTGGCCCGAACGTGCCCCGCGCCGCCTCCACCAGCCCGAGGGCGACGACGCCGGCGGGCACCATCCAGTCGCCGGGCGCCGGCCGGAGCGGAGGCACGCGCCCAGCGTAGGACCGGGGGAGGGCGCACCGCTTCCGCCGACGGGATGACACCGGCGTCACACCACGGGCGGAGCGGCCCGTCCGTGGGCCGGTGACCCGGACGCCCCGGACCCGGCCGTCGCCACCGCCGACACCCGCTGGTTCCTCGCTCTGTCCGCGGTGACCACCGGGCTGCTCGTCGGCGGCGGCGGCGCTGGCCGCGGTGACCGGGCAGCCCGGGTGCCGCCTGCTGGCCGCCGGGGTCGGGCCGGCCCTCGGGTACCTCGGCGTGGTCTCCCTGGTCCTGCCGGACGCGATCGGCGGCTGGGGCCGGGCCGGCGGTGCTCTCGGCTGCGCCGCCGGCCTGACCTACCTCGCCGTCGCCGTCCCGTGGCGGCGTCTGCGCCCCGCTCCCGTGCCGGGCGCGGTCTGACCGGTCAGGCCTTGTCGACGAGGTCGCGGACGGCCTGCGCGCTCGCCGGACTGCCCGCGACATCGCCGTAGGCGCCGTACGCCGTCACATAGACCGGCGTGTCCCGCTGGGTGCGCCGGTTCTCGGCGAGCGGCCCGATGTCGACCGCGTCGTAGCCGATGCCGTCGAGGAACTCGGTGACCGCCTGCTTGGCGGCCGCGTCGTCCCCGGCGATCGGCAGCGCCGACCGGTCCGCCGCCCCCGACGGCCGGGCCAGCGACCCCAGGTGTTCGAACCAGATGTTGTTGAAGGCCTTCACCACGTGTGCGTCGGCGAAGTGGGCCTGCACCAGCTCACCGGTCGTGGTCGAGCCGTCCTCCAGCTCGGGGAGGACGCCGTCCCGGTCCGGGTAGTAGTTGTTCGTGTCGATGAGGACCTTCCCGGCCAGCGGCGCGGCCGGGATGTCCCGGTAGGCGCGCAGCGGCACGGTCAGCACCACGATGTCGGCGGCCGCGGCGGCCTCGGCCGGTGTCGCCGCCCGGGCCCGCGGACCCAGCTCGCCGACCAGTTCCTGCAACGTCTCCGGCCCGCGGGAGTTGCTCAGCACCACGTCGTGCCCGGCCGCCACGGCCAGTCGCGCCACGGTGCCGCCGATGTTCCCGCTGCCGATGAGTCCGATCGTCGTCATGTCTGTCGCGAACTCCGGCTCCGGCCGCCCGATTCCGGCGAACACCGTTTTCGTGACGGTCGGCACGTATCGCTTGCCCGGGGGTAAGAGGATGGGATACGCACGTCGGCGAGCTGAGGAGTAGTCCGTTGTTCCTGTTGTTCGGAATACGAAGCAAAGACCATCCGGCCGGTACGCGGGTGACCAACTGCGAGATCTGCGGCTGGCAGGCCCCTCAGCACCTGCTGCGCCGGACCACGCGGTTCACCCTGTTCTTCATCCCGCTCTTCCCGGTCAAGCCGGCTTCCTACTACGTGGTGTGCGGCCACTGCCAGGGCTTCCGCAAGGCCGACCCGAGGTTGATCGCCGCCTAGGCTCCGGCGAGCGGGGCGGGTGTCAGGCCGGCTGGATCCAGTCGAAGGTGCGTTCGACGGCTCGGCGCCAGTTGGCGTATTCGACGTCGCGGAGGCGGGGGTCCATGGCCGGCATCCACTGGCCGGCGATGTGCCAGTTGCCGCGCAGACCGTCCAGGTCGGGCCAGTAACCGACGGCCAGGCCGGCCGCGTACGCCGCGCCCAGTGACACCGTCTCCACGGCGAGCGGGCGGACCAGCGGCACGTCCAGGACGTCGGCGATCATCTGCATGAGCAGGTTGTCGGCGGTCATCCCGCCGTCGACCTTGAGCGTGGTCAGGGTGAGGCCGGAGTTGGCGTTCATCGCGTCGACCACCTCGCGGGTCTGCCAGGCGGTCGCCTCCAGCACCGCGCGGGCCAGGTGCCCCTTGGTGATGTACGAGGTCAGGCCCACGATCACGCCACGGGCCTCGCTGCGCCAGTGGGGTGCGTAGAGCCCGGAGAACGCCGGCACGATGTAACAGCCGCCGTTGTCGGCGACGGTCCGGGCCAGGGTCTCGATCTCCGGCGCGCTGGAGATCAGCTCCAGCTGGTCGCGGAACCACTGCACCAGCGAGCCGGTGATCGCGATCGACCCCTCCAGCGCGTAGACGGCCGGGGCGCCGGCGATCTGGTAGGCGACCGTGCTGAGCAGCCCGTTCTCCGCGCGGATCAGGTCGGTGCCGGTGTTCAGCAGCAGAAAACTGCCGGTGCCGTAGGTGCACTTCGCCTCGCCCGGTGTGAAACACGTCTGCCCGAACAGGGCCGCCTGCTGGTCGCCGAGCGCGGCACCGATCCGTACCCCCGGGAAGCCTTCCGACGCGGTGCCGAAGCCGCCGATGGACGGCCGCACCGCGGGCAGCATCGCGCGGGGGATGCCGAAGAAGTCCAGCGCCCGCGGTGACCAGTCGAGGGACCGGACGTCGAGGAGCATGGTGCGGCTGGCGTTGGTGACGTCGGTGACGTGCTGGGTGCGCCCGGTCAGGTTCCAGATCAGCCAGGTCTCCATGGTGCCGCAGAGGACCTCGCCGCGTTCGGCGCGTTCCCGCAGGCCGGGCGTGTGGTCGAGCATCCACCGCAGCCGTGGCCCGGAGAAGTACGTCGCCAGCGGCAAGCCGGATATCTCGGAGATCTCCGAGGCGGCGGGTGTGGCGGTGAGCGTGTGGACGAGCGCATCCGTCCGGGTGTCCTGCCAGATTATCGCCCGCCCGATCGGCGCCCCGGAGACCCGATCCCAGATGACCGTCGTCTCCCGCTGGTTGGCGATGCCGACCGCGGCCACCTGGTCGAGACGGATCCCCGCGCGGGAGAGCACCCTCGGCGCGAGGCGTTCCACGTTGCGCCAGATCTCCATGGCGTCGTGCTCCACCCATCCCGGCCTGGGGAAATACTGCTTGTGCTCCTGCTGGGCCAGCGACACCAGCTGCCCGCGCCGGTCGAAGACGATGCACCGGGTGGAGGTGGTGCCCTGGTCGATCGCGACCACATAAGAGTCGGTCATCGGGTTGCCCCCAGGTCGCGGGAGATGGCGCGGGCGGCGTCGCGGACGAAGCCGACCAGGTGGGGCCGCGGCCGGTAGCGGCTGTCGCAGACCCGGTCGACCGGGCCGGAGATGCCGATCGCGCCGACCACCAGGCCCCCGTAGCCACGGATCGGCGCGGCCACGGCTGCCTGGCCGAGCAGGAATTCCTCGACCTCGCTCGCCCAGCCGCCGTCGCGTACCCCCTCCAATGCCGTGGTGAGCGCCCGCGGATCGGTGAGGGTGAGCCGGGTGAAGGTCTCGAGGCCGGGAACCGGTCCGCCGGGCCGGTAGGCCAGCAGCACCTTGCCGAGGGCGGTGGCGTGCAGCGGCAGCAGTGCGCCCACGTCGAGGGTCTGGAACGTGTCGTCCGGCCGGAACACGTGGTGCACGACGAGGACCCGGCCTTCGAGGACGGTGCCGATCCGGACCGCCTCCCCGCTGCGGGCGGCGAGCGGGTCGGCCCAGTTGATCGACCGGGACCGCAGTTCGTTGATGTCGAGGTAGCTGGTGCCGAGGTGGAGCAGGGCCCCGCCGAGCTGGTACTGGCCGGAGACCCGGTCCTGCTCGACGAACCCGACCAGCTGCAGGGTGCGCAGGATGCCGTGGGTGGTGCCCTTCGCCAGATCCAGCGTGCGGGCGATCTCGGTGAGGCCGAGACGGCCCGGGCCACCGGCGAGCGTCCGCAGGATCGCGGCCGCTCGCTCGATGGACTGCACCGTCCCGGGCATGTTTCGGACTCTATGCCACTGTGTGACGACTCGCCGTAATTGATGTTCGACAATGCCGACCGGTGTTCATTGCCCCCCTCCCGACCCGTTCATAGCGTCCGGAGCATCGATTGGAGGGAGCATGGCTACTCGACTCAAGACACCTGGACTCGTCGGTGAGCTCGCGGCGGAGTTCGCCGGCACGATGATCCTGATCCTGTTCGGCGTGGGGGTGGTGGCGCAGGTCGCCGCGGCCGGCATCGGGGACCACGACAGCATCGCCTGGGCCTGGGGCCTGGGTGTGACCCTCGGCGTGTACGTCGCGGCCCGGGTCAGCGGCGCGCATCTCAACCCGGCGGTGACCATCGCGCTCGCCGTCTTCAAGGGCTTCTCCTGGCGGAAGGTGGCCCCCTACTCGCTGGCGCAGACTCTCGGGGCGTTCGTCGCGGCGCTCATCGTGCGCTGGAACTACACCGAGGTCCTGCACGCGGCCGACCCCGGCCTGACGATCAAGACCCAGGGCGTCTTCTCCACGCTTCCCGGCAACGGGACGCTTCCGGTCAGCGAATGGGGCGCTTTCCGGGACCAGATCATCGGTACGGCCATCCTGCTCTTCGTCATCCTGGCGCTGACCGACATGGCCAACACCGCACCGGCCGCCAATCTGGGCCCGGTCGTGATCGGCCTGCTCGTGGTCGCGATCGGTATGGCCTGGGGCACGAACGCCGGCTACGCGATCAACCCGGCCCGTGACTTCGGCCCGCGACTCGCCAGTTTCCTGACCGGCTACGGGGGCGCTTTCCGCGACCAGACAGGGTATCTCTACTTCTGGATCCCGATAGTCGGGCCGATCATCGGCGGCGTCGTCGGCGCGGGGCTGTACCAGATTTTGATCGGACGTTTCCTTCCGTCGGACGCCCCGCAGGAGCCGGGCGAGATTCCGACCCCGCGTGACGGAAACCTGAGTGACGAGAATGTGGAGGCGACCCGTGGCTGACTTCGTGGGCGCAGTGGACCAGGGCACCACCAGCACGCGGTTCATGATCTTCGACCATGGCGGCAACGAGGTGGCCCGGCACCAGCTGGAGCACGAGCAGATCCTGCCGCAGGCCGGCTGGGTCGAGCACAACCCGATCGAGATCTGGGACCGGACCGTCACCGTCGTGCGGACGGCGATGCAGAAGGCCAACCTGAGTGCGAGCGACCTGGCCGCGGTCGGGATCACCAACCAGCGGGAGACCACGGTGGTGTGGGACCGGCACACCGGGCGGCCCTACTACAACGCGATCGTGTGGCAGGACACCCGTACCGATCGCATCGCCTCTGCCCTTGATCGTGATGGTCGTGGCGATGTGATCAGGCGCAAGGCGGGGCTGCCGCCGGCCACCTACTTCTCCGGCGGCAAGATCCAGTGGATTCTGGAGAACGTCGACGGCGTGCGCGAGGCCGCCGAGCGCGGTGACGCGATCTTCGGCAACACCGACAGCTGGCTGTTGTGGAACATCACCGGCAATCACGTCACCGACGTGACCAACGCCAGCCGCACCATGCTGATGAACCTGGAGACCCTCGACTGGGACGACGAGCTGCTGTCGTTCTTCAACATCCCGCGGCAGATGCTCCCGGAGATCCGGCCGTCGTCCGACCCGACCGGTTTCGGCGTCGCGCGGGTCCCCGGCCCGCTCGGCGGCGAGGTGCCGATCACCGGTGACCTGGGCGACCAGCAGGCGGCCACCGTCGGGCAGGTCTGCTTCAGCCCCGGCGAGGCCAAGAACACCTACGGCACCGGCAACTTCATGCTCCTGAACACCGGCACCAACCTGGTCCGCTCGGAGCACGGCCTGCTCACCACGGTCTGCTACAAGTTCGGCGACGCCGCCCCGGTCTACGCCCTGGAGGGCTCGATCGCGGTCACCGGCTCGGCCGTCCAGTGGCTGCGCGACCAGCTGCACATCATCAACTCGGCGGGCGAGAGCGAATCGCTCGCGGCGCAGGTCCCGGACAGCGGCGGTGTCTACTTCGTCCCGGCGTTCTCCGGCCTGTTCGCGCCCTACTGGCGGTCGGACGCCCGGGGCGCGATCGTCGGCCTGTCCCGCTTCAACACCGACGCGCACATCGCCCGGGCCACCCTGGAGGCGATCTGCTACCAGACGCGGGACGTGGTCGACGCGATGGCCCAGGACTCCGGCGTCACCCTGGACGTGCTGAAGGTCGACGGCGGCATCACGGTCAACAACCTCTGCATGCAGATCCAGGCCGACGTGCTCGGCGTACCGGTCAGCCGCCCGGTCGTCGCGGAGACCACCGCCCTGGGTGCCGCCTACGCGGCCGGTCTCGCGGTCGGCTTCTGGAAGAACACCGACGAGCTGCGGGAGAACTGGAACGAGTCGCAGCGCTGGCAGCCGGACTGGTCGCAGGAACAGCGCGACCACGGCTACGGGAAGTGGAAGAAGGCGGTGCAGCGGACCCTCGACTGGGTGGACGTGGACTGATCATGACTGCTCTTTCACCTGCCAACCGGGACGCGGCCCTCGAAGCCCTGTCGGCGACCGAGGTCGACGTGCTGGTGATCGGTGGGGGAGTGGTGGGGGCGGGGTGCGCGCTCGACGCGGTCACACGGGGACTGACCGTGGGGCTCGTCGAGGCGCGCGACCTCGCCTCCGGCACGTCCAGCCGGTCCAGCAAACTCATCCACGGCGGTCTCCGCTACCTGGAGATGCTGGATTTCGGGCTGGTGCGCGAGGCGCTGCGGGAGCGGGGGCTCATCCTGCAGCGGCTCGCCCCGCACCTGGCCCGTCCGGTCCGGTTCCTCTACCCGCTCAAGCATCGCGGCTGGGAGCGGCTCTACGCGGGGGCCGGCGTCACCCTCTACGACACGATGGCGCTGTCCGGAGCGCTGCCCCGGCACCGGCATCTCACCCGCCGCGGCGCGCTGCGGGCCTGCCCCGCGCTGCGCAAGGAGTCGCTGGTCGGGGCCTTGCAGTACTACGACGCGCAGGTCGACGACGCCCGGCACACGATGTTCCTGGCAAGGACCGCGGCGTCCTTCGGGGCCCACGTCGCGACGCGGGCCGAGGTGGCCGGTTTCCTCCGTGAGGGCGAGAGGGTCACCGGGGTACGGGTACACGACCTCGAACACGACAGGACGCTGGAGATCCGCGCCCACCAGGTGATCAACGCGACCGGGGTGTGGACCGACGACACCCAGTCCCTGGTCGGTGAGCGGGGCCAGTTCCACGTCCGCGCGTCCAAGGGCATCCACCTGGTCGTCCCGCGCGACCGGATCCACTCGTCGACCGGCCTGATCCTGCGGACCGAGCGCAGCGTGCTGTTCGTGATCCCCTGGGGCCGGCACTGGATCGTCGGCACCACCGACACCGACTGGTCGCTGGACAAGGCGCATCCGGCGGCGTCCGCGAAGGACATCGACTACCTGCTCACCGAGGTCAACAAGGTGCTCGGCCGGCCGTTGGAGCGGGCCGACGTGGAGGGCGTCTACGCCGGTCTGCGGCCGCTGCTGTCCGGCGAGTCGGAGTCGACCTCGCAGCTGTCCCGGGAGCATTCGGTCAGCAGCCCGGTCCCGGGGCTGGTGGTGGTGGCCGGGGGCAAGTACACGACGTACCGGGTGATGGCCCGGGACGCCGTCGACGCCTGCGTGCACAGCCTGGCCCGTAACGTGCCGCGGTCGGTCACCGACCGGGTGCCGCTGCTCGGCGCGGACGGCTACCCGGCACTGTGGAACCGCCGCGGCATCCTGGCCGCCGAGTCGGGTCTGCACGTGGCCCGGGTCGAGCACCTGCTCGGCCGGTACGGCTCACTCGTCCACGAGCTGCTCGACCTGATCCGGGCGGATCCCGACCTGGGCCGGCCGATCGAGGGCGCCGACGACTACCTGCGGGCCGAGTTCGTCTACGCGGCCGCCGCCGAGGGCGCCCGTCACCTGGTCGACGTGCTGGCCCGGCGGACCCGGATCTCGATCGAGACGTTCGACCGGGGTGTGGTGGCCGCACCGCACGCCGCCGAGCTGATGGGCCGGGTCCTCGGCTGGACCCCTTCGCAGCGCGAACGCGAGGTGGAGAACTACCGCCTGCGGGTGGAGGCCGAGCGGGCCTCCCAGGAGCAGCAGGACGACGAGACGGCCGACGCCGCCCGGCTCGGGGCGCCGGACGTGGTGCCGGTGCGGATCATCTGACGTTTGGGGGTTGTCTCAACCGTGGACCGGCAGGGCCGATCACTGAGGGCGCAAGCGTGATCCCTACCACGGATGGGCCCGAGATGACGACTCAGTACGACCCCACCACCCCCTACCCGCAGCAGCCCCCGATGGGCGCCTACCCGCCGCCGCAGGGTGGTTACCCGTCGGTGCCGCAGCAGTTCAAGGTGCCGGGAGTCGGGCCGGTCATCGCGTTCACCGCGATCTTCGGGGTCTTCGGGGCGATCTCGGCGGCCCGCCGCTCCGGCAAGGCCAAGCGGGCCGGGTTCCCGACCAACAAGTACTGGGTCACGTTCGGCATCACGCTCGCGGTGGTGTGGGCGGTCGGCGGCATCATCGGGGCCATCTCCTCGATCGGTGCCGCCAAGAGCACCACCCCGCCGGTCACCGCCGCGGCCGCGACCGTGGCCCCGACCACCCCGTCGGCGGTGCCCACCACCGAGGCGGCGGCCGTGCCGGCGACCGACGTCGTCGCCACCGAGGCGCCGGTCGAGGAGGTCGAGCTGGCCGACGACGCGTACACCGCGGCGTGGCTGCAGGACGAGATCGTCGCCAACGGTGACTTCAAGTCGGCCGACGGCGAGCCGTCCGAGGTCGCCTCGGCCACCTGCTCGGCCCTCGACATCGACGAGATGGGCGTCGGCTCGTACCAGTGCGTCATCGACTTCACCTCGGGCCAGCGGCAGAGCCAGAACATCAACCTGGACGACTCCGGCGCCTGGGTGACCGTCGCCTGATCATCTTCTGACACCGCGGGGTGGTGGCTCAGCCGAGCCGCCACCCCGTCGTCGTGTCTCAGGCCAGCAGGCGCCGGATCGGCTGGGCCGGCTCGCCGAGCCAGTCGGCGAGATGGCCGAGCGGGCCGGCGAGTGCCTGGCCGGCGTGGTCGAGGGCGCCGGAGCCGGCCAGCGCGAGGGTCAGCCGCTCCAGCGAGCCGGCGATCCGCTCCCGGTCGGGGTCCGCTTCGAGCAGCGCGATCTCGGCGACGCCGAGCTCGCGGTGCGCCACGGTGGTGGTCTCGTCGGGCAGGGGGAGGACGTCGAGGACCTGGCGGATCCGGTGCAGCTCGGCCACCAGCCAGCCGGTCGCCTCGTTCGTCGTCCCGGCCTGCTGTTCCGTAGCGTTCGACATCATTCTCCTGGTTTGTCCGGAGGATCAGGTTTCCGCCGATTCTATGAAGTACCCGTCCGGAGGGTGCGGAAACGTGAAAGCGGCCGTCCCCTCAGGGGGACGGCCGCCGTGGTGCTTCGTCAGATCACTTCCAGGTGTCGCTCACCGTGTAGGTGGCGGCGGTGCCGGTCGTGTAGGAGCGGTTGCTGCCGGACTCCCAGGTGACGTTCCCGGAGGCGTCCTTCTTGATGTACTTGTAGCTGAAGGTCGTGCTCTGCGGGACGACCACCGGCTTCGACCACGTCGGGTAGTTCGCCGACGAGAGCGGGATGGCGTTGGTGGTGTTCCAGGCGCCCAGCGCGTCGATCGAGCCGACCACATAGACGTTGGTGCCGGTCGTGGTGGTCGCCGTCTCGTTGAAGGTGACCGCGGTGGCACTGGCGTTCGCCACGTTCCAGCTGTTGGTGTAGGTGATCGCCGCGCTGCCGGTGCTCACCGCCCGGTTGGCGTTGCTCTCCCAGGTGACGTTCCCGGAGGCGTCCTTCTTGATGTACTTGTACTCGAAGCTGGAGTTGCCCGGGACCGTGATCGTGGACGACCAGATCGGGTACCCGGCGGCCGACAGCTTGATCGCGTTCGCGGTGTTCCAGCTGCCCAGGCCTGAGTTCGAGCCGACCACGTAGACGTCGGTGCCGGTCGAGGTGGTCGCGTAGACGTTGAAGGTCGCCTGGACCGTACCGGCGCTGGTGGTGACGCTCGGTGACGGGGTCGGGGAGCTGGAGGCGCTCGCCGACGGTGACGGGCTGCTGCTGGTGGACGAAGCCGAAGGCGAGGCCGTGGGCGACGTGCCGCCGCCGGACCTGGCGTTGACGTCGAGCGCGACCGCGCTGCCGGCCGGGATGGTGACCGACGCGGTGCCGCCGGAGACGGTGATCGCGGTGCCGTTGCAGCCGGTGGAGCTGGCGCCGCCGGTGATCCGGTCACAGTAGGTGCCGTCGGCCAGGCCGGTGGTGTACGTGGCCGTCGACGCGCTGGACGAGTTGTTCAGGCCGAACCAGCCCAGTGAGCCGCGGCTGAAACCGATCACGTTGCCGCTGGTGGTGGTCCAGTTCGACGCCGTGGTGACCGACTGGGTGGCGTTGCGCCAGCCGACCATGCCCTTGACGCCGGTGGACTGGGTGAGGCACTGCCATGCGCTGTTGGAGCAGTTGGTGTCGGTGACGAAACCGCTGGAGTCGGCCGGCGGCGACTGGCCGGTGCTCGACGTGGAGAACGTGAATCCGTCGTAGACGAACGGCTGCCCGTACGGGTAGGCCAGCAGGAAGTAGTTGGCCAGCGTGTACTTGGTGCCGTCCTGGTAGCGCAGCGTGGTGCCGTCGCGCTCCAGGTCGTGGTTGGTCACCATGGCCGCGGTCTGCGCGCTCGTCGCGTCCAGGCTCCACGACGGGATCGTCGACAGGTTGCCCAGCGTCCCGTTGTTGAACTGGGTCTTCAGGCCCATCGCGTAGGAGAAGCCCAGCACGTCACCGTTGGAGGTGAACGCCGACGGCAGCAGCTCGCTGTTCGACGCGCCGGTGAAGATCTCCTGCGCGATGTACGGCTTCACGCCCTCGGCCGTGGTGTTGTTCAGTTTCGCGATGATCGCCGCGAAGTCGGCCTTGGCGACGTGCTTGGCCGCGTCCACGCGGAAGCCGTCGACCCCGAGCCCGACCAGGTCGTTCAGATAGGTCGCGATCTTCGTCTGGACGCCGCTGTCCTGCGTCTTCAGGTCCGACAGCGACAGCAGCATGCAGTTCTGGACCTCGGAGACGTTGTTCCAGTCGTCGATCACCGCGTCGTCGTCGGAACAGTAGCCGTCGTTCGCGTGGTGGAAGTCGCTGTAGCCGTACGGCACGGCCGGGTAGGTGTAGCCGGACGGGCTGAACGTCGAGCCGCCGTACGTCGTGGTCAGGGTGTTGTTGGCGCCGGCCATGTGGTTGACCACGGCGTCCACATAGACCCGGACACCGGCGTTGTGGCAGGCCGTGACCATGCTGGAGAACTGCGCCCGGGTGCCGAACCGGCTGGTCAGGTTGTAGGAGACCGGCTGGTAGATCTCCCACCAGGGGTGCACGCCGGAGTCGCTGGTGGCCAGGCTGACCGACTCGGCCGGCGGGGCGACCTGGACCGCGCCGTAACCAGCCGGGCCGAGGTGGTTGGTGCAGGCCGCGGAGACCGAGTTCCAGTTCCACGACCACAGGTTCGCGGTGACATCGCTGCTGTTCAGCGTGACGGCGGCCGACGCGCTGCCGGCGAGGGACACGGCGGCGATGCCGGAGGCCAGGGCGGCAAGAGAGGTGACAGCTCCGACGAGGAGTCTGCGAGATCGCTGTCTCATGGGGGTGCCTTCTTCTGCGGGGGCGAGAGCGAAGGGGAACGGGGGTTGCAAGTTCTTGCAAGCAATTTCAGGAAGTTACCAAGCTGTGTCGCGTTGGTAAAGAGGTAGATGCCTATGAAAAGAAGCCCCGGCGGAGACCCGCCGGGGCTTCGGTGTGCTGGCTGTCAGAGTGCGGCCAGTCTCCTGTGGAACGTCCTGGTAGTGGTCCAGAGCTTGTAGACCAGCAGGGACTCGAAGGCCAGCAGCAGCACGCCGGACGCGATCGTCACCGGGATGATCTGATTGATCACCGGGCCGACGATGAAGACGAACATCATGAACTCGATGCCGCTGAACAGGTGCACGCGGATGCGCTGCCGTAGCAAGAAGTTGCGAACTTGCAGAAAGAGGCCGAACCGCTTGCGGAAGTCACCGTGGACGTCGACCCGCGCCTTCTCCGCGTCCTCCGGGGCCACCACCTCGTCGTCGGTCTCCTCGACGTAGTCGGTGGCGACGATCCCGGTCGCCTCCAGCAGCTTCTCCTTCATGCTCAGCTTGACCTTCTGCATCTGCAGCGCGTTCAGATAGCGGAACATGTCGAGGAAGATCACCAGGGTGGCCAGCCACAGGTAGACAGTCTCGCCGGTCAGGTTCCACTGCCCGCCGAACAACGCCAGCGAGCAAGTGACCACCCGCAGCCGGTCGAAGACGTAGTCCAGCCAGCTGCCGAAGATCGACCCCGTCCCGTTCAGCCGGGCGATCTTGCCGTCCATGCAGTCGAGCACGAAAGCCAGATGAAAGAGCAGGGCACCGGCCAGCAACCAGGTGTACTCACCCTGCCAGAAACACGCCGCCGCACCCAGGCCGACGACGAAGGCCGACAGCGAGAGGAAGTTCGGGGTCGCCCACTTCCACGGCGCCACCAGCCGGACCAGCGGCCCGGCCAGTGGATCGACCAGCCACACCGTCCACCAGGCGTCCCGGCGTTTATAGGTGCGCTCGCGGACTTCCGCGAGCGAGGGGCGCTGCGCCATCGCTATTACTCCTCGAGTTGTACAGCGCGGGGGAGTGCAGGTGAATGACACATGCACAGAAGGGGCCCCCGCCCTGACCGGCATTCAACACCGAACCGTCAAGCGTCGCGACATCGGACCACCACCAATGCTGTCACCATCATCGCGGCCGGCCAGACCGGTCCGGGCGGCAGCGCGACCCGCGGCAGGTGGGCGACGATCAACGGCACGACGATTTCGTACGCCGTGAGCAGTATCGCCGTGGCGCCGACCGGATGCCGCACGATCGTCGCCACCCCCGCCGCCAGCAGCAGATCCAGCAGCAGACGCCCGGTCGCGCCCGGCTCGCCGGCCAGCAGGGCCACCACCAGCACCGCGGGACCGGCCGCGATCGTGACCGCCGCGAACTTCGCCGTCACCAGCACCGACCGCCGCGGGACGGCCAGCAGAGCCGACCTGATCTGCCCGCCGCCCTGGTACTCGTGGCCGGCCGCCAGCACCCCCAGGACCAGCACCCCCACCTGGGCGTACGGCAGGGGCGAGCCGATCTGCCCCAGTATCGCGGTGATCGCGCAGGTCATAGCCACCGTCAGCCCGATCGACGGGAGCGTGACCAGCTTGAGTACCTCCGCCCCGACGATGCGGATCACGCGGCACGCCGGCCGAACAGCCACGCGCCCAGCGCCAGCAGCGCGCCCACCCAGGCGATCATCACCAGCCCGGCGGTCACCGGGGCGATCCGCACGTCACCGACCTCGTTCAGGAACATGTGCGCCCCGACGATGTCCGGCAGGTAGGCGGCCAGCGGCGTCACCTTCGTCAGCAGATACGACACCGACACGACCGAGATGTTCACGATCAGCACGGTCAGCGTGACGATCCCGTTCCGGAAGATCAGGGTCAGGGCGTACGCCAGCAGGCCCATCAGCACCCAGTAGAGGACGGCGGCCGCGGCCCGGCCCGGCGAGGGCGACGGAACCAGATCGCCGAGCACCATCCGGCTCAGCGCCAGCGTCGCCACCGCGGTGACCGCACCCTGCACCGCCACGACCAGGCTCAACGCCGCCGCCTTGGCCGCGACGAGCCGCCCGCGCCGGGGCATCGCCGCCAGCGTGGCCTGCAGCTGCCGCGCCCCCGGCGCATCCTCACCGGTCGAGGTGAACTCACTGCTGACCACCACCACGCCGAGGATCAGAGCCCCGAGAAGCCCGATCCCGAGTGGTTGGAACGCGGCATCCGACGGATCCGAGTGGAATCCCTCCTCGATGGCCCTCCGGGTGCCGCCCGCGCTGAGCAGTGCCAGAATCGGCGCCGCGATCAGCCCCAGTAAGAGCCCCACCCAGGCCGTCGGAAGGCTGACGATCTTCACCAGTTCGGCCCGGACCCACCGTCCCGCCGTGCCTTCCTCGTCCCTTCTGTCCCGTCGGCTCACCACGACGGCCCCTCGGCGGTGGCGGTGGTGCGGGCCAGGAAGGCGTCCTCCAGCGTCGGGTGGTCGCCGACGACCTCGGCCAGCGTCCCGTCCGCCACCACCACGCCGTGGTCGATGATCACCACGTCGTCGGCGGTCTCGGCCAGTTCACCCATCAGATGGCTGGACAGCAGCACCGTCCGGCCCTGGGCGGCGCTGTCCCGCAGGAACGCCCGCATCCACCGGATCCCGGCCGGATCCAGCCCGTTCACCGGCTCGTCCAGGATCAGCACCGGTGGATCACCGAGCAGCGCCGCCGCCAGTCCCAGCCGCCGGCTCATCCCCAGGGAGAACCGTCCCGCCCGTTTGCCGGCCTCCGCGGTCAGACCGACCACCTCCAGCACCTCGTCGACACGGCTCCGTGGCAGCCCGTTACTCAGCGCCATCCAGCGCAGATGCGCCCGCGCCGTCCGCGAACGGTGCGCCCCGCTGCCGTCCAGCAGCGCCCCGGCCACGGTCAGCGGCCGGTCCAGTTCGGCATACCGCCGCCCGTCGATCAAGGCACGCCCCGCCTGCGGCCGATCGAGCCCGAGCAGCACCCGAAGCGTCGACGTCTTCCCGGCCCCGTTGGACCCGAGAAACCCGGTGACCCGCCCCGGCCGGGCCACGAAACTCACCTCGTGCAGAACCCGGGCCCGCCCTCGAACCCGGCTCACACCCTCAATCGTGATCATGCCTATCAGCCAACCGCCCAGGTCCCGTCCCCACATCCGACCCAGATCCGGCTTCCGAACCCCGCCTGCAACCCAGGTCCGACCACCCGCCCCCGACCGGCCGGGTCCTCGCCGGCCCAATCGCGCCCCGCTCGCCCTCCGGGCTGGTTCGCTACCGGGCAGGCCGGCTCGCTCGCCCGGTGGGCGTCTTCGCTCGTCCACCGGGTCGGTGACAGGGGTGAGGCCGGCCGCGGATCTCGGAGGGCCTACGACCCTGGTCTGAGATCTACAGTCGCTGTGGTGAACTCGTTCGAACGGCCGACCTGGAGCAGTAGGGCGGTTCCGGTCGTGCTGGTGGTCGTCGCTGTCCTGATCATGGCGATGTGCACGGTCGGGGCCGAGGGGCCGGCGGCACGGGTCATCCCGGTGCTGATCGGCGGCGGTGCGGCGGCGGCCGCGGCTTGGGCGGTGCGTCGATGGCGGGCCGACCGTGCCGAGTACGAGCGCCGCCTGACCGCGTGGGCCGCCACCGAGGCGGTACTGGCCGAGCGCCTGCGGATCGCCCGTGACCTGCATGATCTGGTCTCGCACGGGCTGGGGTCGATCACCGTCCGGGCGGCGGCCACCCGCTACGAACCCGGACCGGAGGAGATGCGGTCGGCGCTGGACGACATCGAGGCGACCAGCCGGGAGACCACTGCCGAACTGCGCCGGATGCTGACCGTACTCCGGGATCCCGCCTCGCCGGAGCCGCGTGCGCCGATGGAAGGCCTCGAAGCGCTGCCGGAGATCGTCCACGGCGCGCGGTCGGCCGGACTTCGGGTGAGTCTCACCGGCGGCGATCTCGGGGAGGTCTCCCCGGGGGTGCAGGTGGCGGTCTGCCGGACGGTCCGGGAGGGGCTCGCCAACACGGCCCGGCACGCGGGGCCCACCGACGTCGCCGTGCGGGTTCGCAGGGACGGCCCGCACGTGGTGGTCAGTGTCTCCGACTCCGGTCCGGCGGAGGGCTGGCGGCCCGATCCGGGAGCGGGCCACGGCCTGGCCGGCCTCCGTGAACGGGTGACCAGCCTGGACGGCACCCTGACCACCGAGCACGTCGAGGGCGGCTTCCACCTGGTCGCCCGCATTCCCGACGACGTCCGCCGATGAAGCGGCGACTCTCAGGCCTCCAGCAGCCAAGGGGTGTGGGTGCGAGGTCTCGTGAGGGAAGGTGGGGCGGGGTGGGGGAGCGCGGTAGCGGCGCAGCCGGGGGCGGGGAGGGTGTGATTGTGGGCGGGGTGGCCGTACCGCTGAGGGTTCTGCTCGTTGATGATCAGCCGCTGCTGCGGCGCAGTCTCGCGGTCGTCATCGGACATCAGCCTGATCTTGAAGTTGTCGGTCAGGCCGGTGACGGTGCGGAGGCGGTGGTCCGGGCCCGGGCCACCCGGCCGGATGTGGTGTTGATGGATGTGCGGATGCCGGGGCTGGACGGGCTGGAGGCGACCCGGCGGATCTGTGCGGATCCGGCGCTGGCCGGGACCCGGGTTCTGGTGTTGAGCATGTTCGAACTGGATGAATATGTGTATGAAGCGCTGCAAGCCGGCGCGTCCGGGTTTCTGTTGAAGGATGCCGAGCCGGAGGATCTGGTCGACGCGGTGCGGCGGACGTGCCGGGGTGAGTCGCTGTTCGCGCCGTCGATTCTGACTCGGCTGGTCGCCCACTACGTGGCCGCGCCCCGGCCGGAACGTCCGGCCGGGGCGCTGCGACGGCTCACTCCGCGTGAGGTGGAGGTCCTCGCGCTGATCGGAAACGGTCTCGCCAATGACGAGATCGCTGCCGCCCTGGTGATCTCGGTGAAGACGGTGAAGACGCACATCACGCATCTGCTCGCGAAATTGTCTGCCCGCGATCGCGCTCAGCTGGTGATCGCCGCCTTCAATGCGGGCCTGGTACGCCCGCGATGAGGGTGCGGACCCGCGATCAGTGCGGGCATTCCATCCAGGCGACCCGGAAGATCGTGTCGAGGTTGAGGTCGGACGAGTCCATGGTGATGAAACTGGTCGTGTTCTTGTTCGACGAGCCGCGGTTGACCTTGAGCTCGGTTTTGATGTTCAGATAACGCGAGGAACCGCACGGCAGCCACGTGACCGCCTCGACCCCGACCTCGTCGGTGACCTGCCACGTGTCGTCCATGAATCCGTTGAACTGGTACTTGCTGACGCCGGTCTGCGACATGCCCTGGAAGTAGTAGAAAGCCGTCTCGTTGGCGTAGGCGCCCTGCTCCAGCCGGGCGTATCCGCGGTAGTCGGCGCGGGCGATGCCGTAGGTGTATCCGGTCGGGATCCGCACGTTGAGCATGAGCTGGCACTGCTTGCGGAAGTCGGTCGGGCCCGACTCCGGCCCGACCTGGGCGACGAACTTGCTGTACGACACGGTGAACGCCTTGTTGTCCGGCGACACCTCGACGCTGGCGCTGCCCGCGGGACAGCCGTTCCCGTTGGCCGACACGACGGAGATGGTCATGTCGTCGTCGGGCGGTGCGACGGTATGCATTCCGGTGACGGGCGCGCCGAGGGTCGACAGCATCATGGCTCCGGCGGCGATCGTGTTCAACATCGGGTGTCTCCTAATTGTCCGGCGGAATGGGGTACGGAAATGCGCGCCGCGGGCCTGTCCCGGCCCGGCACATGCGCTTGAAGAAACGTACGATTCAGCCGTTGGGCGGCGCAGGAGATAACCCGAGGGAAACGCCCACCGGTGGGGGCCGGAACGGGTAAATTGCCCGTCCGGGCGCACGCGGCCCGGCCATCTGGGCAGAATTTCGCAAACCCGGCACGGATCGATCGGATCAATGCTAGGAACCTCGACAGCGGACCGTGCCGATGCCACCGTGAGGGCATGACTGACATCGACCCCGCTGAAGAGAACAAGAGACGTTTCCTCGATGCGTTCGGCCGTTTCGCGGCCGGGGAGATCGAGGTGCTCCGCGAGATCATCCGGGAGGACTTCGTCTCGCACACCGTCGGCGCCCCGCCCGGACGGGACGCCTGGATCGAGTTCATCGTCAACTCGCCGATCGCCACCGCACAGATCGAGATCCAGCACGTCATCGCGGACGATGAGTTCGTGGTGGCGCACTACACGCTGATCCCGGCCGAGGGGCCGAACGAGGACGTGGTCGACATCTGGCGTTTCGAGGACGGCCTGATCGTCGAGCACTGGGACGTGAGCCGCCCGGTCGCCTGAGGGTGACGGGCTCGATCAGGGCCCGTCACCCATATCTCCTATGTGTTTGATAGGTTATGCTGGTCGCATCCTTGACGACAGGAGACATGATGACGACCGTGCATGACCTGCGACGGGTCGACGACGACGCGTTCCGGCGGCTTCTCGACCGCAACGCCATCTGGAAGCGGATGGTGACGGTGGGCGACCGGCTGCCGATCCAGCCGGTCTACGAGGTCGACCTCGGCCCGATCCACCTCGACCGGCTCCTCGACACCGGCCCTCTCGTGCTGGTCTTCATCCGCTATGCCGGGTCGCCCTGGTGCGAGGACCTGCTCCGGTCCTACGCCACCGGCCTGGAGCCGGCCCTCACCGCACTCGGCGCCCACCTGGTCGCGGTCAGCCCGCAGGCACCCGGGCGCCTGGCCGCCCTCAAGCACCGCGACGGCCTGCCGTTCCTGGTCGCCTCCGACCCGCGGCACGTGCTCGTCGACGCCCTCCGGATCGGCTTCTCCAGCCCCGGCGCCGACAAGCCGCTCGGCACCGGCCGCTCGGTGCTGCCGTTCGCCTCGGTGGTCGTCGCCGACAGGTCCGGTCTGGTCCGCTTCGCCGACGTCCGCCCCAACTGGCTCGACCCGCTCCCGGCGGCCCGGGTGGTCGAAGCGGTCCGTGCACTCGGAGGCGACGCGGGCCGCACATTCGGAGGCGAAGCGGTTCGCGCACCCGGCAGTGGCGCGGTTCGCGCACCCGGCAGTGGCGCGGTTCGCGCACCCGGCGGCGCATCGACGTCTTGACATGTCCCCGGCCTGCTGAAACGCTCGCCGGGGTGGGAATCATCGATCGCCTCAGGACCGATCCGGGTCTCTGGAAAGAGATCACCGCCGACGGCACCCCCGTGGTCGAGCCGTGGGACGACGACCATGTCCTGGTCACCTTCCTGTGGCGGGGCGAGGCCACCGGCACCCGTGTCTGCTGGGGTGTCTGGGCCGACCTGACCCGCCTGCCCGGCACCGACATCTGGCACGTGTCCCGGGTGATGCCGGCCGACACCCGCACGGTCTACTACCTGGCCCACGGCGACGGCGACGCGATGCCCCGGGACCTGTCCGGCGCCGGGGCCGCGCACATCGACCCGGGCAACCCGCGGCGGCAGCACTTCCCGGCCGATCCGCTGGACCCGACCGACCACGACGTCTGGGCCTCGGTGCTGGAGTTGCCGGCCGCCCCGCCGGAGCCGTGGACCGGCAGCCGTCCCGGCGTCACCCCGGGCACGCGGGAGACGCACACCCTGCACAGCGCGGCGCTCGGTGGTGACCGGCACATCGTCCTGCACCGGCCGGCCGGTGTGCCCGCCACCGGGCTGCCGTCCCTCGTCGTCTTCGACGGCCACAACTCCCGTGAGGTGCTGCGCGTCCCGGAGACCCTGGACAACCTGGTCGCGGCCGGGCGGATCCCGGCGTGCACGGCGATCTTCGTGCACCTGCCGGACGCCACCCGGGACGACGAGCTCGGCGCCGTCCCGGCACTGCGTGACTTCATCGCGTCCGAGGTGATGCCGTTCGCCCGTACCACCTGGGGAACGCCGGACACCGGAGGCCGCAACGTGGTCGCCGGCGCCTCCCGCGGTGGTCTCGCCGCCGCCTACCTCGCGCTCGAACTGCCGGAGCTCTTCGGCGCGGCGATCTGCCAGTCGGGCAGCTTCTGGTGGGGGCCCGACGGCGAGCCGGAGTGGCTCACCCGTCAGGTCACCGCCAGACCGCCCGTCGACGTGCGCTTCTACCTGGACGTCGGTGCCGCGGAGACGACACCCGGCCCGAACGGGCTGACCCAGATCGACGTCAACCGGCGGATGCGCGACGCCCTGCTGGCCCGCGGCTACGACCTGCACTACGCCGAGTACGCGGGGTCCCACGACTACGTCAACTGGCGGCGTACCTTCGCTGACGGGCTGCTCGCGGTGCGACGGCCGGCAGGGTGAAGGTGAAGACGAAATTCGGTCGCCTGATCCGGGGCGGGGCCCTACTGTGCTGTTCATGTTCACGCCCGGTTCGCAGCTGCCCCTCGCGGTGGCTCCCGTGTGCGTGCTTCCCGGCGCTGATACCCGAGTCTGACCCTTCCCCACCGGCAGCAGAACCCCGGGGAAGGGTGGCTGTTCCCTGCCCGGGTTCTGACGCGTCCCGCCTGGCGACGGGAGGTGTACCACCTGTAATGCCTTGCATCCAGTGAGGACTGAATCCCGATGGCGAAGAGCCAGTTCATCCGTACGAAGCCGCACCTCAACATCGGCACGATGGGTCACGTCGACCACGGCAAGACGACCCTGACCGCCGCGATCACCAAGGTCCTCGCCGACCGCGACCCGGCCTCCAACCGGTACGTCGCGTTCGAGGGGATCGACAAGGCCCCGGAGGAGGCCGCCCGCGGCATCACCATCACGATCGCGCACGTCGAGTACGAGACCGCGTCCCGTCACTACGCCCACGTCGACATGCCGGGGCACGCCGACTACGTGAAGAACATGATCACGGGGGCGGCGCAGGTGGACGGTGCGATCCTCGTGGTGTCCGCCCAGGACGGGTCGATGCCGCAGACGCGGGAGCACGTCCTGCTGGCGCAGCGGGTCGGTGTGCCGTACCTCGTGGTGGCCCTCAACAAGAGCGACATGGCCGACGACCCGGAGCTGCTGGACCTGGTCGAGCTGGAGGTCCGTGAGCTGCTGTCGGCCTACGGGTTCCCCGGCGACGAGGTGCCGGTGGTCCGGGTCAGCGCGCTCAAGGCGCTCGAGGGCGACCCGCGCTGGGTCGGCTCGATCGTCGAGCTGCTCGACGCGGTCGACACCTACGTGCCGATCCCGCCGCGCGAGCTGGGCGAGCCGTTCCTGATGCCGATCGAGAACGTGCTGTCGATCAGCGGCCGCGGGACCGTCGTCACCGGCA
This sequence comes from Actinoplanes subglobosus, assembly GCF_042650585.1. Classification (NCBI taxonomy): domain Bacteria; kingdom Bacillati; phylum Actinomycetota; class Actinomycetes; order Micromonosporales; family Micromonosporaceae; genus Actinoplanes; species Actinoplanes subglobosus. The sequence goes on from NZ_JBHSBL010000020.1 coordinate 287,063, forward strand.
AGGTCGAGCGTGGTGAGCTGCGCGCCGGCGAGCCGGTCGAGGTCGTCGGTCTCGGGCCGACGTTCGCCAGCGTGGCGACCGGTCTGGAGACGTTCGGCAAGGTGCTGGAGTCGGCGCAGGCCGGCGACAACGCCGCCGTCCTGCTCCGCGGGGTCAAGCGCGAGCAGGTGCAGCGGGGCCAGGTCCTTGCCGCGCCTTCCAGCGTGCGGCCGCACCGGGTCTTCACGGCGCGGCTGTACGCGCTGACGAGCGCCGAGGGCGGCCGGCACACGCCGTTCGCCACCGACTATCGGCCGCAGTTCTACTTCCACACGACCGACGTGTCGGGCGGGATGGACCTGGGCGGTCTCGACCTGGTGATGCCCGGCGACACCCTGGACGAGGTGACGGTGACCCTGGGCAAGCCGATCGCGCTGGAGGCGGGCATGGGCTTCGCCGTCCGTGAGGGCAACCGCACGGTCGCCGCCGGCACGGTCACCGCCGTCCTGGACTGACGACGGGCACGACCGGCACGGGATCCCGGCTTCAGCGGGTCGCGTGCCGGTCCAGCCCGGTCCGTACCGCGCGCATCGCGAGGAACAGGTCCGATTTGATCCGCGCCACCGGGACGCCCCGGTCGGCGGCGAGGTCCTCCAGGGAGGCGCCGCCGTAGAGGGTCCGCACGATGAGCTCCCGGTGTGCGGGCGTGAGGTTCCGCATCGCCGCGACGATCCTGGTGGCGGGCGCCGTGGTCCGGTCACGGTGCCGGGCCGGGGCGCGCCGTTCCGCGTCGCGGAGCACGTCGCGGGCGGCCAGCATCAGCCACGGCCGGATCCCGGAGGCGAGCCGAGGATGGCGTCCGGGTTCGCGGGCGGCCCGGAACAGCGTCTCCTCGACGATCGCGCCGGCGGTCACCTCGTCTCCGCCGGTGTTCCGGAGCACGTAGGCGCGCAGCGCGGGCAGGTGCGGGTCGACCATCCGCTCGAACGCCTCCGTCGTCCGGTCGGCGGCGTGGCGGCCCATGCCGGGCTCCTTTCCGATCGGGGACGCGTGCAGCCGCCCATGGTGCTCGACCGGGCCCGCCGGGAACACGGGGAAACTACCCGGATCACTACGCGGATCCGGCCGCCCGACCCACTACCGTGCCTCTATGGGTACCGCCACGTCCGCGCGCGGCACCGGCAACCTCCCCGCGGAGCTGACCAGCTTCGTCGGCCGGCGGCAGGAGGTGACCGGGATCCGGCGCATGCTGTCCACCAGCCGGCTGGTCACCCTGACCGGTCCCGGCGGAGTCGGCAAGACCCGGCTCGCCCAGCGGGTCGGCGCGGGTCTGCACCGCGCCTTCGCCGACGGGGTCTGGTTCATCGGGCTCGCCGAGCTGCGCGACCCGGACCTGGTCGCGGTCACCGTCGGCGAGACGCTGGGGCTGCACGAGGACATGACCGGTCTGGACCCGGCCGGGCTCGCGCGTTTCCTGGCCGATCGGCGGATGCTGCTGATCCTGGACAACTGCGAGCACCTGGTCGCCGCCTGCGCCGAACTGGCCGAGACGCTGCTGCGGTCCTGCCCCGAGCTGCGTGTCCTGGCCACCAGCCGGGAGGCGCTACGCGTCGACGGCGAGGCCGTCCTGACCGTGGAGCCGCTGTCGGTGCCCGGTCCCGCCGAGGCCTGCAACCCGGCCGACCTGTACCGGTACGAATCGGCGGGGCTCTTCGTCGACCGGGCCACCGCGGTCGTGCCCGATTTCCGGGTCACCGAGGACAACTGCGCCACGATCGTACGGCTGTGCCGGGCTCTGGAGGGCGTGCCGCTGGCGATCGAGCTGGCCGTGGCCCGGCTTCGGGTGCTCTCCCTGGAGCAGATCCTGGCCCGGCTGACCGACCGGTACCGCCTGCTCACCACCGGCGCCCGGACCGCGCCACCACGTCAGCAGACCTTGCGCGCGCTCATCGACTGGAGCTGGGACCTCTGCGACGACGCCGAGCGCATCCTGTGGTCACGGGTGTCGGTCTTCTCCGGCGGTTTCGAGCTCGACGCGGTCGAGGCGGTCTGCGCCGACGACCGGCTGCCGGTCGAGACGGTCCTCGACGTGCTCGGCTCACTGGTGGAGAAATCGGTGCTGATCCGGGCCGGGAACGGCACCGCCCGCTACCGGATCCTGGAGGTGACCCGCGAGTACGGCGCCGCCGGACTGGCCGCCGCGGGCGAACGGGAGGAGATGGCCCGGCGGCACTGCCGGTGGTTCGCCGACCTGGCCGCGCACGCCGACCGGATCTGGGTCGGCCCGCAGCAGACCGCCGTGATGGAACGGCTGCGCCACGAGCGCGCCAACCTGCGGGTGGCCCTGGAGCACGCGACCACGCAGGGCCCGCCGGAGACCGCGCTGCGGTTCGCCGCCGACCTGCAGAACCACTGGTTCGTCCGGGGCTACTTCTCGGAGGGCCGGCACTGGCTCGACCGGGCCCTGGCGATGCCGGCGCCCCGCCACTGGACGCGGGTGAAGGCGCTGCGGGTCGCCGCGTGGATCGCCGGCATCCAGGGCGACGCCGACCGGGCCCGGCCGCTGCTGGCCGAGGCGGTGGAACTGGCCGGCACGCTGCCCGAGTCGCCCGAGCGGGCGTACCTGCCGCTGATCGAGGGCGTCTTCCAGCTGTGGCCCGGCGACTACGAGCGGGCGCTGCCGCTGCTGGAGCGGGCCCTCGCCGCGTTCCGGGAGCTGAGCATCCGCAACGGCGAACTGTGGACACTCATCGTCCTCGGCCTGTGCCGCGGTCTCGCCGGCGAGCCGTCCAGCGGCTACCCGGACCTGATCGCCGCGAAGGATCTGGGCGCGGCCACCGGTGAGGTGTGGTGGCAGTCGTTCGGCCTGTGGGCGCTGAGCGTGCTGCGCTGGCGCGACGGCGACCACGCGGGCGCCACCGCGGCGGCCAAGGAGTGCCTGGCGATCGGCGAGGCGGTCGACGGCGAGCAGTTCGCCGTCGGGCTGGGGGTGGAGTCGCTGGCCTGGATCGCCGCCCGCGAGCACCGGGATCAGCGTGCCGCGACGCTGCTCGGCGTCTCCCGGCGGATGTGGCAGGAGATGCACACGTCGCTGGCGCCGTTCCGGGTGCTGCAGAGCTGGCACGACGAGGTCGTGGAGCAGGTGCGGTCGCGGCTCGGCCCGGACGCGTTCTCGGCGGCGATCCGGCGAGGCTCCGGGCTCTCCACCGCGGAGGCGATCACGATCGCGGTGGAGAGGCAGCCGCGGGCGCCGGAACCGGAGCCGGAGACCGGCGGTCACGCCGGTCTCCGGCTGACCAGACGGGAGCGCGAGGTCGCCGCGCTGATCGCCGAAGGGCTGAGCAACCGGGAGATCGCGGCCCGCCTGGTGGTGGCGCAGCGCACCGCCGAGGGTCATGTGGAGAACCTGCTGAGCAAGCTCGGGTTCACCTCGCGGACCCAGGTGGCCGGCTGGCTGGCCGGGCAGCGGAACCCACCGACGGACTGAGCCGGCCAGACCGCCGGCCGTCGCCGGCGGCGGTAACGGCCCGCCGATGAGGTGTCTCAGCGACGACCGGCGGTCCCGGCGGGCTGGAAGCGGCGCAGGCGCAGGCTGTTGGCGACCACGAAGACCGACGAGAACGCCATCGCGGCCCCGGCGATCATCGGGTTGAGCAGCCCGGCCGCGGCCAGCGGCAACGCCGCCACGTTGTAGGCGAACGCCCAGAACAGGTTGCTCTTGATGATCCGCAACGTCCGCCGGGACAGCCGGATCGCGTCCACGGCGGCGGTCAGGTCGCCCCGCACCAGGGTCAGGTCGGACGCCTCGATCGCCACGTCGGTACCGGTGCCCATGGCCAGTCCCAGATCGGCCTGGGCCAGCGCGGCCGCGTCGTTCACCCCGTCGCCGACCATCGCGACCACCCGGCCCTGCTCCTGGAGCCGTTTCACCTCGGCCACCTTGTCCGCCGGCAGCACACCGGCGATCACCTCGTCGATGCCGGCCTCGGCGGCGACGGCCCGGGCCACGGTCTCGTTGTCGCCGGTCAGCAGGATCGGGGTCAGGCCGAGCCGCCGCAGACCGGCCACGGCGCCGGCGCTCGTCGGCCGGACCGTGTCGGCGACGGACAGGACACCCCGGGCCACGCCGTCCCAGCCGGAGACGATCGCGGTCCGCCCGGCCCGCTCCGCGGCGGCGGCGGCGTCACGCACCGGGGCCGGGATGTCCAGGCCCTCACGTTCGAGCAGGGACAGCCGGCCCGCTGTGACGTGGTGGGTGGAGACGGTTCCCCGTACACCCAGGCCCTCGAAGCTGGTGAAATCGGCGACCGGGAGATGATCGCCCACCGAGGCGGCGATCGCGTGAGCGATCGGGTGTTCCGACGCGGCCTCCAGGGACGCGGTGAGCCGCAGCAGCTCGTCGTCACCGGCCGGGAAGACCTCGACCAGCGTCATCGCCCCGGACGTCACCGTTCCGGTCTTGTCGAGGAGCACGGTGTCCACGCGGCGGGTGGACTCGAGCGCCTCCGGACCCTTGATCAGGATGCCGAGCTGCGCGCCGCGGCCCGTCCCGACCAGCAGCGCGGTCGGAGTGGCCAGCCCGAGAGCGCACGGGCAGGCGATGATCAGCACGGCGACCGCGGCGGTGAACGCGGCCGTCCAGCCCGCGCCGGAGCCCCACCACCAGCCGAGGGTCGCGACCGCGAGAGCGATCACGATCGGCACGAAGACGCCGGAGATCCGGTCGGCGAGCCGTTGCACCTCGGCCTTGCCGGTCTGTGCCTGCTCGACGAGCCGGGCCATCTGCGCGAGTTGCGTGTCGGCGCCGACCCGGGTGGCGCGGACCACCAGCCGGCCGCCCGCGTTGACCGTGCCGCCGGTGACGTCGCCGCCCGGCCCGACCTCGACCGGGACGCTCTCGCCGGTCAGCAGCGAACGGTCGACCGCCGACGAGCCGTCCTCGACCACACCGTCGGTGGCGATCTTCTCGCCCGGCCGGACCACGAACCGGTCGCCCACGGCCAGCTGCTCGACCGGAACCCGCAGCTCCTGACCGTCCCGCAGGACGGCGACGTCCTTGGCCCCGATCTCCAGCAGCGCCCGCAGCGCGTCACCTGCCCGGCGCTTGGACCGGGTCTCGAAGTAGCGCCCGGCCAGGATGAACGTGGTCACCCCGGCGGCCGCCTCCAGATAGATGGCGCCGGAGCCGTCGGTGCGGCTGATGTCGAGGGTGAACGGATGCGTCATGCCTGGCTCGCCGGCCGTGCCGAGGAACAGCGCCCACAGCGACCAGCCGAATGCCGCGATCGTGCCGAGCGACACCAGCGTGTCCATGGTGGCGGCGCCGTGCCGCAGGTTGATCGCGGCGGCCCGGTGGAACGGCCAGCCGCCGTAGACGACGACCGGCGCGGCCAGGGTCAATGACGCCCACTGCCAGTAGGTGAACTGCCAGGCCGGCACCATGGCGAGCAGGACGACGGGGACGCTGAGCGCGATGGCGACCCACAGCCGGATGTCGCGCGGCGCCTCGGCGACCTCTGCCTTCTCGGGGAGCCGGGCGGTGTAACCGGTCTTCTCGACGGTGGCGATCAGGTCGGCCGCCGTCACCCCGGCGCCGACCGTGGCCGTCGCCTTCTCGGTGGCGTAGTTGACGGTCGCGGTCACGCCGTCCATGCGGTTGAGTTTCTTCTCGATCCGCGCGGCGCAGGACGCACAGGTCATCCCGCCGATCTCCAGCTCGATCTGCGTGGGAGCGGTCTGCAAGGTCATGGCGGTCGTCCTCAGTCGTGCGTGTGGCCGTCGGCGCCGTGCGAGGCGGAGGCGCCGGGTGCCGGGCCGGTCGGCGCCGGAGGCTGCGTGACCCCGGCGGTGGTGGCGGTGAACTCGGCGGTGCGCACCGTCCCACCGTGCTGGAAGTCCAGGTGGAGACGGTAGACCCCGGCCGACGGGACCTCCGCCGCGAAAGCGAGCGCGGTCTCGCTGGTCGGGTGGACGTGCAGGTAGGCGAGATCGCCCTCGCGGAGCACCACGAGATGCCCGAGCGCGCCGAGATAGGGCTCCAGGTCGGTGACCGGCTTCCCGTCGCGGCTCACCGTGAACCCGAGCGCGCCGCTCTCCAGGTCGCCGCCGAGCGCGACCGTGTAACCGTCGACCTCGGCGGTCGTCGCCGCCGGCGGCAACGTCACCGGCTGATAGTCGCCGGGCGCCGGCACGTCGACCCCGAGGGTCAGCGACGACGCCGCCGCGGCGGGCTGGAAGTCGGCCAGCACCCGATACTGCCCGGGGGTGTCCACCCGCAGCGGGATCTCCCACGTGCCGTCACCACTGATCGTCGGATGCACATGCCGGTATCCGGACATGTCCCGCCGGACCAGGATCAGATGCAGGTCCTTGTCATGGTTCTCGGTGTACTCGGTCACCGGCTCGCCGTCCGGCCCGAGCACCCGGAACGCGAACCGCTGGGCCGCACCGGTCGACAGCCGCGTGGTCACCGGGCTCAGCCGGTAGCCGTCCTGCGCGATCTGCAGCCCACCCGGCACCCGCTCCGGCGCCGCCGCGTCGGGCGAGGCGTGCGCCGCACCGTGCGGGGACGCCGGCGTGGGCGTCTGGTCCGGGCCGATCACGCGACCCGCGCCTGCTGCCACGCCGAAGATCAAGATCAGCCCGATGGCGTACGCCGAAAGCCGGCCCGTGGTGTTCATGAGGCGTCCTCCCGCGCGGCCGGAGAGGCGTCGGGCGCTGTCACGAGGCGTCACCCAGCGCGTAACCCGCCTCGTCGACGGCGGCCGCCACGGCCTCCCGCCCGACCGGCGCCGCCGAGCTGAAGGTGACCGTGCCCGCGGTCAGGTCGACGGTGACATCGCTGACGCCCGGGATCGCGGAGACCTCGGCGGTGACCGAGTCGGCGCAGTGTCCGCAGGTCATGCCGGTGACGGGGTAGGTGGTGGTCTGCATGGCGGTGTTCCTTCCGTTCGGTGTCCCCTCCACCATACACATACCCGGTAGGGGTACCCGGCAGGCGGTTGTAGCATGGACGACATGACCAACCCGGCCCCGACCCGCGGCTACACGGCGACCAAGGACAACCTCCAGTCACGGCTGCGCCGAATCGAGGGCCAGGTGCGTGGCATCGAGCGCATGGTCGACGAGGACCGCTACTGCATCGACATCCTCACCCAGATCTCCGCCATCCAGGCCGCCCTCGACAAGGTGGCGCTCGGCCTGATGGACGGCCACGCCCGCCACTGCATGCACGAGGGCGCCAAGGAGGGCCGCGCCGACGAGATGGCCTCCGAGCTGATGGCCGCGGTGGGCCGGCTGATGAAGCGCGGGTGATCTGGGCCACGCACTCTTGTCCGGCCGGTGCGGCGCACCGAAGAGTGCGGGCATGTCGCAGTCCGCACCACTCGTCCTCGTGTCGTCCGCCATGGGCATCGGCTCCCGCTACTACCGGCCGCTGATCGAGGCGTTCGAGGCCCGCGGCTGGTCGGCCCGGGCGCTGCCGCGGCGCGGGTTCGAGCCCGATCAGCCGCCCGCCTCCCGTGCGCACGACTGGTCCTACGGCGACGAGATCGAGGTCATCGCCGAGGCGGTCGCCGCCGCCCGCGCCGAGTCACCGGACCGTCCGGTGATCCTGCTCGGGCACAGTCTCGGCGCGCAGCTCTCCGCCGGGCACCAGCTCAACCACCCGCCCGCGGACGGCCTGGTCTCGGTCGGCGGCAGCCTGCCCCACCACCGGGACTTCCCCCTCGCCGGGCTGCCACTCGTGATCCAGGCCGGCGTGATCATCCCGGCGCTGACCGCGCTCTTCGGCTTCCTGCCGAAACCCGCCTTCGGTGGTCCCGGCGCCCGCACCCAGATGCGCGAGTGGGCCCGGATGGCCCTGACCGGCCGCACCCCGTTCCCGTCCCCGGTGCCCCCGCGCGCCCCGGGCGGGTCCGGTGCCGCGTCACCGGTCCGGGCGCCGATCGAGGCCCCGGCGCTGGTCGTGGCCCTGGAGGGCGACCGGCTCGCCCCGGAGCGGCCGGTCCGCAGCTTCGCCACCCGGTTCTTCGCGCCGGGTGCGGCGACGGTCTGGCGTTACCGGCACGCCGACGTGCCCGCCGGGGCCAGCAACGACCACATCGGCTGGGCCCGCAAGCCGGAGCCGGTCGTCGACCGCATCGTCACCTGGTGGACCGCGACCGCCGGGACGAGGTTTGACGAGGTGCCCGCTCCGGACACCATGCGGGGATGACCTTCGCGGACGGGCGCGCCGGGATCGACGCGGCGCTGGTGAGACGGCTGATCGAGGCACAGTTCCCACGATGGGCCGGGCTCCCGGTGACGCCGGTCGAGGTGGACGGGTGGGACAACCGCACCTACCGGCTCGGCGACGACCTGACCGTCCGGCTGCCCACGGCGCCCGGTTACGTGCCGGCCGTCGCCAAGGAGAACACCTGGCTGCCCCGGCTGGCGCCGCAGCTGCCGGTCCCGATCCCGTCGATCGTGGCGGCCGGCGAGCCGGGGGAGGGCTACCCGTTCCCGTGGTCGGTGCGCGGCTGGCTGCCGGGTGAGACCGCGTCGCGTGCCACGATCGCCGACCGGACGCGGTTCGCCGAGGCCGTCGCCGGTTTCCTCCGGGCGCTGCGACGATGCGACACGACGGACGCCCCGGCGGCCGGCGACCACAGCTGGCACCGCGGCAGCCCGCCGGTCTTCTACGACGATGAGACCCGGCACTGCCTGCGGCTGCTGGAGGGCCGGATCGACACCGCCCGGGTGGCCGCGGTGTGGGGTGCCGCGCTCGTCCTGGAGCACCGCGGCGACCCGGTGTGGTTCCACGGCGACATCGCGACCGGAAACCTGCTGGTCGCCGACGGGGAGCTGGCCGCCGTCCTCGACTTCGGCACGTCCGGCGTCGGCGATCCGGCGTGTGACCTGGTGATCGCCTGGACCCTGTTCACCGGCCGGGACCGTGCGGCGTTCCGGCAGGCGGCCGACCAGGACGAGGGAACCTGGGCGCGGGCCCGCGGCTGGGCGCTGTGGAAGGCGATGCTGATCCTCGTCGACACGATCGACCGGGACGACCGGGCCGGAGCCGCCGAGCAGGAACGCGTGATCAGCGAGGTCCTCGACGACCACGACCGCTTCGGCCCGTGGTCCGGAGCCTCGGCCGGCTGATCAGGCACGTGTCAGCCTTGGCGGAGCGCTAACTCAATTCGGCGAGAGTCTCATGGACGGCCGTGACGCACGATCCGTCCGGGCAGTTATGGGCGATGAGCAGGGGCACCAAAGCTTCGAGTTCGGATCGCGTTTCGGCTAGCCCGGTCAGGTCGAGCCGATACCGTGTCTCGGCGATCCGATGCCGGGAGATCAGGACGTCATGGCTCTCCGGGCCGAGTACCGACAACTCGGCCGCCAGACATTCCTCCAGCCGTGGCAACGCGTCCACCAGCCGATTCATGCGCAGTAGCGACATGGCATGGCACCAGATGCTGGACCGGGCGTTCGGAGCCTCCGCGCCCACGAGTTGGGTGAGCGTGGTCGACACGAGCCGCAGATCGGCTTCCGCCTCGTCGTGGCGATGGAGCCTGCCGAGCACGTGGGCGCGACAGTGTCGATAGGAGAGTGCGACCGAATCGAGGTCGTCGCTTTGGAGGGCCACTACGGCAGACAGTTCCACCTCCGCGTCGGCCAGCCGTCCCGCGGCAGTCAGGTCGTCCCCGTACTGATGCCGCAGCGCCAGTACGAAGGGGTCGGCCTCCCCGAGGTCACGGTGGCGGTCCAGAAGGCCGGCGAGATGCTCGAGGACCTCCTCCAACTTGCGTTGAGCCCGAAGATTGGCGGCGAGACCCATAGCGAGATGCCTGTATTCGGTCGAGTCCCAGTCCGCGTTGGCGGTCAGTTCCTCGAACATCGCCCGGTACTCTGACTCCGCCTCCACGAAGCGCGCGTCCTGTTCCAGCGCACGGGCCATCTGCTGCCGACTTGCTACCGGGAGCGAGGTGCCACGGAGGAAATCACCCGTGCCATAGACGGCGGAGACGGATTTGTACTCTGCCTCGCCCTCGGATTCGTGCCCGCGGGCGACCATTTGCGATGCCAGCCGACCCCGGTACAAGATCGTAAGATGGTCGGCGGACCCGCGCTCGCGATCGCAGTCCTGGACCATCCGTCGCATTGCAGCTTCGGCATCATCCTCTAGGCCGAGTTTCTGCAAAGCGTGAACCCACATGCGCCGCGACAGCAACGTGTAGAGATTTGCTGGCCCCAGGACCCTCGTCCGCCGTTCGGCGACCAGCCGTAGCTCGCGCTCGGCGAGTTCGGGCTCGGCAAATGCCAGTAGAGCGTTCGCCCAGTCATGATTAGTGATAAGGGCATCGGGATGGTCCGGCCCCACCGAGAGCAACTGGCGGTCGAAGATCTCGCGGTAGATCTCGGCCTGCTCCGGCCAGCTGAGTTCCTGATCCAGCAGCACCTCACGGTGGCGGATCGCCAGGCGAGCCGGGTGATCGGCTGGCAGGGAGGCTGCCTTGCCGGACAGCACCCGCAGCAGGTTGCGCACATCTCTCGACCGGTTGGCGAACAGAAGGTAGGCGAAGCAGCGCAGGCCGGCGGACAGCAGTTGAGCCGTCGTGGCCGGGTCGTCTGAGGGCATCCGCTCCAGCGCAGCCTGGATATGCGGTGCCATTAGTCGCCACCAGTCCCAGTTCGGTACTTCTTCGGGCTCCGGGCGGGTGGCTGCCTCCAAGACCTGCGCAGCAGCCTTCCACACTGCGGCACGCTCAGCCCGTGTCTGGGTGCGCACTCGGGCAGCGGTCGTCTCCAGCACCAGACGATGTCCAGCTACACAAGGCAGCGGCGATGCCGGGAAGCCCGCTGGCGCCGTAGTGAGAGCACCGCTTTCGGCGAGATTGAGCTGATGTACGTCGACGAGCGCCTCCAGCCCGCGCCCTAAATCGTCCAGCGACACCGAGCCTGGGAAAAGTCCACTGCCGTCGATGGTCTCCGGTTCGATCAGGTCAATCGGGAACGGGTTCGGGGCGAAACAGGACATGAGGCGCATCAGTCCCCTGGACGCGCTGATGCCCTGCGCATCCAACAGATCGAGGCTCATCTCCCAGGTGCGCCCGACCAAGCCGCGGTGCAGGCGCTCGAGGTCGGTGTGGTCGGCGCCGTTGCGGCGCGCCTCGTCAAGAAAGTCCGGCCCAATTCGTTCCAGTTCCTGGATGTAGGAATCAAAGGTCCTGATATGTAAATTTCGGGCCCCCGACCGGTGGCGTAGTAGCCCTCGGCCGCTGCGTGCCAGATAGCCGCCGGCAGCCACCAGCGCCAGGGGCAGGCCGCCGAGAAGCGCAGCGAGCGCAACAGCCTCCTCCCTGCTGCCTGCACGACTCGCGAAATCCATCAGGATATCGGCAGCCGGGTCGATGGTGAGCACATCGACGAGATGCCGTGCCGGCGCGTTACCCCAGACGTCCGGGCTCCCGACACGGCTGGTGACCACTGTCATCCCGCTCGGGCTGTCGCGGATCCAGCCGGTGCCGTCACCGGGCGTGCCGCCGGCGACCGAGAGCAGACCGGGCTCGTCGGCGTTGTCGATCACCAGCAACCAACGCCGCCCCGCTTCGTCGAGGTGGCGCCAGACGAGGTCCGGCGCGTTTCCGGTGCCCGACCACGCATCCTCGATCTCCTCCTCGGAGATGCCGAGCTCGGCGGCGATCACTCGCATGCCGCCCAGCATCCGGTCTCGCTGCTGAGCGGAGAGCCAGAAGACGAGATGACCTGCCCTGTGCCCACGCCTGGCCAGTTCCAGTGCGACTGTGGTTTTCCCACATCCTCCCAATCCATGCAGCACATGGATACCGGGCTTGGGCTTGACGAGCTGTTCGCTCAGGTGATCGAGAAGGCTGTCGCGGCCACGAACATATGGCGGCAGGTCTCCGGTCGGCGGGCGTACCGATCGCATCGCGGGGACAGGTGGTGGCACGGCTCCCGGGGGTGGGTCCTGCCGCCACTTGCGCTCGGCCTCTTTCGCCTCCTCGACCAGCTTGAACCAGCCGGTGCTCACCTGCTGATCGAGCACCTTGAGCAAGGCCTTGACCGTCTGCCAGCTTGGTGTGTGGGTGCCGCTGAGCGCCTCGGAAACGGTGGAGGGTGACCTCCGCGCGGCGGCCGCCACCTCACGGAGCGAGGAGTAGCCCGACCTGGCGGTGCATTCCCGGAGTTTCTCGGCCAGCAGCCGCATCTGGCGAGGCGCCCTCGGGTCGATGGGTGCCAGTTCCCGCGTCATGATCGCCCCTCCGTGTTCGCGAACGGAAATTGACGGTCCAGCGATGCGCGTGTAACGCGGCTGCTGTTCGGCGAACGTTCGCGATCGCCTCCGAACAGTCTGTCCTATCTCTACAACGGTGGCATCGGACCGAACGAGGAGGACGTGACGATGACTCTGTTGGAGACGGCAATCCAATTGCTTACCGGTGTGAACCTGCTGATCACCTCGGTGGTGGCGGTATGCGCCCTGGTGCGCCGCCGCAAGCGCGACAACCCTGATGATTCGGCCGAGTAGCGGATCAGATGGGGCCGTGGATCGGGGCGGTCAGGCCGGTGAGCGGGGCGCCCGAGCCGCCCCAGGACTGGGCGACGATCTCGGCGGCGATCGCCACCGCCGTCTCCTCCGGGGTGCGGGCGCCCAGGTCCAGGCCGATCGGGGCGCGCAGCCGGGCCAGCGCCTCCTCGCCGACCCCCGCCTCGCGGAGCCGCCGGATCCGGTCGTCGCAGGTGCGGCGGCTGCCCATCGCGCCGATGTAGCGGGCCGGCGTGTGCAGGGCCACCTGGAGCAGCGGGATGTCGAACTTCGGGTCGTGGGTGAGCACGCACAGTACGGTGCGCTCGTCCACGGCCGTCGACGACAGATAGCGGTGCGGCCACTCGACGACGACCTCGTCGGCCTCCGGGAACCGGGCCGCGGTGGCGAACACGGCACGCGCGTCGCAGACGGTCACCTGGTAGCCGAGGAACTTCCCGATCCGGGCGACCGCGGCCGCGAAGTCGATCGCCCCGAACACGATCATGCGGGCGGGGGAGGCCCAGGACTGGACGAACACCTCCCGCTCGCAGGCGGTCACGATGGCGCTGCGGCCGTGGGCGAGCATCCCGCGGGCCTGCTCTCCGGCGATCCGGTCCAGCTCCTCGTCGCCGAGCGTGCCCTCGATCCGGTCCGGCCAGACGACCAGCTGGGAGTCGGGCAGCGACACCGTGGCGACCGGGCGGCCGGCGGCGACCGCGGCCAGCAACTCGTCGAGCGAGGTCAGCGCGACATCCGGCTGGATCATCACCTCGATGGTTCCACCGCAGGTCAGACCCACCTCGAATGCGTCGCCGTCGCTCACCCCGTACGTATGCGTCTGCGCCTTCTGAAAGGAGATGACCTCCTGCGCCGCCGCGTAGACCGCGCCCTCGACGCAGCCCCCGGAGACGCTGCCGATGACCTCGCCGTGCTCGTTGACGGCCATGGCCGCGCCCGGCTGCCGGGGCGCCGACCGCCAGGTGTGCACCACCGTCGCCACGGCGAAGGCGGTGCCGGCGGCGCGCCAGGCCAGCAGGCCGTCCACGATCTCGCGCATTCCAGCACCATCCGTGATCGCCCACCGGTCGTCAACGGTGAGTTAAGACATCCCTTAGGTCGCTGTTGACATTGGATCCCGACGGCGGGAGGGTCTGCGCGACTTCACGGGAGGTGCAGGGTGCAGGTGCCGGCTCCGTTCGAGTACGAACGTGCCACAAGCGTGGATCAAGCCATCGGACTGTTGGAGCGTCTGGGCAGCTCAGCACGGCTGGTGGCCGGGGGCCACAGCCTGCTGCCGATGATGAAGCTCCGGCTCGCCAATTTCGAATATCTCATCGACATCAACGATCTGCACGCCGAGCTCGGCTACATCAGGCTCAGCGACGACGAGGTGCGGATCGGGGCCATGACCCGGCATCGGGAACTTCTCGATTCGGACGTCCTGGCCGGAGTGTTCCCGATCTTCCGGGACGCCGAGAAGGTGATCGCCGACCCGATCGTCCGCAACCGCGGCACGCTGGGCGGATCGCTCTGCCAGGCGGACCCGTCGGAGGACCTCTCGGCGGTGTGCACGACCCTCGACGCCAGCTGCGTCATCCGGGGCCCGGGCGGGTCCGAGCGGGTCGTCACCATGGAGGAGTTCCACGTCGGGCCGTACGAGACGGCCGTCGAGGACAACGAGATCCTCACCGAGATCCGGATCCCCCGGAAGAGCTTCCCGGCCGGGAGCGCGTACGCCAAGGTCGAGCGCCGGGCCGGTGACTGGGCCGTGGTGTCCGCCGGCGCCGCGGTCTGGCTCGACCAGGGACGGATCGTCGACGCCCGGGTGGGCCTGGCCGCGGTCGGCCCCAACACCACCGGTATCCCGGAGATCTCGGCGGCGCTGCGCGGGCACGAGCCCGACGAGAGCCTCTACGAGCTGGCCGGGGCGATCGCGGCGCGCAGCTGCGACCCGTCGACCGACACCCGCGGCAGCGCGGACTACAAGCGCCACCTGGCGGACGAGCTGACCCGGCGCACGCTTCGCAGGGCCGTGGAACGGGCGAGGAGCTGACCATGCAGGTCACCATGACGGTGAACGGGACCGAGTACACCCGTGAGATCGAAGGCCGCATGCTGCTCGTGCACTTCCTGCGCGACGTGCTCGGCCTGACCGGCACCCACTGGGGCTGCGACACCAGCAACTGCGGCGTCTGCGTGGTGTGGCTGGACGGCGAACCCGTCAAGTCGTGCACCGTGCTGGCCGCCATGGCGGGGGGACACGAGGTCCGTACCGTCGAGGGTCTCGCCAACGGCGCGGAACTGGACCCGATCCAGGAGGGCTTCCGGCAGTGTCACGGCCTGCAGTGCGGCTTCTGCACGCCGGGCATGCTGATGACCTGCCGGGCGCTGCTCGACAAGAACCCGGACCCGACCGAGGGCGAGATCCGCGAGGCCATCTCCGGCCAGATCTGCCGCTGTACGGGCTACTCCTCGATCATCCGCTCGGTCCGCTGGGCGGCCGTGCACGAGGCTTCCGCTGTCGCTACCGAAGAGGCGGTACGGGCATGACCACCGTCCACGAGCCCTCGCAGGCGAAACTCACCGAGTTCGAGGACAACGACCAGAAGCCGGTCGGGTTCGGCCGGATGCTGCGCAAGGAGGACGCGCGCCTGCTCCGTGGCCGTGGCCGGTTCGTCGACGACGTCCAGCTGCCGGGCATGCTGCACCTGGCGATCCTGCGGTCGCCGTTCGCGCACGCGAACATCGTCAGCATCGACACCAGCGCGGCCGAGGCGTCGCCCGGTGTGAAGGCGGTCGTCACCGGCGAGACGCTCAAAGGCCTCGGCCTGGCCTGGATGCCGACCCTCTCCAACGACGTGCAGGCCGTGCTCGCCACCGACCGGGTCCGGTTCCAGGGCCAGGAGGTCGCGTTCGTCGTCGCCGAGGACCGCTACCAGGCCCGGGACGCGCTCGAACTGATCGACGTCGAGTACGACGTCCTCGAACCGGTCGTCGACGTCCGCAAGGCGCTGTCCCCGGACGCCCCGGTCATCCGCACCGACCTGGAGGGCAAGACCGACAACCACGTCTTCGACTGGGAGACCGGTGACGAGGAGGAGACCAACCGGGTCTTCGCCTCGGCGGACGTGATCGTCAAGGAGGACATCGTCTACCCGCGGGTGCACCCCGCGCCGATGGAGACGTGCGGCTCGGTCGCCGACTTCGACCCGGTCGAGGGCAAACTGCGGCTCTGGTCCACCACCCAGGCCCCGCACGCGCACCGCACCCTCTACGCCATCGTCGCCGGCCTGCCCGAGCACAAGATCCAGGTGATCGCGCCGGACATCGGCGGCGGCTTCGGCAACAAGGTGCCGATCTACCCCGGTTACGTCCACAGCATCGTCGGCTCCATCGTCACCGGAAAACCGGTGAAGTGGATGGAGGACCGGTCGGAGAACCTGATCAGCACCGGCTTCGCGCGTGACTACATCATGCGCGCGGAGATCGCCGCGACGAGCGAGGGCAAGATCCTCGCCATCCGTACGAACGTGCTGGCCGACCACGGCGCCTTCAACGGCACGGCCGCCCCGGTGAAGTACCCGGCCGGCTTCTTCGGCGTCTTCACCGGCAGTTACGACCTGCAGGCGGCGCACTGCAAGATGACCGCCGTCTACACCAACAAGGCGCCCGGCGGTGTCGCGTACGCCTGCTCGTTCCGGATCACCGAGGCCGTCTACCTGGTCGAGCGGATCGTCGACGCGCTCGCCTACGAACTGCGGATGGACCCGGCCGAGCTGCGGCTGAAGAACTTCATCCAGCCCGAGCAGTTCCCGTACACCACCAAGACCGGCTGGGTGTACGACTCCGGTGACTACGAGCCCACCATGCGCCTCGCCATGGAGATGGCCGGCTACGAGGAACTGCGCAAGGAGCAGGAACTCAAACGGGCCAAGGGCGAGCTGATGGGCATCGGCATCGCGTTCTTCACCGAGGCGGTCGGCGCCGGCCCGCGCAAGAACATGGACATCCTCGGCCTGGGCATGGCCGACGGCTGCGAACTGCGGGTCCACCCGACCGGCAAGGCCGTCGTGCGGCTCTCGGTGAAGACCCAGGGACAGGGCCATGAGACGACGTTCGCGCAGATCATCGCCGAGGAGCTGGGCATTCCGCCGGCCGACATCGACGTTCTGCACGGCGACACCGACAACACGCCGTTCGGTCTGGGTACCTACGGGAGCCGGTCCACACCGGTCTCCGGTGCGGCTGCCGCTCTGGTGGCCCGAAAGGTGCGCGACAAGGCGAAACTGATCGCCTCGGCGATGCTGGAGGTGTCGGTCGCCGACCTCGACTGGGTCAAGGGCGCATTCCAGGTCAAGGGTGACCCGGGCCGCTCGGTGACGATCCAGGAGATCGCGTTCCGGGCACACGGCGCGGGCGACCTGCCGGACGGCGTCGAGGGCGGTCTGGAGGCGCAGATCTGCTACAACCCGTCGAACCTGACCTACCCGCACGGGGCGTACATCTGCGTCGTCGACATCGACCCCGGCACCGCCGAGGTCAAGGTCCGCCGGTTCATCGCGGTCGACGACTGCGGCACCCGGATCAACCCGATGATCATCGAGGGGCAGGTGCACGGCGGTCTCACCGACGGCGTCGGCATGGCCCTGATGGAGATGATCTCCTTCGACGAGGACGGCAACTGCCTCGGCGCCTCGCTGATGGACTACCTGATCCCGACCGCCCTGGAGGTGCCCGACTGGGAGACCGGCTACACGGTCACCCCGTCGCCGCACCACCCGATCGGCGCCAAGGGCATCGGCGAGTCCGCGACCGTCGGCTCCCCGCCGGCGATCGTCAACGCGGTCGTCGACGCGCTCAAGCCGTTCGGGATCCGGCACGCCGACATGCCGCTCACCCCCAGCCGGGTGTGGGACGCGATGCGCGGCCAGGCCACCCCGCCGATCTGAGCCCTGGGAGTACGAGATGACGACGAGCACCGCCGAGCGGGCGGCCGAACTGACCGCCGCGCGCCGGCCCTTCGTGCACGCCACCGTGGTCCGGGCGCAGGAACCCACCTCCGCCCGGGCCGGCGACGACGCGGTGATCCTCGCCGACGGGTCCATCGAGGGCTTCGTCGGCGGGGTCTGCGCGGAGACGTCGGTGCGGGCCGCCGCCATGGAGACGCTGCGGGACGGCAACTCCATGCTGCTGCGGGTGCTGCCCGAGGAGTCGGCCGGGTTCCCGGAGACGCCCGGCGCGCTCGTCGTCGTCAACCCCTGCCACTCCGGCGGGGCGATCGAGATCTTCCTCCGGCCGGTGCTGCCCCGGCCGCTGGTGGTGGTGGCGGGGGAGAGCCCGATCAGCCGGGCCGTCGCCGAACTCGCCGGGTTCCTCGACTTCGAGGTGACGCACTCCTACGAGGGAGTCACCGTGGTCGTCGTGGCCGGGCTGGGCCGCGACGAGGAACGAGCCATCCGGGCCGCCCTCGACGCCGGCATCGGCCTGATCGCGCTGGTCGCCAGCCACACCCGCTCGGCGATCCTGCTCGACGCCATGGACCTGTCCGTGGACGAGCGCGCGCGGATACGTCCGCATGCCGGGATCGACATCGGTGCCCGTACCCCCAAGGAAATCGCTCTGTCGGTCCTGGCGGAGATCGTCCGGGAGATGCGGACGTCGTCTCTGCGGGCCGCCCCCGCGTTCCCGGCGCCCGTCGCGTTCCCGGCGCCCGCCGCGTTCCCGGCGCTCGCCGCGGCTCCGGCGCTCGCCGCGGCTCCGGCGCTCGCCCCGGCCCCGGCCCCGGCCCCGGCCCCGGCGCAGGCCACCGGCTCGTCGCACGCCGAGGCCGCCGCCTTCGCCAAGGCCGAACCAGAGTTCGTGGCCGGCCCGACCCTGCCCGTCGGGCCGGCCACGTTCATCGTCGAGACGCCCGCCGACACCGCGATCGACCCGATCTGCGGCATGACCGTCGTCATCGGAGCCGACACCCACCACGCGGTCGTCGACGGCGAGGACTTCTGGTACTGCTGCCCCGGCTGCCTCAAGAAGCACACCCGCGGTCGGTCATGACTGTGCTGACTGGTCATGCCTTCCCGGCCCTTGTTTCGTTGTGGTGCGGTCGGTCATGACTGTGCTGACTGGTCATGCCTTCCCGGCCCTTGCTTCGCTGCGGTGCGGTCAGTCATGACAGTGCTGACTGGTCATGCCTTCCCGGCCCTTGCTTCGCTGCGGTGCGGTCAGTCATGACAGTGACCGGGCTGGTGCTGGCCGCCGGCGGTTCGCGGCGGCTCGGCGCGGCCAAGCAGCTGCTCCCGTTCCGCGGCCGCACCCTGCTCGACGCCACGCTCGACATGGCCCGGTCCTGCCACCTCGACGATCTGGTGGTCACCCTCGGCGGTTCGGCCGCGGAGATCCGCGACACGGTCGACCTCTCCGGCGTACGGGTGATCGAGAACCCGTCCTTCGCCGACGGATGCGGATCGTCGATCCGTTCGGCGATCCCGCACATCGACACCGACCGTGTGGTCCTGCTCCTCGGTGACCAGCCGATGGTGTCGCCGTTCGACGTCCGGCGGGTGGCCCTGGTAGACGCCCCGATCGGTGTCTGTCGTTACGCCGACGGGCTCGGCCACCCGTTCCTCTTCCGCCGCCCGGTGTACGACGACCTGTCCACCCTGCACGGCGACAAGGCGGTGTGGAAACTGCTGCACTCCGGGAAACACCCGGTCACCGAGATCGCCACGGCCGGTACCGTGCCGGTCGACGTGGACACCCAGGAAGACTACGAGCGGCTACTTGCGAATGAAGAATCCTGAAGAGGTCGTCCAGCGCCTGGACGCCGTCGACTACCTGGCCGATGAAGGCCTCGCCATGGCCGTCTTCCTGGCCCTGCGCCTCGGCAAGCCGCTGCTCCTGGAGGGTGAGCCCGGAGTCGGCAAGACCGCCGCCGCGAAAGCCCTGGCCCAGGCCTTGGACACACCGTTCCTCCGCCTCCAGTGTTACGAGGGTTTGACCGCCGGCGAGGCCCTCTACGAGTGGAACTATCAGCGCCAGCTCCTGCACATCCGGCTCGGCCGGTCCACCGACGACGCCTCCCTCTTCACCGAGGACTTCCTGCTGGAACGGCCGATCCTGCGCGCGGTCCGGCACGACGGGCCGACCCCGCCGGTGCTGCTGATCGACGAGATCGACCGGGCCGACGACGAGTTCGAGGCGCTGCTCTTCGAGTTCCTCGGCGAAGCCTCCGTCACCGTTCCCGAACTGGGCACCTTCGCCGCGATCCGCCCGCCGATCGTGGTGCTCACCTCCAACCGCAGCCGTGACCTGCACGACGCGCTGCGCCGCCGGTGCCTCTACCACTGGATCGAGTTCCCACCGCCGGCCCAGGCCGCCGCGATCGTGCGCCGGGCCGTGCCGGGCGCGTCGGCCCCGCTCATCCGGGACGCCACCGAGTTCATCGGCCGGGTCCGCCGGCTCGACCTGGACAAGGCACCCGGCCTGGCCGAGACCATCGACTGGGTCTCCGCGCTGGCCGCGCTCGGTGTCACCGAACTCGTCGCCGGCGACACCCTGCGCACCCTCGGCACCATCGCCAAGACCCCCGACGACCGGATCACGGTTGCCGGGGCCGTAACCCAGGAGAGCCCCCAATGAAGATCACCAACGAGTTCACCGTTCAGATCCCGATCGACCAGGCGTGGAAGGTCCTCACCGACCTCGAGGGCATCGCGCCGTGCATGCCCGGCGCCCAGCTCACCGGTGTGGAGGGCGACGTCTACAAGGGCAAGGTGAAGGTCAAGGTGGGCCCGGTGATCTCCGAGTTCTCCGGAACCGCCCAGTTCACCGCCAAGGACGACACCACCTACCAGGCCGTCATCGACGCGAAGGGCCGCGACGCACGCTCGGCCGGCAACGCCTCGGCCACGGTGAGCGCCGCCCTGACCGCCGAGACCCCCACCAGCACGAAGGTCTCCGTCGACACCGACCTGAAGATCAGCGGCAAGCTGGCCCAGTTCGGCAGCGGCATGATCAAGGAGGTCTCGTCGAAGCTGCTGGCCCAGTTCGTGGCCAACCTGGAGAAGAAACTCGCCACCGACCCGGCCCTCCCCCCGACCCTCCCCACCTCCCTCCCCGCGACCCTTTCCGCCGCGTCGCCGACGCACCTCTCACCCGTTTCGGCTGAGGCCAGCGCCGCCCTCGCCGCCCCTGTCGCCCCCGCCGCCCCTGCCGCCCCCGCCGCCCTCGCCGACCCGGCTGCGCCTGCTTCCGCCAGCGCGGTGGCCACCGCTCCGGACGCCGCGGTGGCGCTCGGCGAGGTGGCGCCCGCCGCTCCGGAGGTCGACGACGCCGCGGCCCCGGCAATCGCGCCTGACCCGTCCGCCGGCGAGGTCCCGCCGTCCGCCGGCCGTCTGGAGACGGCCGAGGGCACCCCCGACCCGATCGCGCCGCTCCGCACCCCGGAAGCCGACCTCTCTGCCGCCTCCACCGCATTCGCGTCCGAGGCCGCCTCCGCTGCTGTTGCTCCTTCCGCCGCCTCCACCGCTTCCGCGTCCGAGGCCGCCTCTGCCGCTGTTGCTCCTTCCGCCGTCCCCACCGCATTCGCGTCCGAGGCCGCCTCTGCCGCTGTTGCTCCTTCCGCCGCCTCCACCGCTTCCGCGTCCGAGGCCGCCTCTGCCGCTGCTGCTCCTTCCGCCGTCCCCACCGCATCCGCCTCTGAATCCACCTCTGCTGCCGCTGTCCCCCCTTCCACCGCGCCAGCCTCACCGGCCGCTGTTGCTACCCCCGCTGAGCGGGTCCTTCAGACCGAGGAGGCGGAGGCGATCGATCTGCTCGCAGTCGCCGGCGGTTCCATCTACAAGCGCGTCATCCCGGTCGCGATCGGTGCCGCTGCGGTCGCCGCCGTGATCATCTGGTTCGTTGCCCGCGGCTGAACCCGCGCCGGTCCTGCTGCGCGGCACGGACCGGGCCGCGTTCGCCGTGGCGTTCGTGGCCCGTCTGCGCCGCGCCGGCCTCCGGGTCGGCATCACCGAGACCGACGACCTGGTCCGGGCACTCGCCGCAAGCCCACCGACGTCCCGGACCGCCCTCTACTGGACGGCGCGGGTGTCGCTGGTCCGCCGTCACGGTGACCTCGCCACCTTCGACCGCGTCTTCACCTCGGTGTTCGACGACACCCCGCCTCTCCCGTTGAGCCGCTCGGCCGTACCTCCGAAGAGGCGCGACGACACCGTGCACGTCGCCGTGCCTGGAACCGGCGGTGAGGCCGCGACCGGAGGCGAAGGCCTGCCCTGGGCGACCCTGCCCGCCGCGGTGGCCGCCGGCGACGAGTCCGGTGACGATGGCCTCGACCTGCCCGAACTCCGGCCCAGCGCCTTCGTGGCCCTGGCCGGCGTCCCGTTCGAGGAACTCGACCAGGCCCAGATCGAGGCGTTCGGAACGGCGTTGCGGGCGGCCCTCACACATTGGCCGCACCGACGGGGCCGCCGTCACCGCGCCGACCCGTCCGGCCGCCGGGTGGCCCTCCGCGCCACCATCGCTCGGGCGCGCCACACCGGCTGGGAGGCGATCACCGTGGTCCGCGAACGCCCGGTCCCGAGACCTCGGCGTGTCGTGATGCTCTGCGATGTCAGCGAGTCGATGCGCGCCCAGGCCACCGCCTACCTCCACCTGATGCGGGCGTTCGCCACGGTCGCCGACGCCGAGGTGTTCGCTTTCGCCACCCGGTTGACCCGCCTGACCGTGCCACTGCGGCACACCTCCGCCAGGGAGGCCATCGACCAGGCAGGCGCCGCGGTCGACGACCGCTTCGGCGGAACCCGGATCGCCGCCAACATCGCGGCGCTCCTCGACTCCCATCACGGCGACACCGTCCGCGGCGGTGTCGTCATCGTCGCGTCCGACGGCTGGGACAGCGATCCACCGGAGGCGATGACCGCCGCGATGGCCCGGTTGCGGCGCCGCGCATACCGCGTCCTCTGGTTGAATCCCCGTGCCGGAGCCGCCGGATGGGCCCCGAAGGTCGGCGGCATGGCCGCGGCCCTGCCGTTCTGCGACCGATTGTTGCCCGCCGCGACCCCGGCCGATCTCATCGCAGCCGTCCACCATGTCCGTGACATGGCCCAGACCTGCTCCGCACACAGGCCGTCGACCAACTCGTGAGTCTGCCGGCCGGGGCGACAGAGACCGGAGGGATCGTCGTGTCCGATAGTCATGATCGGCTCGCTTTCCGCCAACCCGGCGAACGCTTGTGACCAACGCCGGCCGGACCTGGTGTCCGATGCGTTGTCCGGGCTGAGGAGATCGACGCTGTACCGGGGGACTGAGGTCGCACCGCGGAGTCCAGAAACAGCTCGATCTCCGCGGCCCGGCGGACGAGTCGTTGTTGCCGCTGGTGGCGAAGACGTCTGCCGAGTGCCGCCAAGACCAGTCAAGGCGCCCTCCTGTGTGCTCAGCCGCTGGACCGAGATCGATGCCGACCCGGCCGACAACCAGGCGGAGGGCCCGATTCCGGAGAATGGCATGGGTTTGCAGCCCGGGGTCGTACGCAGCCATGTCGCCTTCTCCGTGTCGGTGGATGCGGTGCGATCCGCGGTCAGAGTGATCCGAAGAAGTCGCGCACGTCGTCGCTGAAGAGCTTGGGCTGCTCGGCCGGCAGGAAATTGCCGCCGGCCGGCAACTCGGTCCAGTGGGTGACCGTTGTGTCGCGCTCGGCGAAGCGCCGGATCGTCACATCGGTGACGCCGAGCGCGACGCCCAGCGGAACCGTGGACCGCGGTTTCGGCGCCCAGGCGGACGGGTCGTGCGCCATCTCCCAGTAGAGGTTGGCCGAGGACCCGGCCGTCCCGGTGAACCAGTACAGACTGACATTGGTCAGCAGCAGGTCCCGGTCGACGGCGTCCTCCGGCAACGCGGCGGCCGGGTCGGTCCACTCCTGGAATTTCTCCACGATCCAGGCGAGCTGGCCCACGGGTGAGTCGTGCAGCCCGAACGCCAGGGTCTGCGGCCTGGTCGACTGGATGGCGTTGAAGCCCATCTTGTCGTCACGGAACTCCTGGAGGCGGCCCAGGCGGGCCTCCTCGGACCCGGTGAGATCCGCGAAGTCGGCCGGGTCGTCGGAGGGGAAGGTGATGTGCCCGTTGACGTGCACGCCGATCACTCTGCCGGGCTCCTGCCGGCCCATCTCGACGGCGGTTGCGGCGCCCCCGCCCGTGCCCTGAACCCCATACCTCTCGTAGCCCAGCCGGGCCATGACCTCGTGGAACGCCGCAGCCGTCCGCGCTGTCGTCCAGCCGGGTGAGGTGAGCGGACCGGAGAAGCCGACGCCCGGGTTGCTCATCAGCACGAGGTGGAAGTGCTCGCGCAGCGCCTCGACCACCGGCAGGTAGACGGCGAACGACGCGGGCCAGTCGTGGGTGATCAGCAACGGGGTCGCCGACGGATCGACGGAGCGCACGTGGGCGAAGTGCAGGGTCTGCCCGTCGACCTCGGTGAGGAACTGGGGCAGCGCGTTGAGCCGGGCCTCGGCCGCCCGCCAATCGAACTCGTCCGCCCAGTAGGCGGCCAGGCCACGCAGGTAGTCGACGGGCACACCGCGCTGCCAGCCCTGGCCCGGGATCTCCGGTGTCCAGCGGGTGCGGCTCAACCTGTCGCGGAGGTCCTGGAGATCGATGTCGGAGATCTCGATGCGGAAGGGGCGGATCTCGGTCATGCCGGTGCCTCTCATTCTCGGGCCTCGCGATCGGAACGGAATGATTCGTTCCGCTGCCAACGTAGCAGACTTCCGGATCGAGCGGAACAGAGCATTCCGGTCCGCTATAGTCGTGGCATGACGAACCCGACGTCCGGCCGGGCCCGCCAGGCCGCGCGCAACGACGTGACGATCCTGGCGGCGGCCAAAGAGGTCTTCCTGGCCGACAAGCGCGCACCCGTTGCCGCGGTCGCCGACCGTGCCGGCGTCGGCATCAGTGCTCTCTATCGTCGCTATGCGGGCAAGGAGATGCTGCTCCGCAAGCTCTGTCACGACGGGTTGCTGACCTTCATCGAGGAGGCCGAGCGCGCCGCCGCCACGCCCGACGACTGGGAGGCCTTCGCGTCGTTCGTGCAGGGCGTCGTCGAGGCCGACGTGCACTCGCTCACCGTGCATCTGGCCGGCACGTTCACCCCGACCGACGAGATGAGCGCCGACGCCGTCCGGGCCGACGCGCTGGCCACCAGACTCTTCGAGCGCGCCCGACCACAGATGCGTGCCGAGGCCGTCCCCGCAGACCTGACGATGCTGTTGGAGATGTGCGCCGCGGTGCGCGTGCCCGACCCGGTCCGCACGACGTCGCTGCGTCGCCGCTATCTGGCGATGCTGCTCGACGGGTTACGTGCGGGTGCGGCCCTGCCCGGTCCGGCGCCGACGTCGATCGAGATCAACTGGCGCTGGTTGTCGACCTGACGAGTCAACTCCAGAGGGTGACGTGAATAGATGGTTTGAAACGGGCCACATTGACCCCGCTGCCCCGCATCATCGCCTGGATCGCCCGTGGTGTGGAGGCGAAGCGAGCCAGTTCGGCGGCCGCCGACGGCTTGCCCGACTCGGCGAGCGTCAGCGAGTGCCACACCTCTTCGAGTGCCGCGTGGGGTCCGCAGAACTGCACGAGGTGCCCCTTGCGGACCTCCGGCGCGACGGTGAAGGACAACGCCGCCGCCACCCCGCGCCCACGTTTGGCCTCCTCGATGGCGGCCGCATGGCTCTGGAAGATCTGCTGCCGGTCGTCCGGCACCCCGAGCCGCCGCAGCAGCGTCGGGATGGCGCCCCTGTCGGCT
Source organism: Actinoplanes subglobosus (assembly GCF_042650585.1). Classification (NCBI taxonomy): domain Bacteria; kingdom Bacillati; phylum Actinomycetota; class Actinomycetes; order Micromonosporales; family Micromonosporaceae; genus Actinoplanes; species Actinoplanes subglobosus. Next base: position 312,363 of record NZ_JBHSBL010000020.1, read on the forward strand.
GCCGCCGACGGGCCGAGCAGCCACGTCTGGTCGCGCAACTGTCGCAGTGTCGGCTGGGTCCCGGCGAGCGGATGGTCCGGCCCGGCCACGACGACGACCTTGTAATACATCGCGGGCCGGCACCGCACCGCCGGGTCGGGGAGCACCGGCGGTGGCCCGATCGCGATGTCGATGCTCCGCTCGATGAGCGCTTCCACGAAAGAGCCCGGGTTGCGCACGCTCAACTCGACGTCCAGGTCGGCGGCCCGGCTGGCGAAAAGCTCGATCAGCCCGGGTGCGGCGTGCTCGGCGAAAAGCGAGGACGCCCCGACCCGGAGCAGCCGGCGTCCCTGCCCGGCGGCGCTCACCTCGAGCACCGTGATGTCCTGCAACCCGAGGAGCTCGGTGGCCCGGCTGGCGAGCCGCAGTCCGCCGGGGGTGAAACTCAAACCGTTCGCTGTCCGGGAGAAGAGTTGGTCGCCGAGTTCCTTGCGGAGTTGTCCGATGTGCAGCGAAACGGCGGACTCGGACACCTCGAGTTGCGCGGCCGCCTGCTTCACCGAGCCGCATCGGACGACGGCGGAATAGGCGCGCAACTGTGTGGGGGTCACAGCCCGCAATGTATCGCGATCAACATCGGTAATGCCCCCCGCGTCGCACATGGTGACCACACCGGCGATCTCACCGATACCGCGGGGTGGTTCCGCACATACGCTGTCGTGCGCCCGAGCCGAAATGGAGAGGATTCCGCCGATGCCGACCTTCGAGGCCACCGACGGTGTGGAGATCTATTGGGAGCAATGGGAGGGAGACTCCGACCTGCCACCGGTGCTCCTGCACCACGGTTTCATCGCCAACGGCCAGACCAACTGGGTTCTTCCCGGCATCGTCGCGGCCCTGACCGCTACAGGCCGGCGGGTCATCGCCATCGACGCCCGCGGCCACGGCCGCTCCGGCAAGCCCCATGATCCGGCCGTCTACGGCGAGACCCGGATGGCCCAGGACGTCGTCACCCTCCTCGACCTGCTGAGGGTCGAGCAGGTCGATGTGGCGGGCTACTCGATGGGCGCGATCGTCTCCCTCATCCTCGCCACCCGTGACCCGCGCCTGCGCCGTCTCGTGATCGGTGGTGTCGGTTCCGCGGTCGTCGAGCTCGGCGGCGTCGACACCCGGGTCATCCCGGCCGAGGCGTTCCGCGAGGCCTTCCACACCGACGACCCGTCGACGATCACACATCCGGCCGCAGCGGGTTTCCGCGCGTTCGTCGACGCGGTCGGCGGCGACCGGGCGGCACTGGCGGCCCAGGCCGCGGCGATCCACGCCAGCCCCATTCCGCTGGACACGATCGCGGTGCCAACCCTGCTGATCACCGGCCGGGACGACGTCCTGGCCACCCGCCCCGAGCTCCTCGCCAAAGCCATTCCCAACGCACAGCTGAGTGTCATCGACGGAGATCACCTGGGCGCCGTCCGGCAGCCGGCTTTCACCACCGAACTCTTGACCTTCCTGAACACCCGCTGACCCGTCCCGTCGCCGAGGTCCGTCAACCCGGCGGTCCGCTTCATGCCTCAGGTCCTCTCTGAAACGGCCAGGCCCGCCGCCAACCACCCCGTCTCGTCAGCGACGACGCGAAGTCTCACCGGGGCCGCGCTCCAGCACGGCCCCGGTGAGCTGGCGGCCTTTCCCGCACTGCTCAGCGTGACTGCCGGGTGATGTGCTCCAGCGTGACTGCCGGGGTTTGCAGGCTGTTCCGGCACTGCGCTCCGGCATGGGCGCCGAGCCAACTGTCTGCTTCGAAGTGGGGGAGACGGGAGGATGGGGAGAAGGAAGGCGGGACGGCGGCAGGTCGGCAGGGTGGGACGGCGGCAGGTCGGCAAGGCGGGACGGGCGACGATGACCGTCCACGATCGTTGATCGTGATCGCCCATCCTCGCCATGGCGACTACCAGCGCACGAGCGGCGATCGGGTGCAGTGGTCCAGGCTGCCGCCGCTCCTGACCGGCACGGCGCTGGCTGATGACCGCCGCGGCCCGCGATCACGGGAGTGTGATTGCGGGCCGCGGCTACGGGAGTGTGATTGCGGGCCGCGGCTACGGGAGTGTGATTGCGGGCCGCGGCTACGGGAGTGTGATTGCGGGCCGCGGCTACGGGAGTGTGATTGCGGGCCGCGGTTACGGGAGTGTGATTGCGGGTCGCGGTCACGGGAGTGTGATTGCGGGTCGCGGTCACGGGAGTGTGATTGCGGGTCGCGGTCACGGGAGTGTGATTGCGGGTCGCGGTCACGGGATTGTGATTGCGGGTCGCGGTCACGGGATTGTGATTGCGGGCCGCGGTCACGGGATGGGGAGTGGCGCGCCTACGGGGAGGGGTCCTCAGTGGCCGGCGCCGACCAGTGAGGGGGTGGGTTCGGCCGACCGCTCCTGGCTGCGGAGGCCGGCCAGGGACACGAAGACCACGGCGAAGACGGCCGCGCCCGCGAAGACGGTGAAACCCCAGCCCTGATTGCCGCCGGCCATCAGCTGACCGCCCAGCCACGGTCCGAGGACGGCGCCGAAGCGGCCCATCCCGGCGGTGGAGCCGACCGCTGTGGCCCGGGCGGCGGTGTCGTACCGGGAGGTGACGGCGGCGTACACCATGGTCTGCGCGCTGAACAGGAAGACGCCGGCCAGGAAGACGACCGCGTACGTGACGGCGAGCGGGGTGCGGATGCCGAGCAGGTAGACGCCGGCGGCGGTGAGGGTGAACCAGATCGCGGCCACCCGGACGGCGCCGAAACGGTCGGCGAAGCGGCCGGCGACTAGCATGCCGACGATGCCGCCCAGGTTGATCACGATGAGGAAGGAGAGCGCCGAGCCGAGGTCGTAGCCTTCGGCGCGCATCATCGTCGGCAGCCACGTGTTGACGCCGTAGACCAGCAGCAGGCCGCCGAACGAGGCCAGCCAGAAGAACAGGGTCGGCTGCCAGAGCCCGCCCCGGAACAGGGCGGGGACACCACCGGACGCCGCGGGGGCCGTGGTGGACGGCAGTTCGACCCCGTGGTCGGACGCGATGCGGCGGGCCTCGTCGGTGCGCCCGCGGGCGATCAGGAAGCTCAGCGACTCCGGCAGGTAGCGCAGCACCAGTGGCACGGCGATGAACAGCGGCAGTACGCCGATCCAGAAGGCGGACCGCCAGCCGTACGAGTCGAGCAGCCACAGCCCGAGCGTCGCGGCGAGGATGCCGCCGGCCTGGTGTGCCGTCATCAACGACCCGATCAGCAGGTTACGCCGCTTCGCCGGTGCGAACTCGGCGACCATCGTGAGGGCGATCGGGAGCAGCCCGCCGAGGCCGAGTCCGGCGATGAACCGCCCGAGCCCGAAGACGGTCAGGGACGGCGCGGCCGCGCAGATGCCGGACGCGATCGAGAAGAGCGCCGTACTCGCGATGATCATCTTTTTGCGGCCGATCCGGTCGGTCAGCGGGCCGGAGCCGAGGGCGCCGAGCAGCATGCCGAACGTGGCGTAGCTGCCCAGGCTGCCGGCCGCCTCCTTGGTCAGGCCGAGTGCCGGGTCGTCGAGCATGCCGGGCAGGACGGCGCCGTAGATGAACAGGTCGACTCCGTCGAAGAGGACGACCAGCCAGCAGATCGCCACGACGAGGCCGGCGAGGCGGCCGCTGCGTGTGCCGCCGGTGACGGACGTGGAGGACATCGTTGTTCCCTCTTTCCCCAGGGATGGTGTGCTGCGTCACCGGATCGTGCTCGTTGTCACCATGATTGTCAACAATCAGTTTCAGATAGATGAGCAGCTCATGTCTGTGCGCTTGCCATGAGTAATGCTTCGTCGACAATCCTGTGGCCATGAGTGCGGCCGCCGGAAGATCTTGGCGCCGGGGACGGGGCGCCACGCGGTATCGTTTCCGCACCGGGAAGGCCTGACGACGGGATCACATGTCTGCCGAGAAGAACCTCACCAGCGTGCGGCGGGCACGGGACACGGGCGAGGGCAAGACGACCACGCGCGATGAGCTGCGCACGGCGATCCTCTCCGGGGAGTACATGCCGGGCGAGCGGCTGGTCGAGGCGCAGCTGATCGAGCGGTTCGGGGTGAGCCGGTTCAACATCCGGCTGGCCCTGCAGGACCTCTCCGGTGAGGGCCTCGTCGAGATCCAGCGCAACCGGGGCGCCCACGTCCGCAAGATCTCGCTGGCCGAGACGATCGAGATCACCCAGGTCCGCATGGTCCTGGAGGGGCTGGTGGCGGCGCAGGCGGCCGAGCGGGTGACCGAGGCGCAGGCCAGCGAGCTCGACGAGATCGGCCTGCTGATGCGCCGGGCCGTCGAGTCCGGCGAGTTCCGCCGTTACAGCGACCTCAACCAGCGTCTGCACGGCCTGATCCGGACCATCGCCGGCCATGCCACGGCGGATCGGCTGATCGGCACGCTGCGCGCCCAGCTGGCCCGGCACCAGTTCATGTTGTCCCTGCTACCGGGCCGGCCGCAGACGTCACTGCCGCAGCACGAGCTGATCATCACGGCGATCCGTGAGCGTGACCCGGCCCGCGCCGAGACGGCGATGCGCGAGCACATCGCCAGCGTCATCGAGGTGCTGCGTTCCCTGGAGGAGAACGGAGGGCACCCCTAGAGAGGGGGTGTGCCGTGGGTGTGGAACGACTCGATCGTCTTCAGGCCCCACGCCTGACCCTTCGCGCGCTCGGCCTCGGTCCAGGTGATCACCTCGTGGTCGGGGGCGAGCAGCAGACGGGCGCCGGCGTTGCAGAGTTCGATGCGGTTGCCGCCGGGCTCCCACACGTACAGGAAGAAGGTCTGTTGAATGGCGTGTTTGTGCGGGCCGGTCTCGATGTGCACGCCGGCCTCCAGGAACACGTCGGCGGCCCGGAGGATGTCCTCGCGGGTGTCGGTCGCGAACGCGACATGGTGCAGACGCCCCTCGGACCCGGTCCAGTCCCGCGTGTAGACGAGGTCGTACGACTTGTCGGTGAACGTGTACCAGACCGCCGCCTTCGTCCCGTCGTCGAGCACGATCTGCTCGCTGGCCCGCCCGGTCAGAGCCCCGGCCAGGAACTCCTCGTTGCGCGGCACGTCCCGGGCGAGATAGTTGACGTGATCGAGCCGCCGCACGTTGGTGCCGCGGCCGGGGAACCGCGCCGCCTGGTTCTTCAGTGACGGGCGGGTCGCGTCCGACGCCACATAGCGGCTGGTCTCGTAGTAGAGGCCGAACGGGTGCCCGTCGGGGTCGGTGAATTGGAAGACCGGACCGTACCCCGGCTCGTCCTTGCTCCACCCCTGCCCGAGGCCGGCGGCCTCGATGTCGCGGACCCGCCGCTCCAGGGCCTCCGGGCTGCGGGCCCGCAGCCAGGTCCGGCCGATGCCGGACGTGCCGGCGGCGGTGACCTTGACGGTGAAACGCTCGTAGTCGTCCCACGCGTGCAGGTAGGCGCTGTCGCCGCGGCGCTCGACGACCTCCATCGCCATCTGGTCGGTGAAGAACCGGACGGTGTCGTCGAGGACGGGCGTCAGGAGCTCCACCGCGGACACGTGCGCGATGTCGCGGATCTTCTCAGCCATGGACGATGGCTCCTTCCGTGTTGCGACGCGGGTGGACCCGACCCTCCAGGATCAGGCGGGCGGTGCTGACGATCGCCGAACGGCCCGCTTCGACGTCGATGACCACGTCGGTGAAGCCGGTCGGATGCTCCAGCCGGATCGTCCCGGCGGCGCCGGTGTGCGCGACGCTGCCGGGCATGGCCGCCGCGGTGCCGACGGTCACGGCGGCGAGGACGCCGATGGAGGCATGGACGCGATGCGGGATGAACATCCGCGTCGCGAGCGACCCACCCTTCGCCGGGGGCGAGACGAGACACATTTTCGGTACGGTCGTCGTGCTCACATCTCCGAGGTGCATCGCGGCGCCCGCGAGTATCCGCAGCTGCTCCACCCGCCGGCAGAGTCGCGCGTCCGCCTCCAGCTCGGCCGGGGTCTCCCGCCCCGTGACACCGAGCGACCTCGCGGTCATCAGCACGACCGGCATCCCGTTGTCGATCAGCGTGGCCGGCACCCCGTCCAGGTCGTCGAGCACCCGCCCGGTCGGCAGCAGTGCCGGCGCGACCGACCCGGCCGTGTCCCGGAACTCCACCTCGATCCGCGCCGCCGTCCCCGGCACCCCGCTGAGCGCGGTGTCCCCGGCGTAGGTGACGTGCCCGTCCGGAGTGGGGACGGACACGACCGCCAGCGCTCCGGTGTTGACCATCCGCACCCGTACCGGTGTGACGTCACCGGTGACCGGCACCAGGCCGCGCTCGATCGCGAACGGACCCACCCCGGCCAGGATGTTCCCGCACGGCTGCTCGGCGCTGACCCGCGGCTGGTCCACCTGCACCTGCAGGAACAGGTAGTCCACGTCGGCCGCCCGGTCGCCTGACCGCGTCACCACGGCGACCTTGCTGGTCAGCGGGTGCCCGCCGCCGATCCCGTCGATCTGCCGCGGATCCGGCGACCCCATCACCGACAGCAGCAGGGCGTCGCGTTCCGCCGTGTCGGCCGGCAGGTCCTCGCCGAGGAAGTACGCCCCCTTGGACGTGCCGCCCCGCATGATCACGACCGGGATGCTCACGGCTCGTCCACGTAGACGACACCCAGCTCGGCCAGGAGCGGCCGCAACCGGTACATGTCCAGTCCCAGCTCCCCGGTGGCCAGGCGGGCCCGTTTCGAGGCCTCGCCGGCGATCCGGTCCCGGGCCGCCTCCAGCACGTCCGCGGCCCGCTCGTGCGGAACCACCACGACACCGTCGTCGTCGGCCACGATCGCGTCACCGGGACGGATCACCTGGCCGCCGACCACGATCGCGACGTTGACCGAGCCGGGGCTGGCCTTGACCGTGCCCTGGGTGCTGACCGCCCGCGACCACACCGGGAAACCCATCTCCCGCAGCTCGGTCACATCGCGCACCCCGGCGTCGAGGACCACCCCGATCGCGCCGTGCGCCCGCAGCGAGGTGGCCAGCAGATCACCCAGCATCCCGTCGGTCGACGGTGACGTGGTCGTCACGACCACCACGTCACCGGGCCGGACCTGCTCCACCGCCGCGTGGATCATCAGGTTGTCACCCGGGTGGCAGGAGACGGTCACCGCGCTCCCGGCGATCCGTGCCCCCGCCTGGATCGGCGTGAGCGCGGGGGAGACCGCCCCGCGCCGCCCGTCCGCCTCGTGCACCGCCGACGCCCCCGCCTCGGCCAGGCCGGTCAGCACCTCGGCCGGCACCCGCTTCGACGTCCGGACCACCACGTGCCGGGCCGTCACGACAGCTCCCGGGTGACCTGCGGGTAGAGCCGCTGGTACGCCTCGGCATACGTGTCGTTGGGCAGGCCCAGGTTGGGGCCCGAGTTGCGGGACGCCTGCAGGCCGCGCCGGCTGCCCAGCTCGGTGTAGTAGGTGTGCAGGTGCTTCTGTGCGGCGAGGATCCGCATCGCCTCGCGCTTCACCTCCCAGACCCCGGTGATGTCGAGCAGCACATCCGGCACGAAACCACACTGCTCCGGCTGGTGCGGCTCGAAGCTGAAGACCGGGGGCGCGCCGATCACCTCGCCCGGCCCCTCGACACCGGGCGCCTGCGCCAGGATGCGGGCCTTGAGGGCGATGGCGTGCGCGAACGCGTGATCACCGTTGTACGGATCGGCGGCCGCGTGGGTCAGCACCACACCCGGCTGCACCTCCCGGTAGAGGTCGATCAGGCCCTGAAGCAGCGCCGGGGTCTCCACCAGCGGGTAGTCGTCGGCGTCGAAGAACCGGATCTCGGCTCCCAGCACCTTCGCCGCCTGCTCGGCCTCGGCCCGCCGGTGGTCCTTGACCTGCTGCAGCGTGTAGCCCTTGCGCCAGAGCGAGGCCGACTCGCCGCGCTCGCCGAAGCTCATGCAGCCGATCACCACACGCTGACCGCGGGACGCCGCCAGGGCGATGGCACCGCCGGCGCGCCAGACGAAGTCGCCGGGGTGGGCGGTGAGTACCAGGGTCGAATCGGTCATCGCGGTTCCCATCCGATTACCAGCATTATTGTCAACAATCCGCGCGACGGACGAGTGTCGAGGGCGCGGCTGATGAGCCGAGCCTAGGCCAAGCACCTCGTTGAAACAATTGTTGACAATCCTGTCGCTGGGTGGGAAGACTCGTGTCACTCGGCTCGCCGGGACCCACCGGCCCCGCTGAGGTACTACAAACGGATTATCGCCGCGCCCGGCCCGGACGGTTCACGCCGACAACGTGCCGAGGCTCACGCAACGTCTGGAGGTCCCCGCATGACCGTTCCCGCCACCCGCGGCCCAGACGATCCCGCCACCCCCGCCCCGGCCGGAGCCGGTTCCGGAGCGGATCCCCGTCCCGTCTCGGACGGGTCCGCCGGTGCGGCGGGTGACCGGCCGGTCATCGCGGTCCTCGGCCTGGGGGAGGCCGGCAGCCTGATCGCCGCCGACCTGGTGGCCGCGGGCGCGATCGTGCGGGGCCACGACCCCGAGGTCGCGGCGCCGGCCGGAGTGCTGGCCGCCGACAGCGACGCCGCCGCGGTCGACGGCGCGGCGATCGTGCTCAGCGTCAACAGTGCCGCCGACGCGACGGACGCGTTGCGTGATGCACTGCCGGCGCTCGCCACCGGGGCGATCTGGGCCGATCTCAACACCGCGACGCCGGGTCTGAAAGACCGTCTTGCGGTGCTCGGCGGGCAGACGGCACGGGTGGTCGACGTCGCCTTGATGTCGCCCGTCCCGGGTCGTGGGCTCCGCACACCGATGACCGCCAGCGGCCCGGCCGCCGCCGAGCTGGCCGCCGTGCTCGGCCGATTCGGCGCGTCGGTGGAGGTCCTGGACGGTCCGGTCGGTGCGGCAGCCACCCGCAAACTGCTGCGCAGCGTCTTCTACAAGGGCATGGCCGCCGCCGTCACCGAGGCGCTGGAGGCCGCCCGGGCCGCCGGCCTGGAGGAATGGCTGAGCGGCAACATCCGCGACGAACTCGTCCGCAGCAACGCCGACACGCTGGACCGCCTGGTCGACGGCTCCCGCCGCCACGCCGTCCGCCGCCGCGAGGAGATGGCCGCCGCCACCGAGCTGCTCACCGACCTGGGCATCCCACCGCGCATCGCGCCGGCCGCCCGCGACGTCCTCGAGGCCCTGGCCCGGCAGCAGACGGCCTCCTGACTCCCCGGCAGGGCGGGCCCGCCTGCCCCGCCCTGCCGGGCCCGCATCGCCTGCCCGCCTGCGCAACCCCTGCCGGGTCCGCGGAACGCGGGCACGAATGACGCGCGGGAGTGCGAGCGGGACGGCGTGGCGGGTTGGCCGGGAGGCGGGCAACCCGCCCGGCGGTCGCGGCCGGGCCCGGGCGGGTCGTCTGCCCCGCGGTGTAGGCCGGTACTCCTACTGGCCGTACCCCTCGAGGTCGTTGAGGCTCTCGGCGGCGAGTTCCAGCAAGGTCTCCGTCGCGGATCCGGGGTTCGCCGGCGGGGTGATCGGTGCCGGGCCGGTGCAGCGGGCCAGCAGCAGGTCGACCAGCGCGGCCCGGTTGATGATCTCGTCAGCGTCGATGGCGCCCGGCAGGATGCGGATCTCGACCGTGTCGCGGATCGGGGTGTCGGTCAGGACCTGCGTCAGGTTGACGTCGAAGAACTTGGTGAGACCGCCGTCGGACGCCGCTTTGCGCAGTTCGTCGGTCGTCGGTGTGCCGTCGGCCGCGAGAACCAGCGGGGCGGGCAGCGGCGCGAGCCGGCGACAGGCCGGGTTGGTGGCCAGCAGCTCCCGCAGCGCCTCGCGGTAGTGGGCGAACAACCGCACCACGTTGGCCAGCGCGGCCGGATCGCGGAACGGAGCGCCGTCGACATGCAGATGCACGGCCGCCTCACGCGGAACCGTGAACCCGAGTTCGCGCGCCGGAACGAGCAGCTCGGCCAGCGCGGTGTGATGATCGGCGGCGATCGGCGGCGTCACGATCTCGCAGGGCCGTTCCCGCTCGCCGCCGGCCGGGGAGGCCAGGGCCACCGTCGCGCCGGACGGATCGTCGAGCCGGAAGATCCGGCCGTGCTGCTGGACCTCGGCGCCCCACAGCCGGGCCGCCGGCGCCAGCACCTCCGGCAGACGAGCGCCCGGATCGCACTGGACCGCGAGCAGGCGCAGCAGCCGGGTGTCGTCGGTGAGGACCCGGTACCAGCCGGGAATCGCCGGCGACCGCGGATCGAGCCCGTGCAGCAGGGTGACGTCGTCGACGAGCGTGCAGAGCAGTTCACCGCCCGGCCGCCGCACCTCGAAACCCTGCGTGAGGTGCAGGAAACGTCCCAGGCCGGGAACCAGGGACGGTTCGCTGTCGTGGTGCCATACCGGCCGGACGCTGCCCCCACAGCGCCCGGCCAGATCCATGGCGAGGGTGCGCCGGCTGACCCCCGGAGGGGCCATCAGCTCGATCTCGAAGCCGATCCGCCGGCGCAGTCCCGGGGTCACGGCTCGATCGGCAGCTTCTCGCCGGCCTGGAGCCGCCGCCCGGCCTCGACCTTCACCTCGTACGTGTCGTCCATCTTCCAGAGTTTCGCCAGCTTCTCGGCGTCCGCACCGTCGTAGCCGGCTTCCCAGTAGATGTTCGCCAGGCGGGCCTTCTTGCCCTCCTCGATCTGCTTCTGGTCCGGCTCGACACCGCCCGGCAGCGTCTGACCGGCGAGCAGGCGCTTGCCGGCTTCGGCCTTGGCGTCGCCCTCGTCGACCTTCCACAGCTTGGCGAGCACGACCGCGTCGTCCCAGTCGTAGCCGCGCAGGAAGAACTCGTCGACCTGCTTGGACCACTCGGGGTCGACCGGCTCCTCGGTCGAGGGCGTGTCGGTGTTCGGCTTCGCGGTCACCGGCAGGGTCTCCCCGGCCAGCAGCTTCTGCCCGGCGACCGCCTTGACCTGGGCGATCTGGTCGTCCGTGAGGTTCCACAGCCGGGCCAGCTCGACCGCGTTGTCATAGCCGAAACCGGCCTCGAAGTAGGCGGCGAGTCCCACCTTGACCTCGTCCTCGGTCAGGGTGGTGGACGGGTCGATCGATGCGATCGGTGCGGCGACCTCGAAGGCCGGTGCGACGTTCGCCGACGGCGCCGCCGGCAGGATCGCCGGGAGCTGGGTGATGCCCGCGATCAGGCCGGCGCTGAGCGCCACCCCACCCGCGGCCTGCACTCCGAACCGGCGCCACCTGTATTTCTTCGCCAGCTCCTCGACGCGGGCGTAAACCGCTGCGGGGTCCGGCGTCTCGGTCTCGTGCTTGGTGAAGGCTTCGCGCAGCCGGTCTCCGTGCTCGTTCACGACCTCTCCTCGGCGTGGACTCGTTGCTCCGACTGCTGATCGAGCCGGAGAATCTGCAGTGCCCTCGACGCGTGGCTCCGCACCGTGGCGGGCGCACACCCCAGCAGGTCGGCGATCGCGTCGTCGTCCAGCTGCTCGTAGTAACGCAGCACCAGCACCGCCCGCTGCTTGCGCCCGAGGGCGGACAGCCGGTGCCAGAGCGCGTCGGCCTCGACCACACCGTCCGCGTGGTCGCGGACCCCGCCGCGGGCGTCGTCGAGCTCGATCAACCGTTCCCCGGCCGCGTGGATGTGCCGCACCGCCCAGCTGCGCCGCCATGACAGGTACTCGTTGAGCACCATGCGCCGCACGTACGCCTCCGGTGAGTCGGCGTCACTGATGCGTTTCCAGCGGACCTGGGCGCGCGCCAGCACCTCCTGCACGACGTCCTGCCCGAGATCACGGTCGCCGGTGAGGACGACCGCATAACGGAGCAGGCTCGGTAGGCGGGCCAACGCGAATTGCTCGAAGGTCACACCTCATCGACGCATCCCGGCCGCGATCTGTGCAGTCGGTTCCAGGAATTTTTTCCGGCGGATCGCCGCATCCACCAACCCCCCGCCCCTGACGACCGACCCGGGAGGGCCGTCACACGTGGTGGTCCTTCCGGGATGTTCACGTACGGCTCCGGGCTGCCGATGAGGAAGGCCGACCCGTCCAGCAGTGAGCGGGTATCCCGGAGAGGTGAATGATGAGCAACGGTGCAGCCGGAGTGATGTCGGTACCAGGCGCTGGAGGATTGGCCGGTGTCGAGCTCCCCGCCATCGGCGACCCGGTCTTCCTGGTCCTCGGCGACGGCGTGAACCTCCGCTCGAAACTGGAGTCGATCGACGGGGACACGTTCAGTGTGGCCGCGCCGCTGGAGACGACCGGACTCGCGATGTTCGAGCCCGGTCAGGAGTTCGAGGTCTTCTGGGTGCCACCGCGGACCCGCGTGGTGCTCCCCTGCCGCCTCGTCGTGGTGTCCGGTAGCGCCCCGCTCCGCTGGATCCTCACCCCGTCGGGCGCGCCCCGGCACGACAACCGACGCGAGTTCGTCCGTGGCGGCGCCGGTGCCGTGGTCCGCCTCGAAGCCGAGGTCAGCGGCCAGCCCGCCGAAGGCGTCCTGCTGGACATCAGCGAAGGCGGCCTCCGCTGCTGGATCGACGAGGCGACCTCCCTCACCCAGGGGGACCGGGTCGAGGCGACGGTGTGGCTCGGCACGGCCGAAGCCAAACTCAGCGGCATCGTCCACAACGTGCGCGACGCCCCGCACGGCGACCCCGGCCAGCACCTGATCCTCACCTTCGACACGAAGGAGGAACTGGCCCGCACCATCCGCCAGTACATCCTGGCCTGGGAGATCGGCGAGCGTCGCCGCAACAAGCGGACCTCCTGACCGCTCCGCTCACCAGGACGCCGAGTCCGGGCCTGATCGTGGCCCGGACTCGTCCGGAGGTTGCCGCGGCCCGGGCCCGGGTGGTGTCAGCGGTGCCGGCGGCGGAGTACCGAACCGGCGACGAGCAGGGCGACGACGCCCAGGATCTGGCCGCCGGCGATGATCTGGTTGACGTTCAGCGCCGGGCGCCACAGGACGTCGCCGTTGCGGATGACGTAGACGCCGGCGGGACGGGCGGAGAAGCCGAAACCGGCTCCGGAGCCCTCGCCTTCGACCTGGTCGCTGTCCGCGGGAGTGCCACTTCCCGCTCCTGCCCCGCCGCCTCCGCGGATGACGGCCACCGGTACGACGGTGACTCCGTCTCGTTCGATGGGTTCACCGAAGACACGGCCGGCCGTGGTCATGCCCGTGCGGGCCCGGTCGAGGATCTCGGTGGCGCTGAGTTTCGACGGCATGAAAGTAGCCTTTCGTGTCGGGAGTCTCCACCCAGGGTCCGCCAAGCGGTCGATCGCCGCAGTACCGATCCCGGCGATGCCCGGCTCTGCGGCCTCGACGGTTGTCCGCCGCCCGCAACAGCCGCCGCCAGGTTCCCTACCCCCCGACCGGCCCCGTGCTTCCGCGAATCACCAGCCGGGTGGGCACCAGATCCGTCCCCGCCCCGGCCGGCTCGTCATGGATCTGGCGCAGCAGCGCGTGCACACACCGCCGTCCCACCTCGGCGAAGTCCTGGTGAACGGTGGTCAGCGGCGGCAGATACGATCCCGCGTCCGCGATGTCGTCGAACCCGACCACGCTGACATCGGCGGGCACGCGGCGGCCACGCTCGTGGAGGGCACGGAGCACCCCGAGGGCCATCTGATCGTTGGCGGCGAAGATCGCCGTACAGGACGGGTCGGCCGCGAGGCGCAGGCCGGCGTGGTAGCCGGAGTCGGCCGACCAGTCGCCGCGCTCGGGGTCGGGAACCGGGCGCCCGGCCTTCTCGAGGACGCCGCGCCAGGCTCCGGCCCGCCGCTCGGCGGCGTAGGACTCGGCGGGGCCGGCGACATGCCAGACGGTACGGTGCCCGAGCTCGAGAAGATGCCGGACCGCCTGCTGTGCCCCGTCGGCCTGGTCGGTGTCGACGACGGGGTAGCGTTCGCCGGCGTCGGAGTCGACGACGACCACGTGGACGCCGGGCGGGATGGCGACGGCGGACGCGTCGAGCAGGTGCACCTCGATGATGAGGATGACCCCGTCGACGGCGAGCTCGCCCATTCTTGTGAACGCTCCCATGACGTTGTCCTGGGTGGCGGCGCCGACCGGGATGAGGGTTATCGCGTAGCCCTCGGCGGCGGCGTGGGTGGCGATCGCCTCGACGGTGCGGCTGTTGCCGGTCGACGACAGCCCGAACAGGATGACGCCGATCGTGTTGAACCGCCCGTACCGCAGCGAGCGGGCCGCGCTGTTGGGTCGGTAGCCGAGCTCGCTCATGGCGGCGAGCACCTGCTCACGGGTGGTTTCGATGACGCCGGCGGAGCCGTTGGCGACACGCGACACGGTCTGTGAGGAGACGCCGGCGAGGCGCGCCACGTCGGCCATGGAGACGCGCTGTTTGCGACGGCCGCCGGGGACGTCCGAGGAGGCGCGGAGCCGGGGCGGTTCGATGGTGATCATCTCCTTGACCGTGATTTGTGGCCCGTGCCACTATACGGCAGTCATGTTTACGTAAACATGACGCTCATGTTTACGTAAACAACCTCGGGAGGGGGCAGGCGTGACCCGTCGTTCATGGATCGGGTGGCAGTTCACCGGTCCGTTCCTCGCGGTCTTCGGGCTGGTCTTCCTGGCACCTATCGCGTATTCGGCATATCTCAGTGTCTTCCGCACCAAACTGGTCGGCGGCACCTCCTTCGTCGGCTTGGAGAACTACACCAAGGCTCTCAGCGATCCGCAGTTCTGGGAGGCACTCACCAGAGTCGGGCTCTTCCTGCTGATCCAGGTCCCGATCATGCTCGGCCTGGCACTGCTGGTGGCACTCGCGATCGACAGCGGACGGCTCTACGGGGCCGCCTTCTTCCGGGTCGCGATCTTCCTGCCGTACGCCGTGCCGTCGGTGGTCGCCACCCTGATGGCCGGGTTCCTCTACGGGATCCGGTTCGGTCTGGTCGGCACCATCAACGAGACGTTCGGCCTGAACCTGCCCGACCCGCTCGGGCCGACCTGGATCCTCACCACCATCGGCAACATCGTGACCTGGGAGTACGTCGGCTACAACATGCTGATCCTGTACTCCGGGCTGAAGGTGATCGACGCGACGCTCTACGAGGCGGCGGCGATCGACGGGGCGAGCGAGTTCCGGATCATCCGGGCGATCAAGCTGCCGGCGCTGCGCGGACCGCTGGTGGTGGCCACGATCTTCTCGATCGTCGGCAGCTTCCAGCTCTTCAACGAGCCGCAGGTGCTGGACAGCCTGGCGCCGAACTCGATCACCACCTACTTCACCCCGAACATCTACGCCTACCAGCTCTCCTTCGCCGGGCAGCAGGTCAACTACTCGGCGACGGTCGCGCTCCTGCTCGGTGTCTCGACGATGATCATCGCCTACATCTTCCAGCTGCGGGCCATGCGGGAGTCGCGATGACGGTCACGACCATCAAGAAGAAGAAGCCACAGCGCAGCCCGCTTCTCACCCTGCTCACCGGCGTGGTGCTGATCTACGCGATCCTCCCGCTGGTCTGGCTGGTGCTCAGTTCGACGAAGACCCAGGACGACCTGCTCGGCAGCTTCGGGCTCTGGTTCGGCGGCGAGTTCGCGCTGTTCCAGAACATCGCCGACACGTTCGCGTACCAGGACGGGATCTTCGGCCGTTGGGTGCTCAACACGGTCTTCTATGTGGTGGCGGGTGCCGGTGGGGCGACCCTGCTGGCCGCGCTGGCCGGCTACGGGCTGGCCAAGTTCGATTTCAAGGGTCGCCGCGCGGTGTTCGCCGTGGTGCTGGGCGGGATCGCGGTGCCGCCCACCGCGCTGGCCGTGCCGACGTTCCTGATGTTCGCCAAGATGGGGCTCACCGACACCCCGTGGGCGGTGATCATCCCGTCGCTGGTGTCGCCGTTCGGCCTCTACCTGATGTGGACGTACTCCACCGAGGCCGTACCGACCGAGATCCTCGAATCGGCGCGGTGCGACGGCGCCGGTGAGTTCCGGATCTTCTTCAAGATCGCCCTGCCGCTGCTCGCGCCCGGACTGGTCACGGTGCTGTTGTTCAACCTGGTCATGGTCTGGAACAGCTTCTTCATGCCGCTGATCATGTTGAAGAACGTCAATCTGTATCCGCTCACCCTCGGTCTCTACTCCTGGAACCGGCAGGCCACCACGGTCGGCGGCGACGTCGTCTACGACCTGGTGATCACCGGATCGCTGCTCACCATCGTCCCCCTGACCGTGGCCTTCCTGCTGCTCCAGCGTTACTGGCAGTCGGGTCTGGCCGCGGGCAGCGTCAAGCAATAACGGAAGGGATTGCGTCAATGTCGATCACCCGCCGGCGCGCGCTCATCGGTGCCGCCATGTCGATAACACTGCTGGCCACCGGCTGTTCGAGCTCGGACGAGGGCACGGACGGCACGGCCGCTCCGACCAGCGTCTCCGAGGCCGACATCAAGGCCGCGCTGGACGCCGGAGGCACCATCAACGTGTGGGCGTGGGACACCACGATCACCAAGGTCGCCGCCGACTTCCAGACCAAATACCCCAAGGTCAAGGTCAACCTCACCAACGCGGGTACGGGCAACGACCAGTACACGGCCCTGCAGAACGCGATCACGGCCGGCACCGGTGTGCCCGACGTCGCGCAGATCGAGTACTACGCGCTCCCGCAGTTCGCCCTGGCCAAGTCGGTCGCCGACCTGAACACGTACGGCGCCGCCTCGCTAGACGGCACGTTCACCCCGGGTACCTGGAACGCGGTCCACGCCGGCGACAAGATCTACGGCTTCCCGATCGACTCCGGGCCGATGGCGCTCTTCTACAACAAGGAGGTGTTCGACAAGCACCAGATCGCGGTGCCGACCACCTGGGAGGAGTACGCGGCCGCGGCCGAGAAGCTGCACACCGCCGACCCGAAGGCGTACATCACCAGCGACTCCGGTGACGCCGGTTTCACCACCAGCCTCATCTGGCAGGCGGGCGGGAAGCCGTACCAGGTCAACGGCACTGACGTCGCGGTCAACTTCGGTGACGCGGGCAGCCAGAAGTTCGCCACGCAGTGGCAGAAGCTGATCGACAAGAAGCTGCTCTCGCCGGTGCCGGGCTGGACCGACGAGTGGTACAAGGGTCTCGGCGACGGCACCATCGCCACCCTGGTCACCGGCGCGTGGATGCCGAGCAACCTGGAGAAGGGCGCCGCGCCGGCGAACGGCAAGTGGCGGGTCGCGCCGATGCCGCAGTGGGAGGCCGGCGGCAAGGCCACCGCGGAGAACGGCGGCAGCTCGCTCGCCATCCCGGAGAAGGGCGCCAGCAAGACCCTGGCGTACGCGTTCCTCAAGTACGCCGCGGTCGAGGAGGGCGCGAAGAGCCGCGTCGCCGAGGGTGCCTTCCCGGCCACCACCGCCGAACTGAACGCTCCGGAGTTCCAGAGCAAGGAGTTCCCGTACTTCGGTGGCCAGAAGGTCAACGAGGTTCTCGCCGCGTCCGCCGGTCAGGTCGTCACCGGCTGGTCGTACCTGCCCTTCCAGGTCTACGCCAACAGCATCTACGGCGACACCGTCGGCAAGGCGTACATCGGCCAGAGCAGCCTGACCGACGGTCTGAAGGCCTGGCAGGACGCATCGATCAAGTACGGCACGGAACAGGGCTTCACAGTTAAATGACACAAAGCAACGAGACGACCCGGCGCTGGCTTCGCCGCGCCGGGTCGGCGCGTCTGGAATTCGGCGCGGACTACAACCCCGATCAATGGCCCCGCGAGGTCTGGGACGATGACGTACGGGCCATGCGGGCCGCCGGCGTCACCGTGGTCAGCCTCGCCATCTTCAGCTGGGCCCGGCTCGAGCCCCGCGACGGTGTGTACGACTTCGCCTGGCTCGACGAGGTGATGGACCTGCTGCACGCCGGCGGGATCAGCGTCGACCTGGCCACCGCCACCGCCTCCCCGCCGCCCTGGCTGACCCGTAGCCACCCGGAGATCCTGCCGGTCACGCGGACCGGTGAGACCCTGTGGCCGGGCGCCCGCCAGCACTGGCGGCCCACCTCGCCGGTCTTCCGGGAGTACGCCCTCCGGCTGGTCCGTGAGCTGGCGAACCGCTACGCCGACCATCCGGCGCTGGTCGCCTGGCACGTCAACAACGAGCTGGGCTGCCACAACGTCTACGACTTCTCCGACGACGCGGCGGCCGCCTTCCGCATCTGGCTGCGGGCGCGCTACGGCACCGTCGAAGCGCTCAACCACGCCTGGGGCACCGCCTTCTGGTCCCAGCGTTACGACGACTTCGAGGAGGTCCTGCCGCCGCGGCTGGCCGCCTCGCACCCGAACCCGACGCAGCAGCTGGACTTCAAGCGGTTCTCCTCGGACGCGCTGAAGGACCACCTGTGCGCCGAGCGGGACCTGCTCCGCGAGATCACCCCCGACGTGCCGGTCACCACGAACTTCATGGTGATGGGCGAGACGAAGGGGATGAACTTCGCCGACTGGGCCGCCGAGATCGACTTCGTGTCCAACGACCACTACGTGCTGCCCGGCCCGCAGGCCCGCGACGAGCTCTCCTTCTCGGCCAACCTGACCGGCAACATCGCCGGTGGCCGGCCCTGGTTCCTGATGGAGCACTCGACGAGCGCGGTCAACTGGCAGCCGGTCAACGTCGCCAAGAAGGCGGGCGAGCTGGAGCGGGACTCCCTCACGCACGTGGCGCACGGCGCCGACGCGGTCTGCTTCTTCCAGTGGCGGCAGTCGCGGGCCGGCGCCGAGAAGTACCACTCGGCGATGCTGCCGCACGCCGGCACCGACAGCGACCTCTTCCGGGACGTGGCCCGGCTGGGGGAGCGGCTGCGCGAGCTGGCGCCCATCGCCGGCTCACATCGTGGCCGTGCCGCCGTCGGCATCGTCTTCGACTGGGAGTCGTGGTGGGTGTCCGAGCACGACTCGCACCCGACCGAGCGGCTCCGCTACCGGCAGGAGGCGCTGGACTGGTACACGGCGCTGCTCGACGCCGGCATCCGCGTGGACGTGCTGCCGGTGGGCGGGCCGCTGGAGGAGTACCGGGTACTGATCGCCCCGATCCTGCACGTCGTCCCGGCCGCGCTGGCCGACCGGCTGCGCGACTGGGTGACCGCCGGCGGGCACCTGGTCACCACCTACTTCTCCGCGGTCGTCGACGAGAACGACCACATCTGGCTGGGCGGCTACCCGGGGGCGCTGCGCGACCTGCTGGGCATCCGGATCGAGGAGTTCGGGCCGCTGCTCGACCACGAGAGCGTCGAGCTGGACAACGGCACCACCGGGACGATCTGGACCGACCGGATCGACGTGACCGGCGACGACGTCGAAGTGCTGGCCCGGTACAAGACCGGGGATCAGGCGGAACGTGCGGCGGTCACCCGGCGGCGGGCCGGTGCCGGGTCGGCGGCGTACATCTCCACCCGTCTCGGTCCGGAGGGGATCGGCACGCTGCTGCCCGGTCTGCTCGGCCCGGCCGGGGTGAGCGGCGAGCTGCCCGCCGAGCTGGGCGGCCGGGTCGAACTGGCGGTCCGCGGCGACCACTGGTTCCTGATCAACCGGACCGACGAGCCGGTGGACCTCGGCGCCCTGCCGGGCGCCGGGATCCTCCCGGCCCGTGGTGTGACCGTCATCAGGAGGAGCTAGATCAGCGGTGGTGCCTGACCGACCCCGGCCGGATGGGCCGGCCGGGGTCGGTCAGAGCGCGCTCCGCGGCTCGAAGGCGGTCGCCCTCGACGCGGTGGTCTCGACGATCCTCAGCCAGTCGTCGTCGGCGACCATGTGGTACCGCGGGTAATTGATGGATCGGAGCGCCAGTGCGGCGCCCCCACGAATCGTCACCGGACAGAAAGTGGCGTCCTGACGGAATAGCGCGGAGCCGTCGTTCCTGTCTAGCCGTATTTCGAAATTTCGATGACGAAGATAATACCCGGGAAAGTTTACAGATTCGAGTGACACGCAGCTGCCGTCGCCGAGTCCGGTGCGCACCCGGAAGCCCGAGTCGGCGCGTTCCCCGGCGCTGCTGGACGCGCTGATCGCGTCCAGCCGGCCCCGGTAGTTGCGGTGCCGGACCCGGTGGCCGGGCTGGTCGGCCGCCTCCAGCCCGATGGTCGACCCGACGCTCAGGCGGACCGGCGGGGGGGTGGTGGGCCGCGTCGTCGTGGGTGGTTTCGTGGTGGTTCGCGTCGCCACCGGCGAGGTCTTCGACGGCGCCGTCCATCGCCGGCTGTGTGTGGCCGGCGGTGTCGTGTCGGTGGGTGACGGCTGCACGCTGACCGGCACGTCTTCCGAGCCCAGGGGTGGTGGGAAGAGGGGCTGCGGGTCGCCCGGCGCGGCCGGGTAGTTGAACTCCGCGGCCACCGGCTCGGGGCTCCGCGAGGCGTCGAGGACGACGGCTATCGCCGCGGTCGCCGCGCACGCGAGACAGAGGGCGGCGGCGAGGATGAGGCGTGGCCTCGTCGCCGACTCGCCGCGGAGGCGGGGGAAGGAATCGCGGGGGTGGGGGGAATCGGCGTAGGGGTGTGCGGTGGGCCGGGTCAGCCCGGCGGGACCGCCGCCAGGTGAATAGGGCGGAATCCAGCCGCCGACCCGCAGACCGTTACGGGCGTCGTCTTCCGGCATCAATTTCGCTTCCGTGGGGGATCGTTCACACAGAATCGCTTAAGGATTCGATAAGGATCTACACGGTCGGGGCATCTGAGGGCAAGAGGTAACGATGTCCCAATTTGTTGGGAGCGCTCCTATCGAACCGAACGGGCCTCACATCCGTACCACCGGCGTGGAGTCCTGCCGTGCGCTTCGAGGAGAGCTACGTGGACAGTCCTGCCGTTCCTGACACCGACAGCCAGGCCGAGAACGAGCCAGCGGTCATCGAGCTGGTCATCACCAGCCCCTCCGACGCCCGGCCGAGCCTGCCCGACATCTCCGAGTTCTGGCCCGACGCGCCGCACCGGGCCGGGCCGCCGGCCGACCACTACGAGCCGGAGGGGTCCGAGCCCGTCCGCACCGAGCCGGCGTGGATGCCCCGTGGCAACCAGCGGCCCACCGTCGAGCTGCGGCTCGCCGAGACCCGGACCCGCCGCGCCTCCCGCAAGCCGATCGTGGTCCTGGTCGCCGCGATCCTGGCGGCCGGTGGGCTCGCCTACTACGCGACCCGTCCCACCGAGCCGACCGCCGGTCCGGTCCTGACCGTCCCGCCGGCCACCGCGCCCGCCGAGACCCCGGCCGATCAGCCTCCGGTCGCGATCGAGACCAGCGCACCCGTCGGCGAGGCGCCGGACCGGGCGACCTTCGAGCTGGCCGACGGCACCACCGCCCTCGACGTACGGATCGGCGACACCGGCGACGACTGGTTCCAGGTGACCAGCCCGGTCGGCAGCGGCATCAGCACCCGGACCGAGGTGCGCGACGGCACCGTGCGGGTCTTCGTCGACGACGGCGCCGACCCCGGCACCGCCGAGGTCAACGTGGTGCTCAGCCCGGACGTCACCTGGTCGGTGCTGATGCTCGGCGGCGTGCGTACCGCGTCGATCGATCTCACCGGTGCGGCCGTCGGCCGGGTCGACCTCGTCGGTGGCGCGGCCGAGATCGACCTCGCGCTGCCCCGCCAGGACGCGGTCGTGCCGGTCTCGATGACCGGAGGTGTCCGGGACTGGCGGGTCAGCACCGGTGGCCGGGCCCCGGTCGAGGCCGTCCTGGAACGCGGCGCCGGTGTGGTCGACCTCTACGGCGACCGGAAGCAGGGCGTCAACAGGGGCAGCCGGTTCACGGCCGGCGGTGGCGACGGCGGCGTCGAGATCGTCGCGGAGAACGGCGTCGGCACCCTGATCGTGGCCGAGGGCGGGGACGGGGGCACAATCGCCGAGTGACACGAGCAGCTGGCGACGCGGCCCCACCCGAGACCTCGGTCTCCCTGGACCACTTCATCGGGCTCTACGAGGCCAAGGACGACCCGTGGGACGTGGCCACCAAGTGGCACGACCTGCGCAAGTTCGCGGTCACCGTGGCCAGTCTGCCCCGCGAGCGGTACCGGCGCTGCTACGAGCCGGGCGCCTCGATCGGCACGCTCAGCCGGATGCTCGCCGGGCGCTGCGACGAGGTGCTCACCACCGACAGCGTCCCCGAGGCCGTCGAGCTGGCCCGGCAGAACACCGCGGACCTGCCGAACGTGCGGGTCGAGCGGGCCGAGCTGCCGGCCGACCTGCCCGACGGTGTCTTCGATCTGGTGGTCATCGGCGACCTGCTCTACTACCTGTCCGGCGCCGACCTGACGGCCACCCTCGACGGCCTGGTCCAGCGCCTCGAGCCGGGCGGTGACCTGGTCGCGGTGCACTTCCGTGACCGGCGGACCGGCGGCAGCTACGACGGCTTCAACGCGCATGCCGCCCTCCTCGTCACCGCCGGCCTGGAGCACGTCGTGCACCACGAGGACGAGTGGTTCCTCCTCGACGTGATGCGGCGGTCAGACGACGTGGCGTAAGGCGGTGAGGCCGGCGGCGGCCACCTCACCGGAGCGGGTACCGGTGCCGGCGTCCAGCCAGGTCACCCGGCCGGTCCCACCGGCGTAGAGGCGCCTGCCGTCCCGGCTCAGGGCCAGCCCGCGGACCGGCTCCGGCAACTCCCAGCGGCCCGTCCGCCGCCCGGAGGCCCGGTCCAGCACGGTGACACCGCCGGCACCGACCAGGATCCGGCCGTCGGTGGTCAGCGCCAGCGCGGCCTGCGACCCCGCGACCGGTGGCACGTCGACGACCCGCTCGATCGCCAGCGACGACGGGCTCGCGTAGGCCAGCTTCCCCGAGTTCAGGTCGGCCACGAACAGGGTGCGCCCATCCGCGGCCAGGGCGTGCCCGGCGGCCGGTCCCTCGCCGAACGGATGGGGCAGATCGAGGCAGTACGCCCACCGCTCGATCAGGTGCAGCACGTGCACGAACGCGTGTGCGCCGCCCGGCCGCCCGGACAGCAGATCGCGGGTGTGCCGGTGACCGGGCTGGTGGGTGTAGAGCGTGAACAGCATGGTCCGGTCGGCCGACAGCACCGCCTGCCGCCCGTCACCGCGCATCTCCTCCTCGGCGCCCGGCGGCACCGGGGTCTTGTCCCGCGTGTTGAGCGGCTGCACCTCCCCGGTCGCCAGGTCGAGCAGCCGGACCCGGTAGTGGTCGGGCGCGGCCGCCGGCAGCCACTCCAGCACGAACAGGCCGGTGCCGTCGGAGGTGAACGCGTCCGGCTCGATCACCCCGGCCAGGTCCCGCTCGGTCTGCCCGCCCGGGGCGGTGATCAGGAGTCTGGTCCGGGTGCGCGCGGCGGGCCGGCCGGAGGCCCCCGTCCGGCTCAGCGCGCACACCCGGCCGTCGGAGGAGACGACCCGCGGGATCCAGCCGTCGGCCAGTGCCGTGTTACCCAGGGCCGTCCCGCTCGCCGGGTCGACCCGGTCCAGGGTTCCGGGCCGGGCCGCGTACAGGTACGAGCCGTCGAAGGTGGCCGCGGCCGCGCCGAGTACCTGCTCCCCGGCCGGCGCCAGGCGGAGCAGCCCCCGGTCCGACTCGGCGAGCAGCACGTCGGGAGCGATGGCGGCGGGTTTCGCGGTCTCCCGGCAGCCGGCCAGGACGAGCGCGGATCCGGCGAGCATCAGAACGTTGCGGCGGGTCGTCATGCACAGGTGACACCGCCCACCGGTATCGGGTTCCCGGCAGGCTCCCTCCGCTGTCTCACGCCGCCGGAGACAGCGGTGGGAGTCAGCGGGAACCGATCTCGGGTGGGCGGTGTCTCTAGGGTGTCGGCGGAGGGGGCGGACATCGACATCGACGAGGCGGCCGCGGTGGCCCGGGCCAGGGCCGGTGACCTGGACGCGTACGAGGTCCTGGTCGTGCGGTTCACCGTGCCCGCGCAACGGGCGGCCATGCTGCTCGGTGCCGGGGCGGACGTGGACGACGTGGTGCAGGAGGCGTTCGTGAAGGCGTACCGGCAGTTGGGCCGGTTCCGGGGCGAGGCCGGGTTCAAGGCGTGGCTGCTGGCGATCGTGGCCAACGAGACCCGCAATCTGGTGCGGTCCCGGCGCCGCCGCGAGGGGCTGTGGCTGCGGGCCGCGGTGCGCGAGGACCCGCTGCGGTTCGAACCCGACCCGGCCGAGTCGGCGATGGCCCGCGAACGGCGCCGGCTGCTCGTCGAGCAGTTGCGCTCGCTCGACGACCGGGATCGTGAGGTGCTGCTCTGCCGCTACCTGCTCGACCTGTCCGAGGCCGAGACCGCGGTCACGCTCGGGCTGCCGAAGGGGACGGTGAAGTCACGGACCGCGCGGGCGCTGGCGCGACTGCGGGACCGGCTGCCGCAGGGGGTGACCGGTGCCTGAGCCCGAGGACCTGGTCGCCGAGTTGCGTGAGCTGGGGGACCGTCTGGCCGTACCCCCCGAGGTTGATCTGAGGACGACGGTGCGGGAGCGCCTCGCGGCGCCCGGCCGGAAGCCGCGCCGCGTCCGGGTGTGGGTGGCGGCCGCGGTGGCCGCGCTGATCGCGGCGGTCGCGGTGGTGGCGCCGGCGAGGGCCGCGGTGGTCGAGGTGGTCGGTGACCTTCTGCGCGTCGCCGGTGTGGAGGTACGCCGTGAGCCGCCCCGGCAGGCCCTCCCCGTCACCCCGAGCGCGCTGCCGTCGGCGACCGCCTCGGCCGCCTTTCCCGTGGGGGTCCCGTCGATGCTGGGCGAACCGGACGAGGTGCAGCGATCAGATCCGGACACCTACGGGCACCCGCGCGTGGTCACGCTGATCTACCGCGGTGGCACCGTGCGGCTGGACGAGTTCGACGGGCGGCTCGACACCACGTTCTTCAAGACCGCACCGGACGCGCGGTTCGTGGAGGTCGAGGGGAGTGCCGGCGCGGCCTGGCTGCCGGGCCCGCATCCGGTGACCTATGTGGGCCGCGACGGCGTGCCGCGGACCGCGACCGCACGCCTGGCCGGGCCGACGCTGATCTGGGCGACGGACACGGTCACCTACCGGTTGGAGGGAATTCCGACACTCGAAGAGGCGATTGCGGTGGCACGGTCGGTGCGCTGACCCACGATCGGGTATGCGCGGTCGGTACCGTTCGTCCGGATGAGAAATCTTCCTGCGCTCTGCTGCCTGGCGACCGTGGTCGCTCTCGGCGGCTGCACCTCCGGGCCCTCCGACCCCGCGCCGACCCCGCCGGTCCAGCCGTCGGCGACCGGCTCCGCCGGGTTCTACGTGGAGTCGAAC
This sequence comes from Actinoplanes subglobosus, assembly GCF_042650585.1. NCBI lineage: Bacteria > Bacillati > Actinomycetota > Actinomycetes > Micromonosporales > Micromonosporaceae > Actinoplanes > Actinoplanes subglobosus. The sequence continues at coordinate 337,472 of NZ_JBHSBL010000020.1, forward strand.
GCGCCGGCCGTCCGGCAGGTGGAGGCCTGGAAGGCGCAGGGGCGCGACGCGGACGCGGAGGCGCTGCGGCGGATCGCCGACTCGCCGAACGCGGTCTGGTTCGCCGACGGCAAACCCGGCTACCAGGACCGGGTGCGGCGGCTGATCACCGCGGCCACGGCGGCCGGGCGGACACCGGTGGTGGTGCCCTACTGGGTGCCGGAAAGGGACTGCGGCGGCCACTCCGGCGGTGGCGCGCCGGACGCCGCCACCTACCGGACGTGGATCGGCGAGCTGGCGGCGATCGTCCGCACCGCGCCGGCGATCGTCGTGCTCGAACCGGACGCGGTCCCGCACGTGATCGACGCCTGCGTCGACGGGCCGGCCGCGCGGGAGCGGCTCACCCTGCTCGGCGAGGCGATCCGGGCGTTCAAGCAGGGGCCCGCGGTCAAGGTCTACCTGGACGCCGGCAACCCCGGCTGGATCAAGGACGTCGACCGGGTGGCCTCGACCCTGCTGGAGGCCGGGGTGGGCGACGCCGACGGGTTCAGTCTCAACGTGGCCAACTTCGAGACGACCGAGGACAACGTGGCGTACGGCACCGCCGTCTCCGACCGTCTCGGAGGCAAGCCGTTCGTCATCGACACCAGCCGCAACGGCAACGGACCGGCACCGGTCGACGGGCGCAACTCCGACGGGCACTGGTGCAACCCGCCGGGGCGGGCGCTCGGGCCGGCACCGACCGCACGGACCGGGACGCCCCGGGTCGACGCCTTCCTGTGGGTGAAACGGCCGGGGGAGTCCGACGGGGCGTGCCTGCCGGACGCCCCGCCGGCCGGTCAGTGGTGGCCCGAGTACGCACTCGGGCTCGCCACCAACTGAGGGCTCGCCACCAGCTGACCGCTACAGCACCCGGACCCAGCGGGCCGGGGACGGCACACCCTTGTCGTCGGTCAGGAACAGCATGTACCAGCCGGACGGGACCAGGCCGGCCCCGGCGGGGATCTGCACTGTCACACCGCCGGGGGTACGGCGTACGCCCAGCTCGATCGACCGCTGATCGACATCGGTCCCGTGGGTGACGGCGCTCGGCCGGACCAGTCGTGCCCCGGTGATCCGGCCGGCGTCGGCCGTCGCGTAGGCGGCACTGCGCCCCCGCTTCACCGTCCGCGGCCCGCCGCCGAGCGCCGGCCGATCGCCCTGGAACAGGTAGGGCGGGCTGTAGATTTCGATCCGCTGCTCGAAGCTGCCGGGGTTCTCGCCGGTGGTGTCGTAGATCGGGTCGCTGCCCATGGTGACCACCCGCCCGTCCGGCAGCAGCAGCGCCTCGGAGTGGTAGTTGCGGCCCACCGTGGGCGCGGCCGCCTCGTGGAACACCTCGCGCCGCGGGTCGTAGAGGTGCGCGGTCAGCAGGTCACTGCGGTTCTCCCCCTGGTAGGGCCCGCCCCGGTAGCCGGACGAGCCACCCGTGGTGAACACGGTGTCGTCGGGCAGGACCACGGTGTTGAGGTACCGGGTCGGCGCCGGCAGGTCCGGTCCGCGCCGGTAGCGGGGTTCGGCGTCGTCCAGGTCGGCGATCGCGGTCCGGGAGGTGGAGACCGGCGAGTCACCGACCTCACCACCACCCATGATCATCACCTTCTGGTCCTGGGCCGGCGGCAGCATCACCGAGGCGCTGGTCTCGGTCATCCCCGGATCGTCGAGGCCCGGGACGATCTGGAACTTGTTCTTCTCGACATCCCACAGCCCGGGCGTACGGCCCTCGGTATCGGAACCGTAGCCGGCGTTCGAGCCGGAGAAGAAGAGCCGCTCGTCCTGGGTGAGGAACAGCGCCGGATAGGTGGGGAAGACCCGCTGCAGCTCGGGTGCGGCCACCCACTTTCGCTGCGCCACCTTGTAGCGCTCGTTGACACCGGGCAGCATCCGGCCGAACTCGTCCAGCCCGGACACCGCCATGACGTCGCCGTTCGGCATCGTCGACAGGGTCGGGTACCAGCGGTGCCGCACCATGTCGCCGGTGCGCACGTAGCGCTCGCTGACCGGGTCGAACTCGTAGGACGTGTTGTCCCCGCCGTACTCCTGCTTCTCGCGGGTGATCTTGTCGGCGATGCCGTAGAGGTTGTTCGCGTCGGCGCCGGTCAGGCCGTCGATCGCGTACTGGGCGGGTTCCGTGACGATCGGGGCGTCGCCCGCCTCGGCGGCGTCCACCCACACCTCGGCCTCGCCGGCGTGCACCATCGTCTTCCCGCCGTGCGACATCTTGGCGGCCGCCGGGACGATCACCTCGGCCCGGGTCAGGTAGGCCCGGCCGTCCTTGCCGAGCAGCCGGGTGCCCTTGGCGAACGTGCGCGCCCCGTTGTCCGGCGACTCGTTCTTGATCTTCATGACGCCGGCGGCGTTCCGGATGTCCGCCTCCAGCACCTCGTACGACTTGGTGCCGCCCGCGACCAGCAGGTTCCCGTTGGGCAGGAACGTGTGCCCGCCACAGAACAGGTCGGTCGGTGTCGGGATGTTCTTGAACGCGTCGGTGCGCGGGTCCCACAGGATCGTCCGGAACGTGCCGGCCTCGAAGTTCTCCCGGTTGTTACCGGACCCGGCGACGATCAGGACCTTCCCGGTGCGCAGCAGCGCGGCGTGGATCGCGTTGATCCGGAACTTGGCCGGGACGTCCAGCAGCGACCAGTGGCCGAACTGCTGCTTGTAGGACGGCCGGTTGATGCTGAACTCGTGGAACCGCTCGGCGGCGAACACCACGATCGGCCGGTTCACCACGGCGACGCCCGCCATCAGGGGCAGCGTCACCGCCATCGTGAACAGCCTGCGTGCCAGGGTGGGACGTCGTCGCGCAGTCATGCGGCGATCTCGATCATCACGGATTCCTTGTCGTCTTCGGTGACGGTCTGGATGGGAGTGCGGCCGAGCGTCTGCAACGCCCAGATCGCCGGCGGGGTCAGGCAGAGGGCCAGATTGAGCGAGGGCCACAACCACATGAACCCGTGCGCGTGGCCGGTCACCGCGGCCACGGCCAGCAGGACGGCGAAGAAGGCCGCCCACCGCAGATGGGTACGGAAGGTGAGCAGCCGGTCAGGGCTGGCCGAGTCACCCTTCGGCGTCACCACGAAGCCGGCCCGCCTGCGGAGCAGGGCCTGCACGAACGAGGTGACGTAGATCGGCGCGCACAGCGTGGACAGCAGCATGCCGGTCAGACCGGACGATCCGGCCTCCTCGTGCGGGCTGACGTTGTGCCGCCGGTTCCACAGGTAGAGGCCGACCTGGAAGAGGGCGGCGTCCACGTAGAGCATCAGCCACACCTGCTGCGGGACCTGCACACCCTTGACGCCCAGCACCACGTGCAGGGCGGCGGTGGCCGCGCCGAGCAGCCAGGCGACCGCGGTCAGCGGGTAGTAGGCCATGAGTAGCGAATAGTGCAGGGTGCGCAGCACACCGAGCCGCCGGACCATCCGGGCGAACCCGGCCACGAACACCTCGTCGGTGCCACGTGACCAGCGGTGCTGCTGGCTGAAGTAGTCGGTCCACGACGACGGTCCCTCGCCGACGGCCAGCACGTCCGGTGTGTAGACCGAGCTCCACCGGTTGCCGGTCTCCGGATTGCGGGCGGCGTGCTGGGCGAGACTGGTCGCCATGTCCTCGGTGATCGAGTCCTGGAGACCGCCGATCTGCCGGAGTGCCGCGATGCGGACCGCGTTGTTGGTGCCGACCAGCATCGGGATGCCGAGCCGGTTGCCGGCCCGCTGCAGCAGCGAGTGGAACAGGTACTGCTGTGACTCGGCCCAGCGGGTGATCACGTTGTCGTAGTTGCCGTAGATCTGCGGGCCGATCACGAAGGCCACGTCCGGGTCACGGAACCAGCCGAGCAGCCGCTCGCAGAAGTTCGGCAGCGGCACGTGGTCCGGGTCGACCGAGACGAACACGTCGTACCGTTCGCCGTGCCGGTCCATCCACGAGTTGTAGTTGCCGTGCTTGGTCTTCGCCTTGAACGGCCCGGACGCGGTGTTCCACGCCGGGGCGCCCTTGCGGGTGAAGTGGTAGGCGCCCACCCGGCGGCACATGGCCCGGACCTCGGGATCGTCGCCCTCGTCGAGCAGCCACACGTCGAACCGGCCGGGATGCCGGATCCGCATGGCGGCGCGCAGCGTGTTCTCGACCATCTCGATCGGCTCCTTGCCGGGCACGATCGTGGTCAGGAACGCCACCCGCAGCCGCTCGTCCGGCGGCACCGGCACCGGATCCCGGGCCTGGAGAGTGGCCAGGCACAGGGTCACCACGTTGACCAGACGGAAGAGCTCGATCAGCGCGATCGCCACGATCATGAACGCGGTGGCGAGGAACAGCCCGGTCTGCATCCGCCGGTCGGGGAGTTCGACCGAGGAGAGCAGCCACCCGAAGAAGGTGGCCTCGAAGGCGAACGCGAAGACCGCGATCAGCACCGACCGGATCGGCCGGCGACGGGACAGTGGACGCAACCGGACCCGGTAGTCGTCGCCTTCCGGGACGGGTTCGGCGTCACCGGCGAGCCGGCTGAAGCCGTGGTAATCCGGCAGACGGGATACAGCACTCTTTCCGGGCACCAAGGCAAGATAGCGAGAATTCGTAAAATCCGGGCATACGTCGTACCTCGTTCGTGTCGTGTCATAGCGGTCTGAGGCCCGGAACTTCGTTGCGGTCAGTGACAGAAATCGTCGAACCGACACGCCCTGTGATCCGTTCTCTCTGTCAGGTGGGGCACGAACGCCCCGCGATGACCCGACAAGGCGGTGGCGATGCTGATCCTGTCCCTGCTCATCCTGGTCCTGGCCGCCGCCTGCGTGCTCGCGGTGCGTGGGGTGCGTGCGGACGCGTCTGCCGAGGCGGAGTCGCCGGCCATCCCCGAGGCTCTCTTCGCCCCGGAGAGTCTCGAAGGTGTGCTCTGCGCTCAGCTCATGGACGGGGAGATCACCCGGCGGCAGTACGTGCGTTCGATGGCCGGCATCGCCGCGCGTGACGAGGAGCGTCACCCGCTCACTGTGCCGGGATACGACGACTGACCCCTGTTTGCAGTGAAAAGCCCGGCTCCCTGGGGAGCCGGGCTTTTTCGTGTCCTCGCCTTGACAGAGCGACATCGATGAATGCTAATGGAAACACTGTTTCGGAGAGTGTTACGGCTGACCACTGGAGGTCCCGTGTCCCTGTCCCTGCGCCGCGTCGTCGCGGCGCTCGTGTTGTCCACAGCAGTCCTCGCCGTCACCCCGGCCACCGCGCAGGCCGCCACCGCCGAGGTCGACGGCGACATCACCGTCCTGTGCGGCACGTCCACCTACACCCAGGACGCCGACTGGTTCTTCCCCGACACCACCAGCCCGAAGGCCCTGGTCTTCCTCCAGCACGGCTTCTCCCGCTCGAACAGCAACGTCGCCGCGCTGGCCCGCAAATATCAGGCAGCGGGCTTCCTGGTCTTCACCCCGACCCTGCCGTCGACCAACTCCAGCGGCTGCACGGTCAGCAACCAGGGCGACAACACCGCGTTCCTGAACAACGTGACGGCCTGGATCGGCGAGGCCACCACCTCGACGAAGCAGCTCGCCACCAGCTACGCGGCGGCCGCCACCACGGCCGGGCGGTCCGGCAGCACCCTGCCTGCCAAGTACGTGCTGGCCGGGCACTCGGCCGGTGGCGACGCCGTCACCTACATGGCGAACCGGCTGCGCACCACGTTCCCGGCCGCTTTCGCGAACCTGAAATATCTGCAGCTGCTCGACCCGGTGAAGTCGCCGTCGGGCACCAACATGGCGGACGCCCTGACCGGGCTGGCCGGCACCTCGCTGCCGATCACCGCGATCTCGTCGCCGCCGTACTCGTCCAACGGCAACGCCAGCGGCACCGTCGAGCTGGTCAACCGGATCGACCGTCCGTTCCTCGGGGTGCGGCTGGTCACCGGTTCGCACTGCGACGCCGAGGGCGCCACCACCAACTGGCTCTGCACCCTGCTCGGCGGCACCTCGAAGGCGGCGAACGTCACCGCGCTGCAGACCTTCGCCATCAACTGGGCGCTGGACGCCGTGGCCGGCACGACCACCGCGACCTACTACCCGGGTGGCACCTACTACCAGGGCCTGCTCACCAGCAACACGATCCTGACCCTCAGCTGACCTCGGCGGGAGCCGGCGGCCGCACGGTCGCCGGCCCCCGTCCGTGAACCAGCGCCACCCCGGCCCGCGGGCCCATGACGTTTGTCATGGACGGACCGTGACGGACGGCGGGGGAGCGGTGACCGATCGACGGCGACGATTTCCCCATGACGCTCACCGCTTCAAGCGATACCGCGGCCGCCGGCACGGGGCAGCCGGCCGTGGATCTGGACGGCGTGGTCAAGAGATTCGGCACGGTCACCGCCGTGGACGGAATCGACCTGCGCATCCGCCCCGGAGAGGTGGTCGCCCTGCTCGGCCCGAACGGTGCCGGCAAGACGACGACGGTCGACATGCTGCTCGGGCTGTCCCAGCCGACCAGCGGGACCGCGAGGATCTACGGGCTGCCGCCGCAGGACGCGGTCGCGCTCGGCCGGATCTCCGCGGTCATGCAGACCGGAGGACTGCTCAAGGACTACACCGTCGAGGAGACGGTCCGGCTCACCGCAGTGCTGTTCGGCAAACCGCGTCCGGCGGTCACCGCGGCACTGAAACGGGCCGGGATCGCCGACATCGGCGGCCGGCTCGTCGGTAGGTGCTCGGGTGGCCAGCAGCAGCGGCTGCGGTTCGCCATGGCCCTGCTGCCCGACCCGGACCTGCTCATCCTGGACGAGCCGACGACCGGCATGGACGTCGGCGGGCGGCGCGAGTTCTGGGACGCGATCCGTGAGGACGCGGCCGGCGGCCGGACCATCATCTTCGCCACCCACTACCTGGAGGAGGCCGACGCGTACGCGGACCGCATCGTCCTCGTGCGCCGCGGCAAGATCGTGGCCGACGGCACCGCGGCCGAGGTGAAAGCCCTCGCCGCAGGTCGTACCGTCCGCGCCACCATGGCCGGGGCCGCACTCGTCGACTGGAACCGGGTGCCCGGTGTCGAGTCGTCCGAGGTGCGCGGCGACACCGTCCACCTGTCCGGGCGTGACTCCGACGCGATCGCCCGCCACCTGCTCACCCGACCGACGCCCGCGATCTGGAGATCACCTCCCGCAACCTCGAGGACGCGTTCCTCGCCCTGACCGCGGAGGATGCCGCATGACCACCACGACCCTGCCCCGCCTCGGCGGCTTCAGTCCCGGGATGATCGCCCTCGAACTGCGGCGCCTGATGCGCAACAAACGCACGGTCATCTTCACGCTGGTCATGCCGGCCGCGTTCTTCCTGCTCTTCGGCAGCAGCGCCGACTACCGGACCGAGCGCGTCGGCGACGGCAACGTCACCGCCTACGTGCTGGCCAGCATGGCCGTCTACGGCGCGATGCTGGCGACCACCTCGGGTGGCGCCATGGTGTCGATCGAGCGGGCCGCCGGATGGAGCCGGCAGCTGCGGCTCACCCCGCTCAAGCCGGCGGCGTACGTCGCCGTCAAGATCGTCATCGCGATGGTGATCGGCGCGGTCTCGGTCGTCGTCGTCAACCTGACCGGCGCGTTCGCCGGAGCCGACATGCCGGTCGGCGCCTGGATCGGCTGCGCCCTGCTGTCCTGGGCGTGCGCGCTCGTCTTCGCCGCGTTCGGGCTGTTCATGGGCTACCTGCTGCCCAGTGAGAACGTGATGCAGATCCTCGGGCCGGTGCTCGCCATCCTGTCCTTCGCCGGTGGCCTGTTCGTCCCGGCCGACCAGCTCGGCAGCACCTTCGCCACGATCGCGAAGTTCACCCCGGTCTACGGCGTCGGCGAACTGGCCCGCTACCCGCTCACCCACAGCGGCAACGTGTGGCAGGCCGTCCTCAACGTCGCCGTCTGGACGGCGCTCTTCTCGGCCGGCGCGATGTGGCGGTTCCGCCGCGACACCGCACGGGTCTGAGACCCGCCGCCGGTACGGTGCGGAACATGACACCGTCAGTACCCGGCCCGCCCGGCCGTGGCTTCCGCCACGGCTGGGTGTTAGCCGCGATCTGGCTGTTCTACCTCGGGGAGAACCTGACCGCCATCCTCGGCCGGCCGCCCGGCCCGTGGCGCGACATCGGCCTGGCCGCCCTGGCCCTGTTCATGATCGCGTTCCTGGTGCTCACCGCGACGGTCCCCCGGGCCGGCGGGCCGCACCCCGGCCGGTGGGCCACCGTGCGCGTCTGGGCCGGGCTGCTGCTCCTGTCCGGTCTCGCCGCGCTGCAGGCGCCCGCCGGTCAGTACCACACGCTCGTCTGCGTGGTCTACATCGCGGCGTGCGCGGTGATGGGGCTGCCACTACGGCAGGGCATCCCGGTGGCGATCAGCCTCGCCGTCGCCGTCGATCTGGCCATCAGGTTCGTGCCCGGCTGGGGCGCCGGCGGCCAGGGATACGCCCTCGCAGTCCTCTTCGCCGGGGCCGCCACCGGTGGCATCCGGCTGGCCTCCGACCGGCAGATCCGCCTCATCCACGCCCAGCAGGAGATCGCCGACCTCGCCGTCACCGGCGAACGCGCCCGCATCGCCACCGAACTGCACGACATCCTCGGCCACTCGCTGACCGTCGTCGCCGTCAAAGCCGAACTCGCCCAGCGCCTCCTCGACGTCGATCTCGACCGGGCCCGCCGCGAACTCAGCGACCTCGAATCCCTGGCCCGCGACGCCCTCGCCGACGTCCGCGCCACCGCCCTCAACGTGCGCGGCATCTCCCTGCCCGGCGAGATCGCCGCCGCCCAGGCCGCCCTCGACGCGGCCAACGTGCGAGCTGACCTGCCCGGCGCCGCCGACGACGTCCCCACCCGCAACCGCGAACTGTTCGCCTGGACCATCCGCGAAGCCGTCACCAACATCGTCCGCCACAGCCGGGCCCGGCACGCGACAGTGCTGCTGCGCCCGGACAGCGTCGAGATCGTCGACGACGGCCAGGGCTGTGCGCCCGGTTCCGGCACCGATGCCGGCCAGGGCCTGGCCGGGCTGCGCAGGCGGGCCGACCAGGTGGGCGCCCGGCTCACCGCCGGAAGCCGTCCGGGAGAGCCGGGCTTCCGGGTACGGATGGAGGCACCCTCATGACCGGTTCGCCGCTGTCCGGGTCTTCGGATGGCCATCTCATGATCAGCTCGCCGTGCCCGGGGGTCTCCGCATGATCAGGTTGCTGCTCGCCGATGACCAGGCGCTGGTCCGCGGGGCCATGGCCGCCCTGCTCGACCTCGAGACCGATCTGACCGTCGTCGCCGAGGTCGGCCGCGGTGACGAGGTCGTCGCCGCGGCCCGCGACCACGCCGTCGACGTGGCCCTCCTCGACGTGCAGATGCCCGGCCTCGACGGCATCTCGGCCGCCCGGCTGCTAGCCGAGGCGCTGCCCCGCTGCAAGGTGCTGATGGTGACGACGTTCGGCCGGGCCGGCTACCTGCGTCAGGCGATGGCCGCCGGTGCCGGTGGATTCGTCGTCAAGGACACCCCGGCCCGCCAGCTCGCCGATGCCGTCCGCCGCGTCCACCAGGGCCTCCGCGTCGTCGACCCGGCCCTGGCCGCGCAGAGCCTCGCCCACGGCGACTCCCCGCTCACCGACCGCGAGTCCGACGTCCTGCGCGCCGCGCGCGACGGCGGGACGGTCGCCGACATCTCCCGCGAACTGCACCTCTCCGACGGCACCGTCCGCAACCACCTGTCGTCGGCGATCGGCAAGACCGGAGCCCGCACCCGCGCCGAAGCCGTCCGCCTGGCCGTCGACAACGGCTGGCTGATCTGACACCGAAACACCGGCCAGCTGGGTTTGATCTAGCGGTTCAAGCTGGTCAGGGCTTCGGGGAGGGTGATCACGTCGGCGTATTTCGCGTCCAGGTCGAAGAGGTTGTGGTCGTGGGGGCCGCCGTCGCGGTCGGCGCAGGCGTCGCGGACCACGATCGGGCGGAAACCGTGCTGGAGGGCGTCCAGGGCCGAGGCACGGACGCAACCCGACGTGGAGTAGCCGCCGATCACCAGGGTGTCGATCGAGTGGGAGGCCAGCCAGGCGGCCAGTGACGTGCCGGCGAAGGCGCTCGCGTAGTGCTTGATCACGACCTGTTCGCCGGGGGCGGGGTGCAGCGGCGGGGCGAAGCCTCCGAGTGGATTGCCGGCGGCGAAGACCTTGAGCGCGGGGACCTTCGCGGCGAACAGCGGGGCCTCCGAGCAGGACTCGTCGGCGAAGCGGACCGCTGTCCAGATGACCGGGACCCCGGCGGCACGGGCGGCGCCGGCGAGTTCGGCCATGCGGTCGGCGGCGGCCTGGCCGGTACGCAGGAACAGCGGCGAGCCCGGATCGGTGTAGGCCAGTGCCGGGTCGATCAGGAGCACCGCGGGTCGGGCGCCCCAGCCGAGACGCCTGGCGAATCCGGCGCTCGCGTAGTCGTCGGCGAGATCGGCCATCAGTTCTCCTCGTGGACCTGGGAACGGCCGGGCCGTCCGCAGAGAAGGGGCAGGGGTGATGCGGACGGCCCGGCCGGGCTCAGATGATTCCGCGGGTACGGAGGCCGGCCTGCTCGTCGGGGGAGAGGCCGAGCAGACCCTGGTAGATCTCGTCGTTGTGGGAGCCGAGCGCCGGGCCCGCCCACTTCACCTCGCCGGGGGTGCCGGACAGTTTCGGGGCCACGTTCTGCATCGGGACGGGGCCCAGCTCGGGATGGTCGACGGTGATCACTGCCTCGCGGGCCTGGACGTGCGGGTCGGCGATGATGTCCTCGGCCGTGTAGATGCCGCCGGCCGGGACTCCGGACTCGTGCAGCATCGCCAGCAGCTTCGCCGACGGGATGCCGCGGGTCCAGGCGGCGATGATGTCGTCGAGCTCGGCCTGGTTCTCGCCGCGGGCGCCGTGGGTGGCGTACCGCGGGTCGGCCGGCAGGTCGGGGCGGTCCATCACGTCGGCGAGACGGCGGAACACGGTGTCCTGGTTGGCGGCGATCAGCACGTCGGAGCCGTCGGCGGTCGGGTAGACGTTGCTCGGTGCGACGTTCGGCAGGATCGGGCCGGTGCGCTCACGGCGGTAGCCGGCGATGCCCCACTCGGGGATCAGCGACTCCATCATGGCCAGCACGGCCTCGTAGATCGCCGAGTCGACGACCTGGCCACGGCCGGTGCGCTCGCGGGCGTGCAGGGCGGCGAGGGTGCCGAACGCGGCATACGTGGCGGCGAGCGAGTCACCGATCGAGATGCCGGAGCGGGACGGTGCCCGGTCGGCCTCACCGGTCACATACCGCAGACCGCCCATGGCCTCGCCGATCGAGCCGAACCCGGCTCGCGGGGAGTAGGGGCCGGTCTGTCCGTAACCGGTCACCCGTACCAGGATGAGCCTGGGGTTGATCCTGGAAAGCTCCTCGTAGGAGAGCCCCCAGCGCTCCAGGGTGCCGGGCCGGAAGTTCTCCAGGAGGATGTCGGCCTTCTCGACCAGGCGGCGGACCAGGGCCTGGCCCTCCCCGGTGCGGAGGTTGCAGGTGACCGATTTCTTGTTGCGGGCCACCACCGGCCACCACAGGGACTGGCCGTGCGGTTTCTCCCGGCCCCACTGGCGCATCGGGTCGCCCTTGCCGGGGTCCTCCAGCTTGATCACTTCGGCCCCGAAGTCGCCGAGGAGCTGCCCGCAGAAGGGGCCGGCGAGCAGGGTTCCGGTTTCCAGGACGCGAATGTCAGACAGTGGCGCGGTCACGTCGCCACCCTATACTCGGGAAACGACGTTTCGCTAGATGGAACAAAGGGGTGTCGGCGTGGAGATCGTCGAGGTCGGGCCGCGGGACGGGCTGCAGAACGAGAAGCGGGTGCTGCCCACGTCCGTCAAGGTCGACTACGTGTCGCGGGCCGTCGCGGCCGGGTTGCGGCGGATCGAGGTGGCCGCTTTCGCCCGGCCCGACCGGGTGCCGCAGATGGCCGACGCGGAGGAGGTCCTGCGGTCGGTGCCGCGGTCGCCAGGTGTCCGATATGTCGCGCTGGTGCTGAACGGGCGCGGCCTGGACCGGGCGCTCGCGCTCGAAGCCGCACGGCCGGACGAGATCAACTATGTAGTTGTCGCCAGCGACGAGTTTTCCCGGCGCAACCAGGGGATGTCTACGGCGGCTTCGCTGGCGGCGTTCCGCGACGTGGCAGCCCGCGCGCGCGATGCCGGATTTTTCGTGACTTTGACGGTCGCGGCGGCGTTCGGATGTCCGTTCAGCGGGCCGGTTTCGCCGGATTTCGTGCGGACGGTCGTCGAGGACGCCGGCCCACTGGATGAGATCTGCCTGGCCGACACCATCGGCGTCGGCGTGCCGGTCCAGGTTTCCGAGCTGGCGGCGGCGGTGCGGCCGGTCGCCGGGGGCGTTCCGCTGCGCGCTCACTTCCACAACACCCGCAACACGGGGTACGCCAACGCGATCGCCGCGGTCAGCGAGGGTTTCGTCGCGCTCGACGCCAGTCTGGGCGGGATCGGCGGCTGCCCGTTCGCGCCGGCGGCCACCGGGAACATCGCCACCGAGGACCTCGCCTACCTGCTGAACAGCTCGGCGCTGAAGACCGGCGTGGACGTGACGGCGGCCGCCGCCGTGGGCACGTGGATCGGCGGGCAGCTGGATCTGGACGCGGTTCCCGCCCAGTTGGGCCGAGCCGGAGACTTCACGCGTTAGGTCTTGCGTCGTCAATGGAAACGGTGTTTCCATTCAGCGTATGTTGCGGCCCGGTGGTGCTGATCTGACGATCGCTGGTGGTGTTCGCGAGTTCGGCCGGGCCACCCCGGACGTGGTCGCGGTGCGTGACGGCGATCGCGAGCTGAGATACGGCGCGCTCGACGAGCGGTCGTCGCGTCTCGCCTGCGCGCTGCTCGCGATGGGCTTCGCCCACGGCGACCGGGTGGCCCTGCTCTGCGGCAACCGGATGGAGTATCCAGAGATCGCGGCCGGCATCGCCAAGGCGGGACTCGTGCTGGTCCCGGTCAACCCGCGGCTGACCGCGCCCGAGGTCGAGTTCATCCTGGCGCACTCCGGCTCGCGGGCGCTGATCGCCGACCCGGCCCTGACCGGCGCGGTCCCCCCGGAGTTCCCCGGGCGGGTGGTGACGATCGGGCCGGAGTACGAGAAGTGGCTCGACGACGCGCGGGCGGTCGACCCGTGGATCGCTGTCGACGAGCGGGACCCGTTCTGCATCGCCTACACGGCCGGGACCACCGGCGACCCCAAGGGCGTGCTGATCTCGCACCGCTCCCGGTCGCTGACCTTCTACGCCACCGCGCTCGAATGGGGCATCGGCCCCGGCCGCCGGACCATCGCCGTCGCGCCGATGTACCACGGGGCCGGTTTCGCCTTCGCCTACGCGGCCGTCCACTGCGGAGCGACCGTCAGCATGCTGCGCTCGTTCAAACCGGACGCGCTGCTCGACATGATCCAGCGGGACGGCGCCCAGTCGGTCTTCCTGGTCCCGACGCACGCGCAGCTGATCCGGCAGGCCTTCGACCGGGTGCCGTCGCTGCCGGGGCTGGACACCCTCTACTTCAACGCGGCCGCCCTGCCCAAGGTGCTCAAGGAGTGGGTGTTCGAGGCGTTCCCCGGGGTGGGCGTGCACGAACTGTACGGCTCCACCGAGGCGGGCGTGATCAGCAACCTGCGCCCGCCGGACGCGCGCCGCAAGGCCGGGACCGTCGGTCACCCGTGGTTCGGCACACAGGTCCGGGTGGTGCGGCCGGACGGCACCCTCGCCGGGCCCGGGGAGCCCGGCGAGTTGTACAGCCGCTCGCCGTACCTGATGAACGGCTATCACGGGAACCCGGCCGCGACCGCCGCCTGCACCACCGAGGACGGCTTCCTGACCTCGGGCGACATCGTGATCCGGGACGAGGAGGGGTTCATCTCCATCGTCGACCGGGTGAAGGACGTGATCATCACCGGCGGCGTGAACGTCTATCCCCGTGACGTCGAGGAGGTGCTGCTCACCCACCCGGCGGTCGTCGAGTGCGCGGTCGTCGGCGAGCCGGACGAGCAGTGGGGTGAGCGGGTCGTCGCCTACTGGGCCGGCCGCACGCCCGTCGCCCCCGAGGTCCTCGAGTCCTTCCTGCGCGAGCGGCTGGCCGGATTCAAGGTCCCCAAGCAGTACCGCACCGTCCCGGCGCTGCCCCGCAACGCCGCCGGAAAGATCCTGAAACGCGAGCTGAGGAGTACGCCGTGAGGGCACATGTGGAGCTGATCCACGAGGACGACTACATCTTCCACACCGGTGAGCTGCCGTACGGCGAGGGGAAGATCCTGGAGCGGCGGCTCTCCACCGACGAGGAGGACGGCTCGTCCTCGCTGTCGCTGCACGCCACCGCCGATTGGGGGCGCAGCGCCGGCATCGTGCACGCCGACACCGAGTTCTACGTGGTCGAAGGGTCGATGACCTACGGCGGCCGGGAGCTCGGCGCCGGCGGCTACGTGCAGGTCCCCAAGGGCACGGCGATGGACTGGCTGAAGGTCCGCGAGGGGTCGCGGATCCTGCACTGGCGGGAGTACGGGGACTGCGGGTTCGACCCGTTCACTTCCTTGAACGAGGCCGCGAGCAAAGCTTCGCCGGAGTCCACCGAGGGCGTCACCGTGATGGACGCCGAGAAGATGGAGTGGACCGAGGCGCAGTCGGTCGGGCCGCTCACGCCGCTCTACATCAAGCTGCTGCACCGGGACCCGAAGACCGGCTTCTACACCCGGCTGATCCGGGCACCGAAGGGCTGGACCGACCACCGGCTCGCCCACCACCCCTGCTACGAGGAGTTCTACACCCTCGCCGGGAAGATGGCCTACAACTTCGGGGACATCGACGAGGGCACCTACTGCTTCCGGCCGGCCCGGGTCAAGCACGGCCACTTCGTCGCGGAGACCGAGATCGACTGGATCCTGCGGTCCGACGGCGAGCTGACCAACTGGTACACCACCGACGAGTGGGTCAAGTTCGGCGGGCACGCGGAGAACTACGACGAGCACGACGGCCACGTCCACCCGATCCTGTCGTCGCTGCCGGTGCGCTCCCGGTCCCGCGGCGAGTGGTCCGGCGACGGCATGTGACGAGGCGCCGGGGCCGGTCTTCGTCGGCCGGCCCCCACCGGATCAGCCCGGCGGTCGCGTTTCGGCCTTGCGCCGGGACTGCGCCGCGGTGTGGTCCGGGACTTGGGTAGCCGTACCGAATCCTAGATTTTGATCTTGAATCTGCCGACCACGTCGGTGAGGCTCGCGGCGAGGCCGGCCAGTTCGTCGGCGGCCTGACGGGTGGACGTCGCGCCGTTCGCGGTCTGCGCCGCGGTGGCCGCGACCTGCTCGATCGAGCGGTTGATGGAGTCCGCGCCGTGCGCCGCGTCGTCGAAGAGGCGGCTCAGTTCGTTGGTCGTGGCGGTCTGCTCCTCGACGGCGCCGGCGATGCTCGCCTGGTACTGGTTGATCTCGTTGATCACGTCGGCGATCCGGCCGATCGCCTCGATCGCGTTCGTGGTGTCGCCCTGGATCGCCTCGATGCGCTGGCCGATGTCCTCGGTGGCGCGGGCCGTGCTCTGCGCCAGATCCTTGACCTCGCTCGCCACCACCGCGAAGCCCTTGCCCGACTCGCCGGCCCTGGCCGCCTCGATCGTCGCGTTCAGGGCCAGCAGGTTCGTCTGCTCGGCGATGCTGGTGATCAGCTTGATCACGTTGCCGATCTCGTCGGTCGAGGTGGACAGTTTGGACATCGCGGCCGTGGTCTGCTGCGCCGTCTCCACGGCGCCCTGCGCGATCTGCGCGACCTGGCTGGTGTTGCCGGCGATCTCCCGGATCGCCGCGGTCATCTGCTCGGCGCCCTGCGCGGCCTCCCGTACCCGGTCGTTGACCAGCATGCTCGATTCGGAGACCGTGCCGGCCCGGCCGGACGCCTGCTCCGAGGAGGCGTTGACGTCGCCGCTGATCGCGGTGAGCCGCACCGAGGCGTCGCTGAGCGACTGCGCGTTGCCGGCGATGGTGCCGATCGCCTCGCGGATGTCGCCGACGGCCGCGTTCACCGCCTCGGACATCCGGCCGATCTCGTCGCGGCCGGTGACCGGCACGTGCACGGTGTAGTCGCGTTCGGCGACCCGGCGCAGCGCGGCGGCGGCGACGGCGAGCGGCCGCAGGATGCCGCGCCCGATCCACCAGCCGAACACGGCCAGCAGGACCAGGCCGGTGGCCAGCGCCAGGCCGACGATCCAGCGGACCTCGGTGACCAGCTTGTCCTGGTCGGCCGCGGCGGCCTCCGCCTTCGACTGGACCGACTCGATGACCGCGCCGAGCGCCTTCGAGAACGCGTCATAGACGTTGTAGACCGTCTCGCCGCCCTGGTAGAGCTGGGCCTTCGTCGCGGTGGCGGTCAGTGACCGCTGCAGCGCCGTCGACTGGTCGGTGTAGGAGCGCCACGACTTCTCCAGATCGTCGACCGCGGCCGCGTCGTCGGCGCCGAGCGGCATCGCCTGCAGCTCGGCCATCTGGGCGTCACCCTGCTTGATGTACGCGGTGTTGCCGTCGAGGAAGGTCTTGGTCTGGTCCGGGAAGGCAAGGTTCGCGTTGACCATGCCGTTGATCCGGCCCGCCATGCTGTCCAGCCGGGCCAGCGTCAAGGTCGCCTGACGGAACTGATCCTGGTCGGCCGAACTCGTCGCGAGCCGGCTGATGCCGGCCAGCGCCGTCGCGCCCAGTGCCGCCGCGAGCGCCACGCTCACCAGGATCAGGCTGCTGATCTTCCAGCGCACCGACCAATTGCCCATACCGCCTTCATCGGCCCATTGGGGAAATCACTGAGAGATGGGTTCAACCCTGGTTACTCGCGGGTAATATAGCTCCATGATCAATGGTCTCTCCGCCTCGCTCGCCGAGGTCCTCGACGGCCGGTGGGCGCACATCCGGCAGGCCGTGCGTGACGAGCTCGGCGCCGAGTTCGTCACCGTCCCGGGCGAAGCCGGCGACGAGGCCCGGGAGCGGGTCAGCCGGTTGATCCGGGAGCTGCCGACCGAGGTCGGGGTGGCCGCCGCGTTCCCGGCCGGCTACGGCGGCTCCGACGACCCCGGCGGCTCCACCGTCGCGGCCGAGATGCTCGCCCAGGTCGACCTGTCCCTGATGGTCAAAGCCGGCGTGCAGTGGGGGCTGTTCGGCGGGGCCGTCGTCGCGCTCGGGACCGCCCGGCACCACGACGCCTACCTGCGCGACATCATCTCGGCCGACCTGATGGGCTGCTTCGCGATGACCGAGACCGGTCACGGGTCGGATGTGCAGCGGCTGCGGACCACGTGCACCTTCCAGGACGGCCACTTCGTCCTGAACACGCCGCACGAGGCGGCCCGCAAGGACTACATCGGCAACGCCGCGCGCGACGGACGGATGGCGGTCGTGTTCGCCCAGCTCATCACCGGCGGCAAGTCGTACGGCGTGCACGCGTGGCTGGTCCCGATCCGGGACGCCGACGGCAACCCGATGCCCGGCGTCACCATCGGCGACGCCGGACCCAAGGCCGGGCTGCTCGGCGTCGACAACGGGCGGCTCTCCTTCGACCACGTGACCGTGCCGCGGGACATGCTCCTCGACCGGTACGGGCAGGTCGCCCCCGACGGCACCTACACCAGCACCATCGAGAACGACACCCGCCGCTTCTTCACCATGCTCGGCACCCTCGTCCGCGGCCGGGTGACCGTCGGCGCCGCCGCCTCCGCGGCCACCCGCAACGCGCTCACCATCGCCGTCCGCTACGGCGAGAGCCGCCGCCAGTTCACCGCACCCGGCGCCGACCGCGAGATCACCCTCAACGACTACCTGGCGCACCAGCGCAAACTCCTACCGGCGGTGGCGCGGGCGTACGCGTACGTCTTCGCCCAGGAGGAACTCGCCGTCACCATGTCCGAGGTGTTCGCCCTCACCGAACCCGACGAGCACCGGCAGCGCGAACTCGAATCCCGCGCCGCCGGCCTCAAGGCGATGCAGACGTGGAACGCGACCGCCACCATCCAGATGTGCCGCGAGGCGTGCGGCGGCGCCGGATACCTCGCCGAGAACCGGCTGCCCGGCCTCAAGGCCGACACCGACGTCTTCACCACCTTCGAGGGCGACAACACGGTGCTGCTCCAGCTCGTCGCCAAAGGGCTCCTCACCGGATACCGCGACGCCTTCGGTTCTCTCGACGGCTGGGGCCGCGCCACGTTCGTCGCCGAACAGGTCAGAGAGATGGTCCTGGAGCGTACGGCTGCCCGCTCCCTGATCCAGCGGCTCGTCTCCGCTGTGCCCGGCCGCGACGAGGAGATCGCCGTCACCGACCGCGGCTGGCACCTGGCCGTCTTCGAAGACCGCGAGAAACACCTGCTGGAAGGCGTGATCCGCCGCCTGCGCGGAGGCGCCGCCACCAAGAAGGACCGGCCGTTCGACATCTTCAACGACGTCCAGGACCACGTGCTCGCCACGGCGACCGCCCACATCGACCGGATCACCCTGGAAGCCTTCGTCGCCGGCATCGAGCGGGCCACCGACCCTGCGGCCCGGGAACTGCTGTCGAAGGTCTGCGACCTCTACGCGCTCACCACCATCGAGGCCGGCAAGGGCTGGTTCATGGAGCACGGGCGCCTGACCCCGGCCCGTTCCAAGGCCGTCACCGCCGTCGTCAACGACCTGCTGCGTGAGCTGCGGCCGCACATGCGGACGCTGGTCGACGCCTTCGCGATCCCGGACGAGTGGTTGAACGCGGCCATTTTGCGCGAGGAGCCGGCCCGCCAGGAGGCGATGGCCAAGGAGGACGACGCCGTCGGCGCTACCCTGGCCGGCTGAATCCGATCACCGGTGACGCGCCGCATCGGCGCGTCACCGGTGCCGGAGGCGTTCCTGCCAGGCGCGGGGAATGCCGAGATCGTAGTGTTCGGCCTTGAGCAGGATGAGTTCGTGTTCCCGGTCACGCATCAGATCGGCGAATGCAGCGACTGTCTCCCCGATGAATTCCCGCTCCCGCAATCGCCGCAGACGGTCCGGCTCGATGTGGATGCGCCAGTCGATCATTCCGATTGTCTGAATGTGCAGAGTTCCGGATGGTGATGAACCCTGGCAGTGCAGAGTTCGCAGTCCGTCCCGGTATCGCACGTGCCGTTCGTCGCCGGGGTTGCGGCGTTCCTGTTCCGCCTCGTCGATGGTCTGTGACTGCGCGCGCCGGAGAATCTCCCGCCGTTCTCTCTCCCAGCTCACCCAGGTGTTGGCTCCCAGGCCGGCCAGCTGCCTGCTCAGGCGAGGCTCGTCGTACCAGTCGTAGGTGTTTCTCTGGAATTCGATCTCCAATGCCAAATCGCCGGTGACGGTTGCCCGAATTTGATCATCCGGCGATTTTCCGGTCACGATCATGCCGCGGAGGAGATCGCCAAGATCGGCGTCGTGGGTATACATGTGTCAGCCTTCCGCCGGAGTGGCTTGATCACCGAACCGATTGACGACCGCCAACGTACGCGGTGGTGTGTGGTACACAAAACTCGTGACAGCGAATCGCGTTGCCGTCGGTATGGCGGCGTTGCTGTTCATTCTGGCTGTGCCGATGCCTGTCGCGGCGAAACAGAATGCCGGGTCTCTGGTCCTGGCGGCGGGTGGCGGTGGCGCGGGGTTCTCCGGTGACGGCGGGCCGGCCACATCCGCCCGGCTGAACAATCCCTACGGAGCGGCGGTCGCCCCGGACGGCACCCTCTACATAGCGGACACCGCGAACCATCGCGTCCGGGCTGTTTCTCCGGACGGCGTCATCGACACGGTCGCCGGCGACGGAACATCGGCAGGCGAGAGCGGCCCCGTTCCGGCGGGCACCGAAGGCACGGCGATCTCGCTCGCGCTGCCCGGTGAGCTCGCCGTCGGTAGCGACGGGACGTTGTTCATTGCGGACGGCCCCGGGCTCCGCGTGTACGAGCTGGCGCCGGACGGCACGATCTCACTGCGTCTGGACGCCTCCACCGGCCAGGGTGTCCTCGACCGGCCGATGCGCTTCCCGCGAGGGCTGGCGGTCGGCGGGGACGGCACTCTCTACGTGTCCGACCGGGAGAACGACCGTGTCGTCGCGATCACGACCGGCGGGGTGGTGCGCGTGGTCGCGGAGGTGTTCGCTCCGAACGGTCTCGCCGTCGACGGGCATGATGATCTGTGGGTCGCCGCGCAGGATCTGTACCGGGTGCGGGGCGACCAGATGCTGTCGATCATCAATCCGCAAGCCGATCGATGGACTGTCGGCGCGGGCGCCGATCAGCCGCCGCCCGACGACGCATTGGGCAATGTGCGCTCGGTGGCCGTCCGGGGAACCGAGGTCCACGTCGTGGACGACGTACGACACACGGTCCGCGGCCTGAGCGCCGACGGGACCGTCTTCACCGCCGCGGATCTGGAGCCGGCGGGCCTCGGCTCCGGTCCGTTCGATCTGGCGGCGGGCAAGTCGCTCTATCTCATCGACATGGTCGGCAGCCGGGTCTTCGTGGTGGACACCTCCCGGCCGTCGCTGCCCGGGACGCCGCAGCCGGATCCGGTGTGGCCCTGGTTCCTGGGAGGGGGCGTGGCCGTCGCCGCCCTGGTGGCTCTGGTCGTGGTGGTGCGGCGCCGGCCGTCGGCGCTCGCGAAGTGAGAGGAAACGGGGAGGGAAGATGGCGGAGATAGTAGGTGGGGATCTTTACCACCTGTGGACGGTGTCGGAGGTGCACCTCCCGCGCATTGCAAGCGTCTTCTACGGCGCCGGCGGGATCATGGGATTACCAAGGACCGATCTGTACATCCCGGCGACTGACAACGGGTCGCTGCTGCCGCCTGTCAGCGCGGTTGAGAACGCCTGGTATGCGTTCCGGTCGGAATTGCAGGGGCTGATGATCGAGATGGGAGATGTGGTCATGGACGCCGCGGAGGGCGTGCGTCACGCCACCGAGGTCTTCAACCGCGTCGACGCGGCCAACGGCAGGAGCATCCTCGACGCCTACATGGAGACGGACCATGATGCCGCGGACATCCCCTCCAACCCGCCGGTGCCGGGAGACCCGGACCGTCCCCGACGCCCCACCGCGTCCTGACGCTAGGGGGTATCGACATGGCATCGGCTGAGATCCTCGACGCCCCGGTTCCCGTGCGGCTCACCGGTGAGGCGTACGCCACGGCGGTGCGTCAGGGTGCCCGCCGGCTCAAGGAGGAGTTGATCCGCAAGACTCTCGAGGACGCCGACTCGTGGGCGAGAGCGGTCGCGACCCAGTGGGACGAGGAGCATCCTGGAGTCCCGCAGCGCCGGGGCATCACTGAGGAGGAGTTCAACCGCTATCAGGATCGGGTCCGGACCGAGGACTACGAGTGGGTAGTGCCCTACTTCGAACGCCATCTCGAGCCCGACCCGGTGCAGTTCGACGCGGTCATCCTGCTCCTCGGGCAGATCGAGGCGAAGTTCGGCGGGGATGCTCAGACATCGGGCGGCTGGACCGGGTCCAGCTCGGCGCTCGGTCGGATCAACGACGTCCGCGGCGAGATGGTGCACTGGGCCGGCGAGTTCCGGACGAACTTCATCAACAGCTTCGTCACCCCGCTGGAGAGCACCCTGCCGAACCACCGCGAGCTGGTCCGTCTGGCCGGTGACCAGATGAAGCTGACCAGGCTGATCTACATGCGGCGGCGTGAGGCGGTGCTCAAGCTGCTGGACCAGGCGATCAGGGCCACCCAGGCGGTCACCAGCAAGTCCTCCGTGGACGCGACCCTCAAGTGGGGAACGATCATCATGGTCGTCGTCGGGACCGTCATCGGTGCCTTCAATCCGGGAGTGGCGCTGTTGACGACGGGGGTGCTGCTGGAGGTCGGCGGGACCGTCGGCCAGGGTCTTCTGCCCGACCGGCCGGATGAGGAGAAGCTGCCGCTGGGCGCCCCGACCGCGTCCGAGGTCGCGATCAACGTGGCCACCGCGCTGGGGCAGATCAGCAGCGAGTTCGCGGAGGCGGAGAGGCAGGCCGCCAACGCGCTGTTCACGCTGACCCGGGCCGTCGAGGGGGAGCGGATGCGGGGCGGCACACCCGGAACGAATCCGTTCATCGTCCCGGCACCGGCCATCACCACCGCGACACGGGCCCAGATCATCGAGGATCTGCACCCCGCCCGGTGAGGCGGGCGGGGTGCGGACCCCGAGGTCAGCGGGCGATGAAGGTGCCCTGCGGGGTGCCGAGGACCTCGCCGTCGCGGTAGACCAGGTGGCCCCGGAGGATCGTGGCGACCGGCCAGCCGCGGACCTTGCGGCCCTCGAAGGGACAGTGGTCCTGGCCGGACAGCAGCAGGTCGGTGGTGACCTCCTGCTCCAGGTCGGGGTCGATGATCGTCAGGTCGGCGTCGTAACCGACCAGCAGGTTGCCCTTGCGGCCGTCCAGGCCGTAGGCGCGGGCCGGGTTCGCGGAGACCAGCTCGGCGACGCGGGCCGGGGAGAGACCTCGCTTGTGCATGCCCTCGCTGATCAGGATGGGGTAGAGCAGGGCGGTGCCGCCGAAACCGGGCAGGGCCGGCCACAACTCGTCGCCCTTCTCCTCCTCCAGGCAGCAGGCGTGGTCGGAGGCCACCCAGCCGACGGTGCCGTCGACGACTCCGGCCCACAGGGCCTCGGTGTCGGCCTGGGTCCGGATCGGCGGGTTCACCTTGCCGCCGAGACCGCCCTGCGCGTCGAGTTCGTCGTGGGTCAGGCACAGGTGGTGCAGGGTGACCTCGAAACGCATGTCGACCTCGGGCATCGCTGCGCGGGCCTCGCGGGCGGCGGCCAGGGCCTCGCCGGATGACAGGTGCAGCAGGTTGATGGCGCAGTCGGTGGCGCGGGCCAGCGTGGTGGCCTCACCGATGGCGACGCGTTCGGTCAGCGGCGGGCGGGCATCCGAGTACGCCTTCAGGGTCTGCGGGTCGCCGTTCTTCCGGACCCGGTCGATGAACAGGCGCATCAGCTCGGCCTGCTCGCAGTGCAGCGACAGGGACACCCGGCGGTCCGAGGCGCCGTTCGCCGCGGCGACGGCCTCCATCAGCTGGTAGAGGTGGCCCAGGTCGTACTCGTCGCTCATGGTGAAGGCCTTCGCGTCCCGGGAGTTCGCCGAGAGGTTGAAGCCCTTGTAGAACATGTAGTACTTGAAGCTGCTGACGCCGCTCCGCTCGACCAGTGACGACACCTCGCCGACCTGGGCGGTGTCCATCGGCGCCAGGTGGAAGCCGTAGTCGGTCCACGCGTGGCCGGCGACCGAGGAGAGCACCTCGGGGAAGATGTCGGCGTAGGCCCCGGTCTTGTTGAGGTAGTGCTGCCCGGTCCGGAAGTAGGACAGCACCGTCGTCGCGCCGCCGACCAGTGACGACCGGGTCTCCTCGGCCGCGTCGACCGACAGTGGGCGGTAGATGCCCAGGTGGAAGTGGGCGTCGACGGCGCCGGGGAAGACGAGCTTGCCGGTGGCGTCGACGACTGAGGAAGCCTCGTCCACAGGGATGTCAACCGCGATCGCGGCGACCTTGCCGTCCTTGGTGGCCAGATCGGCCCGGATCGTTCCCAGGTAGGGCACGACCAGGGTGCCTCCGCGTACCAGCAGATCGTAACGACTCATCAGGCGACCTCCGTGCGCACAGCTGTTTCGCACACAGTAACGAGGTTTCCCTTAATGGAACAGAGCGGTTAGGGTGTGGCATGCGCAGCCCCCTCGAGGGAGTACGCGTCATCGACGCGTCGACCCTGTTCGCCGGACCCCTGGCCGCGACGATCCTCGGCGATTACGGCGCCGACGTGACCAAGATCGAGCATCCGGCCAAGGGTGATCCGGCGCGCGGCCACGGCCCCTCGAAGGACGGCGTCCCGCTCTGGTGGACGATGCTGGGCCGCAACAAGCACACCGTAAATCTCAACCTAGGCAATGAAAAAGGCGCAGAAGTCCTGAAAAAGGCTCTAAAACGGACTGACGTGTTGATCGAGAACTTCCGTCCCGGGACCCTGGAGCGCTGGGGTCTGGCGCCGGAGACCCTCCATGAGATCAACCCGAAGTTGATCATCGCCCGGGTCACCACGTACGGACAATTCGGACCGTACAAGAACAGGCCCGGCTTCGGGACACTGGCCGAGGCGATGAGCGGCTTCGCCGCCATCACCGGCGACCCCGACGGCCCCCCGACACTCCCGCCTTTCGGTCTCGCCGACGGCATCGCCGCGATCACCACCGCCCAGGCGATCATGACGGCGTTGTACGACCGGGACGTCCACGACGAACCAGGGCAGGTCATCGACCTGGCCATCGTCGAGCCGATGCTCACCGTCCTCGGCATGCAGGCGATGGTCTACGACCAGCTGGGCCAGGTGCAACGCCGGACCGGTAACCGTTCGGTCAACAACGCCCCGCGCAACACCTACCGGACCGCGGACGGCCGCTGGCTGGCGATCTCGACGAGCGCCCAGGCCATCGCCGAGCGGGTGATGCGCCTGGTCGGCCGCCCGGAGCTGATCGACGAGCCGTGGTTCGCCACCGGTGTGGGCCGGGCCGCGCATGCCGACGTCCTGGACGAGGCGGTCGGCAGCTGGATCGCCGCGCGGGATGCGAAGACGGTGACCGACGAGTTCGAGAGGGCGCAGGCCGCGATCGGACCGGTCTACGACATCGCCGACGTCTTCACCGACCCGCAGTTCATCGCGCGCGACTCGGTGACGACCGCGCACGACCCGACGCTCGGGCCGGTGCGCATGCCCGGCCCGCTGTACCGCCTGTCGCAGACGCCCGGCTCGATCCGCTGGACCGGCCGGCCGCGCGGGGCGGACACCGACGATGTGCTCGCCGGCCTCGGCTACGACGAGGAGGAGCGGGAGAAACTGCGGTCCGAAGGAGTCATCTGACGTATGAAGGTTTTCGATCTGGCGCAGCCGATGCGCCGGGGTATGCCGCAGTCGCCGAACCATCCGGCGTACACACATTCGCTGGTCCGGCGCCATGGTGACATGGTGCGCGCGGGCGGCGGCTCGGCCGCCAACGACATCCTGGTGATGGGCACGCACGTCGGCACGCATGTCGACGCGCTGGCGCACGTCTCGCAGGACGGGCTGCTGCACGGCGGGGTGGTCGCCGCCGACGTCCAGTCGGACGCCGGGTTCGCCCGGCTCGGCATCGACGAGTTCGCGCCCTTCGTCGGCCGCGGCGTCCTTCTCGACGTGGCCAGGGTGCACGGCGTGGAGATCCTGCCGCCCGGCTACGAGGTGACGCCCGACGATCTCACGGCCGCCGCCGGCGACCTGACGATCAACCCCGGCGATGCGGTCCTCATCGGGACCGGCTGGTCACGGCGGTTCGGTGAGGGACAACCTTTTCTCGGTACGGCCGAAGGGGTCCCCGGTCCTGGTGAGGCGGCAGCGCGCTGGCTGGTGGAGCGCGGAGTCGCGGTGACCGGGGCGGAGACGATCGCCTACGAGCGGATCGCGCCGGGAGCCGGTCACGCGAGTCTGCCGGTGCACCGGATCCTGCTGGTGGAGGCCGGTGTCAACATCGTCGAGACGATGCTGCTGTCCGAGCTGGCGGATGCGGGAGTGACCGAGTTCCAGTTCATCCTCGCGCCGTTGAAGCTGGTCGGCGCGACCGGCTCACCGGTGCGCCCGCTGGCGGTGGTCCCCGGCATGACCG
Source organism: Actinoplanes subglobosus (assembly GCF_042650585.1). Classification (NCBI taxonomy): domain Bacteria; kingdom Bacillati; phylum Actinomycetota; class Actinomycetes; order Micromonosporales; family Micromonosporaceae; genus Actinoplanes; species Actinoplanes subglobosus. The sequence goes on from NZ_JBHSBL010000020.1 coordinate 363,109, forward strand.
ACTGCACCGAGCGGCAATCGGCCGCGCCGGACCGTGACGTCGCGGGCGAGGGCCGGGAAGGCATGCCCAATGACTGAGCCCGAGACGCTCGCGCGGATCCTGGGCGAGTTCGCGGCGAAGGTCGATCCTCCGGAGCAGGTGCGTGCGGACGTGCCCACCCGGATCCTCGACGTGCTCGGGAACAGCCTGGCGGCGTACGCCGAAAAAGACGCCGACGCCGCACCCGCGGCACTCGCCGCGATGAGACGCTGGGCCGGCGTGCCGGAGGCGACGGTGCTCGGCTACGGCGACCGGTTGCCGGCGCCGAACGCGGCGTTCGTCAACGGGGTGCTCGCCCATTCGCTGGACTACGACGACACGCACCTGCCGTCGGTGCTGCACCCGAGCGCGTCGGTGGTGCCGGCCGCCCTGGCCGCGGCCGAGGCGGGCGCGCCCGGTGACCTGATCGCGGCGATCGCGGCCGGTATCGAGGTGACCAACCGGCTCGGCATGGCCGGCTGCGACCCGGATTCCGGCGCGAACCTGTATTTCGAACGTGGCCAGCACGCCACGTCGATCTGCGGGACGATCGGTGCCGCGGTGGCCGTGGCCCGCCTCTACGACCTGGACGCGGCACGGATCGCCGACGCGATCGGGATCGCCGCGTCGATGGGCGCCGGCGTGCTGGAGGCCAACCGGACCGGTGGGTCGGTGAAACGTGCCCACTGCGGCTGGGCGGCGCACGGCGGCGTGGTCGCGGCGACGCTGGCGGCCGAGGGGCTGACCGGGCCGCCGACCGTGCTGGAGGGCCGCTTCGGCTTCTTCGCGTCGCACACCGGCCGGTTCACTCCGGAGGCCGTCACCGACGGTCTGGGGGAGCGGTGGGAATTGCTGCGGACGGTGTTCAAGCCGTACCCCTCGAATCATTTCACCCACGCCGGGATCGACTGTGCCCTGGCCCTGCGCGCCGCCGGCCTCGATCCGGACGATGTGGAGGTCGCCGAGCTCGGCGTCGCCGAGCCGGTGTTGCGGACGATCGCCGAGCCGGCCGCGGAGAAGGCCCGGCCGCGCAGCGGTTACCACGCGAAGTTCTCCGGTCCCTACACGCTCGCCGTGGCCCTGACCGGCGGCGGTGGGCTGGGTGTGGGCCTGGACGACTTCGCCGAGCTGGATCCGCGCCGGCTGGACCTGGCGGCGAAGGTGCGGATGTACGCCGATCCGGCGGCCACCGCGGCGTTCCCGCGCGCGTTCGCCGGTGTGCTGCGCGTGCGTACCAGGTCGGGCGCGGTTCTGGAGCATCGCGTGGACAGTTCGCGCGGTGGGCCGGGGCATCCGCTGAGGGCGGCCGAGGTGGACCGGAAGTTCACCGGTAACGCGGGTCGTGCGATATCGGTCGATGCGGTCGCCGCGTTGTCCGGGGCGGTGCGCGCGCTGGGCTCCGGCGGACCGGTTTCCGCGGTGTTTCCGGCCTGACGCGATCACCGGCAAAGTCAGGAAACGGCGTATCGCAGGGCGGGATAAGGCTGGTCGGTGGGTTGACATGAGTGTTGCGGACTGCGTTTATAGATCCCACGCAGAAAGAAAACGCCGTTTCCGCTAGGGAAACGGGAAGGAGACTGGATGCGTACCGCGCGCTAGAACATCGCCGCCGCTCGTGCGGCGGGGATGCACCCATCTGAGAGAGGGGACGCGGCACCAACCATGAAACCCACCGTTCGTAAGGTCCTGATCGCGGCGGCGGCCGCCCTGGCCGGCGTCATCGTCGTCCAGGCGCCCGCCGCCGCGTACGGGCCGACCGCCAACTCCCTCGGGTGCCGGATCTACTTCAGTGACGCCGGCACCGGCTCCTCCGCCAGTGTGTGGGACGACACGTTCACCCTGACCCAGACTCCGCCCTCGCCGAAGCCGGGACAGGCCGTGACCGTGTCGCTCACCGCGGCGGAGGGGTCCACCAACGGCCCGGTCGGGCTCACCGCCGGCACCGTGCCGGTGGTCGTGACGGTGGGGATCTCCGGATCCCAGACCGGCACGGTCACGCTCAACCAGGCCAACTACCCGTCCGGGACCGTCAACGCCTACGCCAAGCTCGGCGGCTTCACCGCCACCGGCACGTTCGTCGCCGGTGACGCCGGCACCCTGAACCTCACCGTCAAGCAGGTCAAGTTCGCCAACGCCACGGCGTCCACCTACTGCTCGGCGGCGGGCGACCGGGACCACAAGGCGAGCCCGGTGGACACCACCATCGTGCAGGCCGTCAACGTCTTCAACGGCGGGGCGACCATCACCTCGATCACCGGCCAGACCGCCGTCACGGCGGCCCGATCCGGTAACTCGATCAACTTCTCGGTCACCGGCATGGCTCCGAACGCGACACTCACGCCGTCGCTGCGGGACCTCGGCGGTGGCGGTACGGCGCAGGGCACCGGCTCGGGAACCACCGACGCCACCGGTGCCGGCACCGGCTCGCTGAGCGTTCCGGCCGGCGCCACCACCGGCGACCGGACCGTGGCGATCAGCGACGGCACCAACACCGTGCTCGTACCCGTCACGATCCTCGGCACGCCGGCGATCACCATCACGCCCACCAGCGGTGGCAGCGGCACTGTCGTCACCGTCAAGGGCACCAACTTCAACCCCGGCAGCACGGTCACGGTCGGCGGATACAAGGCGCTCACCGGAGCGCCGCCGCCTCCGGCCACCTCCGACGCGGCGGTCACCACCACCGCGACGGCGACCGGCGGCATCACCGCCTCGTTCAAGGTCAACGACCCCGCGACCGCCTGGATCGGCGCGTCGTCGGGGCAGCTCTTCGCGCTGGCCGCGTGGGTCGCCTCGGCGGACACCTGCCTCGCCGCGACGGGCAACGTCGACGGGGAGTGCGACCTCACCTACGAGCTGTCGCAGACGGTGACCGGTGGTGCTCTCGCGATGTCGCGCGGGCCGGGCTCCAGCGCCATCACGTTCGACGGGGTGACCCTGAACGGGACGGCGCAGACCGCCACCGCCGACCTGCCGGTGATCAACGTGACCGACTACCGCGGCAGCACCTTCGGGTGGGACCTGACGGCCGAGGTCACCGACTTCACCGGTGTGCCGGGCGGCACCATCCCGGCCGACTCGCTCACCTGGACGCCCGCCTGCGTCGCGCACTCCGGGGCCACCAACCTCGTGACCGCGACCGCCGGCGCCGCCGGGGAGAAGGTCAACGCCGGAACGCTCTGCAAGGGCCCGGAGAACACCGCCGGCACCGGTGGTTCCTTCGACGCCTCGGCCGAGCTGGCACTCGCGGTGCCCGGGCTGCAGCTCGCCGGCACCTACACGGCGACGCTCACGATCACGCTGAGCTGATCCGTTCCACGGGTGGGGGCGGCCGCCACCGTCCCCACCCTCCTCCCCCTTTGGACCGTTCCGCCTGGAGGGACGATCATGCGGATCGCCGCGGCCGCCCTGGCTCTGGCCACGTTGTTCCTCATCCCGGCCACCCCCGCGCAGGCCACCGGCAACGGCGAGTGGGCGGTCACGCCGACACCGGCGAAGAACCCCGGCCCCACCCCGCGCCTCTACTTCTTCCTGGACGCGAGCCCCGGCCAGACCGTCAAGGAGTCCGTCCGGGTCACCAACCTCGGCAAGGACCCGAAGTCGTTCGTCGTCTACGGGGCCGACGCCTACAACACCGTCAAGGACGGCGGGTTCGCGCTGCGCACCAAGGACCGCGCCCAGGTCGACCTCGGCGCCTGGGTCAGCTCGGTGGTCGGCAACGTGACCGTCCCGGCCGGGGCCAGCGCCGACATCCCGTTCACCATCACCGTCCCCACCCAGGCCACCCCGGGCGACCATGTCGGCGGCGTCGTCGCGATGGAGTCCGAGGCGAGTTCCACCGCCGAGGCCGGCGGCGCGACCGTGCGCATCCAGCGGGCCGTGGGCGCCCGCGTCTACCTGCGGGTCGCCGGCACCGTCGTGCCCGGCCTGTCGGTGTCGAACCTGGAGGTCGACATCGACTCGCCGCTGCTGCCGGTCCCGGCGCGCGGCGACTTCACCTACACGGTCGCCAACATCGGCAACGTCCACCTCATGCCGGAGGCGACGGTACGGGCCACCGGCCTCTTCGGACACCGGATCGAGGTGACCGGCTCGGCCCCCTCCAGCGACATGGTCCCCGGGGCCGAGGGGCAGTTCAGCATGCGAGCCGAGGGCGTCTGGCCGTTCGACGTGGTCACCACCTCGGTCGTGGTGAAAGCCGACGGCGGCGTCTACGCCCGCAAGAGCGCCCGCTCGTTCGTCTGGTCCTGGACCGGCGTGGCCCTGATCGTCCTGCTGGCCGGCGGGATCTGGTGGAGCGCCCGCCGCCGCCTCCGCGGCCGCGAGGCCCGGCCGCGGGGACTGGTGGCAGCCGGATGAGACGCACCGTCCTGCTGGCCGCGGTCACGCTGCTGGCGATCGTCACCTCCGGCGGCGCCGTCCGGGCCGGCGGTCTGGTCGCCCGGCTGTCGGTGAGCGAGGCCGGACCCGGCGAGCAGATCCGGGTCACCGGCGAGGGCTGGGAGCCGTCGCAGCTGCTCCAGTTCGTGACCTGCGGCGAGGGCGGCGTGACCGGCTCCGGCGCCTGCGACACCCGCGGCGCCCTGGCCACCCCGGTTCGTAAGGACGGCACCTTCGTCGTCGACCTGACCGTCGGCGAACCACCCAAGGCCTGCCCCTGCGTCATCCACGTCGCCGCCGTCCAGGGCGACGCCGACGCCGTGGTCAACCTGCCGATCACCCTCACCGGGCACACCGTCGGCCGGATCCCGCAGAGCGCCGACCCGGTCCGGCAGCTGATCGTGCAGGACGCGCGGCTCACCGGCGGCACCGCGGCCGCCTGGTTCGGTGCGCCCGACACCCTGACGCTGATCTACACGATCCGGAACCCGACCACGTCGACGCTGGTCAACGCGACAGCGCAGGCACGGCTCGGCGGGGGCGGCGACGACAACGTCTTCCACCGGGAGACCATCGCCGACCTCGGGCCGGGGCAGAGCCGCACCCTGCAGGTGCCGGTGGAGATCCCACTGGCCGCCTTCGGGCGGTACGTGGTCCAGGTCGACGTCAGCGGCCTCGCCCAGGCACGGCTCACGTATCAGGCGTACCCCTGGGGTCTGCTCGCCGTCAACCTGCTCGGCCTGCTGCTGATCCTCTGGGGTGTGTGGCGGCGGATCAGCCGCCGCGGCAACGAGCTGGCCTGGGCCGACCCCACCAGGACCATGCTGCCGTCGGTGGTCCGGCTCGGCAGCCTCGGCGCCTTCCTGGTCTTCGACGACGCGCCCGGCTCCCGCCGGCTGCGGCGGATGGCCGGCGCCCAGCTCAGCCTCGACCAGCTGCGCCACATGATCGGCCAGGACCGCGGGCCGGGCGGCGGCGACTCGGTGCTCGACCTCGACGCGCTCGGCCACGTGATGGCCCGGCGCTACCCGCAGAACATCACCCTCTTCGAGGAGGAGGAAGAGCGATGACATCGCCGTCGGTACTCCGTCGGATCGACTGGCCGCTGCTGGTCCGGGCCGGCGCCGTGCTGGTGGTCGCGGTCCTCGCGTACACCAGCTGCGGCACCCTGATGCCGGGCGCCTCCTCGGCGATCCCCACGTCCGGTGCCGGTCCCGGCGTCACCGACGACAGCGTCAAGGTCGTGTTCATCGGCACCGACCTGACCGCGACCGCGTCGATGACCGGGTTCAGGAACGCCGACGTCGGCAAACCCGAGGAGCAGGTCAAAGCCCTGGAGACGTACGTCAACGCGAACGGTGGCATCGCGGGGCGCAAGCTGGAGGCCGTCTATCGCGAGTACGAGGCGAGCAAGGACTCCCCGGCCACCGAGACGGCGCTGTGCAGCCAGATCACCCAGGACGACAAGGCGTTCGCGGTGGTGCTGACCGGCCAGCTGCAGTCCAACGCCCGGCCCTGCTACGCCCAGCGGCGCACCCTGATGCTCGACGCCACCCTGATCGCCGACGACCGGGCCACGTTCACCCAGCTCGACCCCTACCTGTGGACCGCGACCTACCCGGAGTACGACCGGTTCGCCACGTCGTTCCTGGCCGTCCTGATCCGGGAGAAGTTCTTCGAGGGGCGGACCGAGGCGGGCCTGATCGCCGCCGACACCCCGGCCAACAAGTCGATCTTCGACAAGCTGGTGGTCCCCTCCCTGCGGAAGATCGGGGTGACGGTCACCGTCTCGTGGATCGACACCACCAGCCTCGGCACCCTCAACAGCGGGCTCTCCCAGGCCGCGGTCAACCTGCGCGGCAAGAAGATCGACCGGGTGTTCTTCCTCGGCGGGGCCCGGATCGCGCCGTTCTTCATGACCAGCGCCAAGGCGCAGAGCTTCACCGCCACCTACGGCGTCTCCACCTTCGACAGCCCGATGTTCATGGTGAACAACCCGGGGACGGTGCCGCCGGAGTCGCTGACGGGCATGATCGGCGTCGGCTTCGCCCCGGCCGGTGACGTGCCGGACAGCCGGCTGGAGTTCCCGGCCACCGACGCCGAACGCAACTGCCTGGACATCTTCGGCAGGTCCGGCATCTCGTTCCCGAAACGGGAGAACGCCCGGGTCGCCTTCACCTACTGCGACGCCGCGCTCCTGCTCCAGAAGGCCGCCGCCGGACTGGGGCCGGACCTCAACGCCGCCGCCTGGGGGAAAGCCGCCCGGGAGCTGGAGTTCACCACGGCCGGCGGGTTCGGCGGGACGATCGGCGCCGACGGGTACGCCGCCGGCACCGCCTACCGGGTGCTGAAGTACGACACCGGCTGCTCCTGCTTCACCTACCAGGGCGAGGTGACTCCCCTTGGCGAGTGACGCGAGGGACGACGTCGTCCTGCGGGTCGACGGCCTGTCCGGCGGATACGGCGCGATCCAGGTGCTCTTCGGCATCGATCTGACCGTGCGCCGGGGCGAGACCGTCGCCCTCTGCGGCCCCAACGGGGTCGGCAAGTCCACCCTGGTCCGGATGGTCTCCGGACTGAACCGGCCGACCGCCGGAACCGTCGTGCTCAACGGCCGCGACATCACCGGGGTGCCCGGCGCCAGACGGGCGAAGCTCGGCATGTCCACGGTCATCGGGCAACAGGCGTTCGGATCCCTGTCGGTACGCGACAACCTGCGCATGCACTGCTATCCGGTGCCGGGTCACGAGGAGAAGCCGGACACCGCGGTCGACGGGGCCCTGGCCGTCTTCCCCCGGCTGCGGGCCCGCGCCGACCAGCCGGCGTCCACGCTCTCCGGCGGCGAACGGCAGATGCTGGTGCTCGCCAAGACCCTCATCCAGCGGCCGGACCTGCTGCTGATCGACGAGTTCTCGCTCGGCCTGGCCCCGGTCGTGGTCGGCGGCCTGCTCGAACTGATCCGGCGGCTCGCCGCGGTCGGCGTGGCGACGCTGCTGATCGAGCAGTCGGTGAACGTGGCGATGTCGGTCGCCGACCGGCTGCTCTTCATGGAGCACGGCACGATCATCGCCGAGCACACCCCCGCCGAGCTGCGCGCGTCCCCCGATCTGGCCCGCCGTCTGGTGCTCGGAGGTCACGCGCAATGACCCTGTGGGGATTCGACCTCGGGTTCGACCGGCTCACCGTCGGACTGTTCACCGGGCTCACCTACGGCCTGCTCGCCGTCGGCCTGGTGCTTGTCTACCGGTCCAGCCGGTTCGTCAACTTCGCGCACGGCGCCATCGGCGTGTTCGGCGCGGCCGTCCTCGCCCGGTTCGCCACCGGCATGCCGTACTGGCTGGCCTTCCCGATCGCCATCGCCGTCGCCGGTGGGCTCGCCGCGGCCACCGAGATCGGCATCGTCCGGCGCCTGCACCGGCGGCCGCGCGTCATCGGGATGATCGCCACCCTCGGCCTGTCCCAGTTCATCCTGGTCCTCGCGCTGCTCGTGTCCCGGGACAGCTTCTCCGGGACCACCTACCCGAAACCGCCGGGCCTGCCCGCCTTCAGCATCGGCACCACCGCCGTCGGCTCGTCGCTGACCGCGATGCTGCTGCTCACCCCGCTTCTGCTGGCCGCGCTCGCGTTCTTCCTGCGGCGCACCAAATACGGCATCGGCATCCGCGCCGCCGCCGACCACCCGGACGCCGCCACCGTCAACGGGGTGCCCGCGCCCCGGATGGCCACCCTGGCCTGGGCCGTCGCCGGCGGTATCGCGGCCTTCTCGGCCATCCTGCTCACCCCCACCCAGGGCGTCCAGTCGATCGAGTCGCTCGGCCCGCAGCTCCTGCTGCGTGGTCTGGCCGGTGCGGTCATCGCCCGGATGACGTCCCTGCCGATCGCGTTCGGCGCCTCCATCGGCGTCGGCGTCCTCGAACAGATCCTGCTCTCCCGCGAAGGCGCCGGATTCGTCGACGTCGTCCTCGGCCTGGCCATCCTGATCTCGCTGCTCCGCCAGCGGCAGGGCGGCCGCCGCGACGAGCAGTCCGCACCCTGGCCCCGCCAGGAACGCCGGGCTCCCACCACCGCCGCGAAGATCGGACTGACCCTGCTCGCGGTGTGCGGAATCGGACTCGCCTACGTGGTCAGCAATGCCACCGCGACGATCCTCACCACCATCTGCGGCTACACGCTGGTCGCACTCTCGGTGATCCTGGTGACCGGCATCGCCGGCGAACTCTCCCTCGGCCAGTTCGGCTTCGCCGGCATCGGCGCCGCCGTCTCCGTCCAGATCGCCGTGCTCACCGGCAACATGTTCCTCGGCGTCACCGCCGGATGCGCCGCCGGAGCCCTCGCGGCCGTCCTCGTCGGGATCCCCGCACTGCGGCTGCGCGGCGTCGCCCTCGGCGTCACCACGCTCGCGTTCGCCCTGGCCACGAGTGGGTGGCTACTGCGCCAGCCGTGGCTGCTCGGTGACGGACTGGACGTGCCCTACCCGGTGTGGCACGACTACACGGTCAGCGTCGCCACTGACTACTACCTGTTCGCGCTGCTGCTGCTCGGGCTCGGCTGGTGGGTCACCGCGCGCCTCAGCGGCGGCGGCTTCGGCCGCCTCCTGCTCGCGCTGCGCGACAACGAAGAGGCCGGCCGGGCACTCACGGTCACCGCCCCCCTGCGCAAACTCCAGGTGTACGCCGCCGCCGGCGCCCTCGCCGGACTCGGCGGTGTGGTGATCGGTTTCAGCCAGTCGCAGCTCAGTATCAACAACTTCCCGGCCGCCGCCAGCATCGACGTGGTGGCCGTCGCCGTGGTGGGTGGGCTGGCCCGCACCGGTGGGGCGCTACTCGGGTCGGCGCTGATCGTCGGGCTGCCGTTGCTGTACCCGCTGGGCATCCCGGGCCAGGCGGTGCTGACACTCGGATGGCTCCTGGTGGTCCTGCTGATGCCCGACGGCCTGGGCGGCTTCTTCTCCACCCAGGCCCCTCGCCTGTGGCGCCGGCTCCGTGCCGTCGTGGCCCGCCGATTCGCCGCCACACCGGCTCCGCCCGCCGCGGCCGCCCCTGCCGTCACCGCCGGCGCCGTCCTCGCCGCTGCTGCTGCGGCCCCCGCTGGCGCGGCCGCCCCCGCCCTCGCCGCTGCTGCCGCCGCCGCTCCCTCCGTCACCGGGGACGGGGTGGATGCGTCTTTCGCGGGGCAGAGCACGACGACCGTATCCCCGCATGGTCTTGATCTTGATCCTCGTCGCCTGTGGAACATCGGGCGGTTGCCGGCCGAACCGCTGGCGCCCGGGGAGTTCTTCGCGCCGTTGCTGGAGGTCAGCGGGATCCGGCGGTCGTTCGGTGGGGTGCGGGCCGTGCAGGATGCGACCTTCACCGTCACCGCGGGTGAGATCGTCGGCATCATCGGGCCGAACGGCGCGGGCAAGACGACGCTGTTCGAGATCCTCGCCGGTTTCACCGCGGCCGACGGCGGCGTAGTCCGCTATCAGGGGAAACCGGTCACCGCGTGGACGCCGGAGCGGCGGGCGAAGGCCGGTCTGGTGCGGTCGTTCCAGGATGCGCGGCTGTTCCCGGCGATGACCGTCCGTGAGAACGTGATGGTCGCCGCGGAATGCGGCAACCCCGCCCATCCCGGACTCGACGTGATCGGCGACGACCGGCCGGAGAGGGCGAAGGCCGCCCGCGCCGACGCCGCCCTCAGCGCGATGGGCCTGGGCTGGCTCGCCGACCGGCCCGTCGGGGAGCTCTCCACCGGCACCCGCCGCGTCGTCGAACTGTGCTGTCTGCTCACCCTGCGGCCCCGGCTGCTGCTGCTGGACGAGCCGTCTTCCGGGCTCACCCAGGCCGACGGCAGGGCGCTCGGCGACCTGATGCTGCGGGTCCGCGCGGAGCTCGGCACCACGATCCTCGTCATCGAGCACGATCTGCCGCTGCTGTCCCGGGTCGCCGACCGGCTGATCGCCATGGACGCCGGAACGGTGATCGCGCAGGGCCCGCCCGACGAGGTCCGTAACCATCCCGCGGTCGTCCTGTCCTACCTCGGCACCGACGAGGCTGCCGTGGCCCGGTCCGGAGACCTTTCCTGATATGGAGGTTCCATCGATGGTCCTTGACAATCTGCGCCGGCTGGCCGCCGCGGTCGCCGCCGGCCTGGTCACAGCCGGCGCCGTGCTGTTCGTGCAGCCGGCACCCGCCCTGGCCGCGGCGAAACTGCACGTCTCCAAGACCACCGGCATCGCCGACGGCGAGAAGATCACCGTCTACGGCACCGGGTTCACGCCGGGCCTCACCGATCTGGCGCTCGGCCAGTGCGTCAAGGACCCGGCGACCGCCACCGACTGCAACCTGACCGGCGGCGCCGAGTTCGTCTCCACCGACGCCTCCGGCAAGACGAAGACCCTCACCCTCACGATCCAGAAGTCGTTCAGCGGCAAGAGCTGCGACAACGGCTGTGTGGTGGCCGCGCAGCTGCTGCCGTCGAGCCACTCCGCCGACGAGGTGGCCGCCAACAAGGTCCAGGTCACGATCAAATTCGGTTCGGGTACGGCCACGAAGACCGCCACCGCGACGTCGACCAAGTCGTCGGCCGCCGCCGCCGCGGACGACTCGGATGCGCTGCCCAAGACCGGCCCCGGCCAGGAGTGGGCGACCGTCGTGCTGATCGGTAGTGCGCTGCTGCTGCCCGGAGCGGGTCTGCTGCTCCTGCTTCCGGCCCGCCGGCGCCGGATCGCCGGTTTCCGGTAGTCGCGTTCTCTCCCGCTGATCGACCCTCTCGGGCTCTCGGGCTCTTGCGGGAGAGGACGGTTCAGGGGTGTGGGGCCGGCTTGCGCGGGGCAGGGTCCCACACCCCCGATCCGTCAGCTGTGACGGGTCACTTGCTGAGGCTGGCCTGGTCGATGACCTGGTCCGCGGCGGGCGCCACGATGCCCTCGAAGGTCGCGCCGAACTCGCTGAAGGTGATGCCCTCACCGGTGATCGACGGGCCGATGCGCACCGGGTAGGCCTCACCGGTCGTCGCCACGAACACCTGCGAGTCGGCGTCGCTGCTGTCCTTCAGCGTGATCACGGCCTGCTCGCCGACCTTGGTGGCCTCGCCCTTGCTCAGGGTGCCGCCCGGCTTGAGCAGCTCGTTCACGTCGGCGGCGGCGAACAGCCCGCTGATCTGCTCGCCGGCCGGCACCAGCACCCACTTGCCGCCGGTCGCCGCGACCATGGTCTTGGCCTGCTCGGCGCCGGCGATCATCGCCCAGAAGCCCTCACTCGGCTTCATGTACTGCTTACCGCCGACCGCCAGCACCTCGACCGCGGCGTCCTTGCCCATCGACATGGTGCCGGCGAAGTCCTTGCCGGAGATCTTGAAGTCCAGCGACATGGTGTCGCCGTCGGTCGTCGCCGAACCCGCGAGGTGGAACGAGTTGGCCTTGGTGAGGGCTTCCTTGGCCTTGGCCAGGATCTCGTCGGCGGTCAGCGCGGCCACACCGTTGTCGGTCGCCTGCGCAGCCGTCGTCCCGCCCTTCGGCTCGGCGCTGTCGGAGCCGCCACAGCCGGACAGCAGCATGGTGGCGGTGGCCAGGGCAGCGAGGCCGGCCCGGAAGGCAATCTTGGTCATGGTCTTCCCTCATCACTGCGGCGCGGACTCCACGCCGCCCGGAAATCATCACTGAGCTGCGCGAATCTATCCACCCTCGGCAACGAAACGGTCACCTTCGTGCCGAGAACGCCGAGGTGTGACGCACCACCCACGGATCAGACCAGGAGCTCCTCGAGCGGGACCACGGCGGTGCGCGCCGGCGGCTCGATCGGCGGCAGGTCGCTGCCGAGTTCGGTGATCTCGGCCTCCGAGGTCGCGGTCGTCCAGCTCCGCGGGTACGGCTTGTCCGTGGTGGCGATGCCGGCCCACCACTTCGGGTCGGCGCTGGTGGTCAGGCCGATCCAGGTGTCGGCACCCTTGCCGGAGATCCTGCCCCGGGTCAGGGCGCCGGCCGGCCGGAGATCGGCGAGGAGCATCGGGACGTCGAAGAACCGCCGGATCATCCTCTCGTTGGCGCCCATCCGCACCCAGCGCCCGGCGGCTTTCCTCTTGACGGCCGCCACATGATCGGGGCCGACCAGGATCTCCCAGAAGCCGTCGCTCGGCAGCAGGTACGGGCCGTCGTCGAGGACCATGAACTTCGTCGGCCGGCCCCGGAGCGTGAACGTGCCGGCCGTGCGGCCGTTCACCGTGCGGAAGTGCCCTTCCGCCGTCGACCCGCCGAGGGTGCGGGACCCGTCGAAGACGTACGACCGGGCTTCCTGCAACGTCGTCCGTGCCTGCGCCAGGAGCTCCTGCTCGGCGTTCGCGGTAGCGCTCGGCGTCGCGACGGCCGGCGGGGCCGAGGGGCCGGGTCGCGGGCCGTCAGCGGCCTCACATCCGGCGAGCAGGAGGGCGGCGACCGCCAGAACGGCCCCACCCCGCAACGACACGACAGGCACGCTTCCCCCCATGGTGATCCTGATCAGTGGCACGACTCTAGCCGTGCCACTGACGAGGGTCGATCAGTACTCGCGGAGGAGGGAGCCCGCGCCGTACACCTTGTCCTTGATGCCGTTCTCGCGCAGCGCCATCCACCAGGTGGCGGCGTTGATGGCGATCACCGGCTTGCCCAGCCACCGCTCCGCCTCGTCGGCCAGGCGGACCATCGACAGGTTGGTGCCGCACTGCACGATCGCGTCGACGTCGGGGGCGTTGACCTGGAGGATCGCGGCCCGCAGCTCGTCCTCGGTGACGTGGGCGATCGACACGGCCGTCGGGCACTTCAGGCCCTCGATCGCGGTGACCTCGAAGCCGATCTCACCGAAGAAGCGGACCACGTTGGCGTCGCCGACCGGCTGGTACGGCGTGACGACCCCGATCCGCCGGGCGCCGTAGAGTTTCAGCGCCCGCTCGCACGCCTCGGCCCCGGTGGCCACCTCCAGGCCGGTGATCTCCTTGATCTGGGCGACGAACTCCCGGTTGCCCTCGACGCCGCCCCAGAACGTCTCGGCCGACATGCCCATGACCATGTAGTCGGGTTCGCACGTCAGCACCCGCTCGCACGCGGCACCGATCTCGCCGCGGATCTGCACCAGCAGGTTCTCGAAGTTGGCGTCGTCGGACAGGTCCTGGTTGCGGATGTGGATGCGGGAGAAGTGCGAGGTCACACCGGGTACGGCCATCGCGTAGAAGTCGGGTTCGACGATGGTGTTGGTGGACGGGGCGATGACGCCGAACTTGCGGCGCCAGCCGAGGGCGTCGGTCATGACGGAACTCCAACGGGTGCGGGGCGGGAAGCCCTGAGGGTGAGCCAGGCCGCGACCAGCAGGCAGCCCTGGGCCGCGGTGTTGATCGACTGCTCCAGCCACTGGAAGGCGACGGTGTGGTGCTCGTCGGAGGACCGCAGCGGCACCAGCCCCATCACGAGGACCAGCCCGAGCACGTAGAGGGAGACACCCCACCACTGCCGGTGGCGACCGGCGACGATCGCGCCGAGCACGCTGATCGCGGTGACGCCGAGGGTCGCCGCCACGAACAGCGGGTTGAGGCTGCCGGCCAGGACCGCACCGGCCACACAGAGCGCGAAGGTGAGCCCGAACGGCCAGAAGTGGGTGGCCTTCCCGCGCCGCACGGTGACGGCGAGAGCCCACGACAGCAGCGTGGCACCGGCCGCCATCAGCGGGAACAGCGACTGTTCGAGCAGCGTCCAGTCGCCGGCGCCGGCGGCGTACCCCAGTTTCCAGAGGCATTTGGCGATGCCGCCGGCGCCGATCAGGATGGCGCCGGCGAGGCCGGCCTTCTGGGCGGTCGCGGTCGGCGCGGTCCGGGCGAGGAGAGCGAAACCCACCGAGCCGAAGACGACCGGTACGAAGTCCTCGACCGCCAGGATGATCGGATAGTCCATCACGCGTCCCCGAAGAGGTCACGCTTGCGGAATCCGGCGGTGGCGAACCGGTAGGCCGCCTTCGGCCCGGTCAGCCAGGCGACCCGGCCGCCGTTCCGTGTCCCGGCGAGCACCCGGGCGGCCAGCCACGGGGTGACGGTCTCCACCCGGTCGGCCAGGATGTTGAAGATCTTCTTGGCCTTCTCCAGCTCGGCCGGGTCGTAGTCCTGCAGGAGCAGGTCGGTGACGACCATGCCGGGGGAGAGCAGCCCGACCTTGACCGGGGTGTCCTTGAGCTCCCTGGCCATCGCGAGGGTGGCGTAGGTGAGGGCCCGTTTGGTCGCGCCGTAGGGGGTCAGGCCGGGCACGATCTGCCCGTTGGAGCCGAGGCCCTCCATGTTCCAGAGCGCGCCGTGACCCTGGGCGAGCATCGCTTCGAGCACGACGGCGCTGGCGTGCAGCGTGCCTTCCAGGTTGAGTCCGACGACACGGGAGATCTCGGCGGCGTCCAGCTCCCACAGCGGCTTCCGTGAGTTGGACATCCCGGCATTGTTGACCCATATATCGACTTTTCCGAATTTGTCGACCGTGGCGTCCCAGAGCTTGCGGACATCTGCCCGATTCGTCACGTCGGCGGCGACAGCGAGAGCTCCCGGCGGGGCGTCCTCGGCGATGTCGCGGCCGCAGTAGGCGACCGAAGCACCCTGGGCGAGGAAGGCGTTGACCAGGCCCTGCCCGATCCCGCGCGTCCCGCCGGTCACCACCACGACCGTCACGAGGACCACTCCAGGAGACCGTGCAGCACCGAGTCGAGGTTGCCGCCGTGGAACAGCTCGTAGACCACGGCGAGCTGCTTCCCGGCCGACATCCCCGGTGCGGCGTCGATCGAGAACTCCCGCGCCTTCACCTTCCAGACGTCGGTGAAGTGCAGCGACTGGAACGACGCCCGGCCGAAACCGATCGCGTTGCCCCACGCCTCCGGCCCCTCGAAGAACAGCCGGTTGCCGTCCCGCCGGGTCTCGGTGGTGAACGTCCGGTCCAGGCCGGCGCCCTGCCAGGACACCGTGCGCCGGGTCCGCAGCAGGTCGATCGGTTCCAGGGCGATCGACGTCTCGACCGTGCCGCGCAGCTTCTGGTCGAAACCCCACAGCTCCAGCGTGCCGGTGAACGCGCCGGCCTCCTTGGTCGGCAGGATGTACGGCACCGGCCCGTTGCGGGTCTCGGCCTCGATCAGCCCGTCCACCAGGCCGGGTGTGCGCGTGTAGAGGCCGTTGAAGCAGCCGACCACCGCCCAGCCCTGGTAGAGCACCGACGAGTAGACCTGCGTCTCGGAGTCCGGCAGGACCTGGTTCCACGTGTTGAGGTCGACCTGCCAGCCGGGGCCGTAGTAGTGCGAGTCGACGAACGACCCGTACGGCTGCCCGGTCCCGAAGAAGTCCGGCCCGGTGTAGACCCGGTTCGCGTCGGAGTCGATCACCCCGAAGGAGAACGGTGCGCCCAGCCGGAACTGCCCGGCCAGTGGGCCACCCCCGATCAAACCCCCGTCCATCTTGTACGTGGTGACGCCGTCCACGTGATCCGACGACCGCCGGATCTCCTCGAACCCGCACCACGTCCCGTTGTGGTCGAACAGCGACGGCCGTCCGTGCCACTCCCCGGCGATGCGCTGCTGCCAGACGGACGGCTCAGTCATTGGTCACCAGGGCCAGGCGTACCGACTCGCTCTGTTCCTCGCCGAGCAGCCGGACCGTCTGCTTCCACACCGGGTCGATCTCCGGGCTGAACAGCAGCTCCCGGTGGGCGGCGTCGCGCTCGGCGGTGCCCTCGGCCTTTACGCCGCTCTCGACAAGGGCGGCCCAGTGGGTGAGGTAGGCGTCCACGGCGTCGCCGATGCCCGCAAAAGCCTCAGAAGTTGCCCGATTCACCAGCATCCAGGGCGACATCAGGGCGTATTGGCGGGGAGTCAGATGGGCCGGCGTCAGACCCTCTCTTTCCCGGACGGAGGCGTACAGCTCTGTCAGCGGCTCGTACACGCTGTCCAGGTAGGACAGCGAGGTGGCCAGATCGATCCGCGGGATCAGGTCGAGGTGGAACGCGTAGTTCTCCCCGTTGGCGACCGAGTCCAGCGTGAAGTGCGGAACCCCGGACTCCGGTGCGGTGAACGCGAAGATCATGTGGCTGTCCAGCCCGATCGGCGGGACGACGAGCGAGACGTTGACGACCTTCACGACCGGTCCGTCACCGCGCCACACCCGGATCCGGCCGACCGGGCCCATGGCGGAGGTCAGCTCACGGTCCTCGTCGAGCGAGACAGCGAAGCGGGCGAGGATCTTGTCGAGGGTGGTGTCGGAGAGGGCGGCGGGCAGGCTCACTTGGTTTCCTCTTCCTCTGAACCCATCAGGCGGGAGGCGGCGACGGTCGGGTGCTCGCCGCGGGCCTTGTGCACCCAGGCGCGGGCCAGTTCCGTGCTCTCCCGGCGCGCGGGCGACGGGATGACGGTCGCCGTCCGGCGAGGCACGTCACCGGTGATGAAGTCGTCCTCGTTGAGCAGCCAGCCCTTGTCGGCGAGCTCCTGGCGGCGACGGCGGTACTCGACGGCGATGATGTCGCTCTTGATGTGCAGCTCGGCGCCCAGGTCGAACGGCAGCAGCTCGGGCCGGACCTTGTTCACCACCGCGGCGTCCTCGTAGAAGATCCGCATGGTCCGGTTGATGGCGTCCTTGTTGGCCCACGTGCCGGTGAAGAACGTGCGCAGCGCGACCCACTTGACCAGCGTGGTCGTCTCGTCGATCGGGATGTTGGTGTCGTAGATGACCATGTCGCCGATCGGCAGCCGCACGTGCAGCTTGATCATGTTGGGCAGCATCCAGCCGGCCGACGTCGTGACCGGCGGCCGTTTCTTCAGGTCGTTGCCGACCAGCCGGCCGAACTTGCCCCACAGGCCGGACGGTTTCGGCGGGTGCAGGTCGACGGTCGCGAACGCCGACCACTCGTCCGGGTGCTCGACCTCGTAGTCGGGCACCTGCGGCATGTCCGGGTTCCCGAACCGGCCGGCGTGCACGAACGGCGCGTGCGCGATGTCGCAGCCGTTCTCCAGGATCCGCTCGTAGTTGGCCTTCCACAGGAACTCGCCGGTCACCGTGCGGAACTTGCCACCGTTCTCGACCAGGTCGTCGAACTCCGGCCACACGGGCATCGGCGGGCGCTCCTCCTCCGGAAGATCACCCATGAAGACCCACACGAAACCATACTTTTCTTGTACGGGGTACGAGTCGACCCGCGCCTTCTTCGGGATGCCCCGCCCCGGCAGGTTCGCCGGAATCTTGCTGCACGCACCGTCCGGCTCGTACTCCCACCCGTGGTACGGGCAGACGATCTTGTCGTCCTTGAGCCAGCCGCCGGACAGCGCCGCGCCCCGGTGCACGCACAGGTCGCTCAGCGCCACCACCCGGCCCTGCTTGGGCGTGCGATAGACGACGAGGTACTGCCCGAGCACCGTGATCCGCTCCGGCTTGGTGGTGACCTTGTCGGAGAACTCCACCGCGTACCAGAAGTTCTTGAGCATGGCTGTTACCTCCGCCGGATTCCGGCGATGTCGGGGTTCTGAAGAGCCTTGTCGAGCGCGTCGGATTCCGTTCCGCGCAGATGGGTGTCGAGGAACGCCGCGGTGACGTCCACGAGAGCGGCACGGGTGGCCGCGGGGTCGGTGGTGGCGTCGAGGTCGAGGAAGGCGCGGGCCGCGGTCTCGTCGACCGGGTGCACGATCCCGAAATGGTTGGCTCCGGCGAACGTGACCTGCACGTTCGCGCCGTCCGCGGTCGGCAGCGCCTCGTCGAAGGTCCGGCTGATCGGGTCCCTGCGGGTCGCGGCCTCCTCGCCGTACCGGTCCGCCGAGCCGTTGATCACGCCGTCGTTCTCACCGTTCATCAGCAGCACCGGGCAGTCCACCTGAGCCGGCAGCACCGTGCCGGCCGGCCAGCCCAGCATGGTCGCCACCATGGTGTGCGTGCCGTAGGCGGCGACCGCCTTGACCTCCGGGAAGAACCGGGCGCTCTGCAGGATGACGGTGCCGCCGGCGGAGTGCCCGATCAGCGCCACGTTGTCGAGGTCGAGCAGGCCCTCCACCGGGCCGGTGATCGTCCGCAGCGCGTCGATCACCACCGGCACCGACGGGGTGGTGGCCCGGGTCCCGTAGGCGTCCGGCTTCGCCGCGGCCAGTTCGACACCCGGCGTGATGCCCTTCAGCCCGCCGAACAGCTCACCCACCCAGTCGTAGGTGACGGCGACGTAGCCGCGCGACGCCAGCTCCACCGCCAGCCAGCGGTAGGCCTCCTGGCCCACGTTGACACCGGACACGATGATCGCCACCGGGTACGGCGCCCGGGACGGGTCGGCGGGGAAGACTCCGGAGAGCCGTTCCGCGTCCGAGCCGGTCGGCTTCGACGGATAGAAGACCCGCAGGTGGGCGGTGTCGAACGGTGCCTCGGCCCCGGGAACCGTGGCGGCCCACCAGACGCTGCGGACGGTCACGACCGTGCTCCGGCCCGCGGGAGCTGACGGTCGCCGCCCCACAACGCCCGGACCAGCTTGTCCGTGGTCTCCTGGCCGAAGAACCGGACGCCCATCACGTTCGCCGGGTCACGTTCGGCGATGTTGCGGCGGATCGTCTCGTCGGTCCGTGCCAGCGCCGCCTGCTCCTCGGCCGGCACCGGCTCGGCCTCGTCGACCCAGCGCAGCCAGCGGTCCACGTGTGCGTGTGCCCGCTGCGACACGATCTCCAGGTTGCGCTGCGACCGCTCGAACGAGTAGCAGTACGCGGTCGGCGACAGGCTGGCCCGGATGAACCCGGCCCGGCTCACGAAGTACTCGAACTCGGGATCGGCCCGCAGCTCCAGCCACTCCTCGTCGAGGCCGGCGTAGTACTTGTCGAAGTAGTCGGCGTCCTCGACCATGTTGGTCCGCGGCACCGAGTCGAGGTAGAACCATCCACCCGGCCACACCAGCAGCGCGATACCCAGGTGCGGCACCTTGACCTGCGGGCCGAGCCAGGCGGTCAGGTGCAGGTTGGCGAAGCTGGCGCCCGGGTTGCCGATCCACGAGTGGACCATCCAGTCGATCTCCGGACCGGCGTACGCCTCCAGCGATCCACCCGGCCCGTCCGGGTAGGTGCCGTAGGTCTGCAACTCCAGGGTCGACGGGTCGCGCCGCAGCTCGAACCGGGCGTCGATCTTCGCCTTGAGATCGGCGAGCAGCTGCCGGTAGTAGTTGAACGTGTCGTGCACGTCGATGACCGGCGAGTTGTCGACCATGTCCTCTACGTGCTGGATCGTCTCGGCCACTATGTGCACCCTTCGTTATCGGATCAAGGCGTAGTTGTCGGATCAGGGCGTGGTTATCGGATCAGGGCGTCGACCAGGCGCCAGGGGCGTCCGTCGACGAGGTCGGTGTTGCGGGAGACCTGACGGTTGGCGGCCTGTGCGGGAGCCACTTCGCCGGCACCGTAGGCCTCGCCGACCGGGATGTCGGTGCGGACCGGAGTGGAGATACGGCCGGTGAACGGCCCCTCCCACCTGGTCCACAGAGTGAAGTCGGGGGTCATCGCGAGGATCGCGGCGGGCTGGCCGAGCGGGGTGGCGACGACCAGGTTGAGACGGTTCTCGGCGGCGCGCTCGGGCAGGCCGAGAGCGAGCTCCCAGTCCTCCTGCGCGTCGTAGGGGACCGCGACCACGTCGGTGTCGAGCAGCGCGGCCAGCCGGAACGTCTCCGGGTACAGCGCGTCGTCGCCGGCGATCACCGCGAGGCGTCCCCACTCCAGGTCGACCGGGATCACCTCGGTGCCCGGCCCGCCGTGGATCCGCGGCTGCCGCCCGACGACGCCGTCCGCACCGATCACGACACCCTCGCCGTCGATCACGGTGACCACGTGCGCCCCGCTCCCGGCCAGCGCCGCCGCCACGTCCGCGGCCGCTGACCCGGAGGTCGCGGGCAGGACGATCAGCTGCGCGCCCTTCGCCACGGCGTCGCCGATCAGTGTGGTGTCCCGGAGGACGGCGACCGGCAGTGACGGTGCACCCGGCGGGCGCTGCCGGCCCACCGGTGCGGCGCCGATCGGGCCGTACAGCGATGGGCGGCGGGTCGCGAAGATGTCCGTACCGTCGGGGCGCAGTTTGCTGTCGGCCCGTGCGGGGTCGATGTCCGCGACGATCACGGCCTCGCCGGTGCGCGGGGCCTTGGCGACCACCGTCCCGTCCGGGGCGACGATCTGCGACTCGCCGGCCCCGTGCAGCCACTCCGGCGGCACCCCGAGCCGGGCGGCGATCGCCGGCAGCTCGTCCCGCGGCAGCAGCGGCCCGACCTTGTTGGCCGCGATCACCCACACCTTGTTCTCCGCGGCACGCACCGGGATGTGCAGGTCGGCCTCGTCGAGCGCGAAACTGTTCAGGCTGTTCAGCAGGACCTGGGCACCCCGGAGCGCGAGCCCGCGGGCCACCTCGTTGATCACGCCTTCCATGCAGGCGTACATCCCGATCCGGCCGAGCGGCGTGTCCACCACCGGCCCGACGGTCGCGCCGGGCTCCAGGAAGTCGTTCTCCGCGCCCATCAGGGTCTGCTTGTCGCAGGTCCCGACGATCTCGCCGGCCGGGTCGAACAGGAAGTTGGTCCCGCCGGTCGTCCCGTCCGGGTGGGCGTGCGTGAGGTTGATCTTGACCCAGATGCCGTGCCGGCGGGCGCGCTCGGCGATGGCGGTCAGGAACTCGTCGCCCGGCCGCGTCGCCCGCTCGTGCGCCTGGGCGCGCGACGCATACCAGGACAGGTGATTGCAGAACTCGGGCAGGACCACGAGCTGTGCTCGCTGCTCGGCCGCGGCGTCGATCACGCGCAGGCAGGCGGCGAGATTCTCGGCGACATCCTGGCCGGCCTCGATCTGGGCGGCGGCGACACGCACCACGTTTGGCACGGCGACGGGCATGCGGTTCCCCCTAGCGAAACGGCGTTTCCCAAAACTACACTCGGGTGCCGCATTGCAACAGGGGTTATCTCGATGGCAAAGATATTTTTGAGGAGCACAGGGTGCTGGTGCACGTCGTTCTGATGAAGTTTTCGGATGCCGGGGATGCTGCCGAGGCCAAGTTGCGCCTGGAGGCACTCGTCGGTGTCGTTCCGGAGATCCGCTCCCTCCGGGTCCACCTCGACGAGCTCTCCACCGAAGTGTCCTGGCACCTGCACCTCGCCACCACCCACCGAGACGCCGATGATCTCCGGGCCTACCAGGCACATCCGGCCCACCTCGAACTCGGCGCCTGGCTGCGCCCCCTCCTGGCGGCCCGCGCGGTCGTCGACTACACCGAGGCCTGACACGACGACGGGCCGGCCGCCGAAGCGACCGGCCCGTCGTCGGGACGTCAGCTGTTCAGGATCTCGTAGATCTTCTCTTCGCCCTCGTCGCTGCGATCCTTCGTGGCCGGTGCCGCCGGGGTGACCGCCTTGCCGTAGTCGGCGAACGCGATCCGGCACGTCCCGCCCGGAACCTGCGTGGTCAGCGTCGTCAACCGTCCCTCGGCGTCGACGCTCGCGGTGAACGGCACCGACCGGGCCGCGTCGCCCAGCGCGGTGATCTGCTCCGTCGTCAGCATCATCGGGTCCTCGGCCTTCGTGAGGTCCAGGGTGCCGGAGTACTTCCGGTTCCCGGCCCGGGTGACCCCCACCGCGTTCTCCAGGAGGTCACCGGCGCCGGCCGGGTCCGATCCGCCGCCGGTGCCGCCGATCCGGAACGACTCGACACGCTCCGGGTCGAACGCCACCCAGCCGTCCGGGAGCCCGAGCTGCCGCGCCACCTCGGCGGGTTCCAGGCCGATCCGGATCCACGCGTCCTCGCCGAGCAGCACGAGCCCCATGGTGACACTGCTGCCGGGCTGCGGACCGTCCATCGAGATCGTCATCCGGAAGGCCTCCGCGGCGCCGTCGAACACCCCGTCCGCCCGCGCGCAGGCGCCACCGCCGCCGATGGTGAACCGGTAGGCGGGTGCGCCCTCGCCCGGCACCGACCGGAGCAGTTCCTCCCCGGGCCCGAGCGCCGCGCCGGCGATGTCGGACTCCTCGATCGGCGGTTCCAGCCAGGTGCATCCACCCAGACAGAGCACCGCGGCTACCGCGGCGATCCCAAGCTTCATGACCGGCTCCCGGTTCCTTCGGTGGGGGACCGCGAACCGTGACCGGGACCGGGTGGCAGCCCTCTCTTCTGCACCCGGCCGGTCACGGTTCGCGGCGTCTTCTCAGCCCGGCGGGTACGCCGACGGCCCGCCCGCCACCGGCCCGGCACCGGGACGGAACGCGGCCGGGGCGTGGATCACGCAGGTCTGGACGTATTCGGCGAGCCCCTCGTGGGCGTACTCGCGGCCCCAGCCGGAGCGCTTCACCCCGCCGAACGGGGCCCGCAGGCTCATCCCGGTCCGGTTGTGGGTGTTGACGAAGGTGAACCCGGCCTCGAACCGCCGGGCGAACGCGAACGCCCGCTCCTCGTCGGCACTCCACACCGAGGCGCCGAGACCCAGTTCGCCGGCGTTGGCGGCGGCCAGGACCTCCTCCTCGGAGGTGTAACCGAGCACCGGGACGACCGGCGCGAACTGTTCGGCCACGACCAGCGGCGATCCCGGGTCCGGGGCGACGACCAGCGCCGGCGGCACGAAGTATCCGGTCTCCGGATCGCCCTCGAACCGGCCCAGGTCGCGCACGGTCCCGGCGCCGCGCAGGGCCAGGGCGGCGCGCTGGGCGGACGCCGAGATCACCGGGCCCATCGTCACGCCGTCGGCCAGTGGATCGCCGGTGACCAGGACCCGGGCGGCGGCGGCCAGGTACGCCTCGACGAACGCGTCCAGCCGGGACGCCGGGACGTAAAGGCGTTTCGCCGCCATGCAGACCTGGCCACTCGTCGCGAAACTCGCCATCACCAGCCGGTCGATCGCGTCGTCGTCGAACCGGGCGTCGTCCAGGAGGACCGCCGGGTCGTTGCCGCCCAGCTCCAGCACCGACGGGGTGAGCCGGTCCCCGGCCAGGGCGGCGACCGCCCGGCCACCCTCCGCGCCGCCGGTGAACGCCACCTTGCGGACCAGTTCGTGCCCGACCAGCGCCGCCCCCGTGCCGGCGCCGCCGTGCACGACCCGGACCGGTGCCTCGAACAGCGCGATCACCCGGGAGACGGTCAGCGGGGCGAGCGGTGACGGTTTGACGACGACGGCGTTCCCGGCGGCCAGGGCCGGTGCGAGCTTCAGCATGGTGAGGATGACCGGCGCGTTCCAGGGCGTGATCGCGGCGACCACCCCGTAGGGTCTGCGCTGTTCCACGATCCGGCCGAGAGCGTCGTCGACGATCCGGTCGGCGAACGCGGCGGGGGCGTGCTCGATCACCCATCGCAGGTAGCGGACCGCGAAACCGATCTCGCCACGGCAGTCGCCGACGACCTTGCCGGACTCGCGGGCGAGCAGGGTCGCCAGTTCCTCGGCGGCGTTCTCGATCGCGGTGGCGGCCCGGGTCAGCACCGCGAGCCGTTCGGGCAGCTCCCGGGCGGACCATTTCCGCTGCTCGGCGTCCGCTTCGCGGACGACCTCGGAGACCGCTGCCGCCGGCGTCCCGGCCACCACTCCGACGATTTCGGTGGTACGGGCGGGATTCTCCCGGGCGATGGCACCCGCCCCGCCGATCGGGGTGCTCACGACGACGCTCCCGGGTGTGCCCGCCCCACGGTCGGGGTGCTCATGACGAAATCCCCGGGCACGTGGCGGTGCCCGCTCGGCGGCGGGACGCGATGGCCGTACCCCCGCCGGGTTTGACGGAGAACCGGGGACCGGAGGCCGCGTTCATGCCGGGACCGGCCGCAAGGAGGCGATCATGGAGCTGCGCAGCAGCGACTGCCGGGCGAGCGCCGGATCGGCCGCGGTCGCGCGCAGACCGTCGAGATGCGCGGCGCGGGCGTCCGGGTCGGTGGCGCGGAGACGTTCGTAGTTCTGGTGGGAGACGCTCTGCACGTATTCGAGGGCGATCCGCCGCCGGTCGGTGGTGGCCGCCCAGACGGTGGCGTCGTCACCGGTGGCGAGGGCCGTGGCGTAGGCGACCGCGTCGTGGATGCCGGAGTTCATGCCGAGCCCGCCGAGCGGGTTGTTGACGTGTGCCGCGTCGCCGGCCAGCAGCACCCGCCCGGTCCGGAACGACGTGGCGACCCGCTGGTGGACGCGATACATGCTGGCGTGCGCGACCCGCCACGGCCGGCCCGGGTCGTGCACGCCGCGCAGCCGGGAGTCGAGCCGGGCGAACTCCTGCTCGTCCGGGGTCTCCACCGGCGTCGGCAGCAGCACGCGCCAGTGGTCCGGGGTACGCAGCAGCACGCACCACTCGACCGGGTCGAAGACGTAGTTGACCGAGGCCAGATCGTCCAGCCAGCCGGTGAGCTCCTCGTCGACCGACGCGACCAGGAAGCGTTCCGGATAGGTGATGCCGTCGAAGGTGACCCCGGTGGCCCGCCGGGTCGCCGAGTGCGCCCCGTCGGCCCCGATCAGCCAGTCACCGGTCTCCGCACGCCCGTCGGCGGCGGTCACGATGACGCCGTCCTCCTTCTGGCCGACGCCGGTCACGTGGAAACCGAACTCGATCGCGAAGCCTGGCATCTCGCGCAGGTGGGCGAGCAGGATCGGGGTGAGCTTCGACTGCTCGCACTGCAATCGGTACGGGAAGCGGGTGTCGTCGCCGAGAACCGCCAGGTCGAGCATCGCGACCAGACCCTCGGTGCGGTCCCGGTAGGCGAACGTCGGCGACAACAGCCCGCGTTCGTGCAGCTCGTCGCCGACACCCAGGTCGTCGAGCATCTCCAGGGTCGGCGGGTGGAAGGTGGAGGCGCGGGACTCGGCGGCCAGGTCGTCCCCGGACTCGAGGACGGTGACGGCGAAGCCGCGCCGGGCGAGGGCGAGGGCCGCGGTGAGCCCGACCGGCCCGGCGCCGGCGACGAGGATGTGGTTCACGTCTGCAATCTCCCGGGGACGTAGCGGGCGTCGAGGTCGAGGGCCTCGTCCTGACCGACGAGGGCGGTGAACGCGGCCCACGGCATGCGGTCGACGGGTTCGGCGGTGCCGCCGTCGGCGATGGCACGGTAGGTGAGCGAGGCCGCCCGCATGGCGGCGAGCAGCGCCGCCACCGGGTGCAGGACCAGGCGGACGCCGACTTCGGCGAGGTCGGCGTCGGTCAAGGAGGGCCGGGCGCCGCCGGCCTCACTGCGATTGATGACGAGGGGTACGCCCGGGAGCGCCGCGTGGACCAGCCGGAGCTCCGCCAGGTCGTCCACACCCTCCGGGAACACCGCGTCGGCACCGGCCTCGGCGTAGGCACGGCAGCGCACGATCGTCTCGTCGAGGCCGCGGACCGAGTACGCGTCGGTCCGGGCGATCACCACGATGTTCGGTGCCTGATCGGCCAGGGCGGTGATCTTCGCGGCCGCCTCGCCGATGTCGATGATCTCCTTGCCGGCCAGGTGCCCGCACCGTTTCGGGCTGGCCTGGTCCTCCAGGTGCAGTCCGGAGATGCCGGCCCGGGCGTACGCCAGAGCCGTCCACACCGCGTGCAGCGGATTGCCGTAGCCGGTGTCCGCGTCCGCGATCAGCGGGATGTCGCCGAGTGCCGGGACCAGGGCGGACGCCCGGTCGGCGATCTGCGTGCCGTGCACGAACCCGAGGTCCGGCCGGCCCAGCATGATCGCCGAGACGGCCGCCCCGGACAGGTGCACGGCCCGGTGCCCGGCCGCCACCGCGAGCGCCGCGGTGACCGGGTCGTAGACGCCGGGCACGTGGGTGACCCGGTCGGAGGCGAGGATCGCTCGCAATGCGGAAGCAGTCATGACCGGCTGTGTAGCGCGAAACCGTTCTCGACGCCAACCACACGCGGATTGGTGAAGAAGAGAAGTGTCTCCGCGGTGCCCTCCTCCGAGTAGCCGGAGATGCCCCACGCGGGTCGCGGGGTGAACAGGTGCAGGCTCATCACCGACGACCCGTTGACCTTGACCTCGCCGGCCCGGACCCGTCGCGCGACGGCCAGGGCGGCCTCCTCGTCGGTGCCGAAGACGTAGCCCTCCAGGCCGTAGCGGGTGCCGTTGGCCAGCGCGACCGCCTCGTCGACGGTCTCGTAGCCGTGCACCGCGGCAACCGGTCCGAAGATCTCCTCAGTGGTACGGGCGGGGTCGGCGCCGAGGACGAGCGAGGGGGCCAGGGTGTTGCCGGGGCCGGTCAGCGCGGCCTCCTCCACGACGCCGCCGAGCGCGTCGCGGGCTTTCACCACGGTCGCACGATGTCCGGAATGGATCAGCGGGCCGTAATCGGTCGTCTCGTCGGTGGGGTCACCGGTCGCCAACGTCGCGATCCTGGCCAGGACGGCGTCGGCGATCGCTCGCTCCCGGCCGGCCGGGACGATCAGGCGGCCCAGAGCGCGGCACCACTGGCCGTTCAGCGTGGTCAGCAGATCGGCCGCGGCGCGGGCGGCGACGGCCTCGTCGGCGTCCGGCAGCACGATCAGCGCGTTGTTGCCACCCAGCTCCAGCTGCACCGGCTTGATGTCGTAGGCGCACGCGGCCGCCACGGCCCGTCCACCGCCGAGTCCACCGGTGAACGACACCGCCCGGATCCGCGGGTCGGACACGATCCGCGAACCAACGTCGGCGCCACCGTGCAGCAGCTGGAACAGCGCCGGCGGGGCGCCCGCCGCACGGAGCACGGTGTCGATCACCCCGGCCAGCCGTTCGGTGCCGAACGGGGCGTACTCGCTGGGCTTGAGGACCGTCGGGCAGCCGGCGGCCAGCGCGTTGGCGACCTTGTGGGCGGCCATCGGGGCGGGCGCGTTCCACGGGACGAGGCAGGCGGCCGGGCCCCACGGGAGGCGCTCGACCAGGACCTCGCGGCCGTCCTCACGGACCGCCGTGGACGTCAGGATGCCGAGCCGGAGCTGGCTGGCGGCCAGGGCGAACGCGCCGGCCAGGATCATCCCGAGTGGGGTGGTCTGCCGGATCGGGACGCCGGTGGCCCGGGACTCCAGCGCGGTGATCTCCGGGGCGGCCGCGGCCATCGCGGCGGCGATCCGGTCCAGGACGTCGGCGCGCTCCTCGACCGGGGCGGTCCAGGCGCCCAGGGTGTCGGCGGCGGCCAGCGCCTCCTCGACGCGGGCCGGTGACGATCCCAGGGCGGGGCCGGTCACCTCGCCGGTGGCCGGGTTCTCCAGATCCACACCGACCGGGGTGGAGCAGGCTTCCCACGTACCGTCGACGAGGTCTTTCATGACGCCACGTTCGCGAACAGCTCGTTGGCCTTGTTGCTGGTGATCACCGAGGCGGCCTCCAGCCGGCCGCGCTCCGGCGGGAACGTCATGACCAGGCCCATCGACAGGTCACGCAGCGCGCGGCCGACCGTCCCGTTCATCGTCGCGCTCGACGTGCCGGACGCCTTCAGGGCGCCGATCGCCACGTCGAAGGCGGCCTGGCAGATGCTGCCCTTGGCGATGCGCCACTGCGCGTACACCTCGGACTTGGTGGCGATCGGCGGCTCGCACGTCTCCAGCAGCAGCTGGCGGCGCAGCCAGAGGTAGGCCCGCTCCAGGTTCTCCGTCATGTCGCCGATGATCACCTGGTGCATCGGGGATTCGGCGATGGAGCGTCCGGTGTCGGCGAACGTCTTGCGAGTGAGCCGGCCCAGCGTGTCGTCGTAGACGCCCTGCGCCGCGCCCACGTAGACCGCGGTGATGGCAAGCTGGTTGCCGACGAAGCTGCCCCGGCTGCACTGCAGCATCTTCACGAACGCGCCCGGAACCGTGAGCGAGTCCTCCTGCGGGATGAACACCCGGTCCAGCCTGATGCCGTGGTTGGCGCTGCCGCGCATGCCGAGCCCGTCCCAGAACGGCCGCTCGGTGACCCCGCCGGCGTCGCGCGGGACCAGGAACATGACCAGCCCGTCGGCCGTGTCGTGGCCGTCCAGCCGCGCGGTGACCAGGTAGTAGTCGGCGATCCCGGTGGCGCAGCCGAACGACTTCTCGCCGGTGATCTCCCAGCCCTGGACGCCGTCCCTCTCGGCGGCGACGGCGGTGGTGGCGATCGCGATGTTCGCGCTGCTCGACTTGACCGACTCGCTGGCGAAGTTGGCCAGCCAGGTGCCGCCGGACATCAGCCGCAGCACCTTCTCGGCGAACGCCTTCACCACCGGCACCTCGTCGTCGGCGAACAGCCCCGACTCGATCGCCTCCAGCGGCAGCAGGCCCCGCGACGCGGACGTGTTGTGGAAGAAGAAGGCCAGCGCCGTCGACGGGCAGGCGCTGCCCATCGCGTAGGTGGCGGCGGCCAGGTCGCGCAGGGTGCCGCCGAGACCGCCGTACTCCTCGGGGACGATCAGGCCCATCAGGCCGGCCTCGCGCAGCAGGTCGATGTGCTCACGCGGGAACGCGCCGTCGCGGTCGGCCTGGTCGGCCTTGGCGCGCAGCGCGGGCAGCACCTGCTCGACGAGGGCGGCGCGGGCCTTCTCCTCGACGGTCATGTCGTCGACGAGTTTCTCGCCGATGAGTCGGTCGGCCATGGCGTTACTCCCTGATCTGGACGAGGTCGGGCGGGCCGGCGACCTCGAGTTGGCGGGACAGGTGGAGCAGGTCGTCGAGGGGCAGACCGGACGAGCCGGATCCGGAGGCGACGACGTCGAAGTGGGACACCCCGCTCTTCATCGCGACGAGCGCGTTGACCAGGGCGAGCCGGTTGTCGCCGGAGAGCCGCACCCGCAGCACGGCCGGGCGGGCCCGGACGACGGCGTCCTGCAGCACCCGGCGGACCTGCAGTGGCGACGCCGGTGTCACCGGTGACTCGGCGAGGCCGATCTCGTCGCAGCCCAGCGCGGTGAGGGCGTCGACGGCGGCGAGGACCTCGCCGGCCCGGTCCGGGTCGAAGGCGTCGGGCACGTAGCCGACGACTGTGACGCCGGACTGCCGGGCCGCCCGGACCACCTCAGGTGACGGCGGGCTGTCGGCGGAGAACTCGAAACAGTCGCCGTCACCGTGCAGGCGCGCGGTGACGGTCTGCGGCAGCGGGTCGGCGAGCTGGACCCAGTTGCGCGAGTGGAACAGCAGCGGCGCGGTGACCCGCGGCAGCGCCGCCCCGGTCACCTCGCCGACGAAGATGGTGTGGTCGCCGCCCGGATAGGCGTGTGCGACGGTGCAGTCCAGCCAGGCCACCGCCTCGCTGAGGACGGGGCAGCCGTTGGGCGTGATGGTCCAGTCGAGACCGGCGAACCGGTCGGTGACGCTGCGGTCCTGCCCGGCGAAGCGGCGCCCGATGTGCGCCTGGTCCTTGCCCAGGAAACTGATCGCGAACTTGCCCGCGTCACCCAGGAGGGCGCGGCTGGGCAGATGGTTGCCGAGGCAGACCGAGACCATCGGCGGATCGAGGCTGACGGAGGAGAATGAACTGGCGGTCATCCCGTGCATGCCGTGCGGGCCGACCGTGGTCACCAGGCAGACGCCGCTCGGCCACTGTCCGAGCACGGATCGGAAGGTCGTGCTGTCGACCGGCACTCGTACACTCCGTTCCGGTGGGGCTGTTTCGCTCTAGGAAACGTCGTTACGCTGAACGTAACGACGTGCCGATGCCATGTCAACCGCGGAACGGTACGGCGTTCCGCTGTGCGAAATGGCAGGCTAGAGTTCGGCAAGGTTTGTTCCGTACCTGTTCCATGGGGGTTTCGCTGTGCCAACGCCTTCGTCTCCCGCGTCTGGCGAGGAAGAGAGCCAGTCGCGCTCCATCGCCGCCGTCGAGCGGGCCATGGACGTGCTGCTCTACTTCGGCCGCGCCGATCAGCCCGACCTCGGGGTGACCGAGATCGCCACCGCGCTCGGCCTGACGAAGGCCGCCGTGCACCGCATCCTCACCGCGCTGCGCAGCCGCGAGCTGATCACCGTCGACCCGGCCACCCGCCGATACGCCCTCGGTCACGCCGCCGTCGCGCTGGGCCGGGCCTACCTCGCCCGCACCGACGTGCGCGCGATGGCCGCGCCCGAGCTCAAGCACCTCTCCGAGCGCACCCACGAGACGGCGACGCTGTCGCTGCGCCGCGGTGACACCCGGCTCTACGTCGACCAGGTCGTCCCCGACCAGGAGCTGCGACTGGAGGTCAGCCTCGGCATCCCGTTCCCGCTCAACGCCGGCGCCTCGTCCAAGGCGTTCCTGGCGTTCCTGCCGGACTTCGAGGTGGACGCCTACGTCTCCCGGCACCCGCTCGAGGCGGTCACCGACAAGACCATCGTCGACCCGGCGAAACTGCGGAAGGACCTGGCCGCCATCCGCCGGCGGGGTTACGCGACGTCACTGGGGGAGCGCCAGGCCGGAGCGGCGTCGATCGCCGCCCCGATCTTCGACCACGACGCCCGGGTGGTCGCCGTGATCAGCCTGGCCGGGCCGGCGCTGCGGTTCAAGCCGGACACCGAGCAGGCCGTCGCCGACCTCCTCGCAGCGGCCGGCCGGATCTCGGCGCAGCTCGGCTACCAGCCCCGCAACGCGGCCTAGAGGTTCGCCAGGGGCTTGGCGACTCCGAGCAGCCCGGCGAGGAGCACCGAGCCCCAGATCACCCAGACGTAGGGGAGGCAGCCGTTGACACTGCTCTTCACCACGGCGTTGTCCTCGTCGCCGGCCGTGCCCGCCATCACCCTGCCGAAGAAGGCCGGCCCGAACGGCTTGAGCTGCCGCCGGATGCCGAGCCCGGCCGCGATCGCGCACGCATAGAGGACGACCTTGCCGCCCAACCACTTCGGGTTCGTGGTGACACCGAACGGCTCGGCGGCGACCAGGGTGAAGACGCCGGCAGCGAACATGCCGGCGACCACCGCGATCCGGATCGCCCAGTCGATCCGCTTGACCGTCGGGTGCGCGCCCGGCTCGTGGTGGTCGGTCCACATCAGCCACACCCAGACGAAGGCGCCGATCCAGGCCGGGACGAGCAGCCACCACGGCAGCAGGGGGATGCCCCAGACCGAGGCGCCGTGTGCGTCGAGCGACATCAGGGTCAGGCCGCTGGGGAGGAAGAGGATGAGGCAGATCTTCGGCCCGAGGTCCAGCCCGAGCATGATCTTCAGGGCGGTGTGGCGGGCGGCCGGGGTCAGCGAGGAGTCGATCACGTACCGGCTGGAGTAGAAGACCCCCAGGTCCCCGCCGAGCCAGAAGACCATGAGCACGATGTGCAGGTAGAGGAAGATCTCGAGCATGCGGCCAATGGAAACACCTTTTCACTGTGCGAAACAAGTGCTAGCTTCGCCGCATGCTCGGCCGCTATTACGAAGACTTCACCGTCGGTGACACGTACCATCACCCGCTCGGCCGCACCATCTCCGAGACGGACAACACGTGGTTCACGCTCCTGACGCTGAACACCAATCAGAGCCACTTCAACGCTGATTACGCGGCACGGACGCCGTACAAGCGACTGCTCGTCAACTCCACGCTCACGGTGGCCATCGTGACCGGCCTGTCGGTTCCCGACGTCAGCCAGCACGCCTTCGCCAACCTCGGCTGGGAGCAGATCACCATGCCCGCCCCGGTCTTCGTCGGCGACACCATCTACGCCAAGTCGATCGTCCTCGACCTGCGTGAGTCGAAGTCGCGGCCGTACGCCGGGATCGTCAAGGTCTTCACCACCGGCTTCAACCAGGACGGCGTCGACGTCATCACCTGGACCCGCACGATGCTCACCTACAAACGCGGCCACGGGCCAGGGGCGGCGTAATGCGCCTCGACGTGCAGCCGTGGGGCGAGACGATGGCCGAGCTGGTCACCGCCGCCCGGGCCGCCGAGTCGGCCGGCGCCGGCGTCGTCTGGGCGCCCGAGCTGCACCGCAACGCCTTCACCACCGCCGCCGCCCTGGCCGCGGCGACAGGTCAGGATCTCGGCGTCGGTACGGGCATCGCGCTCGCCTTCGCCCGCAGCCCGATGCTGACCGCCCTCGCCGCCGCCGACCTCGACGAACTCTCCGGGGGACGGTTCCGGCTCGGCCTGGGCACCGGTGTGGCCCGCCTCAACCAGGACTGGCACGGCGCCGAGTTCGCCCGCCCGGTGTCCCGGCTGCGCGACACCGTCGCCATCATCCGGGCCGTGCTGGCCGGCGGCGACCCGATCGTCCACGACGGTGTCCGGTCGATCCGGGTCCGCGGATGGCGCCGGCCGTACCCGCCGGTCCGCGCCCGCATCCCGATCTACCTGGCCGGGGTGGGCCCCTCCATGGTCGCGCTGGCCGGTGAGGTCGCCGACGGGTGGATCGCCCACGAGCTGTGCCCGCCGTCCGACCTGCGCGACCGGATCCGGCCGGCGCTGGAGGCCGGCCGCGCCCGCGTCCGCCCTGACCCGGGCACCGGCGGTGACGGCATCCGGCCTGTCCGGGACTCCGGCCGCGGCCCGGCGGGTGTGCGGCCTTTCGATGTGGTCGCCGCGGCCTGCTGCTCGGTCGACCCCGATCCGGCCGTCGCCCGCCGCCGCGCCGCCAACGTCGTCGGCTTCTACGCCTCGGTCCGCTCCTACGCCGACACCTTCGGCGCCGCCGGGTTCGGTGCGGTCTGCGCCGCCGCGAACACCGCCCTGCGCGCCGGCCGGCCCGCCGACGACCTCGGCGACCTGATCCCCGACGAGATGGTCGACGCGTACACGATCGCCGGCACCGCCCAGGAGTGTCTCGCCCGGCTGAAGGAGTACGACGGGCTGGCCGACGCGATCAAACTCTCCCCGCCCTCCTACGGTCTGCCGGCCGGCGAGGTGCGGCATGCCCAGGACCGCCTGCTCGACCTCGTGGGGAGTGTGCAATGAGGCCACTTGAGGACATCCGGATCGTCGCCGTCGAGCAGTACGGCGCCGGCCCGTTCGGCTCGGTGCACCTGGCCGACCTCGGCGCCGACGTCATCAAGATCGAGGAGCCGGGCACCGGCGGCGACGTCGGCCGTTACGTGCCGCCGTACGCCGACGGCGAGGACTCGCTGTTCTTCGAGACGTTCAACCGCGGCAAGCGCTCGCTGTCGCTGGACCTCTCCACGGCATCCGGCCGGGAGGTCTTCGAGGACGTGGTCCGCCACTCCGACGCCGTGTACTCCAACCTGCGCGGCGACGTCCCCGGCAAGATTGGCATAACGTACGACCAGCTGAAACACATCAATCCGAGCATCGTGTGCTGCTCGCTGACCGGTTTCGGGATGACCGGCCCGCGTGCCGCGCAGCCCGGCTACGACTACATCCTGCAGGGCCTCGCCGGCTGGATGGACCTGACCGGCGAACCGGGCGGACCACCGGCCAAGTCGGGCCTGTCCCTCGTCGACTACTCCGGCGGTTTCGTCGCCGCGATCGCCCTGCTCGCCGGGGTGCACGCGGCCCGCCGCGACGGCCACGGCATGGACTGCGACCTGAGCCTCTTCGACACCGCGGTCGGCATGCTCACCTACCCGGCCGCCTGGCACCTGAACGCCGGGTTCGAACCGGCCCGCACCCGCTACTCCGCGCACCCGTCGCTGGTGCCGTTCCAGCTGTTCCCGTCGGCCGACGGGTGGGTGGTGGTCGGCTGCGCCAAGGAGAAGTTCTGGCAGCGGCTGGTGACGGTCCTCGGTGTGCCGGCGCTGACCGATCCGCGGTTCGCCACGTTCGCCGGCCGCCGCGTCCACGCCGGCGAGCTGCTGCCGCTGCTGGAGGAGACGTTCGCGACCCGGAACACCGCGGACTGGCTGGCCCTGCTAGAACCGGCCGGTGTCCCGTGCGGCCCGGTCAACGACGTCGCCGCGGCGCTGCGCGACCCGCACACGCTGGCCCGGGGCCTGATCGTCGAGACCGAGCACCCGCACTGGGGAACGGTCCGCCAGGTCGCCTCACCGGTCCGGGTCGGCACCGAACCCCCGGTCTACCGCCGCGCCCCGCGCCGGGGCGAGGACCTGCCCTATGTGGCCGGCCTGCTCGGCTACGACGACACCCAGCTGACCCGACTCCGTGAAGCGGGAGCCTTCGGTAAGGCCCCCGAATGAACCCCGGCGCCCTCAACGCTGACGCCGTCAACGCTGACGCCGTCAACATTGATTCGGTCAACATTGACGCCGTCAATGTTGACCGAATCAATGTTGATTCGAATCCGGGTGAACCTGCCGCTGTCGTGCTTGCGCGATGGGCTGCCCGGCTTGACCGGCGAGGGCTGCCGGATGCCGTCGTCCACGCCGCCCGGGAGCACCTGATCGACGCCGTGGGCTGTGCCGTCGCCGGTATCCGGCGCGGTGCCGCCGACCCCGCCCTCACCGTCGCCCGGGGGCTCGGCGGGCCGCCTGAGGCACGGCTGTTCACCGGGGAGCGGGTCGGTGCGGTGGCCGCGGCCTTCGGCAACGCCGTGGCCGTGCACGCCCTCGACTTCGACGACACGCATGCCGGTGGGCTGGTGCATGCGAGCGCGGTGACCGTACCCGTGGCGCTCGCCGTGGGAGAGCAGACCGGAGCCCGCGGCAGCGACATGATCACCGCCCTGGCCGCGGGTCTGGAGGTCGTCTGCCGTCTCGGCGCCGCGGCACCGCACGGATTCCACGCGCGGGGCCTGCACGCCACCTCGATGTGCGGGGTGATCGGCGCCGCCGTGACCGCCGGACTGCTGATCGGGCTCGACGAGACGAGGCTCGCCCACGCGATCGGCATCGCGGCCAGCGGGGCGAGTGGCCTGCTCGAGTTCCTGCACAGCCCGGCGAGCACGAAACAGCTGCATCCCGGCACCGCGGCGGCCAACGGCATCCTCGCCGCCCGCCTCGCCGCCGCCGGAGCCACCGGCCCGGCCGGAGCCCTCGACGGCGAGTACGGCCTGTTCCGCACCATGACCGGCCGTGCCCCCGACGCCACCGTCCTCCTTGGCGATCTGCCCGGTACCGCGCGTGCCGAGCCGCGGTCCGATCCGGACCTCACGTCACCACGCGGCGAGGGCGCACCGTCGCGTGCCGAGCCGTGGTCCGATCCGGACCGCCCGTCACCACGCGGGGGTGGGCGGTGGGAGGCGACCCGGATCGGGATCAAGCCGTACCCGGCCTGCCAGCTCACCCACGCCTCGATCGACGCGGCCGGCGAGTTCACCGGTTCGATGCCGTCGGCGCTGACCGTGACCCTGCACCCGGACGCCGTCCCGATCGTCGGTGGCCCGGAGAAGCGGCGGCCGCGCAGCGCCTACGAGGCGAAGTTCAGCGTCTACTGGTGCGTGGCCGCGATGATCGTCGACGGCTGGGTGGACCTCGACACCTTCGAGGACCTGGACCGCCCCGACGTCCTGGCGCTCGCCGCACGCATCACCGTGGAGACCGGCGCCGCCGGCGTGGTCGCCGCCGACGCGCCCGGCATCGTCGCCGCTGACGGCCGGGTCGCGCGCGTGGAGCGTTCGGCCGGCGGGGGAGTGCGTACCAAAGCCACAGCGAATCTCGGGCCCGGCGCCCCGGCTGTCTTCGCGGCCGACGGCCCGGTGGCCCTGCTCGATGCGATCGAAGGGTGCCTGAAGTGACCGCGTACCTGCCGGCGGTGCCCGGCTACCACCTCCTCGGCGTGGCCCCGGCCGACGTCGTCCACGTGACCGAGTACGTGACCGCCGCCGCCCTCGCCGACCCGGCGTTCCTGGACGCGGCCCGGTTCGCGGCGCTCGGCGGTCACCGGGTGCCGGTGTCGCGGGTCCCGGTGGAGGCGATCGCCGGCGACGACGCGCCGTACGCGGTCGCCGTCGTGACCCATCCCGGCGGCGGTGACCTGATCACCGACGGCGAGGACGTGCTCCGGGCGGCCGGTGGCATCGTCTTCCTGCCGAGCGTGCACACCACCGACGGCGACTTCCGTGACCAGTACCGCTGGTGCCTGGAACGGATCGCGGCCCTGCTGGCAAAGGCCGGACTGGACACGGGCGCCCTGGTCCGGACGGTCGACTACACGGCGACGGCGACGCGCGCCGAGTACCCGCGCTGCGGCCGACCGCGCAAGGAGCTGCTGGGTCCGGGCCCGGTGCACCCGGGCGCGGCCGGCATCCTGGTCGACGTCCCGGTGGCGCCCGGCGCGGCCGTCTCCCTGGACGCGGTGGCCGCGTACGGCCCGTTGACCGCGCTGAACCCGGGCTGGGCCCGCTACGACACGCTCACCTACAAGCCGGCGGTACGGGCCGGCGACAGCGTCTTCCTCGCCGGCTTCGGGGCGCTGGACCCGGTCAGCCAGCGGGCGATCCACGACGACGACCTGGCCGGGCAGGCCGCGTTCATCTACCGGAGCATCGAGACGGTGCTGGCCGAGGCCGGCGCGACCGGCGAGAACGTCGTCCACCTGGTCGAGTACCTGACGCCGGCGGCGGTCGCCGACTACCCGCGCACGGCCGCCCTGCGGGACCGGCACTTCCCGAACGCGGTCGTCACGTCGGTGGTCTGCTCGGCCCTGCTGCGGCCGGAGTTCCTGCTGGAGACGGTCCCGACGGCGGTGCTCCGATGACGCTGCTGACCGAAGCCCTCGAAGCCCGGATCGGCGAGGAGCGGGTCTACACCGCCCCGGAGCCACTGGGCCGGGCCGCGATCCGCTACTTCGCGCTGGCCACCGGCGACACCGACCCGTCGCACCTGGCCGGTGACGTCGCCCCGCCGACGCTGATCTGCGAGACGAACCAGTACGCGAACCTGCCCCGCGACGCCGACGGTTACGCCGGGCACGGCTGGCACCTGGAGGTCCCGGGCACCCGCCTGGTCCGGGGCGGCAACTCCTACCGCTTCGAGCGCCCGGTCGGCCCGGAGGACGTGATCACCGCCCGCTGGAGGCTCGCCGGCATGACCGAGCGGGTCACCGGATCCGGCAAGCGGATGCTGGTGGTGATCTCGGAGGCGACCTACACCGACCAGAACGACCGGCTCCTGGCCGTCAACGAGGAGACGCTGATCTATGTCGAGCGATGAGCTGACCTTCGAGCGCACCATCGAGCTGCCGGACATGATCGCCTACGCGGGAGCGACGTGGGACTGGCACCGGCTCCACTACGACATGTCGTATCTGCGGGAACGGGATCTGGACCGGCCGGTGGTCGACGGCCAGGTCTTCGGCGCCTACCTCGCGATCGCGCTCCGCGAGTGGTTCGGCCCCGACGCGATCATCACCGGGTTGAGTCTCCGCTTCAGGAACCTCGTCTTCGCCGGCGAGACCATCCGCTGCCTGGGCACGGTGACCAGCGAGGTGGACGGCCGGATCGAGGTGGACCTGCGCGTCGAGACCATCACCGGCCGGATCGCGGTGGCCCCGGCGAGCGCCACCGTCCACCTGCCATGACCGGCGTCGCCATCGTCGGCGCCGCCGAATGCGACCTCGGCCGGACCGGTAAGAGCATCCTGGAGCTGCAGACCCAGGCGGTCACCCGCGCCCTCGACGACGCCGGTCTCACCCTGGGTGATGTCGACGGTCTCGCCACCAATGGCATCTCCCGCTTCTCGGCCACCCAGCTCGCCGACTGGCTGGGCCTGCAACCGTCCTGGTGCGACTCGACGTTCGCCGGGGGAGCGGTCTTCGAGATGTACGTGGCCCGCGCCGCCCAGGCTATCGCCGCAGGTCAATGCCGCACCGTGGTGATCTCCTACGCCTCCGACCAGCGTTCGGCCCGCAACCGGAAGCTGGCCGCCACCTACGACGAGGGCACCCCGGAGGCCGACTGGGAGGCCCCGTACCGCCCGCTCTACCCGATCTCCTACTACGCGATGGTCGCTCAGCGTTACCTCCACGAGCACGGTCTGACCCGCGCGGACCTCGCGACGGTCGCGGTGGCGGCCCGGGCGAAGGCTCAGATCAACCCCAGGGCATGGACGTACGGCCAGGGGCCCCTGACCGTCGATGAGGTTCTGGACGCGCCCACGATCTCCTCCCCGCTCGGCAGACTGGACTGCTGCCTGGTCACCGACGGCGGCGGAGCGATCGTGATGACGTCCCTCGAGCGGGCCCGCGACCTGCCGAAACGCCCGGTGGAGGTACTCGGCTACGGTGAGGCGCTGACCCACACCGGCATGGCCACCGCCCCCGACCTGCTGCGTACCGGGGCGATCGACTCGGGCCGCCGCGCCTTCGCCCGGGCCGGCCTGACCCCGGCCGACGTCGACGTGGTGCAGCTCTACGACGCGTTCACCATCTCGGTGCCGCTCGGCCTGGAGGCGCTGGGTTTCGCCGCCCCGGGCGAGGGCCTGTCGGCGACCGTCCCGCACAACACCACCGGCGGCGGCCTGGCCTACTGCCATCCCGGCCAGTTCGGGGTGCTGCTGCTCGTCGAAGCGGTCCGCCAGCTGCGGGGCGAGTGCGGCGAACGTCAGGTGCCGGGCGCCGCCACGGCACTGGCCCACGGCACCGGCGGCATCTTCTCCAGCCACGCCACGGTGCTCCTGGGAGCCGGCCGATGATGCTTCAGCACTGCGTGACCTGCCGGACCGACCAGTTCTACCCGCGCCCGATCTGCGCCACCTGCGGCAGCCGCGAACTGGTCGACGTCGAACCGCTCGGCACCGGCACCGTCGACAGCTTCACCGTCGTGCACCGGGCCGACGAACCCTACGTGCTCGCCCGGGTCCGCCTCACCGAGGGCCCGATCGTGCTCACCCACCTGGTCGGTGTCACCGACCCGCAGTGTGACCAGCCCGTCCGGCTCGTTCCGGGCTCCGAGCCGGCCGTATTCACCACGGAGTGACGATGGACTTTGACCTCAACGACGAGCAGCGCCTGTTCCGCGACGTGCTGCGCGACTTCGTGGACCGCGAGATCCGCCCGGTCGCCAGCGAGTGGGAGGCCGCCGGCCGCTACCCCACCGAGATCGTCGAGACGATGCGCGACATGGGCCTGTTCGGCCTGACCGTCCCCGAGGAGTACGGCGGGCTCGGTGCCGACATGGTCAGCTTCGCCCTCACGTTCGAGGAGATCGCCAAGGGCTGGATGGGGGTGGCCGGCATCCTCGGCTCCCACTCGCTGTCCTGCTGGCTGATCGCGAAGCACGGCACGGACGAGCAGAAGTCGAAGTATCTGCCCGACCTGGCCAGCGGCAACCGGCGTACCGGAATCGCCCTGACCGAACCGGATGCCGGGACCGACCTGCAGGGAATCGCCACCGTGGCCCACCGCGACGGTGATTTCTATGTCCTGAACGGCCGGAAGACCTGGATCACCAACGCCCGCCACGCCGACCCGCTGCCGGTGCTCTGCAAGACCGACCCGACGGCGACGCCCGCGCACCGGGGCATGTCGGTGATCCTGGTCGAGGCCGGCACCCCCGGCTTCACCGTCGAGCGTGACCTGCCGAAACTCGGTTACCACGGCACCGAGTCGTGTGAGGTCCTGCTGGAGGACGTCCGTGTACCGGTGTCGCAGCTGCTCGGCGGTGTCGAGGGCCGCGGCATGCAGCAGGTCCTGTCCGGCCTGGAGACCGGCCGGATCAACGTGGCGGCCCGCGCCCTCGGCATCGCCCAGGCCGCCTACGACGAGGCCCTCAGATACGCCGGGCAGCGCAAGGCCTTCGGCAAGCCGATCGGCGACTTCCAGGCCGTCCAGCTGAAGATCGCCGAGATGGCCGCGCAGGTGCAGGCGGCCCGGCTGCTCGTCTACTGGGCGGCGTCCCGCTCCGACGGCGGCCACCGGGTCGACATGGAAGCCGGCATGGCCAAGGCGTTCGCGTCCGAGGCGGCCGTGTTCTGCGCTCTCAACTCGATGCAGGTGCACGGCGGCTACGGCTACTCGAAGGAGTTCGTGGTCGAGCGCCTCTACCGGGACGCGCCGCTCATGATGATCGGCGAGGGCACCAACGACATCCAGCGGGTCGTCATCGCCCGCGCGCTCCTGTCCGGCGCGGCGGCGATCGGATGAGATCGTTCCTCTACGTGCCCGGCAACCAGCCGACGATGCTCGCCTCGGCACTCAACCGGGGCGCTGACGCGCTGATCGTCGACCTGGAGGACGCGGTACCGCCGGCCGAGAAGGAGACCGCCCGCTACACGGTCGCCGAGTGGCTGCGCTGGCTGCCCGCGGACGCCCCGGTGTGGGTGCGGGTCAACTCCGGTGCGATGGGCCTCGACGACGCCCGCACGGTCATCGCGCCCGCTCTGCGCGGCCTGGTGGTGGCCAAGGCCTCGGCAGAGCAGGTGACGGCACTCGCCGGACTCCTCGACGAGCACGATCCGGCGGGGGCGGTCGGTCTCGTACCGCTGCTGGAAACCCCCCGGGCCATCCTCGACGCCGCCGCCATCGCCGCCGCGCCGCGTGTCACCCGCCTCCAGATCGGCGAAGCCGATCTCGCCGCCGAGCTGGGCGTGACCCCGGGAGATCAAGAGCTTCTGCTGGTACGGTCGACCGTCGTCCTGGCTTCGGCAGCGGCCGGAATCGCCCCGCCCGCAGCCGCCGTCTCCACGGATTTCCGCGACCTCGACGCGCTCCGCCGTTCCACCGAGGCACTCAAACGGCTCGGTTTCCGCGGCCGGGCCTGCATCCACCCGGCGCAGATCGGAATCGTCCACGAGGTCTTCACCCCCACCCCCGGCGAACTCGCCGACGCCCGCGACCTGATCGAACGCTTCGAGGCGGCCGGCGGCGGGGTGTGCCTCGACGCCCGCGGCCGGATGGTCGACCTGGCCGTGGTCCGGGAGGCCCGCAACGTCCTGGCGATGGACCCGCTGTAGCGCCGGCTGTCCGGCAGCCGACACCACGGACGGTGTCGCTGCTGGACACTACGCCGGGTCGTCCGCGCCTCGGAGGGATCGTCGTTGCCCGTGTTCCTGTTCGCCTTCGCCCCGCCGGCTCCGAGCCCGGACCCGTCCCCGGCGGGTGCGGCCGCCGACTCGGTGTGGCAGTCGCCCGAGGTCGTCGCGGCGTTCATCGCCGCCGTCATCGGGCTCATCGGGCTGGTCGCCGGCGTGATCCAGTGGAAGAAGAGCCAGGGAGCCCAGCGCCGGCTGGACCGGGAACGGGCCGACTACGAGGACCGGCTCGCCCGCGACCGGGCCGACGGTGAGGCCGACCGGCTGCGCCGGGAAGCGGCGGAGGAGGCCGAACGGTCCCGCCGGGAGACGACGGAGGCGGCCGCCGCCTACAAGGTGGAGCTCGTCTCCGAACTCAAGGCGCTCCGCGTGCTGGACATGGCCCGGCCACTCGACCTGCGGGCCCTCTACGTGCAGGTCCGGATCCGCGAGGACGAGTCCCGCCGGTACGTCGCCGACGAGGAGATCGAGGCACTGGCCGCCGGCCGCCCCGCCGAACTGCTCCGGGCCACCGCCGAACGCACCGTGGCCAAACACGCCGACGCGGTGGCGCCCGAAGAGGCGCTGTCGCGCTACCAGCGGGTCGTCATCGTCGGCGATCCCGGCGCCGGCAAGACGACGATGCTCAAACACCTCGCCTTCCGCATCGCCCGCGACGAGTCGAACACCCTGTCCGGCACCCCGATCTTCGTCGAGCTGCGCCGGTTCATCGACAGCGGGCTCGACGACATCCTCGAATTCGCGGTGCGTGAGTGCGTCCACCGTTACGGGTTCACCGGCGCCGGGGAGTACCTGCGGGAACGCCTCGACCAGGGCGACGTCACCCTGCTCCTGGACGGGCTCGACGAGGTCCTCGGCGGATCCGACGCCGAACAGGCCCGCGACGCCTACCGCAAGGTCGCCGCCGAGATCGAGCGGGTTTGCAGCCGTCACCCCCGGACGCCGATCGCGGTGACCTGCCGCCGGGCCGGGTTCAACGGAGGGCTGGACCGGTTCCAGGTCCTGGAGGTCCTCGACTTCACCTGGGAGCAGAGCCGACTGTTCCTCGGCAACTGGTTCACCGGCCGCGACCGCGAACTGCGCGACCTGGTGAGTTCCCTCGGCGGCAACGTGCGGATGAAGACACTCGCCGCCAACCCGCTGATCCTGTCGCTCATCGCCATCGTCTACGAGAACGACCTGGAAATCCCGGAACGCCGGTCCGAGCTCTACCACCGCTGCCTGGACGTGCTGCTGAAGGAATGGGACTCCCGGCGCGGGATCCGGCGGTACGCGCGTTTCACCACCGACCGCAAACGGGACCTGCTGGAGGAACTCGCCTGGCATTTCCACGTCCGGGGGCAGCGGTACTTCCCTGAACCGGAAGTCCTCGACATGATCCGCGACTTCCTGCCGACCATCGGCCTGGACGACGCGGATCCCGCGGAGATCCTGCGAGAGATCGCGGCCAACTACGGTCTGCTCCGGGAACAGGCGGCCGGCTGGTACGGCTTCTGGCACCTGACCATCCAGGAATATCTGGCGGCCGTCTGGGCCAACGAGCACTTCGCCGAGGCCCGTGATCACGTGCTCCGGTACCGGCACGATCCGTGGTGGGAGGAGGTCCTGCTG
The DNA here is from genome assembly GCF_042650585.1 of Actinoplanes subglobosus. Classification (NCBI taxonomy): domain Bacteria; kingdom Bacillati; phylum Actinomycetota; class Actinomycetes; order Micromonosporales; family Micromonosporaceae; genus Actinoplanes; species Actinoplanes subglobosus. Next base: position 405,761 of record NZ_JBHSBL010000020.1, read on the forward strand.
CTCCTGGCCGGCCGGATGTCGGACGCCACCGACCTGCTCCTCGGCATCGCCGGCAGCCCCGGCCGGCAGGCGGCGCCGCGGGTTCCGATCGTGGCCGGCGACGACATCCTCTGCCGTGACCTGCTGCTGCTCGGGCACTGCCTGCTCGCGGCCCCGCGCATCAAGATGGCCGGCCTCCGCGCCGGCATCGTCGACTCCCTGTGGGTGGCCTTCACCGAACGGGACGAGGGCTACGTCATCGAGGAGTCCAGCCGGATCCTCGTCGGCCTGAGCGCGAGCAGGGTGCGGGCCTTCTTCGGCGAGGAGACCACCGCCCTCAACTACCAGTGCAAGATCGCCATGGCCAGGGCCCTGGGCGAGTACGGGGAGGAGGCCACCGTCGTCGCGCTGGCCGACGAGGTCGCCCTCGACTCATGGACCATGATCCCGGAGTCCATCATCCGGGGAATGCACGACCGCGGAATCTCGGCCGCCCGGAGGATCGCCACCGAGGTGCTCGACTCGGCGATGGCGCCGGACCGGATCACGGCCCTGTCCAGCCTCCTGTGTGAATGCCTCAAGGTGCTGAGCGACACCGACGGGAAAGCGGCTGTCCGCTATGTCAGGGCGCTGACGCCGTACATCGTGGAGTTGAACGCCTCCAAGGATCTGAGGCGCAAGTTGCCGGCCGTGCAGATGCTCTCGGGAATCGCCTATGTGGCGATGCACCATGGTCATCGTGAATACCTGGACCTGTTGGACCGGTTCCTCGAGCGGGGAATCCCTCCCGTCGGCGAGGAGGACCCGTGGGTCGCGGTCGTCGCCCTCAACCGGCCGGGAGACGAGGCCGCGACCATCGACACCGTCCTCGCGCTGACGCCGTTCGTGACGCCGGAGGCGATCTCCCGGGTGACGGAATTCTGGACCGAGAGTCTCCAGGTCGCGGCGATCGACAGGTTCGTCACACTGGCCGGTCAGTCATGCTGGTGGATCTACAACCTCCTGGCGGGCCTCCCGGCCCGGCCGGAACTGCTACGGAAGGCCATCGACGAGCTGCATTTCGGCGACCCCGACAAGCGGGACGCCCTCGTGACCCTGCTCGCCCGCGGTGGCGACGGCCAGGCAAGCCGGGACCTGCGAGCCTCGTTCCGGCGGCAGTTCACCGCGGACTCGTTCAACGGGTATCTCCTCGTCCGGCAGGTGCACACCCTCGTCGACCTGGGCCTCACCGATTCCGTGCTGGCCGAGGTACGCGCGGCTCTGGCTCGCGCCGCATCGTCCGGCGATCTCGACGCCGTCGTCTTCGCACGATGGGCCGGCCTCGTTCCGCGAACGCAGCTCGACGCCATGGCCGGCCTGCTCTGGCCGATCTTCGAACGACTCGGTCCCGGGTTGCTGCGAACCGACCCGCGGCGATACGCCGAAACGATCCGTGTGATCACCTGCCGGGCGACCGCCGCTCGTGTCATGGCGCTGGAATTCCCGGACGGCCCCGATCTCGGATCGGTGGTGAGCGCCCTGGGCAACGTCGTGGACGCCGAGCTCCTCCCCACCTTCGTCGAATTCTGGAGGAGGCTGGATCTCGATCACGGTTTCTTCCGGGACGAGACGCTGACCCTCGTCCTGCTCCGGCTCAACCATCGGCTGTACGCGGACGGGCGCCTGGTGCCGGCTGTCGAGAGCGCGCCCGCCTGAGGCAGACTTTCCTGGTGACGTTCCGTGGCTGGCCGAGCGAGGCCCTCGAGTTCTACGAGGGTCTGACCGCCGACAACTCCAAGACCTACTGGACAACCCACCTGCCGGTCTACGAGAACCAGGTGAAGGCACCCGCCCTGGCCCTGCTCGCCGATCTCGAACCCGAGTTCGGCCCCGGCAAGATCTTCCGGCCCTACCGTGACGTCCGCTTCAGCAACGACAAGACCCCTTACAAGGACCACCTCGGCATCTGGCTGGAGTTCGGCGGTTACATCCAGCTGGGCCAGGACGGTCTGGCGGCCGGCTGCGGCATGTACCAGATGGCCCCCGACCAGCTCGAACGCTACCGCCGCACCATCGTCGACGACCACCTCGGCCCGTCGCTGGAGGCGCTGATCGCCGACATGGGGAAGTCCGGCGTCACGGTCCACGGGCACGGCACCCTGAAGACTGCCCCGCGCGGCTTCCCCAAGGACCACCCCCGCATCGAACTGCTGCGCCACAAGGGCCTGACCACCTGGCAGGAGTGGGAGCCGGCCCCGTGGATGGGCACCGGCGCGGCCCGCGACCGCATCATCGACTTCTTCCGGATCAGCCGCCCACTGCGTGCGTGGCTCGACCATCACGTCGGCCCATCCGCCCGATGACCCACCGCTGCCGGCCGCTTCACCGCGCGGCGCTGCCGGCCGCTTCACCGCGCGGCGCTGCCGGCCGCTTCACCGCCCCGGCGCCTTCACCCGCCCGGGCGCCGTCGGCCGCTCACCCGCCCGGGCGCCGTCGGCCGCTCACCCGCCCGGGCGCCGTCGGCCGCTTGCCCCGCCCCGGCGCCGTCGGCCTTCCTCCTCTAGTCGAGGCGGGCCAGGACCAGGTCGTGCAGCGCGGTCAGCTGGGCCGTCTCGTCCTCGGTGTGGGCGGTCACGGTGATCGCGGCGCGCCGCCCCTCGTCGATCAGCGCGATCTGCCCGTAGGCGCCGTGCATCCGGACGGCACCTCCCGGCTCCAGCCAGATGCCGAGACCGTAACCGTCGGTGTGCGCGTCGCCCTCCTTCATGTCGACCCGGTCGGTGGCCATGCGCCGTACAAAATCGGAAGGAATCACCTGCTCGCCCTCCCAGACACCGGATTGCAGCAGGAGACGCGCGAAGCGCGACAACTCGCCGGTCCGCAGGAAAAGGTCGCTCTCCGCGAACGGAAAACCCAGCGGACAACAATGCCAGGCCGGATTGTGCAGGTCGAGCGGCCGAAAAAGGCGAGGCAGCAGATAATCGCGAACATTCGCACCGGTCACCCGGGCGATCAGACGGCCGAGAGCATAAAAACCACTCCCGGTGTACGCGAAACGCCTCCCCGGCGGGGCGACGAGTGGCTCCGCGACGAACTCGTGCAGCAGATCAGCCGCGTCGACGCGCCGGTCGGCGAACCACTCGTGCCCGCTGCCACTGGTCATCGTCAGCAGATGGTGCACGGTGACGCTCTCGAACCCGTCGGCGGCGAGCGGCCGTAGCTCCGGAAAATGGTCGATCACCCGGTCGCCGAGACCGAGCCGGCCCTCGGACTCGGCGATCCCGACGGCGACGGCGGTGAACGTCTTCGACACCGAGTAGAGGTTGACTCGATCGTCGGACCGGAAGCGGTGCTCGACCGATGGCCGGCCCTCCCGGTGGACGTGGATCCCGTAGGTCCCGAGGCCCTGCTCCCGGTCGGCCCGGACGAAATCGGCAAGCAGATCGTCGGTCATGCCCAGACCCTATCGCGCCCCGAAAGATGATCGACAATTCTGTGAGAAAGCTGTCGGTATCCTTTGTGATTGACGATATAAGGCCTGTTAAGAAGCTTCTTGCGGTGTGGCAATGACATTGTCAATGATCTGCCGGACATCCGATGGGGTAGAAGGAGTTCCCTGTGATCCGACAAGGCCGATGGGCGGTCGGCGCCACCCTGGTCCTGACGCTCGCCGCGGGGGATGCACCAGCTCGGGCGACGAGACGGTGCCGGATCAGCCGGTCAAGTCCTACGACAAGACCGTCGCCGGTGTCGTGGAGGCGGCCGAGGCGTTTCTCGCCACCCTCGACGGCACCGAGAAGTCCAAGGTGGCCCTGGAGCTCACCGCGGAGAACGCGACCGCACGGTCCCACCTGCCGTGCGGCGGCACGTGCCGGTCCTGCATCAAGCTCGGCGGCTATTCCGGCGGCACGTACTTCCTCGCCTTCTTCGCCTTCCTCGCCTTCTTCGCCTTCTTCGCCTTCTTCGCCTTCCTCGCCTTCCTCGCCTTCCTCGCCTTCCTCGCCTTCCTCGGCACGCCGAGCACCAGTGGCGCCTGGCAGCTCCCCTTCGGAGGTCACCACCTCGCCGTCAACCTGTCGTACAAGTCCGGCCAGGTCACCGGCGCCTCGCCGTTCTTCATCGGCGTCGAACCGACCAGCTGGACCGACGACTCCGGCACCGCACACGCTCCACTGGAGAACATGAGGTCGGCGCTGCTCGCCATGAACGGCAGCCTCAGCGGCGCCGAACAGGCGAAGGCGAAACTGGAGCAGAGTTTCAGCGACGTCCTGGTCGGCCCGGGCGAGGACGGCAGATTCCCGGAGAAGAAGTCCGGCCTGGCAGTCAAGGACCTGACCGCCGGGCAGGAGAAGCTGGTCCTGGCCGCGATCGAGCCGTGGGTGGCCGGCGCCGACGACACGACCGCCGCGTCGCTGATGGCGACCTACGAGAGGGGACTCGGCGAGACCTACATCGCCTGGTCCGGCACGACCGGCCTGACCAGCCACGCCGACCACGTCCGCATCGACGGGCCGAGCGTCTGGGTCGAGTTCGTCTGCCAGAACGGCATCGTCATCCAGAACCAGATCCACCACCACACCGTCTACCGCGACCACACCCGAGACTACGGCGGCGAATTCACGTTCAGCTGACCCTGCTGATACCAGTAACAGCGGGGGGC